>DATKMW010000019.1:0-15436 GCA_035541675.1 Anaeromyxobacter sp. | reverse complement strand
GCGCCCTTGCGCTTCTCCCAGCGGTCCACCTGGCCGTCGCCGTCGAGGTCGACACCCACCCGATCCAGCTCCCCGTTCTCGTAGTACTCCCAGGTGTCGATCTTGCCGGTGCCCCGGGTGTCCCGCTCCTTGCGCACCAGCTTGCCGTTCTCGTAGAAGGCGATGGTCCGCGCCATGCCGTCGAAGCCGGGCGCGTACTCCTTCCTCACCAGCTGCCCCTTCTCGTAGGTGATGACCAGGTCGGGCTTGCCGTCGAAGTCGAGGTCGTAGGCCTGCTTCACCAGGTTCCCCTGGTCGTCGTAGGCCTCCCACAGGTCCACCTTCCCGTCGCCGTTCAGGTCGCGCTCCTTGCGGATCACGCGCTCCTGCCCCTCCTGGACCAGGATCGAGTACCTCCACAGGTCGGGCTTGCCGCGGCCCGAGACGTCGAAGGCGGTCACCTTCTCACCGGGTCGGGGGGCGAACTCGGGGATGGAGGAGACGGCGGCGGCGGACTCCGGCGGCGCGGCGGGCGGCGGAGCCGGCGTGCGAGCGGCGTGGGCGCAGGCGGTGGCGAGGAGACCGGCGGTGAGGATCAGCACTCGGCGCATCGAGCGACCTCGGGGCGTTGGGGACCGGACTGTAACTCGGGGCGGGAGGGTCGGGGCGGCATCTTCTGGCGTGTGAGGCCCCGGCCGCGGCCGCGCCAGGGAGGGGCGGCGCCCCCCGGAAGGACTGGCATTGTTTGACACTACATCAGCAGTCACATAGCTTCCAGCACGGCCCCCGGGGCGAGGTCCGAGCTTGGCCCGCAAGAAGATCTCCACCACCGTCTACATCACGCCGGAGCAGAACGAGCGGCTCAAGCTCCTGCACGACCGCACCAGGGTCCCGGTGGCGGAGTACATCCGGCAGGGCATCGACATGGTGCTCGATCAGTATCGCGGCGCACTCCCCGGGCAGCTCACCCTGGACGACGTGCCCGCCAAGAAGAGATAGGCGACAGGGAGAGCCATGGCAAAGCGCGTGCTGATCACCGGCGGGGCCGGCTTCATCGGCTCCACCGCGGCGGACCGGTTCCTGGCAGCGGGCTGGGACGTGGCGGTCCTGGACGACCTGTCCAGCGGCAAGCGGCCCAACGTGCCCGCCGGCGCCCGCTTCTATCCGGTGGACCTCCGGGGCGAGGCGGCCGTCGAGGCCATCGCCCGCGAGCGGCCCCAGGTGATCTGCCACCAGGCGGCGCAGATCGACGTGCGGCGCTCGATGAGCGATCCGCGCCACGACGCCGACGTCAACCTGGGCGGGCTGCTCAACATGATGCAGGCGGCGGTCGCCGCCGGGTCGGTCGAGCACGTGGTCTTTGCCTCCTCCGGAGGCGCCACCTACGGCGACACCGAGGTCGTCCCCACCCCGGAGGGCCATCCCCAGCGGCCGGTCTCCTGCTACGGCGCGGCCAAGGCGGCCAGCGAGATCTACCTGGGCGTCTACCGGGCCAACTACCGGATCACCTTCACCGCGCTCCGCTACGCCAACGTCTACGGCCCCCGGCAGGATCCGCACGGCGAGGCGGGGGTGGTGGCCATCTTCTGCGGCCGCCTGCTGGAGGGGAAGCCCTGCACCATCTACGGCGACGGCGGGCAGACCCGCGACTACGTGTTCGTGGGCGACGTCGCAGCCGCCAACCTGCTCGCCGCCGAGAAGCGCTTCGACGGCCCGCTCAACGTGGGCACGGGGGTCGAGACCGACGTGAGCGCCATCTACGCCCACCTGGCCAAGGCGGCGGGCGTGAGCAGGCCAGCCGAGCACGGCCCGGCGCGCCTGGGCGAGCAGCGCCGCTCCTGCGTGGATCCGCGGGCGGCGCTGGCCGCCATCGGCTGGAGGCCGGAGGTGGGCATCGAGGACGGGCTGGCGCGAACCATGGAGTTCTTCCGCAAGCAGAAGGGGTAGCCTCCTCAGCCCTCGCCGCCCCCGTCGTCGGGCGGCTCCTCCTCGTCCTGGTCGGGCCTCGGGCCGGCCAGGATCCGGTCCAGTTCGGCGGCGGCGTGCTGGTGCTCCTCGGGGTCGAGCCGCCCGGACTGGACCAGGCGGTCGAGGAGCCGTCGTGCGCGCCGCTGGAGCCAGGTGGACGGCCGGCGGAGGTCCACCCGCCGCGGGGCCGGCAGCATGGCGGCGAGGACCACGCCCTGGGCGGCGCTGAGGTCGGCGGCGTCGACCCCGAAGCGATCCCGCGCCCCAGCCTCGACGCCGAAGACGCCGTCGTCGAGCTCCACCACGTTGAGGTAGAGGGCCAGGATCCGCCGTTTGGAGAGGGCCCGCTCGAGCTTGTAGGCCAGGATCGCCTCCTTGGCCTTGCGCCACAGGCTTCGCTCGGTCCCCAGCCACAGGTTCTTGGCCAGCTGCTGGGTGATGGTCGAGGCGCCGCGGGCGAAGCGGCCGCGAGCGAGGTCGTGCTCGGCCGCGTCCCGGATGGCGGTCCAGTCGATGCCCTCGTGCTCGAAGAAGCGGTCGTCCTCGGAGGCCAGCACCGCGGCCACCACCTGCCGGGGGATGCGCTCCAGCGGCACCCAGGTCCGCAGCGGGTGCAGGACGCGGCGGTGGGCGCGAGCCTCGGCCCGGCGCTGCTCGATGAGGGCGGTGGTGGCGGGGGCGGCGCGGGCCAGGGGGGAGGGGTCGGGCAGGGCGGCCCACAGGGCCACGAGCGCCAGGGCGGAGAGGGCGAGGGCGCCACCGGCCCAGAGCGCGGCGCGCCGCAACGAGCGCCGCAGGGGTGAGGCCTTCCTGGCCATGGCGGGACCATACCATCGGCTTCGGCCGGCCCCCCGCCTCCGGACCCGCCAACGCCCTAGCCCCAGGTGCGGCTTGACACGTCCGGGGCGCGGCCCTAACTCACCGTCCGTCCACACAGTTCCCGGGCCAGCGCGGCCCCACGGAGGGAAAGAGATGGCTGACGCCAAGAAGTACGCCCCGCGCGACTTCTCCAAGGTGCGAGGGCTGAGCGGGATCTCCGACAAGCAGGTCGAGGAGCACCTCAAGCTGTACGAGGGCTACGTGAAGCGCACCAACGCGCTCACCGAGAAGCTCTTCGCCATGGCCAGCGAGGGCAAGGCCTCCGGCGCCGACCCGGTCTACGCCGAGCTGACCCGCCGGCTCGGCTTCGAGTACTCGGGCATGTCCAACCACGAGTACTACTTCGCCAACCTCACCGCCGGCGCCCAGGTCGAGCCGCCCGCGGGCGGGAAGCTCAAGAAGGCCATCGAGGCCTCCTTCGGCAAGTACGAGACCTGGCTGGCCGACTTCCGGGCCATCGCCACCATGCCTGGCGTGGGCTGGGCCGTCCTCTTCCAGGATCCGACCACCGGCTGGCTCTCCAACCACTTCCTCTCGCTCCACCAGGACAACGCCCCGGTGGGCTTCAAGCCGATCCTGGTCCTGGACGGATGGGAGCACGCCTTCATGCGCGACTACCTGGCCACCGAGCGGGCCAAGTACGTCGACGCCTTCTTCAAGAACGTGAGCTGGGAGGCGGCCGAGAGCCGCATCGGCTAGTCCGCTGCCGCCTTGAGCGAGCCCGAGCCCGCATCCGCGCCGCCGGGCCCGGGGGGCCCGGGCTCGCTCGTCCCCGCGGCCCGCGCCACCGCGCTGCGCCGGCGCCTGCTCGCCTGGTGGGGCGCCGGCCACCGCGCGCTCCCCTGGCGCTTCCCTCCCGGCGCGGCCGATCCCTACCGTGTCTGGCTTTCCGAGGTGATGCTCCAGCAGACCCGGGTCGAGGCGGTCTTGCCCTACTACCGCCGCTTCCTGGCGAAGTGGCCGACCCTGCGCGCCCTGGCCGCGGCGCCGGACGGCGAGGTCCTCGCCGCCTGGAGCGGGCTCGGCTACTACGCCCGGTGCCGGAACCTGCTGCGGGCCGCACGGGCCGCGCTGCGCGAGCACGGTGGGCTGCCGGCCTCGCTCGAGGCGCTGCGGGCGCTCCCGGGGACGGGCCCCTACACCGCGGGGGCGGTGGCCTCGATCGCCTTCGGGATCCCGGCCGCGGCGGTGGACGGGAACGCGGCCCGGGTGCTGGCCCGGCTCTTTCGACTGGCAGGCGATCCGGCGCGGGGGCCGTTCCGGCGGCGGGCCTGGGCGCTCGCCCGGCAGCTGGCCGGGGAGGGGACGGCGGGGCGGCCTTCTCCCGGCGCGCCGGGAGAGTGGACCCAGGCGCTCATGGAGCTGGGCGCGACCGTGTGCCGCCGAACCCCGGAGTGCCGCCGCTGCCCGCTGGCCACGCTGTGCGAGGCGCGCCGGGGCGGGGTGGAGAGGCGGCTGCCCCGGCCTGGTCGGCGGCCGGCCCGGCGGCCGATGGTCCTGGCCTGCGCCCTGATCCGGCGGCGGGGGGAGCTGCTCCTCGCCCGCCAGCCGGAGGGCGCGCTCTTCGCCGGCCTCCTCGGGCTCCCCAGCGCCGAGGTGCACCCGGGGGAGGAGCCGGCCGCCGCGCTGCGGCGCGCGCTCCGGGCGAGAGGCCTCGCGGTCCGGACCGCCCGGGCGCTGGGCTCGGCGCGGCGAACGCTCACCCATCGCGACCTCGAGCTGCACGCGCTCTCCTGCACACTCCTCCGAGCGCCGCCGCGGCCGGGCGGGGAAGGGGCGGGGCTGTCCTGGGTGGCCATGGACCGGGCCGAGGAGGCGGGCCTGCCCTCGGCCATGCGGGCGCTGCTCCGCGCGGTGCGGGCCTCCGCCCCCGCGTGAGGCGGCCGGCGGCTCGCCTTCCTCGGGCCGGTGGTGTACAAGGACGGGCCGCCCGGGTCCGAGGCGGGGCGCCGCTGGTCCAAGGCGGCGAGATCAGGAACGGCTTGACACGGGAGGGTCGGTCCGTATAATTCGCCGCCCTTACGACGGGATGTTCACGAACGCCCCCGTGCCGCACCGATGGGGCGTTTTTGCTGGGGAAAAAGAAGAGCTCGCACACGATGCCGACCATCAGCCAGCTTGTGCGCCAGGGGCGCGAGAAGCTCGAGGTGAAGAAGAAGGCTCCGGCTCTGCGCGAGTCGCCGCAGAAGCGCGGCGTCTGCACGCGCGTGTACACCACCACGCCCAAGAAGCCGAACTCGGCTCTGCGCAAGGTCGCCCGCGTCCGCCTCACCAACGGCTTCGAGGTGACGAGCTACATCCCCGGCGTGGGCCACAACCTCCAGGAGCACTCGGTGGTGCTCATCCGCGGGGGCCGCGTCAAGGACCTCCCCGGCGTCCGCTACCACATCATCCGCGGGACCCTCGACGCCGTGGGCGTCCAGGGCCGCAAGCAGGGACGCTCCAAGTACGGCGCCAAGCGCCCGAGCTAGCCCCGAAAGCCAAGGACACGGTTCGATGCCTCGTCGTCGCGAAGTCGAGAAGCGGAAGATCCTCCCCGATCCCAAGTTCCAGGACCGGGTGGTGGCGAAGTTCGTCAACAACCTGATGCGCAAGGGCAAGAAGTCGACCGGCGAGCGCATCATCTACGGCGCCTTCGACCAGGTGGAGCAGAAGCTCAAGGACGATCCGCTCAAGATCTTCAAGAAGGCGCTCGACAACGTGAAGCCCATGGTCGAGGTGAAGAGCCGCCGGGTCGGCGGCGCCACCTACCAGGTACCGGTGGAGGTCCGCCAGGACCGCCGGACCGCGCTGGCCATGCGCTGGCTCATCGACTACTCGAAGGGGCGGGGCGAGAAGACGCTGCAGGAGAAGCTGGCGGGCGAGATCATCGACGCCGCCAACAACCGCGGCAACGCGGTGAAGAAGCGGGAGGACACCCACAAGATGGCGGAGGCCAACCGGGCCTTCGCGCACTACCGCTGGTAGCAGAGGCGGCGAGAGGAGAGGTTCGGAGCGAGAACGAGGGCCGGCGCTGCCGGCCAGGGCCGCAGGAAGGTCGGGCCCCCCGCTCTTTGACAGCTCGGACGCTGGTCGCGACGCCGCCCCGGGGCGGCCCGCAGGTGGCGCACGCACGGAGCAACTGGAAGGAAGAGATGCCTCGCAACAACCCACTCGAGCGCTATCGGAATTTCGGCATCATGGCCCACATCGATGCCGGAAAGACGACCACGACCGAGCGCATCCTCTTCTACACCGGCGTCACCCACAAGATCGGCGAGGTCCATGAGGGCACCACCGTCATGGACTGGATGGAGCAGGAGCGAGAGCGCGGCATCACCATCACCTCCGCCGCCACCACCTGCTTCTGGCGCGATCACCGGCTGAACATCATCGACACCCCTGGCCACGTGGACTTCACCATCGAGGTGGAGCGCAGCCTGCGCGTCCTCGACGGCGCGGTGGCCGCCTTCGACGGGGTGAACGGCGTCGAGCCGCAGTCGGAGACGGTCTGGCGGCAGGCGGACAAGTACAAGGTCCCGCGCATCTGCTTCATCAACAAGATGGACCGGGTGGGCGCCGACTTCTTCATGTCGGTGGACAGCATCCGCGAGAAGCTGGGGGCCCGCCCGCTGCCGCTGCAGATCCCCATCGGCGCCGAGGACAGGTTCCGCGGCATGGTGGACCTCGTCAAGATGAAGGGCATCACCTTCGACGACGAGACCATGGGGGCGAAGTACCAGGAGATCGAGGTCCCCGAGGATCTCCGGGAGCAGGCCCAGGAGTACCGGGCCAAGCTGGAGGAGACCGTCGCCGAGTTCGACGACGAGCTCATGCACAAGTACCTGGACGGCAAGCCCCTCACCACCAGGGAGCTGATCCAGGGGATCCGCAAGGGCACCCTGGGGATGCACTTCTTCCCGGTGGTGTGCGGCACCGCCTTCAAGAACAAGGGCGTGCAGCAGATCCTGGACGCGGTGGTCGACTACCTGCCCAGCCCGCTGGACAAGCCGCCCGTGGTCGGCGTGAACGCCAAGGGCGAGGAGGTCCGGCGTCGGACCGCCGACGACGAGCCCTTCTCGGCGCTGGCCTTCAAGCTCATGAACGATCCGTTCGTGGGCAACCTCACCTTCTTCCGGGTCTACTCGGGCCAGCTCGAGGCCGGCTCCTACGTCTACAACGCCACCAAGGGGAAGCGAGAGCGGGTGGGCCGCCTGGTGCAGCTCCACGCCAACAAGCGCGAGGAGATCAAGGAGGTCCTGGCCGGCGACATCGCCGGCGTGGTCGGCCTCCGCCAGACCACGACGGGCGACACGCTCTGCGACGAGGACAAGCCGGTCATCCTGGAGAGGATGGAGTTCCCGGAGCCGGTCATCCACGTGGCCATCGAGCCCAAGACCAAGGCCGACTCCGACAAGATGGGCATGGCCCTGCAGCGCCTGCAGATGGAGGACCCGTCCTTCCGGGTCCACACCGACGAGGAGACCGGCCAGACCATCATCGCCGGCATGGGCGAGCTCCACCTGGAGATCCTGGTGGACCGCATGTTCCGCGAGTTCAAGGTCGAGGCCAACGTCGGCAAGCCGCAGGTGGCCTACCGCGAGACCATCACCAGGTCGGTGGAGGCCGAGGGGCGCTACATCCGCCAGACCGGCGGCAAGGGCCAGTACGGCCACTGCTGGCTCCGGCTGCACCCCCAGCAGCCGGGCAAGGGCTTCGAGTTCGAGAACGCCATCGTGGGCGGCGTCATCCCCAGGGAGTTCATCGCCCCCATCCAGAAGGGCATCGAGGAGGCGATGGCCGGCGGCGTCCTGGCCGGCTACCCGATGGTGGACGTGAAGGTAGAGGTCTTCGACGGCAGCTACCACGACGTCGACTCCTCGGAGATGGCCTTCAAGATCGCCGGCTCGATCGGCTTCAAGGAGGGCGCGGCCAGGGCGAAGCCGGTCCTGCTCGAGCCGATGATGGACGTGGAGGTGGTGACGCCCGAGGAGTACATGGGCGACGTCATCGGCGACCTGAACTCGCGGCGCGGGAAGATCCAGGCGATGAATGCCCGCTCCGGTGCCCAGGTCATCGAGGCGCTCGTCCCCCTGGCCGAGATGTTCGGCTACGCCACCGACCTGCGCTCCAAGACGCAAGGCCGCGCCACCTACACCATGCAGTTCGCGCACTACTCCCAGGTTCCGAGCAGCATCGCCGAGACCATCGTCAGCAAGGCGAAGGATTCCCCCAACACCAAGTGAGCAGCCGCCGTACACGTCCGCAAGGAAGGAGAAGTCCATGGCCAAGGAGAAGTTCGAGCGAACCAAGCCGCACGTGAACGTTGGCACCATCGGTCACGTTGACCACGGGAAGACCACGCTCACCGCCGCCATCACCTTCACGCAGGCGGCCAAGGGGCTGGCCAAGCCCAGGGAGTACGCCGACATCGCCAAGGGCGGCACGGTCCGCGACGACTCGAAGATCGTGACCATCGCCAGCTCGCACGTCGAGTACGAGAGCAAGAGCCGGCACTACGCCCACGTCGACTGCCCCGGCCACGCCGACTACATCAAGAACATGATCACCGGCGCGGCCCAGATGGACGGCGCCATCCTGGTGGTCTCGGCCGCGGACGGCCCCATGCCGCAGACCCGCGAGCACGTGCTGCTGGCCCGCCAGGTGAACGTGCCGGCGCTGGTGGTCTACCTCAACAAGTGCGACCTGGTCGACGACCCGGAGCTGCTCGACCTGGTGGAGCTCGAGGTTCGCGAGCTGCTCACCAAGTACAACTTCCCCGGCGACAAGGTCCCGGTCATCCGCGGCAGCGCCCTGCCGGCCATGCAGAGCAAGGGCAAGGAGGGGACCGAGTCCATCGAGAAGCTGCTCGAGGCCCTCGACACCGCCATCCCCGAGCCGGTCCGCCTGCTGGACAAGGACTTCCTCATGCCGGTCGAGGACGTGTTCTCGATCGAGGGCCGCGGCACCGTGGCCACCGGCCGCATCGAGCGCGGCAAGATCAAGGTCGGTGAGAAGGTGGAGATCGTCGGCCTCACCCCCACCCGCGACACGGTGGTGACCGGCGTGGAGATGTTCCGCAAGCTGCTCGACGAGGGACATGCTGGCGACAACGTCGGCTGCCTGCTCCGGGGCATGAAGCGCGAGGAGGTGGAGCGGGGTCAGGTTCTGGCCAAGCCCGGCTCGATCACGCCGCACACCAAGTTCAAGGCCGAGGTCTACGTCCTCACCAAGGACGAGGGCGGCCGCCACACCCCGTTCTTCAACGGGTACCGGCCCCAGTTCTACTTCCGCACCACCGACGTGACCGGCTCGCTCATGCTGCCGCAGGGCGTGGAGATGGTCATGCCCGGGGACAACATCACCATGGAGGTGACCCTCATCACCCCCATCGCCATGGAGAAGGAGCTCCGGTTCGCCATCCGCGAGGGCGGTCGCACCGTGGGCGCCGGAGTCGTGACCGAGGTGATCGAGTAAGGGTTTCGACCGCGGCGAACGGCGGGGTCTCCCTTTCCCCCCTTAGGGAGGGGGAGATTCCGCGCTGCGCCGAGTGACGGAGAGAAGGCTTCCCGATGGCGACTCAGAAGATTCGCATCCGGCTCAAGGCCTACGACTACAAGCTCCTCGACCAGTCGGCCGGGGAGATTGTGGAGACGGCGAAGCGGACCGGTGCCAAGGTGGCCGGCCCCATTCCGCTGCCCACCCGGATCAACAAGTTCACCGTCCTGCGCAGCCCGCACGTCGACAAGAAGTCGCGCGAGCAGTTCGAGATCCGCACGCACAAGCGGCTGCTCGACATCCTCGAGCCGACCCCGCAGACGCTCGACGCGCTGATGAAGCTCGACCTCTCGGCCGGCGTGGACGTGGAGATCAAGTAGCCGAGGACACCATGGCCAAGTTCGACGTCTACGACCTCGACAGGAAGAAGGTGGGCGAGCTCGACCTCGCCGACGCCGTCTTCGCCGGCGAGGTGAACGAGCACCTCTTCTACGAGGTGGTGAAGGCCAAGCTGGCCTCCGACCGCTCGGGCACCCACGCGGTGAAGAACCGCTCCCTCGTCTCCGGCGGCGGCAAGAAGCCGTGGCGGCAGAAGCACACCGGACGCGCCCGGCAGGGCTCCACCCGAGCCTCGCAGTGGGTGGGCGGCGGCAAGGCCATGGGGCCCAAGCCGCGCGACTACTCCTACGACGTGCCCCGCAGGGTGCGGAAGGCGGCGCTCCGCGCGGCGCTGTCGCTGCGCGGCCAGGGCGGCAAGCTGCTCATCGTGCAGGAGTGGAAGCCGGCCGCTCCCAAGACCGCGGCCGCCCTGAAGGTGCTGCAGAAGCTGGGGGCCGATCGGGCCCTGGTGGTGGACGACGCGGCCAACCAGTCGCTGGCCCGCAGCGTGCGCAACCTGCGCGGCGCGGACTTCCTGGCCGTCGAGGGGCTCAACGTCTACGACATCCTGAAGCACGACTCCCTGGTCCTCACCGCCGGCACGGCCAAGAAGCTGGAGGAGAGCCTGTCATGATCCTCTCGGTCCAGGACGTGGTCCGGCGCCCGCTCATCACCGAGAAGGCGGAGCGAAACCGGGAGGCGGCGCACCAGTACTCCTTCGAGGTCCACCGCCAGGCCACCAAGGTGCAGGTGAAGCAGGCGGTGGAGAAGATCTTCAACGTGCACGTTCTGGCGGTCCGAACCGCCATCGCCCGCGGCAAGGTGAAGCGGGTGGGGCGGCACGTGGGCCAGCGGCCCAACTGGAAGAAGGCCTTCGTGACGCTCAAGGAGGGCGAGACCATCGCCCTCTTTGAGGGGCAGTAGCCGGGACGGAGATCGACCATGGCCCTCAAGGAGTACAAGCCCACCAGCGCGGCCCGCCGTCACATGACGGTGTCGGACTTCGCCGACGTCACCAAGATCAAGCCGGAGAAGAAGCTCACCCGGCCCGTGAAGAAGACCGGCGGGCGCAACGCCCACGGCCACATCACCACCCGGCACATCGGCGGCGGCCACAAGCGGCGCTACCGGCTCATCGACTGGCGGCGCGACAAGGACGGCGTGCCGGCCAAGGTGGCGGCGGTGGAGTACGACCCCAACCGCACCGCTCGCCTGGCCCTGCTGCACTACGCCGACGGCGAGAAGCGCTACATCCTGGCCCCGGTGGGCGTGAACGTGGGCGATACCCTGCTCTCGGGCGAGAGCGTCGACATCCGGCCCGGCAACACCCTCCCGGTGAAGGCCATCCCCCTGGGCACGGTGGTGCACGGGGTCGAGACCCAGCCCGGCTCCGGCGCCAAGATGATCCGCACCGCCGGCTCCTTCGGCCAGCTCATGGCCAAGGAGGGGGCCTACGCCCAGATCCGCCTGCCCTCCGGCGAGGTCCGGATGGTCCTCCAGGACTGCCGTGCCACGGTGGGGCAGCTGGGGAACGTGGAGAGCTCCTCGATCCGGGTGGGAAAGGCGGGCAAGAGCCGCTGGCTGGGGATCCGCCCCACCGTGCGCGGCCTGGCCATGAACCCGGTCGATCACCCGCACGGGGGCGGCGAGGGCAAGTCGGGGCAGGGCAACCCGCACCCGGTCTCGCCCTGGGGGCAGAAGACCAAGGGGCTCAAGACCCGCAACAACCGCCGCACCGACAAGCTCATCGTCTCGCGGCGCCGGCCCGGCGTGCGCAACACGCCGCAGTAGCCCGGAGAGCGAAAGCCATGGCGCGTTCCATCAAGAAGGGCCCGTTCGCCGACAAGCACCTCACCAAGAAGGTCGAGGACGCGAACAAGGGCAACAAGAAGTCGGTCATCAAGACCTGGTCCCGGCGCAGCACGGTGCTGCCCGACTTCGTCGGCCACACCTTCGCCGTCCACAACGGGCGGAAGTTCGTGCCGGTGTTCGTGACCGAGAACATGGTCGGCCACAAGCTGGGCGAGTTCGCGCCCACGCGCACCTTCCACGGCCACTCCGCCGAGAAGAAGGTGGCGACGGCGGGCGCGGCGCCGGCCCCGGCGCCGGCCCCCAAGAAGTAGCGAGGAGCGACCATGGCCGAGACCCAGAGCACCGCCAAGAAGACCGAGCGCCGGGCGCCGCCCCCGACCCGGGCGCGCCACAATCGCCCGGCCCCCCCGCCTCCCGGGCCCCACGCCTCGCTCAGCTACCTGCGGGTGGCGCCGCGCAAGGTCCGGCTGGTGGCCGCGAACGTGCGCGGCCTGCCGGTGGGCGACGCCCTCGCCGTCCTCAAGTACACCTCGGCGGCCGCCGCCAAGCCGCTGGCCAAGCTCCTGCGCTCGGCGGTGGCCAATGCCGAGCAGAAGGGCGGCCGGGTGGACGTGGACGCGCTGTTCGTGAAGACCCTCAACGTCGACCAGGGCCCCAAGATGCGCCGCTTCATGCCGCGCGCCCAGGGGCGCGCCTTCCGGGTCGAGAAGAAGACCAGCCACGTGTACGTGGAGCTCGGCACCGCCGCCAGCGGCTAGCCAAGGAGACCAACGTGGGACAGAAAGTTCATCCGGTCGGGTTCCGCCTGGGGGTGATCCGCTCCTGGGACTCGAAGTGGTACGAGGAGAAGAACTACGCCAAGTGGCTCCACGAGGACATCCGCCTCCGTGAGTTCGTGAAGGAGAAGCTGGGTCAGGCCGGCATCTCCCGGATCGAGATCGAGCGGGCCGCCAACAAGGTCAAGATCAACGTCCACACCGCGCGCCCGGGCATCGTCATCGGCAAGCGCGGGGCGGGGATCGAGACCATCAAGAAGGACCTCCAGGCCCTCACCGAGAACGAGGTCTACCTGAACGTGGTCGAGGTCCGGAAGGCCGAGACCGACGCCCAGCTGGTGGCCGAGAACATCGCCACCCAGCTCGAGCGCCGCATCGCCTTCCGGCGCGCCATGAAGAAGGCGGTGCAGACGGCGCAGAAGTTCGGCGCCAAGGGGATCCGGGTGGCCTGCTCCGGCCGGCTGGGCGGCGCCGAGATGGCCCGGTACGAGTGGTACCGCGAGGGCCGGGTGCCGCTGCACACGCTGCGCGCCGACATCGACTACGGCTTCGCCGAGGCCAAGACCACCTACGGCAAGATCGGCTGCAAGGTCTGGATCATGCGCGGCGAGGTCCTGCCGCAGTCCGCCGGCGCACAGGGCCCCAGGGCCGCCGGCGGTACCCGCGTCTAGCGCCCGGCCCGGGCGCATCAGGAGAAGGACATGCTTCAGCCGGCGCGAACCAAGTACCGGAAGATGATGAAGGGCCGCATGCGCGGCAAGGCCTACCGCGGCTCGGACCTGAACCAGGGCGAGTTCGGCCTGCAGGCCACCGAGTGCGGCTGGCTCACCTCGCGGCAGATCGAGGCGGCCCGCATCGCCATCACCCGCTACGTGAAGCGCGGCGGGAAGCTGTGGATCCGCGTCTTCCCGGACAAGCCCATCACCAAGAAGCCGGCCGAGACGCGCATGGGCACCGGCAAGGGCAACGTCGAGTACTACGTGGCGGTGGTGAAGCCCGGCCGCATGCTCTACGAGCTGGCCGGGGTGGACGACGCCTCGGCGCAGAAGGCGTTCCACCTCGCCGCCCACAAGCTGCCCGTGGCCACCAAGCTGGTGAAGCGCGGCTCGACCCTCTAGCGGAGGCTGACCATGGCGACCCTGCAGGAGCTGCGCGCCCTCTCCCCCACCGAGCTCTACGCCCGGGCGGCGGAGCTGCGCCAGACCCTCTTCGACCTCAGGAACAAGGCCAACACCGGCGTGCTCGACTCGACCGCCGACCTCTTGAAGACCAAGCGCGACATCGCGCGCTGCCTGACCGTGGCCCGGCAGAAGGAGCTGGCCGAGGCGCCGGCGGCGACGGGGAAGGAGTGATCGACATGGATCGCGGCACACGCAAGTCGCGCGTCGGCGTGGTGGTCTCCAACAAGATGGCCAAGACGGTGGTGGTCCGGGTCGAGCGTAGGGTGGCCGACCGCAAGTACGGCAAGATCGTCACCCGCGCCGAGAAGTACAAGGCACACGACGAGGCGCAGGCCTGCAAGATCGGCGATCGGGTCCGGATCGTGGAGACCCGGCCCCTCTCGAAGGACAAGCGCTGGCGCGTCGCCGAGACCCTGGAGAAGGGGGCGGAGGTCTAGGCCATGATCCAGCAGCAGACCATGCTCGACGTCGCCGACAACAGCGGCGCCAAGAAGGTGATGTGCATCAAGGTCCTGGGCGGCTCCAAGCGGCGGTACGCCTCGATCGGCGACGTGATCGTGGTGTCCATCAAGGAGGCCATCCCCCAGGCCAAGGTGAAGAAGGGCGAGGTGGCCCGGGCCGTCATCGTGCGGACCAGTCGCGAGGTCAAGCGGCCGGACGGGAGCTACATCCGCTTCGACGGCAACAGCGCCGTGCTCATCGACAAGGAGCTCGAGCCCATCGGGACCCGCATCTTCGGGCCGGTGGCGCGCGAGCTCCGGGCCCGCAAGTTCATGAAGATCATCAGCCTGGCGCCGGAGGTGCTCTGAGCCATGCCCGACATCCGCAAGGGTGACACCGTCGAGATCATCGCCGGCAAGGAGAAGGGGAAGACCGGCAAGGTGCTGGCGGTGCTGCGCGCGGTGGGGCGCGTCCGCGTGGAGCGACACATGATGGTCAAGCGCCACGTGAAGAAGGGGCGCAGCCAGTCCAACCCCGAGGGCGGCATCGTCGAGCGCGAGGGGACCATCGCCATCTCCAACGTGATGGTGGTCTCGGGGGACAAGGCGGTCCGCCGGGAGAAGATCGCCCGCGAGCGCGGCGCCAAGGAGAAGGCGCGGCTGGAGAAGCGCCAGGCCGCCCGGTAGGCACCGTCCGAGAACGCATCGCCCGGCAAGCCAGCAGGCGCCGGCCGAAGGCAAGGAGAGCGAAATGGCAGCGCGTCTCAGGGAACGCTACGAGAAGGAAGTCCGCTCCGGCCTCATGAAGGAGCTGGGGTTCAAGAACCCGATGCAGGCCCCCCGCCTGGAGAAGATCGTGGTGAACATGGGGCTGGGCGAGGCCATCAACAACGGGAAGATCATCGACGCCTCGGTCGAGCAGCTCTCGGCCATCACCGGCCAGAAGCCGGTGGTCACCCGGGCCCGCAAGTCCATCGCCAACTTCAAGCTGCGACAGGGGCAGTCCATCGGCGCCATGGTCACGCTGCGCGGCGACCGGATGTACGAGTTCTTCGACCGGCTGGTCAGCATCGCCCTGCCGCGCGTGCGCGACTTCAAGGGCGTCTCGCCCAAGGCCTTCGACGGCAAGGGGAACTACACCCTGGGCGTGCGCGAGCAGATCATCTTCCCCGAGATCAACTACGACAAGGTCGAGCGGATCAAGGGGCTAAACATCACGGTGGTGACCACCGCCCGGAACGACGAGGAAGGCCGAGCGCTCCTGCGCCACCTCGGCATGCCGTTCCGGCAGTGAGGAGAACCGACATGGCCAAGCTCTCGAAGATGGCGCAGGCGAAGCGCAAGCTGAAGTTCAAGGTGCGCCAGTACAACCGCTGCCCGATCTGCGGACGTCCGCGGGCGTTCCTGCGCAAGTTCCAGATGTGCCGCATCTGCTTCCGCAAGCGCGCGCTGCAGGGCGAGATCACCGGCGTCATCAAGTCGAGCTGGTAAGGGAGACCGCGCGATGAGCTTCACCGATCCCATTGCAGACATGCTGACGCGCATC
>DATKMW010000018.1:0-18227 GCA_035541675.1 Anaeromyxobacter sp. | reverse complement strand
AGGTCCGCGGCGGCCTCGAGCAGCCGCAGGTCCATCTTGGAGAGGGTGGCGTAGAGCGGCAGGATCATGAACGGCAGGTAGGTGTAGACCATGCCGATGAGCATCGCGAAGTCGGTGTTCATGAACATGCCCGGCGCCGCGATGAGCTTGAGCTGCAGCAGGATCCAGTCGAGGTGGGTGGCGATCAGGATCTTGGAGAGGAGGCCGCCGTTCATGAGCAGCCCCTTCCAGGCGTAGACCCGCAGGAGGTAGGAGGTCCAGAAGGGGAGCATCACCCCCATGAGCAGCGCCGGCTGGGTGGTGGCCTTGGCCCGCGCCATGAAGTAGGCGAAGGGGTAGCCGATGAACAGGCACCAGAACGTGGTCAGGGCCGCGCACCAGATGCTGTTCACGTAGGTGCGGAAGTAGAGCTGGTCCTTGAGGATGAAGAGGTAGTGGCTGAGGTTGAGCGCCAGGGAGAGGACCCCGTCCTTGTACTGCGAGAGCGGGGTGAACCGGACGTCCTGCATCTCCGAGAAGCTGAGCCTGAGGATGATGAAGAACGGCAGCAGCATGAAGATCAGCAGCCAGATGAAGGGGACGCTGATGACCATCTTCCGCGAGTGAGCGCGGAAGAGCGGATGCGCGTGCACCCGGTCGAAGAGGGATGTGACCAGGGGCCGGATCATGGCGTCACTGCGTCAGCACCACCTGGGCGGTGTCCGGCCAGGTGGCCCAGGTCTCCTGCCCCTCGGCCGGCCCGGCGGTGCGGAAGCGCTCGGCGTTGCTCTCGCTCACCTTGAGGAGCTGTCCGCCGGGGAGCTCCAGGTCGTAGACGGTGAAGCTGCCGAAGTAGGCCTTGTCGCGGACCTTGCCCCGCACCTGGTTGAGCTCCCCCTCGGGCTTGGCCCGGTTGAGCCGGATCTTCTCCGGCCGCAGCGCCACCGAGACGGTCATGCCCAGGCTGCCGGTGATGCCGTGCCCCACCCGGTGGCGACAGTACCCGCAGTCGATCTCCACGAAGTCCCGCTCGTCCACCACCAGCGTGCCGTCCATCAGGTTGACGTTGCCGATGAAGTCGGCCACGAAGCGGGTGGCCGGGGTCTCGTAGACCTCGGTCGGGGTGCCGACCTGGAGGATCTTCCCCTCGCTCATCACCGCGATGCGGTCGGCCATGGTCATGGCCTCCTCCTGGTCGTGGGTCACCATGACGCAGGTGACGCCGACCTCGCGGATGATCTTGGCCAGCTCGATCTGCGTCTCCTCGCGGAGCTTCTTGTCCAGGGCGGCCAGCGGCTCGTCGAGCAGCATGAGCTTGGGCCGCTTGGCCAGGCAGCGGGCCAGCGCCACCCGCTGCTGCTGGCCGCCGGAGAGCTGGTGCGGCTTGCGCTTGCCGTACCTCTGCAGCTGCACCAGCTTGAGCATGGCCTCGACGCGGGCGGCGATGTCCTTCTTGGGCATGCCCTCCCGCTTCAGCCCGAAGGCCACGTTGTCCCAGACGGTGAGGTGCGGGAAGAGCGCGTAGGACTGGAACATCATGTTGATGGGGCGCAGGTAGGGGGGGAGCCCGGCCAGCGCCTGGCCGTCGAGGACCAGCGTGCCGGAGGTGGGGGTCTCCAGCCCGGCCAGCATGCGGAGCAGGGTGGTCTTGCCGCAACCGGAGGATCCCAGGAGGGCGAAGATCTCCCCCTTGGAGATGTCGAGGCTGACGTGGTTCACGGCGAGCGAGCCGCCGCCGAAGTCCTTCAGCACGTCGCGGATCTCCACGAAGGCCTTGTCGGAGCGGACCTGCGTCATCGGGTCTCCAGGTCGGGTGGGCGGTCGGGGGCTAGAGACCGGTCTTGAAGGTCGTGTAGATGCGGGTGATGGCCCGCCGCGAGTCGTTGGTGAGCTCGCCGGGCGGATCCATCCGCTTCATGTCCTCGGGGCTGACGAAGATGGTCTTGTCCGCGGCCACCTCGGGCTTGACGAACTTGAGCGATTCCTTGTTGGGGTTGGCGTAGCGGACGGTGTTGGTCATCGAGGCCGTCACCTCCGGCCGCAGGTAGTAGTTGATCCACTTGTGGGCGTTGCCCGGGTGCGGGGCGTCGGCGGGGATGGCCATGGTGTCCATGAAGAGCAGGCCGCCCGTCTTGGGGATGAGGCACTGGATGTTCTGCCCGGTCTTGCCCTCGATGGCCCGGTACTTGGCGATGTTGATGTCGCCCGACCAGCCCAGCGCCACGCAGACCGCGCCGTTGGCCATGTCGTTGATGTAGCCGGACGAGCTGAACACCGTGACGTAGGGACGGATGGCCTTGAGCAGGGCGGGGACGCCGGCGTAGTCGGCCGGGTTCTTGCTGAAGCCCGGCTTCCCCAGGTAGTGGGCGGCGGCCGGCACGATGTCGGTGGCGGAGTCGAGGAAGCTCACCCCGCAGCTCTTGAGCTTGGCCATGTACTCGGGCTTGAAGACCAGGTCCCAGGTGTTGTCCGGCATGGGAGTGTCGCCGAGCGCCTTCTTCACCTTGTCCACGTTGATGCCGACGGTGGTGTAGCCCCAGGCCCAGTCGACCAGGTACTTGTTGCCCGGGTCCATGAGCGCGAGCTGCCTCAGCAGGTCGGGGTCGAGGTTCTTGTAGTTGGGGATCTGCGAGAGGTCGAGCGGCAGGAGCAGGCCGCCCATGATCTGGATCTTGGCGAAGTAGGAGGACGGCACCACGATGTCGTAGTTGCTGTGGCCGGCCACCAGCTTGGCGTGCAAGGTCTCGTTGGAGTCGAAGTTGTCGTACCGGACCTTGATGCCGGTCTCCTTCTCGAAGTTGGCCACCATGTCGTCGGAGATGTAGTCCGACCAGTTGTAGACGTTGAGGATCTTCTCCTCCTCCGCCCGCGCGGGCGCGGCGGCGATCAGGGAGCCGGCCAGGCAGCCCAGGGCGGCGAGGCGAGCGAGCGAGCGCGAGTTCATGCGTGAGCCTCCATGTTCAAGGACGGGGGACGGGCGCGGCGATGCCGGCCGACGACGGGCGGGCACGGTGCGAGCCGGGGCGGGCGCGGGCGCGCGGCCTCACGACCGGGCACCTCGCTGCACGCTCTCCTGGCCGGCCCGCGGGCCTGGCCAGGGAAACGACTTGAGTGACGCGGCTGGCATGTACGGCTGGGGAGGAGAATAGCATCCGATGTGCCACGCTCGATCACCTGATCGCGTGCGGTGGCAAAACGCCAGGGATCATGCAGGTGCGCATCGGGTCGGGCCGGCCGGCGTCAGGCTGTGATGGCGTCCTCGAGGATGCCGATCGCCTCGTCGAAGACCGGCTGGGGGATGGTGAGCGGGAACAGGAAGCGGATCGCGTTGACGTGGGGGCCGCAGGTGAGGAGAAGCAGGCCGCCCTCCAGGGCCCGGGCCTGCACCCGGCGGGCGAGCTCGGGATCGGGGCCGCCCCCGGGCTTCATGAACTCCACCGCCACCATCGCGCCCAGGCCGCGCACCTCGGCGATCCCCGGCGCGCGAGGGCGGAGCGCCTCCAGCCGCGCCACCAGCTGGCCACCCAGCGCCGCGGCGCGCTCCACCAGCCGCTCCTCCTCGATGACGTCGAGCACGGCGTGGGCCGCGGCGGTGGCCAGGGGGTTCCCCCCGTAGGTTCCGCCCAGGCCGCCGGGGCCGGGAGCGTCCATGACCTCGGCCCGCCCCACCACACCGGAGATGGGCAGCCCCGCCCCCAGCGACTTGGCCACGGTCATGAGGTCAGGCAGGACGTCGTGGTGCTCCATGGCGAACCAGCGTCCGGTCCGGCCGAAGCCGGTCTGGATCTCATCCGCCACCAGGAGGATCCCGTGCTCGTCGCACTCCCGCCGCAGCGCGCGCAGGAAGGCCGGCGGCGCCGGGTGGAAGCCCCCCTCCCCCTGCACCGGCTCGACCACGATGGCCGCCACGCGCCGGGGCTCGATGTCGGCCTTGAACAGCCGGTGCAGCGCCTCGAGGGAGTCCTCGACCCCCACCCCGTGCAGCTTCGCGGGGAAGGGGATGTGCCAGACCTCGCCGGGGAAGGGGCCGAAGCCGACCTTGTACGGCGCCACCTTGCCGGTGAGGGCCAGGGTGAGCAGCGTCCGGCCGTGGAAGCCGCCGGCGAAGGCGATCACGCCCGGCCGGCCGGTGGCGAACCGGGCGATCTTGACCGCGTTCTCCACCGCCTCGGCGCCGGTGGTGAAGAAGGTGGCCTTCTTGGCGTGCTTCCCGGGGGTGAGCCGCACCAGCCGCTCCGCCAGCGACACGTAGGACTCGTAGGCGGCCACCTGGTAGGCGACGTGGGTGAAGGCCTCGAGCTGCGCCCGGAGCGCGGCCAGGACGCGCGGGTGGCGGTGGCCGACGTTGAGCGTCGCGATGCCGCCGGCGAAGTCGATGTAGCGCCGGCCCTCGACGTCCCACAGCTCGCTGTTCTCGGCGCGCTGCACGAAGAACGGGGCGGCGATCCCCACCCCGCGCGGTGTGGCCGCTTCGCGCCGCGCCCGCAGGCTCGCGTTGTCGCTCATCTTGGCGGCTCCTTCGGGCCGCTCTACAGCTTCACCATCACGTGGCGCACGGCGGTGTAGTCCTCCAGCGCGTACATGGACAGGTCCTTGCCGTAGCCGGACTGCTTCACCCCTCCGTGCGGCATCTCCGAGACCAGCATGAAGTGGGAGTTCACCCAGGTGGCGCCGTACTGCAGGCGGCCGGCCACGGCCATGGCCTTGGCCACGTCGCGGGTCCAGACCGAGGAGGCGAGCCCGTAGACCGAGTCGTTGGCCCATGCCACCGCCTGCTCCACGTCCTGGAAGCGGGTGACCGAGACCACCGGGCCGAACACCTCCTCCTGCACGATCTCGTCCTTCTGCTGCGCCCCGGCCACCACCGTGGGCTCGTAGAAGAAGCCCGGGCCCGATCGCGCCCGGCCGCCGGCGGCGATCTCCACGTGCCGAAGGGCCGCGGCGCGGTCCACGAAGCCCTTCACCGTCTCGCGGTGGCCGGCGCTGATGCACGGCCCCATCTCCACCCCCGGCTCGTCCTGGGTGCCCACCTTGATCGACTTCGCCGCCGCGGCCAGGTCGGCCACCAGCCGGTCGTGGATCCCCGCCTGCGCGTAGACGCGGCAGGCGGCGGTGCAGTCCTGGCCGGCGTTGTAGAAGGAGAAGGAGCGCAGGCCGCTCACCACCTGCTCCAGGTCGGCGTCGTCGAAGACCACCACCGGCGCCTTGCCGCCCAGCTCCAGGTGGGTCCGCAGGATGCGGGCCTGGGCCGCCTGCAGGATCTGCCGGCCGCTGGCCACCGAGCCGGTGATGGAGACCATGCGCGTCTCGGGCTGGGCCAGGACCTGGGTGCCCACGGTCGAGCCGCGCCCGGCCAGCACGTTGATCACCCCGCGGGGGAAGATGCCGGCCACCAGCTCGCCGAGCGCCAGGGTGGTGAGCGGCGTCAGCGTTGCCGGCTTGATGACCACGGTGTTGCCGGCGGCCACGGCCGGGGCGATCTTCCAGGCGGCCATCATGAGCGGGTAGTTCCAGGGAGCGATGGAGGCCACCACCCCCAGCGGATCGCGGCGGATCATGCTGGTGTAGCCGGGCGCGTACTCGCCGGCCACCGCGCCGGTCATGCAGCGGGCCGCGCCGGCGAAGAACCGGAAGGTGTCGACGATGGCGGGGATCTCGTCGTTCAGCACCGCCAGGTAGGGCTTGCCGGCGTTCCGGGACTCCAGCCGGGCCAGCTCGGCACCCCGCTGCTCCACCGCGTCGGCGAGCTTGAGGAGCAGCGCGGCCCGGTCGCGCGGCACGGTGCGCGACCAGCCGGCGAAGGCCGCGTCGGCGGCCCGGACGGCGGCCCGCACCTGCGCCTCCGAGACCTCGGGCACCTCGGCGATGACCTGCCCGGTGGCCGGGTCCACCACCCGCTCCACGTGGCCGCTGTCGCCGGCCACCAGCGCGTCGTCGATCAGGCTCTTCACGATCATGGCGTCCCTCTCCTCAGGCGATCCCGCCCATGCACACGTACTTGAGCTCCAGGTAGGGCTCGATGCCGTACTTCGAGCCCTCGCGCCCGATCCCCGACTCCTTGACGCCGCCGAACGGCGCGATCTCGGTGGAGATGAGGCCGGTGTTGAGGCCGACCATGCCGTACTCCAGCCGCTCCGCCACCCGCCAGGCCCGGGCCAGGTCGCGGGTGTAGAAGTAGGAGGCCAGGCCGGTCTCGGTGGCGTTGGCCAGGCGGATGGCCTCCTCCTCGGTGGCGAAGCGGTAGACCGGGGCGACCGGCCCGAAGGTCTCCTCCCGAGAGACCTTCATCTCCGGGGTGACCCCTGTGAGCACCGTGGGCTGGAAGAAGGTGCCGCCCAGGGCGTGGCGGGCGCCGCCGGTGACCACCCGGGCGCCCTTGGAGACCGCGTCGGCCACGTGCTCCTCCACCTTGCGGACCGCGGCCTCGTCGATGAGCGGCCCCTGCTGCGTCTCGGCGTGGAGGCCATCGCCCACCTGGAGCCGGGCCACCGCGGCGGCCAGCTTCTTCACGAAGGCGTCGTGGATCCCCTCCTGCACCAGCATGCGGTTGGTGCAGATGCAGGTCTGCCCGCTGTTGCGGAACTTGCTCTGCACCGCACCCTCGACCGCCGCCTCCAGGTCGGCGTCGTCGAATACGATGAAGGGGGCGTTCCCCCCCAGCTCCAGCGAGACCTTCTTCACCGTCGGTGCGCACTGCGCCATGAGCTGCCTGCCCACCTCGGTGGAGCCGGTGAAGGAGACCTTGCGCACCACCGGGTTGGAGGTCAGCTCCCGGCCGATGGCGGCGGAGTCGCCGGTGATCACGTTGAAGACGCCGGGCGGCAGCCCGGCCTCCTCCCCCAGCGCCGCCAGCGCCAACGCCGAGAAGGGGGTGGCGCTGGCCGGCTTCACCACCACCGTGCAGCCCGCCGCCAGCGCCGGCCCCGCCTTGCGGGTGATCATCGCCGAGGGGAAGTTCCAGGGGGTGATGGCCGCCACAACCCCCACCGGCTGCTTGAGCACCAGGATGCGCTTGTCGGCCTGGTGCTGGGGGATGGTGTCGCCGTAGACCCGCTTGGCCTCCTCGCCGAACCACTCGATGTAGCTGGCGGCGTAGGCGATCTCGCCCCGCGACTCCACCAGGGGCTTGCCCTGCTCGGCGGTCATCAGGGTGGCCAGGTCCTCCTGGTTGGCCATGATCAGCTCGAACCAGCGGCGCAAGAGGGCGGCACGCTCCTTGCCGGTGCGCGCCCGCCAGGCGGGCATCGCCGCCTCGGCGGCGCGGACGGCCTGGCGCGCCTCCTCGGCACCCATCCGCGGCACGCTGCCGATGGTCTCGCCCGTGGCCGGGTTGCGGACCGGGATGGTGCGGCCGTCGTCGGCGTCGATCCAGGCGCCGCGGACGTAGCACCGCTGCCTGAGGAGGAAGTCGTTCCTGAGCGGGACGGTGGAGGCCATCCCCGGAGCGTGAGCGAGATCCATGCCATCGCGCCGCCACGGGCAGATCCGGCCCCGGCGGCGGCGGCCGATGCAGCGGTGCATGGCGGGAGCGGGCGGGCGGCGGGCCGCCACGCCCGACCGGGTGCTCAGGCGATGCCGTAGCGCTTGAGCTTGCGGGCGATGGTCGACTGGTTGACCCCGAGGGCGCGCGCCATGTCGGTCTGGCTGCCGTGCCGCTGCCGGGCGCGGAGCAGCACCCGGCGCTCGGTCCGCTCCAGCGCCTCCTGGAGGGTGGTCTCGTCGTCCATCGCGGGCGCCGGCGCCTCCTCCCCGGCGGCGGTGGCCGTGACCAGGTTGGGCGGCAGGTCGCCGACGTCGATGACCTCCGTCTCGGACATGACCACCAGCCGCTCGCACAGGTTCATGAGCTCGCGGACGTTCCCCGGCCAGCGGTAGCAGAGCAAGACGTCGGCGGCGGCGCGGGACAGCCGGCGCCTGGTCCCGAACCGCGCCCCGTACAGGTCGATGTAGTGGCGGAGCACCGGCAGGATGCACTCGGTCCGCTCCCGCAGCGGTGGCACGGCCAGCGGGATGACGTTGAGCCGGTAGAAGAGGTCGAGCCGGAAGAGCCCCCGGTCCACCATTTCCTGGAGGTCCCGGTGGGTGGCCGCCAGGACGCGGACGTCCAGCTCCCGGCTGGCGGTGCCCCCGACCCGGGTGATGCGGTGGTCCTCGAGGAAGCGCAGCAGCTTCACCTGCGAGGACAGCGGCAGCTCGGCGATCTCGTCGAGGAAGAGCGTGCCCCCTTCGGCCAGCTCGAAGTAGCCGGCCTTTCCCCGGGCCTGGGCGCCGGTGAAGGCCCCCTTCTCGTAGCCGAAGAGCTCGGCCTCGACCAGCGAGTCGGGGATGGCGCCGCAGTTCACCTTGACGAGCGGGCGCTGGGCACGGACCGAGTGCTTGTGGATGAGGTCGGCGAAGAGCCCTTTCCCCACCCCCGACTCGCCCAGGATGAGGACGGTGGAGTCGGCGGTCGCGACCTTGACCGCCTGGCGCAGCGCCCGCTGCATGACCGGGCTGCGGGCCACCACCCGCGTCGACTCCAGCTTCTCGATCTGCAGCTCCTGCATCTCGTCGCGGATGCGGGCCCGGAGCAGCTCCTGCTCCTCCAGCTCGCGCTGCAGGGACTCGATCTCGGTGATATCGCGCTCGTTCACCACCACCCGGAGGAGCTCGCCGGCCTCGCCCCGCACCGGGGTGCCGGTGACCACCAGCTTCCGGCCCCCCCGCGACTGGAGCATGTGCACGGGCTTGCCGGTGCGGATGACCTCCAGGGTGACCGAGCGGTCGAAGAGCCCCTCCTCGACCAGCTCCCGCATGTTCCGCCCCACCACCTGGGTCGGGTCGATGGAGTTGAGGCGGGCCGAGGCCGGGTTGATGCACAGCACGTTGGCCTCGCCGTCGCACACCCAGAGCCCGTCGGAGCTGGAGTCGATGATGGCCTGCCGCTCCACGGCCAGCGCCTCGCCGGTGCGCATGCGCCGGAGCACCGCCTCGCGGCTGGCCCCGTCGGAGAGCGCGCACAGGAGCGCGCCGCCCCCCCCTCGGCCGCGGAGGGCGGAGATGCGCGCGAGCAGGCTCGCCTCGCCGCGGTTCAGCGCCACCTCGTCGCCCGGCGCCCCCCCGGCGAGCGCCCGGGCCCCCTCGGACGCGAGCTCGGGGGCCGCCTCGGCCAGGAGCCGCCCCGGGACGAGGCCCAGCGCCTCGGCAGCGGGCCCGGCGGCGAAGCGGACCACCCCGCCCGCGTCGGCGATGGCGTAGCCGCCCCCCGCCCCCAAGGCGAAGGCGTCGGCCAGGTCGCCGACGTCGATGCCCTGCCCGGCGAGCCATGCCTGGAGCGGCTGGTCGATGTAGGCCGGTCGCGACAGCATGGCCGCGATCTATGCCGCAGCGCATGAAGTTGGCAAGCTGGCATAAGCTCGGGAGCCGCCGGGCCCATGCAGGAAGTCGTCGTAAGTGCTGGAAAGGACGTGGCTTCCTCGCGCCCCATCGGGCCCAGGGTGGCCCGGGCTCGCCCGCAGCGCCCCGGACGACCGCGGCAGGACGCTGGTATGGCGGGTGCTAGTGCGGGATGGGTCTCGGGCTTCGCCCGGTGGCGAGGTTTGTGCGGACCGGAGGGCGGCGTGTCGGCCATCGATCGCCAGAGGCTCGAGCGGGCGCTCCTCGCCGAGGAGGCCGCCTTCGCAAGGGCCCACCCGCGCTCGCGCGCCCTCTTCGAGCGGGCCAAGGCCCATCTCCACGATGGCGTGCCCATGGGGTGGATGACCCGCTGGCCGGGGCCGTTCCCGCTGTTCGTGGACCGGGCCCAGGGCGCGCGCTTCCGGGACGTCGACGGGCTCGAGTACGTCGACCTGTGCCTGGGCGACACCGGGGCCATGACCGGCCACGCCCCGCCCGCGGCGGTCGCCGCCATGAAGGCCCAGCTCGACCGCGGCCTCACCTTCATGCTGCCCACAGAGGACGCGGTGGAGGTCTCGGCCGAGCTGGCCCGGCGCTTCTCCCTGCCCTACTGGCAGCTGGCCACCACCGCCACCGACGCCAACCGCTCGGTCATCCGCATGGCTCGCGAGATCACCGGCCGACCCCGGGTGCTGGTCTTCAACTGGTGCTACCACGGCACCGTCGACGAGGCCTTCGCCACGCTGCGGCCGGACGGGACGGTCGGCCCCCGCCCCGGGAACCTCGGACCGCCGGTCGACCCGGCCGTCACCACCCGGGTGGTCGAGTTCAACGACGTCCCGGCGCTGGAGCGGGAGCTGGCCCGGGGCGACGTGGCATGCGTCCTGGCCGAGCCGGCCATGACCAACATCGGCATCGTGCTCCCCGACCCCGGGTTCCACCCGGCGCTGCGGGCCCTCACCCGGGAGCACGGCGCGCTGCTGGTGAACGACGAGACCCACACCCTCTCGGCCGGCCCGGGCGGCTGCACCGCCGCCTGGGGGCTCGATCCGGACTTCGTCACGGTGGGCAAGCCCCTGGCCTCGGGGATCCCGGCCGCGGTCTACGGCTTCACCGCCGAGGTGGCGCGCCTCTTTCGGGCGCGGACCTCGGTCGAGCTCGCCGACAGCGGCGGGATCGGCGGCACCCTGGCCGGCAACGCCCTGGCGCTGGCGGCCCTGCGGGCCACGCTCCGGGAGGTGCTCACCCCCGACGCCTACGCCGGGATGATCGCCCTCGCCTCCCGGTTCGCCGCCGGGGTCGAGCAGGTGATCGCCGAGCACCGGCTGCCCTGGATCGTGAAACGGCTGGGCGCCCGGGCCGAGTACTGGTTCCGGCCCACCCCGCCGCGGAACGGCGCCGAGGCGGCGGCGGCGGTCGATCCGCTCCTCGACCGCTACATGCACCTGGCGGCGCTGAACCGCGGCGTCCTCGTCACCCCCTTCCACAACATGGCGCTCATGTGCCCGGCCACCACCGCCGAGGACGTGGACCGGCACACCGCGGCCTTCGGCCAGAGCGTGCAGGCGGTGCTGGCGTGACCCCCAACCTCAGCCCCCAGCCGCCCCCGGCCCGCTGACCGACCCTGTCCGGCCGCAGCCCGTCCGCCTCGCCGCTCACCCACGCCGCAGCACCGGAGTCACCCATGGCCCAGGATCTCCAGGGCGCGCTCGCCCTGTCGTCCCGCACGTTGGATCTCGTCTCGAAGAAGACGCTCTCCGCCGAGGAGCGGAAGCGGATCGTCGCGGAGTCGGTGCAGCTCTGGAACGAGCACGTCAACGCCGGCTTCCTGCAGTACCGGAAGTCGGTCTCGACCGACTACACCGCGGTGGAGTGGGAGGACGAGGGCGCCGTCTTCCGCGACGTGAACGGCAAGGAGTTCATCGACATGCTGGGGGGGTTCGGCATCTACGTCACCGGCCACCGCCACCCCAAGGTGCTGAAGGCGGTGACGGACCAGCTCCAGAAGCAGGCCATCCACTCCCAGGAGCTCATCGACCCGCTCCGCACCTACCTGGCCAAGCTGGTGGCCATGATCACCCCGGGCGACCTCACCTTCTCCTTCTTCTCCAACTCGGGGACCGAGTCGGTCGAGGGATGCCTCAAGATGGCCATGCTCACCACCCACCGCCGCCGCCTGGTCGGGACCACCGGCGCCTTCCACGGCAAGACGCTGGGCTCGCTGGGCGGGACCTCCAAGGCCTTCTTCCGCGAGCCGTTCCTGCCTCTCCTCGACTGGACCCACGTGCCCTTCGGCGACGCCGAGGCGCTGGCCATGATCCTGAAGAGCGGCGACTTCACCGGCGACCGGGTGGCCGCGGTGGTGATCGAGCCCATCCAGGGGGAGGGCGGCATCAACGTCGCCCCCCCGGGCTACCTGGCCAAGGCGCGCGAGCTCTGCGACCAGTACGGCGCCATGCTGGTCTTCGACGAGGTGCAGTCGGGCATGGCGCGCACCGGCAAGATGTTCGCCTGCGAGCACGACGGCGTCACCCCCGACCTCATGGCGCTCGGCAAGGGCTTCGGGGGCGGGGTCATGCCCATCGGTGCGGTGGTGGGCACGCCGCGGACCTGGCAGCGGTACATCGAGAACCCCCTCCTCCACACCACCACCTTCGGCGGCAACCCGGTGGCTTGCGCCGCGGCCATCGCCACCATCCACGTCATCCTCGAGGAGGGCCTGGCCCAGCAGGCCGGGGAGAAGGGCGAGCACCTGCTCCGGCACCTGAACGCGCTGGCGGCCAAGCACCCGCAGGTCCTGAGGCTGGCGCGCGGGCGCGGCCTCATGCTGGGCATGGAGTTCGCCTCCAACGAGATCGGCTACCAGGTGGCGACCGCGCTGTTCGCCCGGCAGATCCTGATCTCCGGCACCTACATCAACAGCCGCGTGCTGCGGGTGGAGCCGTCGCTCACCATCGGCTACCCGCAGCTCGACGCCTTCCTGGAGCGGCTCGAGGACAGCCTCCGGGCGGTGGCGGCCGGGAGGAGCTGAGCGGTGGCGGCGCGGTGGGACGGGCGCCCACAGGGGCGCCCGGCCGGCGCGGCCGCAACCGCGGCCGCCCTCGGGTGTTGGTACGGTCGAGCGGCCGGGATCGCCGGTCCGCCGAACCGACCGGAGACCACCATGAAGACCGCCTTCCACCTCGCCGCCGCCCTGGCCCTCCTCGGGCTCGCCCTCCCCTCCCTGGCCGCCGAGGTCGACCGCCGCCAGGAGCGCCAGCAGTCCCGCATCGCCCAGGGCGTGGAGAGCGGCTCTCTCACGCCTGGTGAAACCGCCCGCCTGGAGCAGAAGGAGGCCCGCATCCACCGCGAGGTCCGGCGCGATCGGGCCGCCAACGGCGGCGTGCTCACCCCGGCCGAGAAGGCCCGCGTCAACCGGCAGGAGGACCGGGTCTCGCGCCAGATCTACCGCGAGAAGCACGATTGACGTCGATCGCGGGCCGCGCCCGCCCCGCTGGGCTCAGGCGCCCGGGCGGGCGCCGGCCCCGGCCAGGAGCGCCCGCAGCCCCTCGGCCGGGTCGCTTCCCTCGAAGGCCGCTGGGCCGTCGCGCAGGGCCTCGGGCATGGTCACCTCTCCGGGCCCGACCACCACCACCGCCAGGCGCAGCACCCTGCCGAGCTCGAGCAGCAAGCTCTCGCAGCCCTCGGCGGGGAGCAGCACCAGCACCCCCAGCGCGCCCGCGGCGAAGGGGCGCCACAGCGGGCGGAGCCGCGGCTCGGCGGGGAGCTCAGTCACGTCCACGCGGACGCCGTCGCCGAGCGAGATGCGGCCCACCGTGCCGAACCCGGCCACCGGCTCGCCCTCCGCCTGGTAGCCGGGGATGGCCTGGAAGCGGCCGCGGGCGGCGCGGCGGGCCAGCGGCCCGCCCCCGACCACCACCACCTTGCCCACCGTCTGCGGCCCCGAGGCCCGGCCGCGGGCGATCCGGGCGCGCAGCGCCAGCAGCTCGTGGGGCGCGAGCAGCTCGGCCTGGCCGCGGGGCAGCTCCCCCTCCCGGCGCCGCGCGTACCCTCGCTCCAGGAGCGCCAGCACCGCCCGCATCACCTCCAGGTCGGAGGCCGGGCAGCGGTCGACCAGCTCCTGGAAGCGCCGCGGGCCGGAGAGGAGCGCGACCACCTCCTCGGTGATGGGGTGGAGGCCGGCGGGGATCTCCGAGGGGCCGACCGCCAGCTCCACGGTGTCGTCCGGCCGGGGCAGGCTGGGCTGGAGGCGGGCGGCCTCGTCGGCCTGGCGCAGCCCCTCCAGCATCAGCTCCTCCACCCGGCGGTCGATCCGCTCGGCCACCGCCTCGCCCGGCGACCCGGGCACGAAGGCGAACTGCCCCTCGCGCCGGGTGAGGAGCCGGAACAGGGCCTTCTCGCCCACCGCGCCCCCCAGGGTGGCGTCGAGCACCCGCCCCTCGCGCAGGGCGATGACCGCCCGCTCCCCCTCGCGCTCCACCGTGAGCCGGCCGGTCTTCCGGTTCACGGAGAGGATCTGCAGGAGGTCGACCAGGGGGATCTGGGCCAGGTTGCCCTCGATCTCCCGGCTCTCGCCGGAGACGGCCCGGGCCGCCTCCACCCGGCGGAGGACCTGCTCGATGCGGGCCAGGACCTCGTCCTGGTGGAAGGGCTTGCGCAGGTAGGTGCCGAGCCGGGCCCGGTCCAGGTCCTGCTCCTCGCCGGTGAGGATGACCGGGATCCGCTCGGTGCGGGGGTTGGTCCGCAGGATGCGCACGAAGGTGCGCGCGTCGAGCAGCGGGCAGCGCTCGTCGAAGATGACCAGGTCGGGGAAGCGGAGGATGGCCACCTGCAGCGCCCGCGAGCCGTCGCGGGCGGAGTGGACCTGGTAGCCGAGGCGGCGGAGCGCGGGCGCCAGCAGCCGGACCGTGGCGGGGTCGGGGTCGGCGAAGAGGATCTTCCGGGCAGGGGGCATGGCGCGGGCTAGAGCGGCTGGAGGTCGTAGAGCGCCTGCAGCTTGGAGACCAGGGCGTCCACCAGCGGGACGTCGGAGGTGTGGAAGGCCCGGCCCCCGGGGCCGGCCAGGAGGGCGTAGGCGGAGCGCTCGGACATGAAGAGGAGGAACTCGTGCTCGGCCAGCCGCTTGTCGCCGTCCAGGTACACCTCGGTGACCAGCGGGTGCGGGGTGGCGTCGGGCCCGCCCCCGCGCGCCCCCAGGACGTACACCCGCATGGCCTGGTCCCCGGCGCGGGCGGCGGGGTCGCCGGCCGGCAGCGCCGCCCGCAGCGGGGCCGCGCCCACCGGCCCCCGGGTGCCCAGGTAGAGTTGGCCGCGGGCGCGCGGGTCGCGGGCCACCTCGCGGGCCGCCTCGCGCTGGGCCGAGGCCAGCAGCTCGGGGTCGGCCTCGAGCCGGGCCGAGGGCGAGCTCTCCGGCAAGGGAGCGTCGGAGAGGAGCACGTCCGCCAGCTCCCAGAAGGCGGAGGCGTCGAGGTCGTCGAGGTGGAGCCGGCGCAGGAGCGAGCCGCGCTGCTCGCCGATCCGGTCCTTGGCCCAGTGGAGCAGCTCGTCGAAGTCCTCCCCGTCCTTGGGGAAGGTGGCCGCCCCCATGGAGAGGAGCACCGGGGCGCGCTCCTCCACCTGGCGGATGACCTCGGCGCGCCGGATCTCGTCCAGGGCACGCCGCTGGAACATGAGGGCGCCGAAGTAGTCGGTCTCGGGGAGGAGCACGTAGTACTCGCCCTCCGACACCTTGGCCAGGATGTCCGCGTCCCGCGAGACCCGCGCCACCGCCGCCACCACCTCGCGCACCGCCCGACGGTAGGGCTCCCGCCCTACCTCGCGGCGGAGCTGGTCGACGTTGTCGATGGAGAGGACCAGCAGCGAGAAGGCGCGGCCGTAGCGGCGCGCCTTGTAGAACTCCTTGCCGGCGTAGTCGACGAAGTAGGCCAGGTTGTAGGCGCCGGTGTCCCGGTCGCGCAGCCCGATCCGCTCCAGCGCCTGGAAGCGGCGGGCGTTGCGCACGGCGATGGCCGCGAAGTCGGCCACCGTCGTGGCCGCGGCGTGGTCCTCGGGGCCGAAGTGGCCGCGGGCGCGGTCGGAGAGCAGCGCCATGCCCAGCCTCTCTTCGTCGACCGCCAGCGGCACCAGGAACGCCCCGCCCGTCCCGCCGAAGGGGTCGAGCCGCGGCGCCCCCGGCTGGAACACGCCGGCCCAGCGAGCGTCGCGGGGGTCGACGAGCGACGGCAGCGCCGCCCGGTCCACCAGCCCGCGGTAGCTGCGCAGCTGGAGCTGCCCCTTCTCGTCGAGGAGCCAGAGCGCGGCGCCCTGGGCGTCGGTCACCCTGGCCAGGATGGAGAGGACCAGGTCCTGCAGCTTCTCGCCGTCCAGGGTGGAGAGGATCTGCAGCCCCTGCCGGTAGATGGCCTGGGAACGGGAGAACTCCAGGTTCTCGCTGAGGAGCTGGGAGTGCTCGCGCCGGAGCCGCACGCGCTGCAGCACCCGGTCGGCCACCTCGGCCAGCTCGCCCCGGTCGACCGGCTTGGTGAGGAACTCGGCGCAGCCCGCCTTCATGGCCTGCACCGCCAGCCGGACGTCCTCGTGGCCGGTCACGGCCACCGCCTCGAGCTCCGGGTCGCGGTGGCGGGCCTCCCGGACCAGCGCCACCCCGTCCAGTCCGGGCAGGACGATGTCGGTGACCAGGAGGTCGAAGCGCTCCTCCCCCAGCAGCTTCAGCGCCTCCTCGGCCGAGGCGGCGGTGCGGGTGGCGTGGCCGGCCGCGGCAAGGGCCTCGCGGAACAGCTCCTGGAAGAAGGGCTCGTCGTCGACGACGAGGATGCGCCCGGTGGCCATCTAAGGTCCCCCGTCCTGCGCGAGCGGCGCTGGCACCGGCGCATCATATCGCGCGCGGCCCCCCCGGCCCACCGGAACCGGCGCCGGGGTGGGTGCGGACCGAGGGTGGAAGCTCGCCCGCGCGCCGGGAGGGGCCTGCCGGTCGGGAAAGCGGCGCCGGGCGCGCAGGTCGCGTAGGCTCCCCTGCATGGACCTCGTCCCCCTGCTCCGGGAGCTGGTGGGCATCGACTCCACCTCGGCCAGGCCCAACCGGCCGGTGCTCGACCTGCTGGAGGGCGAGGCCCGCCGCCTGGGCTTCGAGGCCCGGCGCAGCACCTGGCTGGACGCGGCCGGCGTGGAGAAGGGGAACCTGGTCTGCCGGATGGGGCCGGAGGCCGGGGGCGGGCTGGCGCTGGTGGGCCACACCGACTGCGTCCCCTTCGACCCGGAGTGGAAGGAGGCCCTCTCCGCCGAGGTCCGCGACGGCAGGCTGTACGGGCGAGGGTCCGCCGACACCAAGGCCTTCCTGGCCGCGGCGCTCTCCGCGGCGGCTCAGGCCCGGCCGCGGCGCGCCCCGCTGGCGCTGGTCTTCACCGCCGACGAGGAGGTGGGGTGCCTGGGGGCCAAGCAGGTGCTGGCCGAGGGCCGGGTGCACCCGCGCCACGCCATCGTGGGCGAGCCGACCAGCCTGGTGCCGGTGCGGGCCCACAAGGGCTACTGCGCAGTGGAGGTCCGGCTCTTCGGGCTGGAGGGCCACAGCGCCTACCCGGAGCTGGGCGCCTCGGCCGTGCACGCGGTGGGGGAGCTCTGGCCCGAGGTGGAGGCCATCGGCGCCGAGCTGGCCCGAGAGGTCGACCCGCAGTTCTCCCCGCCGTGCTGCACCTGGAACGTGGGGGTCATCCAGGGCGGCAAGGCCCGCAACATCGTGGCCGGCGAGTGCCGGTTCTCCTACGAGTGGCGCCCGCTCCCCGGCCAGGACCCGCGCCGGGCGCTGCGGCTCCTGGAGCAGGCGCTGGACCGCCTCACCGCCCGGAGCGGTGGCCGGCTCCGCGCCGAGATCGACCCGCTGCGCGCCGATGCCGCCGCGGTGACGCCGCCCGAGGCGGAGATCGTGCGCTTCCTGGAGGCGGAGAGCGGCCACCCCTCCACCACCGTGCCCTTCGGGACGGAGCTGCCCGAGGTCATCGGCATGGGGGCGGAGGCCTGCGTCTTCGGGCCCGGCGACATCCGGGTGGCTCACCGCACCGGAGAGCACGTGGGGCTGGCCGAGGCGGAGAAGGCCGCCGGCGTGCTGGCGCGAGCGATCGAGCGCTTCTGCGGGTGAGGCGGCTAGCTCTTGGCCGCGCCGCGGATGGCGCGGGCCAGGGTGGCGCGGAGGACCTTCGCCTCCACCGGCTTGGCCAGCACCTCGGCCGCGCCCTCGATCCGCTCCGCCTCGAAGGTCCCGGTCACCACCACCACCGGCAGCGAGGGCGCCGCCCGCTGCACGTGCAGCAGGACGTCGAGGCCGGTCACGCCCGGCATGTCCAGATCGAGCATCAGCGCGTCGAAGCGGTCGCGGTCGAGCATGGCCATGGCCTGGGCGCCGCCCGACGCCGTGTCCACCACCACGCCGTAGGCCTGGAGCTGCCGCGACAGGATCGCGCGCACCTGGCCGTCGTCGTCCACCACCAGCACGTGGCGGCCCAAGAGCTCGGCGGCCAGGCCGTTCTCGGCCTCCCCGCCATCGGGCGTGCCCTTCGGCCTCTCCTGGTCGGCCACCCGCTACCATTACCATCCCTGCGCGCCCCCGACTCCCGGCGGCTGTACCCTCTCCCCGGGACGGGGGCGCGGAGCCGGGTTCTCCGTCCGGCGCCCTGGAACCCGTCCCGCGGCGCAAAGCCCCTGGAGATCCAGGGGTTGGAGCTTGTATCGGCAGCGGGCGGGTGCCGCGGTGGCCCGTTGACATGGGCCCCTGGCCGGGCTAGAACCCCCCCGCCTCCGCGCCTTTGGGCGGATAGCTCAGGGGTAGAGCGTCGCCCTTACAAGGCGAGGGTCACAGGTTCGAAGCCTGTTCCGCCCACCAG
>DATKMW010000017.1:0-10112 GCA_035541675.1 Anaeromyxobacter sp. | reverse complement strand
GTCCACCAGCATCCCGATGGCCAGGGCCAGGCCCCCGAGCGTCATGAGGTTCAGCGACTGCCCCACGAGGAAGACCCCGATCACCGCCACGAGCAGGGCGACGGGGATCGAGCTGCACACGATCACCATGCCCCGCCAGCTCCCCAGGAAGAAGAGGATCATGAGCGAGACCAGGAGCCCGGCCAAGAGCCCCTCCCGCAGCACCTCCCGCACCGCCGCACGGACGAAGACGCTCTGGTCGAAGTCGAGCTTCAGCTCGACCCCGTTGGGCGCCGCCTTCTGCAGCGCCGGGAGCATCTCCTTCACGGCGTCCACCACCGCGAGCGTGCTCGAGCCGCTCTTGCGGAGCAGGGCGAGATAGGTCGAGCGGCGCCCGTCCACGTTGACCACGTTGGTCTGGGTGGCAAAGCCGTCGTGCACGTGGGCCACGTCACCCAGCCGGATGAGCTGCCCGTTCGCCACCTTCACCGGCAACTCGTTGAACTCCTCGATCTGGAGCGGGCTGTTGTTGAGCTGCACGTCGAAATCGATGTCGCCCAGGCGAGCGGTGCCGGCCGGGAGGATGACGTTGCCCCCGCTCAGCGCATTGACCACGTCCTGGGGGGAGAGCCCCGTCGCCGCCAGCCGCTCGGCGCGGAGATCCACCATCACCTGCCGCTGACGCCCGCCGAAGGGCGCCGGGGTGGCCAGCCCCGGGATGGTGAACAGGCGCAGGCGCAGCACGTTGAGGCCATAGTCGAAGAGCTGCTGCTCGCCCGCCTGGTCGCCCGAGACCGTGAGCTGCGCCACCGGGACGTTGCTGGCGTTGAACTGGATGACGATGGGCGGGGTGATCCCCGGCGGCATGCTCCGCAGGGTGGTGTTGGTCACCCCGGTGATCTGGGCGATGGCCGCGGCGATGTCGGTCCCGGGCTGGAAGTAGACCTTGACGATCCCGATCGAGGAGATCGACTGTGAGTCGATGTGATCGATGTCGTTGACGGTGGTGGAGATGGCCCGTTCGGTGAGGAACACCACCCGCTTCTCCATCTCCTCCGCCGACAGCCCCGGGTAGTTCCAGACCACCACCACGACCGGGATGTCGACCGAGGGGAGAATGTCGACCCGGATGCGCGACAGCGAGAGCAGACCGAAGATCGCGATCAGCATGCACAGCGTCGCGACGGTGTAGGGTCTGCGAAGGGCCAGCCTGACTATCCACACGTTGGTGCTCGCAGGGCCGCTCAGGCCGGAAAAGGGTTCCAGCAAGCCTGGCGGGGCAACCCGCCTGGCGCTAGCACCGGACGGGAACCGCGGCCATCCGCCCAGGCCAGCGGGAAAGGGACGATCGGCTAAACGGGCGCTTTCGCCGCCCGGGGCGCCAGGCCTTGCCGGCCGAGATCGCGACGACCGCTCGCCCGACCGCAAGGTGGATGCGTACGACCCCGGCGGGGGAGCCGCTCGGGCCCCGGCGGGCGCCCGCGCTCAGCTCGTGATCACCCCGTCGGCGATGAGATTCGCGAGGATCCGCGCCGTGTCGAGCCGCGGCAGGCCCGAGAGCGCGAACAGCGCCTCGTAGTCCACCGTGCCGTCGATCTGGGCGAGCAGGAAGCCGGCCCGGTGATCGAGATTCAGCCACATGACCTCTTCGGGCTTGATGGCCAGGCGGGGAACGCCCGCCAGCGGCCCGAGCTTCGACTCGTACATGGCGATGAGGGTGGCCTCGTTCTGGCGCAGGTAGTCGCGGGCGCTGCCGTGGTCCGGGTCGACCTGGAGGATCTTCTCGATGAGCTCGAGCGACCCGGTGAAGTCGCCCAGGGCGAAGAGCTCCTTGGCCGCCTGCATCCAGACGTCGACCTCCTTGCGGGCGGAGGCCTGGACCGGCGGCGGCGGCGAGCCGTCGGGCACCAGCGGGCGGAGGTCGGACTTGTCGGCGACGGCCTGGAGGTCCAGCCCGCCGTCGGGGTCGAGCACGAAGGTCGCCACCGCGGCCGGACCCTCGTCCCAGGGCGAGGGGGCGAACCCCTCCCCCGCCGGCGCTGCGGCCGGCGCGGGGTGCTTGCCCTCGGGGCCGGGGAGCGGCACGCGGCCCTCGGGCGAGGCCGCCTTGCCCTTCCCGTCCGGCGCGGGCAGGGGCACCGGGGCCACCTCGGGGACCGCGCCGGTGGCGCCGCCGTGGAGGAGCAGGAGGTAGGAGCGGGCCCGCGGGTTGCCGGGGTCCTTCTCCAGCACCTCCTGGAACGAGCGCAGGGCCTCGCCCACGCGGCCGGAGACGTAGGCCTTGATCCCCTGGTCGATGAGGGCGGCGACGTCGATCATCCGTCACCCCGGCCCGGGCCCTGACCGCGTCCGGCCTCGGCCAGCCCCTTGAACAGCTGCAGGGTCCGCTCCAGCGCCTCCTCCAGCTCGGCCAGGGCGGCCGAGTCGTGGGCGTCCATGGCCTGGCGGACGCGCGCCAGGACGCCCTCGGCCTTCTGTACCGCGTCCTTGCCGAAGCGGGTCCGCTCCAGCGCCTCCTGGACCGCGGGCCGCAGCCCCTCGATCTCCGCCAGCACCGGACCGACGCGATCCTTGCGCAGCTCGTACTCCTGGGTGCTTTGCTTCTTCTCCAGCAGCTCGTCCACCCGCTCGTCGAGGATGCGCTTCATCTCCTCCTCGGTGAGACCGGAGGTGGCGGTGACGGTGATGGACTGCTGCTGGCCGGTGACCACGTCGCGGGCCGACACGCCGACGATGCCGTCGGCGCTGATCTCGAAGGTGACCTCGATCTCCACCTCGCCCCGGCGGGCGGGTCGGATGCCTCCCAGCACGAACTCGCCCAGGAGCTCGTTGTCCACCGCGCGCTCGCTGGCGCCCTGGAGGACCGCGATGCGGACCGCGGTCTGGTTGTCCTGCACGGTGGTGAAGAGGTGGGTCTCGCTGGTGGGGACGGTGGTGTTGCGGGGGATGATGGTCTGGAAGTAGCCGCCCACCACCATGATCCCCAGGTTCTGCGGGGTGACGTCGAGGAGCAGCACCTCGGCGCCCGACTGCGGCGCGGTGAGCGCGTGCGCCTGGATGGCGGCCCCCAGCGCCACCACCTCCTCGGGGTGAACGCCGCGGCAGGGCTCCCGGGCGAAGAAGTCCTTCACCGCCTTCTGCACCCGGGGCATCCGGGTCATGCCGCCCACCAGGATCACCTCGCCGACCTGGGCCGGGCGCACGCCCGCGTCCTTGAGGGTCCGCTCGGTCACGGCGATGCAGCGATCGACCAGGTCCCGGGTCAGCTCCTCCAGCTTCTCCCGCCCGATCTGCCGGTCGAGGTGGAGCGCCGGCTTGCCCTCTCCGCCGCCCACCAGGAAGGGCAGGTGGATGGCGGCGGTGGAGGTGCCGGAGAGCTCGATCTTGGCCCGCTCGGCCGAGTCCTTGAGGCGCTGCAGCGCCATCTTGTCCTCGCGCAGGTCGACGCCGCCGTTCTCCTTGGCGAAGCCGAAGGTGAGCCAGTCGATGATGCGGCGGTCGAAGTCCTCGCCGCCCAGGTAGGTGTCACCGCCCACCGCCACCACGTCGTAGACGCTCTTGCCGATGTCGAGGATGGAGATGTCGAAGGTGCCGCCGCCCAGGTCGAACACCACCACCTTTCGCTCCACCTGCTTGCCGAAGCCGTAGGCCAGGGCGGCGCTGGTGGGCTCGTTGATGATGCGCAGGACCTCCAGGCCGGCGATGCGCCCGGCGTCCTTGGTGGCGTGCCGCTGCCCGTCGTTGAAGTAGGCAGGGACGGTGATGACCGCGCGGCTGATCGGTCGCCCGAACCAGGCCTCGGCGTCGGCCTTGAGCTCGGACAGCACCATGGCCGAGATCTCGGGGATGGCGTAGGTGTGGCCGGCCAGCTGCACCCGAACGTCGTTGCCCTCCGGCCCCGCCACCAGCGGATAGGGGAGCACGCGGCGCGCGTCCTCCACTTCCTTGGAGCCCCAGCGCCGGCCGATGAGCCGCTTGGCGGCGAAGACGGTGTTCTCGGCGTTGGTGATGGCCTGCCGCTTGGCCAGGGCTCCCACCAGCTTCTTGCCGTTCTTGGCCACGGCCACGATGGAGGGGGTGAGCGCCTGGCCAGCACGGTTGGGGATCACCCGGGGGACCCCGTCGCGCACCGTGGCCACGACCGAGTTGGTCGTCCCCAGGTCGATCCCGATGGCCGGTTCCTGATCGCTCATCCGAGGATGCCCCAGCGCAGCTTCTTCAGCCGCTCCTTGGCCAGCTCCAGCTTGGGATCGAGCTCCAGCGCCTTCTCCAGCGCGCGCCGGGCCTCCTTCTTGTCGCCCTGGGCCTCGAGCACCATTCCCAGGGCCTCGTGCGCGACCCCCAGGCCCGGCCCGGCCCGCACGCCCGCCTGCGCCATCTCCCGGGCGGTGGAGAGATCGCCCAGCTTCAGCGCCATCCGCGCCCCGGCCGCCGCGGCGCGGACGTGGCGCGGGTCGGCGTCCAGGGCGGCCCGGTACCCGGCCGCGGCCGCGGAGAACGATCCCATGGCCTCCGCCGCCATGGCCTTGTCGAACTGGTCGGCGGCCCGCTGGGCGGCGCCCCGGCGCTTGGCCTCGGCGGCCAGCGCCGACAGCTCGGGGTTGCTCGGGTCGATGCTCTGGGCCAGCTGCAGGTCGTTGGCCGCGGCCAGGAAGTCGCCGCGCTCCAGGGCGGCCTTGCCCCGGCCCACCAGCTCGCCCACCCGCGCCGCCCGGGCCACCAGCGGGTTCTGGCGCGCCAGCCGCGCCCGGCGCTCGGCCGAGCGCCGCTCGTCGTCGAGCTTGCGGGCCTCCATCTTGGTGAACTCGGTGGCGGGCGCCGTGGTGCGGGCGTAGGCCGCCCTCCGGGTCTCTTCGCCGAGGACGTCGCGCGCCTCGGTCGCTCGCCGGAAGATCCGCTCCAGCCGAGCGCGGTAGGTCCCCAGCCGCTTCCCGGCGTAGCGGTCGGGGTGGAACACCTTGGCCGCCTCGAGGTAGGCGCTCTTGACCGCGCTGGTCGGCGCGTTCCAGGGCAGCCCCAGCGCCTGCCAAAGGGTACCGCCCGCCGCCACCGCCTCGGCGTGGAGGATCTCCTTCCGCCGCTCGAGGTCGAGGTCCACGTCCTCGGCCAGGGCCGCCGGGTCGTACACGGCTTCCGCGTCGCGCTCCACGTTCACCGTCTTCCTTGGCTGGCCGGCACCTCTCCGAGATTACAGATGGCCGCGGCGGTAGGTCAACAAACGAGTCAAGTCGCCTACTTACCCACGTCTCGACCGCCGGCCGGTGCCGGAGCGCCGCCGGGTGTCCCGGCGGCTATCGGCCCGCCAGCAGCAGCTCGAGGAGCGCCTTCTGGGCGTGGAGCCGGTTCTCGGCCTCGTCGAAGACCGCCGACTGCGGCCCCTCGATGACCGCGTCGGAGATCTCCTCGCCGCGGTGGGCCGGCAGGCAGTGGAGGACGATGGCGTCGGGCCGGGCCCGGGCCACCAGCGCCTCGTCCACGATGATGCCGGCGAAGCGACGCCGGCGCTCCTCGGCCTCGCCCTCCTGTCCCATGCTGGCCCAGACATCGGTGTTGAGGACGTGTGCGCCGGTGGCGGCCTCGGAGGGGTTGCGGACCAGGCGGGCCCGTCCGCCGCAACGCGCCAGCAGGGCCGGGTCGGGGTCGTAGCCCGCCGGACAGGCCAGCACCAGATCGAACCCGAGCAGCACGCAGGCCTCCAGCCAGCTGTTGGCCATGTTGTTGCCGTCGCCCACCCAGGCCACCCGCAGGCCCCCCTTGGCGAGCGCGTCGGCACCGAAGCGCTCGGCCACGGTGAGCAGGTCGGCCAAGAGCTGGCAGGGGTGGGAGGAGTCGGTGAGCGCGTTCACCACCGGCACGTCGGCGAAGCGGGCCATCTCCTCGGCGGTGGCGTGGGCGAAGGTGCGGATCACCAGGGCGTCGACGTAGCGGGCCATCACCCGCGCGAAGTCCTTGATGGGCTCGCCGCGTCCGAGCTGGGTGTCCCGGGAGGAGAGCGGGATGGCGTGCGCGCCGAGCTGGTGGGCGCCCACCTCGAAGGAGACCCGGGTGCGGGTGGAGGCCTTCTCGAAGATCATGCCGATGGTACGCCCCTCCAGCGGCCGCGGTCCCCCGCGGCCCAGGAGCTTCCACTCGGCGGCGCGCTCGATGAGCTCGAGCAGCTCGGAGCGGTCGAGGTCGGTGAGGCGCAGGAAGTCGCGCTTCTGGCGGACGGGTCTGGGCATGTTCAACCCCTGGGTGCGAGCGCCGGGGCGGCCGCCAGGGCCGCCCCGATCCGGGCCACGGCGTCGTCGGCCTCCGCTGCGGTGAGGGTGAGCGGGGGGGCGAGGCGGAGGACGTCCTCGCCGATGGCGTTCACCAGGACCCCCCGGGCCCTGGCCGCCCGCATGACCTCGGCGGCCGCGACCCCCGTGACGAGGACGGCGAGGAGCATCCCGCGGCCGCGCACCGCGCGCAGCCGCCCGCCCTCGGAGAGCGCCTCCAGCCCAGCCCGCAGCCGCGCGCCCACCACCCGCGAGCGCTCCAGGACGCCGCCCTGCAGCTCCCGCAGCACGGCCAGGGCCACGGCGCAGGCGAGCGGGTTTCCGCCGAAGGTCGAGCCGTGGCTGCCGGGCGTGAGGTGGGTGCCGACCTCCTCGCTGGCCAGCAGCGCGCCGATGGGGAAGCCGCCCCCCAGCGCCTTGGCGCTGCTCATGAGGTCGGGGGCGATCTCCTCGCCCTGGTGGGCCCACATCTTGCCGGTGCGCCCCATGCCGGTCTGGATCTCGTCCAGGCAGAGGAGGACGCCGCGCCGGCGGGTCAGCTCCCGCGCGGCCCGGAGATATCCCTCGGGGGCCGGGACGACGCCCACCTCGCCCATGATCGGCTCGACCACGAAGGCGGCGGTCCGGTCGGTGAGCGCCGCCTCCAGCGCGGCCAGGTCACCGTAGGGGACGTGGCGGATGCCCGGCACCACCGGCTCGAACCCCTGCCGGTACTTGGGCTGGCCTCCCACCGACACGGTGAAGAGGGTGCGGCCGTGGAAGGAGTCGTGGCAGGCGACGATCTCGTGCCGCTCGGGGTGCCCCTGGTCGGCGTGGAACTTCCGGGCCAGCTTGAGCATGGCCTCGTTGGCCTCGGCGCCGCTGTTGCAGAAGAAGGCCCGCGCCGCGAAGGGGGTTGCGGCCAGGAGCGCCTCGGCCAGCTCGACCTGCCGGGGAATGTAGAAGTGGTTGGAGACGTGCCACAGCGTGTGGGCCTGCTCCTCCAGCGCCCGGACCAGGGCCGGATGGCAGTGGCCGAGCACGTCCACCGCCACGCCGCCCAGAAAGTCGTAGTAGGCGTTGCCCTCGGCGTCGAAGAGGCGCACGCCCTCGCCCCGGATCAACGCCACCGGCTGCTGCCGGTAGTTCGGGGTGAGGACCCTCCCCGCCCGCTCCGCCCACTGCGAGTTGTCCGCCATGCAGGCGCTTATACCAGCGGCGCGCTCCTCGCTCAAAGGATGTAGCGAGAGAGATCCTCGTCCTGCGCGATCCCCTGGAGCCGCTCGCGCACCATGGCGGCGTCGACGGCGATGCGCTGGCCGCGCAAGTCGGCGGCATCGAAGGAGATGGGATCGAGCAGCCGCTCCATGACCGTGTGGAGCCGCCGGGCGCCGATGTTCTCCATCCGCTCGTTCACCTCGGCGGCGATCCGGGCCAGCTCCTCGATGGCGTCGTCGCGGAACTGGACGTCCACGCCCTCGGTGGCCAGCAGCGCCGTGTACTGGCGCACCAGGCTATTCCTGGGCTCCCTGAGGATGCGCACCAGGTCCTCGCGGGTGAGCGGGTCGAGCTCCACGCGGATGGGGAAGCGGCCCTGCAGCTCGGGGATGAGGTCGGACACCTTGGCGGTGTGGAAGGCGCCGGCGGCGATGAAGAGCACGTGGTCGGTCTTCACCACGCCATACTTGGTGTTGACGTTGGAGCCCTCCACGATGGGCAGGAGGTCGCGCTGCACCCCTCCCCGGGAGACGTCCGGTCCGCGCACGGCGCCGTCGCTGCCGGCGATCTTGTCGATCTCGTCGATGAAGACGATGCCCGCGTTCTGCGCCCGCTCCAGCGCCTCCCGGATGACCCGCTCCATGTCCACCATCCGGGCCGCCTCCTCCTGGGTGAGCAGCTCCAGCGCCTCCCGCACCCGGACCCGGCGCTTGCGCCGCTTCTGCCCGCCCCCGAGCATGGAGAGGATGGGGTTGTTGCCCAAGCCCTGGACCATGTCCTGGAGGCCCTGGGCCATGTCCTCCATGCCCGGCCCCATGAACGGCATCACCGGCACGGCCCGCTCGGCCACCTCCACCTCCACCGACTCGTCGTCGAGCGTGCCGGCGCGGAGCTGGGCCCGGGCGCGCTCGCGCGTGCCGGCCGCCGCCGGCCGGTCGGCCTCGCCCTCGCCCCGCACTCGCGCCACCGCCCCGCGGAGCCCGTGGCCCAGCCCGCCGTGGCCGAGCGCGTCGAGGACCTTGTCCTCGGCGGCCTCGGCGGCCCGCTCGCGGAGCTTCTGCATCTCCTCTTCCTTGACCAGCTTCACCGCCGCCTCGACCAAATCCCGCACCATCGAGTCGACGTCTCGCCCCACGTAGCCCACCTCGGTGAACTTGGAGGCCTCGACCTTGACGAAGGGCGCCCCGGCCAGGCGCGCCAGCCGACGGGCGATCTCCGTCTTCCCCACGCCGGTGGGGCCGATGAGGATGATGTTCTTGGGCAGGATCTCCTCGCGCAGGTCGGCGGCCACCCGGTGGCGGCGCCAGCGGTTGCGCAGGGCCAGCGCCACCGCCCGCTTGGCGGCGGCCTGGCCGACCACGTAGCGGTCCAGCTCGGCCACGATCTCCCGGGGCGTGAGGTCCTGCGGGTTCACGGCAGCTCCTCCACGGTGAGGTTCGCGTTGGTGTAGATGCAGATCTCGGCGGCCAGCTTGAGGGCCTCCTCGGCGATGGCCCTCGCCTCCAGGGTCGAGTGGGAGAGCAACGCCCGCGCCGCGGCCAGCGCGTAGGGGCCGCCCGAGCCGATGGCCACCGCGGCCCCGCCCGGCACCGGGTCCGGCTCGATGACGTCCCCGGCCCCGGATACCACCAGCACGTGCTCGCGGTCGGCCACCACCAGCAAGGCCTCCAGCCTTCGCAGCATCCGGTCGGTGCGCCACTGCTTGGCCAGCTCCACCGCTGCCCGCGGCAAGGAACGGGCGTGCTCCTTCAGCTTCTTCTCGAAGAGCTCGAAGAGCTGGAAGGCGTCGGCGGTGGCGCCGGCGAACCCGGCCAGCACCTGCCCCTCGGCCAGGCGCCGGACCTTCCGGGCGGTGGCCTTCATGACGGTCTTGTCCAGCGTGACCTGGCCGTCGCTGGCCATGGCCACCTTGCCCTCGCGGCGGACGCAGAGGACGGTCGTCCCGTGGAGTGCGCGCATCGCACATGGGTAGCGCGGGCGGCCCGGGCGGGCAACCCGGGAGGTGGGGCGCCCGGCGCCAGGCCCACCCTCAGGGCCTGGCCGGAGCCTTGGCCCGCGGGTGCGCCTGGTCGTACACCGCGGCCAGCCGCTTCCAGTCGAGGTGCGTGTAGCGCTGGGTGGTGGAGAGCGAGGCGTGGCCCAGCAGCTCCTGGATGCCGCGCAGGTCGGCGCCGTTGCCGAGGAGGTGGGTGGCGAAGCAGTGGCGCAGCACGTGCGGGTGCACGTGGCGCGGCAGGCCGGCGGCGGCCACCCACTTGCCGAGGAGGCGGGCCACCGAGCGGGCGGTGAGCCGGCCGCCCCGGTGGTTGAGGAACAGCGGAGCGCCCCTGCCCCTTCCCTCCGGCCCGGCCGCCAGCGCCGGGCGGGCCTCGGCCAGGTAGCGCTCCAGGGCCAGGCGGGCCGGACCACCCACCGGCACCACCCGCTCCTTGCGGCGCTTGCCCAGCACCCGCACCAGCCCCTCGCGCAGGTCCAGGTCGCCGAGGTCGAGGCCGGTGAGCTCGGAGACGCGCAGGCCGCTGGCGTAGAGCAGCTCCAGGAAGGCCCGGTCGCGCAGCGCCAGGGGGCCGCCCTCGGGGGCCTCGACCAGCGCCGCCACCTCGGCCTCGGGCAGGACGTCGGGGAGCTTCTTCGGACGGCGCGGGCTGGCCACCGCCCGGGCCGGGTTCGCGGCCG
>DATKMW010000016.1:0-81481 GCA_035541675.1 Anaeromyxobacter sp. | reverse complement strand
GGCGCCGGTCATGGCCAGCGACCTCAGGGCCTCGGCGGCGCTGGTCCTGGCCGGGCTGGCGGCCCAGGGGAAGACCGAGATCCAGCGCGTCTACCACCTCGACCGCGGGTACGAGCGGATCGAGGAGAAGCTCGCGCCCCTGGGGGCGCGAATCCGGAGGGTGAAGGCGTGAGGAGCAGGACCGCGCGCGGCCGGCCCGAGGAGCCGGAGCTCATCACCGTGGCCGTCCCCAAGGGAAGGCTCCTGCAGGAGTCGTCGGCGCTCTTCGAGCGGGCGCTGGGCGTGTCGCCGCGCCGCCTCCTGGAGGGGACGCGCAAGCTCGGCGCCGACGCCCCCTCGGCCGGGCTGCGCTTCATCTCCATCCGGGCGGCCGACGTGGCCAGCTACGTCGAGCACGGGGCGGCCGCAGTGGGCATCGTCGGCCTGGACGTGCTGCGCGAGGACCCCTGCGACCTCTACGAGCCGCTCGACCTGGGCATCGGCCGCTGCAAGGTGATCGTGGCCCGACCCCGCAACGCCCGGCCGCTACCCCGGGGCGTGGCCCCCCGCGTGGCCACCAAGTACGTCTCCCTGGCGGCCGCCCACTTCGGCCGCAAGGGCGCCCCGGTCGAGGTGATCCCGCTGCACGGCTCGATCGAGGTGGCCCCTTCCCTCGGGCTGGCCGACGCCATCGTGGACATCACCGAGACGGGCGAAACCCTCAAGGCCAACGGCCTGGTCGTCGAGGAGGAGGTCCTCGACGTTTCCGCCCGCCTGGTGGTGAACCGGGTGGCCCTGAAGCTCCACCCGGAGCGGCTCCGGCGGCTGATCGACGCCCTGCGCAAGGTGGTCGAGTCGGACGAAGGGGCGAAACCCCGTTGAAACGGCGCGCCGGATCTGTCTAGTATCCGAGAATTACTGGCACTGGCGTTCGTTCGCTTGAATCCCCTCGTCTGATCGTCGCTGCGAAGGTCCCCAAAGGAGGACCTGCCTCGTCATGGATTGCCCCCGGTGCGCCGTCGAACTCACGGAGATCTCCCACGATGACCGCGCCATCCACCGGTGCGCAGAGTGTGGAGGGCTGTGGGTCGACTCGACCGACCTGAACAAGGTCCTCCTGCACGCCAACCTGCCGGCCCTGTCGGTGCTGGGCGGGATGGTGAACCCGGACGAGATCGCGGGCATGTGCCCGGCGTGCAACGTCGACCTGGTCACCGTCGAGGGCGGCGAGAAGCGGAGCCTGCACTACGACTCCTGCGAGTCCTGCGGCGGGCTGTGGATCGAGGGCGAGGAGGACGAGCCGGCCGAGGAGCTCGACTGGGGCGGCGCCACCTCCCAGATCGTCGGCTTCTTCCGGCGGTTCGCGAAGAAGAAGTAGCCGGGCGGCGGCCCGCCCTTGCGCCTCACCCGCCGCGCGACTCCCGGTCGTTCCGCCAGGGGTGCGCGCCGTCCGAGTACCCGTTCCGCTCCCAGTAGCCCTTCACGTTGCGGGTGAGGACCTCGACCCGCGAGAGCCACTTGGCGCTCTTGTAGCCCCACAGCTCCGGCGCCAGGAGCCGCAGCGGCCCGCCGTGCTCCACCGAGAGCGGAGCGCCCTGGGCGGTGTGGACCAGGAGCACGTCCTCCTTGAGCGCCTCCTCCAGCGGGAGGTTGGTGGTGTAGCCGTCGCGGGCGTGGAGGAGGACGTGGGTCGCCTCCGGGCGCGGCCAGGCCAGCGCCGCCACGGTGGCGAGGCGCACCCCTCCGAGCCTGAGGTCGAGGCGGCTCCAGCCGGTCACGCAGTGGAAGTCCACCTCGGCCGTGGCCTGCGGCAGCGCCAGCAGGTCTGGGTAGGAGAGCGAGAGCGGCCGCTCCACCGCGCCATCCACCGCGAGCCTGACCTCCTCGACAGGGAGGCGCGGTACGATCCCCAGGTCGAGCACCGGCCAGTCGAGCCGCCTCCGCTGGTGCGGCGGCAGCCGCGGCATCCCGTGCCGGTTGGGCGCGCCAGAGCCCATGGGCCTGGGATCGCTCGCCGCCGGGGTGGCCCGCACCCGGTCCGCGAACCGCGCCCGGAGCTCCTCCTCGGCCGTCTCCAGGGCTCGCTCTTCCATCGAAGGTCCCGCCGGTCGCGCCCCTCCGCCCGCACCCCGGCGGGCCCTTGCTCCTCCCCGCCCCTGCCCGAACCCCTTGACTGCCGGGGCTCCTCGCGGCAGAAAGCCAGACGGTAACGCGGGAATAGCTCAGTTGGTAGAGCATCAGCTTCCCAAGCTGAGGGTCGCGGGTCCGAATCCCGTTTCCCGCTCCATCCGAAGGGCCGGAACTTCCGAGGGTTTCCGATCGGCCGTTCCGGCCCTTTTCTCACCGCTAGAGATCCGAACACCTCTTCGAGGCAGGCGTGCCGGTGCTGGGCGATGTCCTCCTCCGTCCTCAGCTGCTCCGCTGTGTCCCACTTCTTGAGCTTGAGCGCCAAGCGTCACCTCTGGAGCTGCCGAGCCCGTTGCTTGGCTGGCGGCTATGCCGTCGCGCCCAACCCGACCCCGATCGACACTACAGCTTCGCGTTGACGTACTTGGCGAGGATCATCTTGGCGGCGGTCTGGTACCCGACACCGAGCTCCTGCCCGCGCTTCCGGAGCGCTGCCTTGAGCTCGTCGCTGAGCAGGATGGACGTCGGCCGCTGGGGGCGCACGACGACGGCGGTCCCCGCGGACTCGATGTCCCCGGCGAGGTCGCGCTCCTTGAACTCGCGCAGCGTCGCGTCACGGGCGCCCCGAGCGTTCTTCATGGCCCGACCACGGGCACTCGTCTTACGTCGCTGCATCGTAGGCCTCCTTCTCCCGCTTCCGCATCGCACGGCAGCTGATCGGACGCAGCAAATCGCCGCGCCGCGTGAAGATGAGCGCGGCATCGCGGCCGCCCGCGGTGACGCCGAGGAGCAGGTAGCGCGGCTCGTCGTGTGCCGGCTCGACGGTCCGGCCAGCGAACAGGACCGCCGCGTCCAGGATGCTCTCCACGTCCGCGGCGCTGAAGCCATGCTTCCTCTGGCTCTTGGTGCTGTTGCCTGCGTCCCACTCCAGCTGGGGTCGCGTCCCCAGCCACTGGGCGGTGTCCGGAGCGGCCGTCAGCCTCACCAGACAAGACATAGCTATGTCATAGCTGATCGTCAACTCGCCGGGTCATCGGCGGCGGGAAAGCAGGCGATCGGCGGGAAGGCGCCCCCGGCGGGGTCAGTCATGCCTCGCTCGAGCGCCAGCCGCGGATGAACGCCGAGAGGTCCGCCTCGGCGATCCGTATCGCGTGCACCGAGACCCGGACGTACGGCAGCCGCCCCCGCTCGCAGAGGCCGTAGACGGTCGCCGTCGAGACGCGGAGCTGAGCGGCGGCCTCCTTCACCGTGAGGAGACGTGGACGCGCACTGGTAGTCCCGATTTCTTGCGCCAGGCCTCCCTCCTGCCTCTCCAACTGCGTGAGGGCATCGCATAGAAGAGGCAGCACAAGCTCGGCCAGCATCGGGACGTGCGGCGACACAGGGTCTTTCGGTCAACGCTTGACTCTCCATGCTGGGCCGATGGACAAGATCGAACGATTTCCCTCCGCGCGCAGCCGAGCCGCGCTGAAGCAAGGCACATCGCGGGTGCCAGGCGGTACACACCGAGATCCTCGGCAAGCGCGATGATCGAGGCCACGAGCCCGAGCTCCCGGTCGGCAAGCTGTTGGTCGACGCGCATGGCTCGACCGAGCATCACCAACTCGGGGCCGGCATACTTGAACGAACCACGCGACAGGTCCTCCAGGAGGACTGCCATGGGCTCGCGCTCGTGGCGGAGGAAGTAGTCCACCTCCAGGAGAGTTCGGCAGGGTTGAAGTGTAGCCGCAACGTAGCTACACCATCAGCATGCGCAAGAATGCCGTCTATCGCATGCGTGTCCCCAGCCGGACTCTCGCGGCCATCAAGAGGGTCGCCGCGGCCAGGGGCGAGGACGCCTCTGAATGGGGCCGCTCGATCATCGAGGCCGAGCTCCGGCGCGACTTGGCGGGGCTTGAGCTCCGCGACCAGCTCCGCTCTGCCAAGCCGGGCGCCCTCCCCGAGGCCGACGCGATGGCGCTCGCCCTCGAGGCGCAGCGGGCCGCGAGGGCCCGGTGATCCGGGCGGTCCTCGACTGCAACGTCGTCATCACCGCCGCCGTCTCTGGTGGCAAGTGTGCCGAGTTGCTCTCGCGGGCCCGCCAGCGTGACGGGTTCGAGCTGGTCTGGTCGCCGCCCATAGTCGCCGAGTGCCTGCGGGTCATCGAGTACCGGAAGCTGGCCGGCAAGTTCCGCACCGATCCGCGCCGCCTCGTCGATCGGGCCATGGCGAGCGCCCACCTGGTGGCGACCGACCTCCTGCCGGCCCTGGACATCGTGAAGGATGACCCTCCTGACAACGTCTATCTGGCCACGGCGCTCGCCGGCGGCGCCCGCTGGGTGATCACTGGCAACACCCGTCACCTCACGCCCCTCGACGGCTACGCCGGCCTCAGGATCGTGGACCCTGCCATCTTCCTGGCGGAGCTGGACGCCAACCGGTGATCGCCTCGGATCGAGAGCTACCTCGACCAGCTACTGACCCGGGATGCGATGCACCTCGCGGGGCCCCGCGACCAGCCAAGCTCCGGCGCTACTTCGAGGACTACGCTCTCAACTCCGCCGGCCTGGTGGGGGAGAAGACGTTGCTCGAGGCTGCGGGGCTCAATCGAAAGAACGCGGTGGCCTACAAGCAGGTTCTCCTCGCCCTCATGGTCATCGACCGCGCACAGCCGTGGACGTCCAATCGCCTGAAGAGGCTCGTCCGCTCTGCCTAGCGCTACCGCACGGACGAGGCGCTTCTCGCCGGCATCCTGCGGGTGGATGCGAACGCGATCCTCCGCGAAGGGGACCTCCTCGGGCGCCTTCTGGACACCTTCGTCGCATCCCAGCTGCGCGCCGAGTCGGCCGTAGCCGAGCGCCGCCTGCGCCTCTATCACCTGCGCCAGGAGCAAGGGCGTCACGAGATCGACCTCCTCGCCGAGGTCTCGGCAACGCAGGTCATCGGCATCGGGGTCAAGGTGAGCGCGGCGCCCCGAGCAAGCGACGCCCACCACCTCATCTGGCTCCGTGACCAGCTTGGCGAGCGCTTCGTCAGGGGCGTGGTGCTTCACACGGGGCCGAGAGCGTAAGAGATCGATGAGCACATTCTCGCGGCGCCAATCGCCACCCTGTGGTCACACTCGGCCGCCGCATAGAAGCCAGGTTCGCCAAACACACGGACGGCCGCGGCGCCGAGGACGGCGACAAGGCCAGCCGCTACCATTGCCGCGACCCGGACCCGGAAGCCCGGCGCCTTCTCACCGCGACCGTGACGCCGTCGGACAATACGTGCTCCAGTTCCCGCTGCAGACCCGAGAGCACGGTCCACCGGGCCTTCTCATAGGGCGCGGGCGATGACGGCGCCCAGGGCCGGCAAGGCCGGCGCCTCGATCGCGCCCGAGCCCCGAGACGGAACCTCGTTCGTCAGCATCTCGTGGAGGAGTACCCAGAGCGCACGTCCGTCCGCTCGTCCTCGGGCGCCCCGCGAAGCTGCGCAGGTGCCATGTGACCGGGAGTGCCTCCCTGCGCTCGGCGCCTTCCAAATGTGTGGGCCATGCCCAGGTCGAGGAGCTTCACCTGGCCGTCCTCGCGGCACCGCCGCGACGAGCCCCTGGACGTCAGAGGATCGAGGGCCGCAGCGGACAGGTCATCAGGGTGGCCGCGCCCGAGATGAGCCGGACCGGCGCGACGTTCCCGTTGGCGCTCTGCGGAAAGAACAGCAAGGCCTGGGCCCCGCAATCGGAGAAGACGACGTCGGTGCCCAGGAGCGCGATCCCCTCACCTTGCTGGATCTGGGTCTTGGCGCCCGTCACCTCCCGCAGCGGTGTGGCGTTGCCGTCGGCGCCTGGTGCGAACGCCATCAAGCTGGTATAGCCGCAGAAGAGATCACCGGCCGCGTCGACCGCCACGCCGGCGCATTTGGCGTCGGTGATCCAGGCGGCGGGTGTCGCCTCGCCCGACGCCCCAGCGTGAAAGCGGAGGATCCCCTGGTCGAGCGTGGCCACCGTGAGGTCCCCCGCGGGGTCGACCACCAACTGCTGCGGGTACCACGGGGTCCCGCTCGCCGCCGAGATGGTCCGGACGGGCGCGACGTCCCCGCTCGCTCCGGGCGCGTAGACCGTGATGTTCTCCTCGTCGCGGTTGGCTACGTAGACGTAGCCGGCGCCGTCGATCGCCAGCGACATGGCGTGACCGATCCCGGTGTGCGAGCCGGAGATGGTCCGGACCGGCACCGCGTCGCCGTTGGCGTCGGGCGCGAACACCACTACCTTCCCGGGCTGGGAGGTCGGGAAGTCGGAGACATAGAGGTAGCCGTCCGCGTCGCGCGCTACCGCGGTCGGCGCATTGAGCGTAGTGGAGGAGCCCTGGATCATCCTCTGCGGAGCAGTGTTTCCGCTCGCATCCGTAGAGAAGGCCAGGACCGCCCCGCCAGAGTCCGGAACCCAGATGAGCTGCGAGGACGATGACCCGCCGCCCCCGCACGCAATGACCGCCGCAACCGCACCGATCGCCATCGTTGCGCGCCGCCTCACGGGTACCTCCTCCTCCGGGCTCGGGTCTAGGTTCCGGGCTGCCGTAGGAGGGATGCTAGCGCGCCGGCGCCTGATAGGAAGGATGCGACGCGCGGTTGCTGCTCTGAATCCATCGAGCGAGAGGCGATCGGCCGCGGACCACTGCCACGCCGACCCGCCCCGCGGCGGACGTCTCGCCGCGCGCTGCTCAGCAGCGCCGAACCAGCTGGTGGGTGACCGGGTGGAACTGCCTCGCAGAGGCCGAGCGGGCGATAGTGGGAGCCTCACCCTCACCTGGTCCGCGCCTTGGAATCGGCAGGCGGCGCGCAGAGGCCCGCAACGTGTTGTCGCGGCTGGAGAGGTGCCCGCCGGCAGGAGCTAACTCGGGCCTTGCCACACCGGGTCCTCCCGCGGCCCGGAATCGAGACTCGGTGAGACGGGAGACGTCAACAACGTCCACGCGCGTCCTCCGGAGGTGGAGCGCCGGCCCCGCCGGGCTGGGCCGAGCGCCCGCGGGACCGGACCCCGTTCCCTCTCCGCCGGCGGATCCGAACCTACCTGAGCACCAGCATGGTGGCGGTCTGGTTGATGTGCCCGAGGTAGGCCTCGCCGTAGGTGCTGAACCCCACGGTGGGGACGTCGGAGAAGAGCCGGCCGTAGGCCTGGTCTTGACCCTTCCGGTCGAGCTCCAGCGTGCGCAGGATGCAGTTGAAGTTCACCAAGCCGGAGATGCCGCCCAGCATCCGGGTCTTCCGCTCCAGCGCCCGCCGGGTCTCCTCGACGATGTCCGTCGCCTCGAGGATCTCCAGCTCGGCGCCCTCGGCGATGCCGCAGTAGAACTTCACCGCCTCGCCCAGGATCTGCTGCGGGCTGCGGACGAAGGGCTCGTCCCCTGCCATCACCCCCAGCGGATGGGCGGCGAACTGCGCCGGCAGTGCCGCCGGCTCGACGCCCAGCGCCGCCGCGTAGGCGCGAACCGCCGGCTGGCCGTCGAACTCCAGCACCACCCGTCGCGCCTCGTCCACCCGGGTGGCGGTGAGCCGCCTCCCGGTCGAGGAGAAGCTCTGCGTCTTGAGGATGCTGAAGCCGCGCTCCACCCGCATCAGCACCAGCAGGGCCGCGTCGGTGAGCGCCTTGCCGCCGGCGAAGACGTGGGTCCGCTGGAAGGCCAGGTCATCCCCGGCCGATCCACCGACGAAGAGCACGTCGGTGCCGGTGCCGAGCGCGTCCATGATGCGCTCCTCCGCCCCGGAGAGCCCGTCGACCAGGATCAGGCCCACGTACTTGGAGGGATCGAGCTTGCGCATGGGGGTGCGCAGGCGGGAGCCGAACGACTCCAGGGCCAGCGGGACCGAGTCGGCGGCGGTGCTGACCTCCCTCAGGATCTCCACCTGGACGTCGGACACGACCTCCGACCCGATGGCCATGGCGACGACCGACCCCTTCAGCATCTCCCCCGAGGCGATCTCCCCGGCCGTGGAGCAGCCGATCACGGTCGCCGGGGCGAACGCGGCCTCCATGCCGGAGGCGATCGAGCTGGGGTCGTGCGCCGAGGTGGCGAAGTAGAGGACCAGGCTCGGCCTGGCCGGTGACAGGGCGTGGGCCAACTCCGCGGCGGCGGCCGAGCTGGAGCGGTTGCGGCTGGATGCAATCTGGATCGAGCGGTTCGTGCTCATGTCCTGGCTCCTAGAGGCAGGGGACGCCGAACTCGGCGGCCAGGTTGCGCGCGCGCGCGACCATGGCAGGGTCATCGGGGGTGCTGGGAGTGAACTTGGCGGGGTTCAGCCCCTTCAGGATGAGCTTGGCCCGCGTGGACTCGACGAAGGTCGGGTTCCCCTTGCTCCGGGTCTCGATGATGGAGTCGACGATGCGCTTCACGGTTCCGGCACTGGCCACTGTTCCTACCTCCTGGTCTGTCGCGTCGCTGCGCACCGGTCGCGAGGACCTCCCTCGCCAGGCAACCGGAGAGCGCTGCGGCTCGACGATGGGTTGTGCGCCGACCCTTCAATTGCCGTGCCACCCGGATCCGGGGAGCGGGGGCGGGGATTCACCGGGGTCGGTGACGCCGGCGCGAGTGCGAACCGGGTCGGCTGTCCCGTGTTCGCCGCTCGAGGTGCGGACACCGCATGCCCCAGCGTCCCGGTAGTTGGTCCAGCCTCTGGACTATTGTGCGCGCGGCGACATCCTGCCCCGGTCCCAACTGCGACCCTGGGTCCGGCTTCACCCAACTTCTCGGGGCGCCACGCGTCCCCTCGCCGACCGCCGGGCGCGAGCCGGACGGGAAGAACCGCGAGGATCCCCCGGGAGCGCGGCCAGGGCGAGCGTCGCCCTCGCCCCATGAGGCCGGGCGGCCGCCCCCACCTCGACGGCGCGCCGAGCGAGCGATCCCCGCGTCGCTGTGGCATCCTGGTCCGGTGCCCCCGGAGACGTTCACGCTGCGGCCGTTCCCCCGCAGGCGGCGCGACATCCTCGACGCGCTCGAGGTCGGAGCCCGGCGCCACGTGGTCCACGCACTGCTCGAGCTCGACGTCACCCGGGCGCGCCGGGTCATCCGCGAGAGCGCGGAGCGGACGGGGAAGCGGCTCTCCTTCACCGCCTTCCTGGTGGCGAGCATGGCGCGGGCCATCGATCAGGACCGGCTCCTGCACGCCTACCGTGACTGGCGCGGCCGACTGGTCCTGTTCGACGAGGTGGACATCGTGACCCTGGTCGAGCCCGAGGCAGGTGCGGTGGCCATCCCCCACGTGATCCGCTCGGCGAACAGGCGGTCGGTGGCCGAGATCCACGGGGAGATTCGCCGCGTCCAGTCGGAGCCGTCGGCGAGCCCGCAGCGAAGCGGGACGCTGGCCCGGCTCTCGGCCATCACCCCGGGCGCCCTGCGCCGGCTCTTCTTCCGGCTCCTGCGCCGGAGCCCGCGGTGGATGAAGCGGTCTGCGGGCACGGCGCTGGTCACCTCGGTGGGCATGTTCGGGACGGGCGCGGGCTGGGCGCTGGGCATCGTTCCGCTCCACACGCTCGCCCTCACCGTGGGCGGCATCGCGGTGAGGCCAGGCTTCGTCGAGGGGCGCCTCGAGCCGCGGGAGGTCCTCTCCCTGACGGTCAGCTTCGACCACGACATCGTGGACGGCGCCCCTGCGGCACGCTTCGCGAAGCGGCTACGCGACCTCCTCGAAAGCGCCGAGCTGCTGGCCGGCCCAGCATCCTGACCGGCCGGGGCGTGGAGGGCGGCTGGCGGCGCTTCCCCCGGGGGGCGGGCGGGGAGCGTTCCCGGAGGCGCTGCACGCCTGCCGGTCCCTCAGGGCGGGGTGTCCATGGGGAGACCGAGGCGGAGGACGATGGCCTTGAGCTCCGGGGCGTCCCGCAGGCTCCTCAGGAACGGGGACCACCGGTCCCCCTCGTCCATGGCCTCGGCCTCCACCGACTTCGCGATCCAGGCCAGGGCCCGGGTGCGCTCGCCCCGCCAGCCATGAACCTCGGCCACCAGGAACGGGCATTCCCGCTCGCACAGCGTGACGAGCTCCTGGAGCCTCGCGTCCGAGGCCGCGCCGTCCCCCAGCGCGTGCTCCGCCATGGCCAGCCCCTGCAGCCGGTAGTTGTTCTCGTCGATGCCGGCGAAGATCTCGGCGGCTTCCCTCGGCCTGGCGCGGAGCAGGAGCGTCTTCCCCAGCTCCATGCGGGTGAGGAGCGACCTGGGCGTGGTGGCCAGGTGGCGGCGGAGGACGGTCTCGGACTCCTCCAGCTCACCGGCTTCCTGCAGGTACAGCCCCAGCTCGTAGACAGACACGCCCAGGGGATCGAGCTCCGCCGCGCGGCGCGCCTCGGAGAGGCCCTCCGGCAGGCGCCCGAACGCCAGCAGGACCAGGGCGTGGCGGCGGAGCGTCGTGGCCGTGGGGTTGCCCAGCGCCAGCGCCCGCTCGATGTCCTCCCGCGCTCCGGCCCAGTCGTGGTCCACCTCCCCTCGGAGGACGGCGCGGGCCGAGATGGCCTCGGCCATGCGAGGGGCGAGCACGACGGCCCTCTCGGCGGCGGCGAGGGCTTCCCGGTCGCGGGCCTTGGCGGCGGCCGGATCGTCCGTCTCCGGCTCGGTGTTGCGGAGCGCGATGCTCAGCGCGGCCCAGGCGGGCGGGTAGACGGGGTCGATGCCGAGGGCGCGGCGGTAGGCCTCGGTCGCGCGCCGGAACCCTTCGCGGGTGAGCAGCTGGAACTGGTAGTTCCCCTCGAGGTAGAGGGTGTAGGCGTCGGCGCTCTTCGAGCGGTAGGCGCGGAGGGACTCCGACCGGTCCGCGCGGACGTTCACGGCCAGGGCATCGACGACCGACCGGGCAATCTCGTCCTGGACGTCGAAGATGTCCGAGATCTCCCGGTCGAAGCTGCGGCTCCAGATGGTGGTGTCGTCCGCGGTCCGAACCAGGCGGACGGACACCCGGACCCGTCTCCCTGCCCGGCGGGCGCTCCCCTCGAGCACGTTCGCGACCCTGAGCTGGCGACCGATCTCGGAGAGCCGCACTCGCTTCCCCTTGAAGTAGTCGCTGGAGGTGCGGCTCGGCACCCGCAGCCCTTCGACCTGCGAGAGCGCCGAGAGGATCTCCTCGGCCAGCCCCTCGGAGAAGAAGTCATGGTCCGCGGGTGCGTCCGGGGCCTCGAAGGGGAGCACCGCGACCGAGGGAGAGGTCTGGGGCGCCGGCGAGCTGCGGCCTCGCCAGACGATCCAGGCGAGGGTCGTCGCCCCGGCCAGCACGGCCAGCGCGATGGCCGCGGCGGCCCGAGCCCGGCTCCGTCTCACCACCACCCGGCGGGCGTCGGGCGGCCCGGCGCTCGGTGGAGCGCGGGTGGAGAGGGTGGCCAGGACCTCCCGCCCATCGCGCGGGCGGTCCACCGGGTCGATGGCCAGCATCCTCGAGATGAGCGGGCCCAGCCTGGGCGCGGCGGGCAGGTCGAGCGCCGGGGCGGGGCGGGTGATCTCGCCGTCGGCCGGGAAGGGAGAGCGATCGGCGAGGAGCCGGTAGAGGAGCACGCCCAGCGCAAACACGTCGGTGCGCTCGTCCTCGGGTGCTCCCCGCCGCTGCTCGGGCGCCATGTACCCCGGCGTGCCGCCGACCGGGTTGCGGTGCCCGAACGCGTAGGCCATCCCGAAATCGAGCACCTTGACCTGGTCGTCCTCGCCCAGGAACACGTTGCGGGGGGAGAGGTCCCGGTGCACCACCCCGTGGGCGTGCGCGTGAGAGAGCCCCCGCGCCACCTCGGTGCCGATGCGGAGCGCCTCGTTCACGTCGAGCCGGCCCTGCCGCATCCGCTCGGCCAGGGTCATGCCGTGCAGGAGCTCGAACACCAGGTAGGGCCCCTCCTCGCACCGGCCCACGTCGAAGAGGGTGACGATGTTCGGGTGGGCGAGCCTGGCGGCGGCCTCCGCCTCGGCCAGGAACCGCTCGTCGGAGGGCACCGCCTTCTCCGGCCTGAGCAGCTTGAAGGCCACCGCCCGCCCCAACTCCAGGTCCTGTGCCTCGTAGACGGCGCCGAAGCCGCCGCGCCCGATCTCGCGGAGGATCTTGAACCGGCCGACCACCAGCCCCGGGCCGAGCGCGACCGCCCCCGGGCCGGCCGTCCCACCGGCCGGCGCCCTCACCATCTCCCTGAGCAGCGAGGACAGGCGTGGGCCCAGCGAGTCATCCGCCTCGCTCCGGCCCTCAGGCTCCCTTAGCGGGGGCGGCTTCACGGCACGCTTCGGGCGCGGCTACGGTCGTTCCGGGGCCATCGGGGCCGGTTCCGCCGGGTGCGAATGCGCGGTGTAGACGGCGACCTCGAAGACGTCCCCGAACGCCTGCTGCGCCTGCACGATGATGAGGTCGGGAGGGGTCCTCCTCTCCACGAGCGCGGCGAGGAAGACGCCCAGCTCCGCCAGCCTGATCGCGCCGACTCTTGTCGTCAGTTCCTGGAACCTCTCCGGATGCGCGCGCAGCGCGTCCAGCGGATTCTTCACATCCTCATCGGTCGCCACGGTTTCCTCCCTTTCAGGGCTTCTCAGCTCTCGACACCGCGCAACAACCACTCCAGCTGACCGTTCAGCTCCCAGGCCTCCACGGCGCGCCGGACACCGGGCGCGACGTCGCCGGCGCGGCTCATGGGGCACAGCCTGGATCGTGCCCGAGGCGAGGCGCTCCCCGAGCAGGGGAGCGCCCTCCCTCGCGCGGCCAGGGACTCGTACGGGTCGCCCACCGCGCCGATGACCGGACCGCGCCAGCAGGGCGTCACGGAGCCGTCCCTCCAGACGTGCAGGACCATGGGCTGCGAGCAGCGCCGCCCGCTGGACCACAGGCGGCAGGAGTCGGCCATCTGCGGCGCCGCCTGGCGCCAGGCGGGGTCGCCGGCCGGTGGCAGGGATGGCCGATCGCCGCTCACCAGCCAGATCGCCACCGTGTGGCCGCCGAGGTCGTCGTCCGCCAAGCCCGGCTGCACCCCGTCCAGCCGGTCCTCCATCCGGAACCGGTGGCTTGCCATCCCCCCCATCGAGCGCAGGCGAAGGGCTCCGCTGGTCGCTCGACGCCTGGCGAGGAGGTGCAAGGAGCCATAGGGGACGTTGGCCGAGTAGAGCACCCGGTGCCACGCTCGCGCGCCGCGGCGCGCGAGCGTGGATGCCCCGGCGATGACCACGATCGCGGCGTGGTAGGCGACGATCTCGGAGAGCCACGCGGCGAGCCGTCTTCCGGGCCTGCAACCGTGGAGGAGCACCGCCCAGGCGCTGCGGCCGTCCGTGCGGGCCCCCCGCCCTCGCCCGCAGATGGCGTCGGCGATCTCCCGGGCTGCCACCCTGCCCCCCCCGCGAAGCGAGCTCCCGCGGATCGGGGAGACCGCGGTCACGTCGAAGGAGCGCCTCGTGCTCCAGGTGCCGGTTTCCCGATCCCGCTCCGCCGAGAGGCCGAGACGGATGCGGTCGCGGTAGGCCGGCGTCCCCGGAAACAGGCTGAGGGCGTTGTGCACGTAGCCCTCCACCCCGAGGGAGGCCACGTACTCGAGGGTGGCGCGGAAGTCGTCCGCCGTCTCGGTCGGCAGCCCGCCGATCACGCTGACGGTCGCGAGCAGCCCGGCCATGCGCGCGGCAGCGACCGCGATCCGCACGCGCTCGAGGAACTCCCGCTCCCGCTCGAGCCCGGGATCGGAGTCCGTGGTCGGATCCTGCACCTTGCCGATGGCGCGGAGAACCCGGGGCACGGCCGACTCGAGGCCGAAGTTCACCGCCTCGAACCCGGCCGCCTTCATGAGGCGAAGCAGCTCCAGGTCGACGCGATCCGCGCGGGTCTGGCCGGAGAACCGCATCTGCAGGCCCAGCCTGACGATCGCCTCGCAGATGCGCCGCGCCCTGGCCGGCTCCAGGGTGAAGGCGTCGTCGTGGAAGGGGACGATGCCCGGGCGCCTCCCCGACCGCAGGGAGAGGGCCTTGAGCTCGCGGAGGTCGTCGAGCACGCGGTCCACGCCGTGAAAGCGGATCCGGCGCCCCGAGATCTCGGCAAAGGAACAGTAGGTGCAGTGCTGGTTGCAGCCGCGCGCGGTCATGAGCCCCACACCCGGCGAGGCGACCAGGCCCAGGCCATAGGGCGACGGCAGGTCGTCGAGGCAGGTGTACGGGGCGCCCGGGAACGAGGAGGTCTCCCCGTCCGCGGTGGCCAGGACTCCGTCCTTCGTGGCGATGAGGAGCCCCGGGATCTCCGCCAGGAGACCGGACAGGTGGGCGCGCGCTTCGCTCGCCCCCAGGACGACCTCGGCCAGGCGGGGAAGGCGCGCCTCCCCGGCGCCGCGCAGGCAGGCGTCGACGCCCAGGAGCTCGAGCGTCTCGGCGGGCGAGAAGGTCGCGTTGGGCCCGCCCGCCACGATCACCGCCTCGGGGAGGGTTCGCCGGACGACCTGCGCTGCCGCCCTGCAGGTCCTCAGGTTCGCCTCGTAGACGGTCAGGCCCACGATGGCCGGGCGCAGCTCCCCCAGCGCGAGCGCGAGCCCCGCCGCGGAGACGTTCCCCTCCGGCAGGAGCTGCTCGCTGCGAACGCCGGAGCCGAGGAGCGTTGCCCGGAGGTAGGCCACGCCCAGGTGCTCGGCGAAGTGCTCGGTCTCCCCGCCCGGGGGCGCGAGGAAGAGGACGTCGCTACGGCCTCGCCCCGCGCCGGGTGCGCGCGCAACGAGAGGAGCGAGGGAGGACCGGGACCCCACGGTTCACCTCGGCCGCAGGACGTGACGCCCTTTACGTTACACAGCGCGGGGCGAGACGTCCGCCTGCCTTTGGGGGGAATGGGGTCGGCCCGGGCGCCCCGCGATGGATGGGGCACCTCAGGAAGCGCCCCGGGCCCGTGCGGCGCCCCTCCGTGCGGCGGGCTCGTATCCGACGCCGCCGGCGAGGGGTGCCCGGTGCTCCGCCGAAAGGACGACGCTCTCCCCCGCCCGCGTGATGCCAACGTCGAGTGGCCGGCATGCATCCCGATGAGCCCTTCGCCCGGCTCCGGCGGCGCTCGTCTCCTCGGGCGTCGCCGTGGGCGAGCTCGCCGCCCTGGCTGCAGGACCTGCGGTCCGCTGGGTCGGGTTCTCGCTGCGCGGGCTCCGCGCCGGAGCCCACCAGGGCCGGGGTGGTCGGGGCGAGGGCGGACCCCGCCGCGCCGGTCGCCCGGGTCCGGCCGGGCCGGGCGATGCCCACCGGGCGCGAGACGCCTCTCGTCGGACACTGGACCGGCTACTTGATGGTCAGGCCAAATGTCGCTACGGTCGAGGAGGGAGGCGCCAGCGAGAACCCCATGCCGATCCAGACCGTCGACAGCGATCGCCTATACCGGAAGATCGCCCGCCAGCTTTCGGATCTGATCGCCGCGGGCGAGTTCACGCCGGGGCAGCGCCTGCCGGCCGAGCGCCAGCTGGCCCAGCAGCTGGGCGTCTCCCGCCCCTCGGTACGCGAGGCGCTCATCGCCCTGGAGATCGAGGGCAAGGTCGAGGTCCGGGTCGGATCGGGCGTGTTCGTGACCGCGCCCCGGCCCCAGCCCGCGCTCCCCCCCATGACCGAGGGCGAGGGGCCTTTCGAGCTCCTCGAGGCCCGCCGCCTGGTGGAGGCGGAGACCGCCGCCTGGGCGGCCAGGTCGGCCACCGCGGACGAGATCGCCGAGATCGGCGCCGCCGTCGACGAGCTGGAGCGGCGCAGCACCGCCGACCTCAGCCCCGACCCGCCCGACCGCGACTTCCACCTGGCCATCGCCCGCTCGACCCACAACGGCCCGCTGACCTCGGTGGTGCAGCTCCTCTGGGACCGGGGGCGCGGCGAGCTGTGGCGCCAGATGGAGAAGCACTTCCAGACCCCTGCCCTGCGTGCCGCGACGGTGCGCGACCACCGGGCCATCTACAAGGCCATCGAGGGCCGCGATCCCCGTGCCGCCCGCCGGGCCATGCACCGGCACCTCGACCGCGTGGCCGAGGACTTCGCGCACGGCTTCGAGGCGCGCAAGAAGGGGCAGCAGCGGAGGCCAGCGGCGCGGAAGGCCGGGGCCTGAGCTCCCGGCCGGACTCTCCGGTCTCGCGCCTCGTCCCCGCTGCCGCGCCCAGGGCGCCCGCCGGCGCCCTCCCCTTCGCTCTGGACAGGTGGCCTTACCACTTGACAACCATGCCGCGCCCCTCGTAGGCTGCCGTCCGACGCGAACGCTTCTCCACGGAGCACGCCGAGGAGAGACGCATGCAACTGTCCCGGGCCGCCCTGCCCCACCTCCGGGCTGAGGGAAGACCGCGCCTGCCCTCCGACGAGCTGCTCGCCCTGCCCGAGCGGGTGCTGCAGTTCGGCACCGGCGCACTTCTGCGAGGGCTCGTCGACGACGTCGTCGACAAGGCCAACCGGGCGGGCATCTTCAACGGCCGGGTCGTGGTGGTGAAGTCGACCGCCCAGGGGGACGTGGGCGCCTTCGCCAGGCAGGACAACCTCTACACGCTCTGCGTTCGCGGCCTGGACGGCGGGGCCACGGTCGACGAGACCGTCGTCAACGGCGCCATCAGCCGGGTGCTCTCGGCCGCCCAGGACTGGAGGGCGGTCCTGGAGTGCGCCGCCAGCCCGGCCCTGCAGCTCGTCGTCTCCAACACCACCGAGGTGGGCATCACCCTGGAGCCGGACGACGTGGCCCGCACGCCGCCGGCGAGCTTCCCGGGGAAGCTGCTCGCCTTCCTCTGGGAGCGCTACCAGCGCCTCGGCGGCGGCGCCGAGTCGGGGCTGGCCGTCATCCCCACCGAGCTCCTCCCCGGCAACGGCGACAAGCTCAAGGGCATCGTGCTGGAGCTGGCCCGGCAGAACCACCTGCCCGAGCCCTTCCTCGGCTGGGTCGATTCCGCCAACGACTTCTGCAACTCGCTGGTGGACCGCATCGTGCCCGGCCGGCCCTCGCCGGCCGACGCCGCCGCCCTGAGGGCGCGGCTGGGGTACGACGACGAGCTCCTCATCGTCGCCGAGGTGTACCGGCTCTGGGCCATCGAGACGAGGAGCGCCCGCACCCGTGCCATCCTCTCCTTCGGCCAGGCCGACAGTGGCGTGGTGGTGGCACCCGACATCGAGAAGTTCCGAGAGCTGAAGCTGCGCCTTCTCAACGGCTCGCACAGCCTCACCTGCGGGCTGGCCGTGCTGGCCGGCTTCACCACCGTGAAGGAGGCCATGCGAGATCCCGCCTTCGCCGCCTTCATCGGCCGCCTCATGCAGGACGAGATCGTGCCGGCCATCAGCGGAACCGTGGTGCTTGCCGAGGAGGCCCGGCAGTTCGCGGCCAACGTCCTCGACCGCTACCGCAACCCCTTCCTCGAGCACCAGTGGCTGAGCATCACCCTCCAGTACACGAACAAGATGAGGGTGCGGACCGTTCCGGTGCTCCAGCAGCACTACCGGAAGGTGGGCGCCCCGCCGCGGCGCATGGCCCTGGGCCTCGCCGCCTGGCTCCTCTTCATGCGGCCCGCGAGGGCCGGCTCCGGCCCCCCCCTCGGCGGCGCGAGGGAGTACCCCGTCCACGACGATCGCGCCGGGCTCCTTGCGGAGATCTGGGCGGGGCCCGGCTCCCCGGTGCGGCGGGCCCTGGCGAGCGCCGAGCTCTGGGGGACCGACCTCACCGCGCTGCCCGGCCTCCTGGAGGCGGTGGAGCGGAACCTGCGCCTGCTCGAGGAGCGAGGGGCGAAGGCGGTCCTGGCGACCTTCGAGGAGGAGGCGGGCCGGGCGGGATGACCGCCCCCGCCGCCCTCCCCGGGCCTAGGGCGCGAGCCCAGCCCGCAGCCTGGTGACGAGACCCTGGTACTCGTCCGGCTGGAGGAGCTCTCTCGGCTCGGGCATCATCTCGAACATCCCGCCCCAGCTCTTGCCGTCCTTCACCTTCGGCACCAGGTGCACGTGCAGGTGCCCCTGCTTGTCGGCGAAGGCGCCGTAGTTGATCTTGTCCGGCGACACCGCGCCCTGGACGGCGCGCGCCGCCCGGGCCAGGTCCCGTGCGTAGGCCCCCAGCTCCTCCGGGGTGAGCTCGAAGAGCTCCCGGGCATGATCTCGGAAGGCGACGATGCAGCGGCCGCGGTAGCTCTGCTCCCGGAACAGGAACAGGGTGGAGACCTCCAGCGGGGCGACCTGGATCATCAAGTCGTCTCGCCGCTGGTCCTTCACGCAGTAGAAGCAGCTCGCGTCGTGACGCATCCTCGCTCCTCCCTTGCCGCCTCCGGCTCTAGAGGGTCGGGCCCGGCAACCAAGGATCGAACTCCTCCTCGCCGATTCCCGCCACCTCGCTCTTGGTGCGCGCCCCCGAGGCGACCGCCAGGAGCGCCTCCAGGATGCGCCCCCCGGTCTCCTCGATGGAGGCGCCCTCCAGGATCACGCCGCAGTCGAGGTCCATGTCCTCCTCCATGCGGCGGTAGATGGCCGAGTTGCTGGCCAGCTTGAGGGAGGGCACCGGCTTGCACCCGAACACGGAGCCTCGGCCGGTGGTGAAGGCGAGGAGGTTGGCGCCGCCGGCCACGATGCCGGTGACCGAGACCGGATCGAAGCCGGGCGTGTCCATGAATACCAGCCCCTTCGTGGCCACCGGCTCGGCGTAGCGGACCACGTCCACCAGCGGCGAGGTGCCTCCCTTGGCCACGCCTCCCAGCGCCTTCTCCAGGACCGTGGTGATGCCGCCGGCCACGTTCCCCGGCGAGGGATTGTGATCGACGTCGGCGTCGTAGGAGCGGAGGTACCTGCGCCACCAGTCGATCCGGTCGAGGAGCTTCTGGGCCACGGCCGGGCTCACCGCCCGGCGCACCAGGAGCTGCTCGGCGCCGTAGATCTCGGGGGTCTCCCCCAGCACCGCGGCCCCGCCCTGGCGGACGATCTCGTCGACGGCCCAGCCCAGCGCCGGGTTGGCGGTGATCCCCGAGTAGCTGTCCGACCCGCCGCAGTTCGTCCCCAGCACCAGCTGGGAGATGGGCTGCGGGGTCCGCCGGGCCGCCGCCGCCTCCGGCAGGAGCCGCTCCACCTCGGCCGAGGCGGCCTCCACGGCACGGCGCACCCCGCCGGCGTCCTGGATCACGACGACCGGCGGGGACAGGCCCCCCTCCCCGCGCGCCAGGCGCCGCCGCTCCAGGAGCCGCGCCGGATGCACCACCTCGCACCCCAGCCCCACCAGCACGCATCCAGCGATGTTGGGATGGGTGGCGTAGCCGGCCAGCACCCTTTCCAGCTGGAGATGGTCCTCGCCGTCGGCGACGTGGCCACAGCCTCCCCGGTGGGTGAGGGCGATGATCCCGTCGATGCCGGGGTGGTCGCGCGAGACATCGCGGAACCGGTCCTGCACCATCCGGCTCACGCTGGCGGAGCAGTTGACCGTGGCGATGACGGCCAGGTAGTTGCGCGTGCCGACTCGGCCGTCCGGGCGCAGGTAGCCCTGGAAGGTCCGGGCGTCGCCCGCAGCGGGGCGCTCCGCCTGCCCGGCCCCGAGGCCCAGCTGGTAGTCCTGCTGGCGCTCGGCCCGCTCCACGTTGTGAGTGTGGACGTGGTCGCCGGGGGCGATGGGGGCGGAGGCCACGCCGATCACCTGCCCGTACCGGTGGATGGGCTCTCCCGGGGCGCGCGCCCGGAAGGCGATCTTGTGGCCCGCGGCCACGTCCTGGGCGAGCCGGACCGGGCCCGGCTCGGCCTCCACCACCGATCCGGCCGGGAGCGCCACCTTGGCGATGAGCACGTCGTCCTCGGGGTGGAGCTTCAGGGTGCTCCCTCGCCCGGCCGGGTCGCGCGCCACGCTACGCCACCTCCGCCGGGGCAGCCTCGGGCTCGCGGAGCAGGCTCCAGAGCACGACGGCCCCGACGACGTCGAAGATGCCCACGCACAGGAAGACGGGGCCGTAGTTCCCGGCCTTGGCCAGCTGCCCGACCAGCCAGGTGAAGAGGATGCCGCCGGCGTACCCCGCCATGCCCGACGCCCCGTTGGCGGACGCCACCGTGCGCTTGGGGAAGATGTCCGCCGGGAGCGTGAGGAGGGTCGAGGAGATGGCCTGGTGGGCGAAGCCGCCGATCGAGAAGAAGAGGATGGCCAGCCCCAGGGACGGCGCCTTGCCGGTGAAGGCGGCCAGGGTCATGAGCAGCGCCGGGACGGTCATGGCCAGCTTGCGGGCGGTGAGCACCCGGGCCCCCAGCCTCATGAAGAAGGGCGAGAGCACGCCGCCGAACAGGCAGCCCAGGTCGGCGGCCAGGAAGGGAACCCAGGCGAACAGGGCAACCTCCTTCATGTTCAGGTGGCGCTCGGTGACCAGGTAGAACGGGATCCAGTAGGTGAAGAGCTGCCACGCCGGCTCGGAGAGGAAGCGAGCGATGGCCAGCGCCCAGAAGTTCTTCTGGGGCAGGACCAGCTTGAAGACGCCCTTCTCCTTGGGCGGCTCGGCGACCGTCACCTGCTGATCGCCGGACTGGATGATCTCGCGCTCCTGGGACGACAGCCAGGGGTGCTTGTCGGGCTGGCGGTACAGGGCCAGCCACAGCGCCAGCACGATGAAGCCGGCGATGCCGGTGGCGATGAAGGCGGCGTGCCAGCTGAAGGAGAGGATCAGCACCACCACCAGCGGCTGGGCGATCATCGAGCCCACCCCCGAGCCGATGTTGATGATGCCCATGGCCACCGTCCGCTCCTTGGGCGGGAACCACTGGGAGACGGTCTTGGCGGCGCCGGGGAAGTTCCCGGCCTCGCCCACGCCCAGCACCCCGCGGAAGAAGGCCAGGGAGCGCCAGCCCCCCGCCAGGGCGGTGAGGCCCTGGGCCACCGACCACCAGGTCAGGGCGGCCGCGTAGCCGATCCGGATGTTGAGCCAGTCGATGATCCGGCCGGCGAAGGGCTGGGTCAGGCCGTAGACGACCTGGAAGGCGATCACCACGTACGAGAACGAAACCTCGTCGATGGAGAGCTCCTTCTTGAGCACCGGGCCGACCACGCCCAGCGCGGTGCGATCGATGTAGTTGACGATGGTGATGAGGGTGAGCAGGCCCGCGATCCACCAGCGCAGGCCCTTCAAGGTGAACCGGCTCTCCGCGCCCGGCGCGGTGCCATCGCTCCTCAGCTGGACGGACGACTCCATGTGTCCTCCTCCGGATCGGATGCGCTCGGCGCCGACCGCCGGGCGTGGACCGCTACAGCTTGTAGGCCCGCTTGGCGAGCCGATAGGCGAGATCGACCGCGACCTCCTGGGCCTCGTCCTCCTCCAGCCGGTGCTCGGCCACCAGCCGGGCCAGGAAGGCGCAGTCCACTCGCCGCGCCACGTCGTGGCGGGCGGGGATGGACGGGAAGGCGCGCGTGTCGTCGTTGAACCCCACGGTGTTGTAGAACCCGGCCGTCTCGGTGGCGGACTCGCGGAAGCGGCGCATGCCCTCGGGGCTGTCGTGGAACCACCACGGGGGGCCCAGCTTCAGCACCGGGTAGTGTCCGGCCAGGGTCGCCAGCTCGCGCGAGTAGGTGGACTCGTCCAGGGTGAAGAGGATGATCGACAGGCGGCGCTCGTTGCCGAGCCGGTCGAGGAGCGGCCGCAGCGCGTGCACGTAGTCCGTGCGCATGGGGATGTCGGCGCCCTTGTCGCGCCCGAACGCCGCCATCACCTGGGGGTTGTGGTTCCGCAACGCGCCGGGGTGGATCTGCATGACCAGCCCGTCCTCCACGCTCATCCGCGCCATCTCGGTGAGCATCTGGGCCCGGAAGGCCTCGCGCTCCTCCGCCGAGGCCTTCCCGGAGCAGGCCTTGGCGAACAGCCGCTCGCACTCGGCACCGGGGAGGTCGGCGGTGGCGGCGGTGGGGTGACCGTGATCGGTGGCGGTGGCGCCGTGGGCCGCGAAGTAGGCGCGCCGGTCGAGCAGGGCGCGGAGGTACCCGGCCCAGCTCCCGGTGTCCTCGCCGGTGATCTCTCCCAGCCGCGAGACGTTCCGGGCGAAGCCCTCGAAGTCCGGGTCGACCACCGGGTCGGGGCGGTAGGTGGTGATGACCCGCCCCTTCCAGCCCGAGGCCCGCAGCCTGGCGTGGTGCGCGAGCGGATCCAGCGGCGACTCGGTGGTGGCCAGGACCTCGAGCTGGAAGCGCTCGAAGAGGGCGCGCGGCCGGAACTCCGGCTGGCTCAGGCACTCGGCGATCCGATCGTAGAGGCGATCGGCCGACTCCGCCGACGGGGCCTCGCGGACCCCGAACACGTCGTGGAGCTCCTGGATGAACCACATCCGCGTCGGCGTCCCGCGGAACAGGTGCCAGTTCTCGCAGAAGAGCCGCCAGATCTTCCGCCCGTCGCGCTCCACCGGCTTCCCGTCCTGGCGCGGCACGCCCAGCGCCTCCAGCGGGATGCCCTGGCTGTAGAGCATCCGGTAGACGTAGTGGTCGGGGACGATGAGGAGCGAGGCCGGGTCGGAGAAGGGCTGGTCCTCGGCGAACCAGCGCGGGTCGGTGTGCCCGTGGGGGCTGACGATGGGCAACCCGCGGACCTCGCCGTAGAGCCGCCGGGCGATGGCCCGCTGGGACGGCTCGGCGGGGAGGAGTCGGTCCTCGTGGAGCGTGATGGGTCTGGTCATGGTGACGGTTCCTCCTTCGGCGGGGACTCAGCTCCACCGCGATTCGCTGGGCGCCGGCGCGATCCCGGTGGTGGCGATCCGCCCCGGCGTGCCCGTCGGTCTCACCGCTCCACCCTGGCGCCCTCGCCCTTCATCGCCTTCTCCACCTCCGCCAGCGTGACCATGCTGGTGTCGCCGGGTGTGGTCATGGCCAGCGCCCCGTGCGCGGCGCCGCACTCGACCGCGTACTGCGCCCCGCGGCCCGCCAGGAAGCCGTAGATGAGCCCGCTGGCGAAGGAGTCGCCGCCGCCGACGCGGTCGAGGATCTCCAGCCCGTCGCGCTGCACGGCGCTGTGGAGCAGCCCCTCGCACCAGCACAGCGCACCCCAGTCGTTGCGGGTGGCGGTGCGGGCCTGCCGCAGGGTGGTGGCCACCACCGACCAGACGGGGAAGGCGCGGGTGGCGACCTCGATCATCGCCCGGTAGGAGGCCACGTCGAGGCGGGTGAACCCCTCGCCCCCCGCCTCGACCTCCAGCCCGAGGGCGGCGGTGAAGTCCTCCTCGTTCCCGATCATCACGTCGACGTGGCGGGCCAGGGCCCGGTTCACCTCCCGGGCCCGCGCCTGGCCGCCGATCGCCCTCCACAGGGAGGGGCGGTAGTTCAGATCGTAGGAGACCACCACGCCGTGGCGCCGGGCCGCCAGCATGGCCTCCTCGGCCACCGCGGCGGTGGACTCGGAGAGCCCGGCGAAGATCCCGCCGGTGTGGAACCAGCGCGCGCCCTCGCGCCCGAAGATCCCGTCCCAGTCGAAGTCGCCGGGCCTCGCCTGGCTGATGGCGGTGTGGCCGCGGTCGGAGCAGCCCACCGCGCCGCGGACCCCGAAGCCGCGCTCGGTGAAGTTGAGCCCGTTGCGGACCTCGCGGCCGATGCCGTCGTAGGGAACCCAGCGAAGGTGAGACTGGTCCACGCCGCCCTGGTAGATGCAGTCCTGGATGAGCCGCCCGACGGGGTTGTCGGCCAGGGCCGTGACCACCGCCGCGTCCAGCCCGAAGCAGCGCTTCAGGCCGCGGGCCACGTTGTACTCGCCGCCGCCCTCCCAGGCCCGGAACGACCGCGTGGTGGAGATGCGCCCCTCGCCGGGATCGAGGCGCAGCATGATCTCGCCGAGCGCCACCAGGTCGAACCGGCAGGCCGCCTTGGGCTTGATGGATAGTGCCATTGCGCGCTCCCGGGGCGCCGGCCGCCTGGGCCACGGCGCCCGTGCTCCTCCGCCGTGCTCGCGTCGCCGCCGTCGTCGCCCGCCACGCTAGGGGAATCAAGGTCGGGTTGTCAAGTGGTAAGGCCACTAGTCCAGCCACCCCTCGGCGGGTCGGGGGGCCGAATCCGGCCTCCGCTCGACCACCTGCACTACCGCGGTGGGCGGTTCGGGCGCACCCGAGCTCGGAACGACGCCCTCGAGTGGCTCGACCCGAGGATGCCGCCCGGGAGGCCCTCCCCCGCATGCCGGGGACGAACCTCTCCTCTTGGCGTAGGAGGAGCAGGTCCGCGAGCACCTGGACACCGCCGGGCGGAGATCCGCGGTGTACCATCCCGGCCGGCCCGGGGCTCGCGTCGCCCGCGGCGGGTCGCCTGGTCGCGCTCCGCACCGGCACTGCTGGGCCCTCGGTGCCCCAGCCAGGCGAGGCTCAGACCTCGACCTCGCGCCGGTCCTCCGACCAGAGTGTGTGGAAGTTGCCGGGCCGGTCCACGCGGCGATAGGTGTGGGCGCCGAACAGGTCCCGCAGCCCCTGGAGCAGGGCAGCCGGCAGCCGCTCCGCGCGCACGGTGTCGTAGTAGGCCAGGGCGGCCGAGAAGCCGGGAGCGGGCACCCCGGCTCGCGCGGCCAGGGCCACCACCCGCCGCCAGCCGTCCTGGGCACGGCCCATGTCCCTGGCCACCTCCTCGTCGGCGAGGAGCGTGGGCAGCCCGCCGCCGGCGTAGACGCGCCGGATGCGCTCCAGGAGCCGCGCCCGGATGATGCACCCGCCCCGCCAGATGCGGGCCACCTCGGCCAGGTTGACGTTCCACCCCCAGGCGGCGCTGGCCGCCTGGATCTGGTGCAGGCCCTGGGCGTAGGCCACGACCTTGGAGGCCCACAGCGCCGACCGGACGTCCTCGGCCAGGGCGTCGACCGGCGGGATGGCCTCGGGCCGGGGCCCCGGCAACGCACGCCGCGCCGCGGCGCGGAGCTCCGCCTGGCCGGAGGCGGACCGGGCGAACACCGACTCGGCGATGGCGTTCACCGGCACGCCCAGCTCCAGGGCCGACTGCACCGTCCAGCGCCCGGTCCCCTTCTGCTCGGCCGCGTCCAGGATGACGTCGACCAGCGGGCGGCCGGTGGCCGCGTCGAGGTGGGCCAGCACCTCGGCGGTGATCTCGATGAGGAAGGAGTCCAGGTCGCCGCTGTTCCAGGCCCGGAAGATGTCGCCGATGCGCGCCGCCTCGAGCCCGGCGGCGCGGAGCAGGTCGTACGCCTCGGCGATGAACTGCATGTCGGCGTACTCGATGCCGTTGTGGACCATCTTGACGAAGTGCCCCGCGCCGTCCGGCCCGATGTAGGCGCAGCAGGGCTCGCCCCCAACCTTGGCGGCGATGTCCTCGAGCAGCGGCCCCAGCGCGGCGTACGACTCCTTCGAGCCGCCGGGCATGATGCTGGGGCCGTTCAAGGCGCCCTCTTCCCCACCGGAGATGCCCGTCCCCACGAAGTGCAGGCCGCGGGCGCGGAGGGCGACGTCCCGGCGCCGGGTGTCCTCGAAGTGGGAGTTGCCGCCGTCGACCACGATGTCCCCCGGCTCGAGGTGGGGGAGAAGCGTCTCGATGGCGGCGTCGGTGCCGGGGCCCGCCTTCACCATCAGGATCACCCGTCGCGGCCGCTCCAGGCTGGCCACGAAGTCCCCGACCGACGCGCTGGGGAGGAACCTCCCCTCCGCGCCATGGGCGGCCACGAGTTCCTCGGTGCGGCCGTGGGTCCGGTTGTAGAGGGCCACCGCGTGACCGTGGCGGGCGAAGTTGCGGGCCAGGTTCGAGCCCATCACCGCCAGGCCGAACACGCCGACCTTCGCCGCCCCGGCTGCAGACGTCCTCGTGTGAGCCATCGCACACCTCGGTGGGGTTCGGGCTCCGCCCGCCACATCCGGGACTCCCCCCGCCCCGTCCCGGTGCGAGGGCGGAGTATAGCCACGTCGGCTGCCGCCCGCCTGCGCCTGGGGCCAAGGTCGCCGAGGGCGCGCCGACCCCGCGGAGGCCGAGGGGGTCGACCGGCGCCGACCCCTCGCCCGTCGGGCGCGACCGTGCTCGACGCCGGCCCGGAGGAGACGGTGAGTGACGTGGAGCACCGAAGATGGGCGAGAAGACCGAGGGCCGCCCCGAGGGGAAACCCCTCGGGGCGGCCCCGGAGGCTTGACGGTCGCGTCAGGCCGGTGACGCGGACCCTGTGCTGCCGTCGTCCTGCAGCGCGGACGAGATGATCTGCGAGAGCTGCTGGAAGGCGGAGGTCCCCGAGCCGCCCGAGGCCTGGCCGAACCCGCCGTGCTTGTGGTGGTGGTGAGGGTGCTGCGCGCCGCCCGCCTCGCCCGCTCCGCCCGGCCGGAGGACCGACATGTCGCCGGACTGCGCCGCCTCGCTGAACTTGTCGGCCATGCTGGAGAGGAACTTCGCCTGATCTCCCGTGGCGTTGGCCGCGGCAGCCTTCAGCTTCTGGGCGATGTCCCCCGCCACCTTCTTGAACTGGTCCGGGTCCGACTGCGAGAGCGAGGCCAGCTCGCCGAACAGGCTGCCCGGTCCGGAGATGCTGCTCTGCGTCGCCGGGAACAGCGCATCGATTCCCGCGGCCGCATCGATGGTGCTCATGCCGACGGCCGAGGTCGAGCCGGTGTCGAGCAGAGCACCGGTGGTTCCCACGGTGTTCACGTTCATTTGGTTCGTCCCTTTCCTCCCTGCACACTGGCATCGGCACGCGTCAGGGCGCCGATGAGCGAAGGGGGGATTTGCATGGACCGATCCGCGGCCAGGGCGAGGAGCCGGGTCGCCGCGAACCCGGCCGATCCCGCCGCCTCCTCGATGGGGGCGTCCTCGCCGGCGGTGTAATGGATGGGGGCGAGGCGGGTCGGGGAGGGCGCGCGCTCGAAACCCTCCTTGCACCGAGTGCGTGGGCCCCGGCGGCCAGGTGGGCCGCCGGGGTCGTTCCTGCGCCTCAGTCGACGGTGAGGGTCATGGTGGCCGTCGCGCTGACGGACGGCGTCACCTTGTCCCGCCCGACGATCGACACCGTGTAGGTACCCTTGGCGGCGGCCCGGTCCGAGCCCCCCGTGCCCGTCGAGGCGGAGCCGCCGCAGGCGGCCAGGGCCAGGGCGGCGGCCGCGGAGACGAGGAGCGGCGTCCGGCGGCGCCCGAGCGTCACCCCGAGGGCCAGCGCCAGCGCGGCCAGCGCGACGCCCGCGCCGCGAGCGGGAAGCGGTCCACGGCCCGCGCCCCGACCGCCCGGCCGGCCCGCGGCCGTGCCCGCCGCCAGCGAGGCGGCTCCGCACAGCGAGGAGCTCGCGTCGATGGTCAGGGTGGCCGTGACCGCGCCCGCGCCGGAGACGACCGTGTCCGGGAGCGACAGGCAGCCTCCCTTGAGGACCGGGTTCGCGGCCACCGTCCAGGTGATGGTCCCGGTGTAGCCGTGCGTGGGGGTGACCGTGACCGCGGAGGCGCCCGAGGCCCCCGAGGCGACCGTGGCGCTTTCGGCGGATACGGTGAAGCCCTCGGCGCCCGCCACCAGGGTGACGTGGCCGATGGAGTGCCGGTAGGTCGCGTCGCCCGCGTAGGCCACCGACACCACGTGCGTCCCCGCCCTCGCCGGGGAGTAGCTGTAGCTGGCCGACCCGCCGACCAGCGCCAGCGCGGCGACCGCGATGGTGCCGTCGACCGCCACCGAAAGGTCGCCGGTGGGGACGGCCGTTGCGTTCGACGAACCGGAGGCCACCGTGATGGTGATCGGGTCGGCGACGCCCACCCCGGGCGAGGTCGTGCCGGCGGAGATCGTGGTCACCGAGGGTGCGAGCGCGCTCGCCCCCGGCCAGGCGCCGAGCAGGTTGTAGAAGTCCACCGAGCCCAGCCCCGAGGCCTCGTCGTAGCCGGCGGTGGACAGGTAGGAGGTGGCCCCGGCCGTGCAGGCGGTCCCGCCCTGGCAGTTGTTCCCGCCCAGGGTGATGTCGTGGAACGCCGAAGCGTAGGTCGTCCCGCTGGAGGCGAGCGAGTAGAGGGTGGAGGCGGCCACGCCCAGCCCGCCCTCGCCGAGCTTCTCGTTCACCAGGGCCAGCATGCCCGCGAAGATGGGCGCCCCGAAGCTGGTCCCGCCGGCCACCGTCAGGTAGGTGGAGGACGAGTCTCGGAACCCGTGGCTGCAGCTGCCGGTCACCCCGGTCGACGAGTCGCTGGAGCAGTAGAGGTAGGGGGCGTTCTCGGCAGAGGCGTCGAGCGAGACGTCCGGGACCAGGCGGGCGCTGCCCGAGGGGATGCCGACCACCCCCGCCTGCCAGCTCGGCCGGGAGCTGTAGGTGCTGGCCCCTCCCCCGCCCGCGGCGATGCTCGAGGTGGTGCCGTCGTTCCAGACCTGCTCCGGGATGTAGGAGAGAGCGGACTCCAGGATGTCGCCGCCGGTGGCGGCTTTCCAGTAGGTGGTGTTCTTGGGGTCCACGGCGGCGGTGGAGAACTCGGTCCCCCCGATGGCGGTCACGTACTGGCTGCTGGCCGGGAAGTCGACCGCCAGGGACTGCTGCACCGTGGGGGAGAGGCCCGTCACCGAGTAGCAGTCGGTCGAGCCGTCGTCGCCCGAGGACACCACCACCGACTGCCCCTGCACGGCGGCCTGGGCCAGCACCGGCTCGATGCTGGCATAGTCGCTGGCGGTCATGTCGGGCTCGCAGATCCCGTAGCTCATGCTGATCACCGGGGCCAGGTCGTTGTCCACCGCGTACTGGAGGGCGTCCCACACGCTGGTGTTCGTGTCGTTGCCCACGTAGACGAAATCGATGGTCGCCCCGGTGGCGATGGCGCTCGTGTACTCGAGGTCGAGGTCCGACTCGGCCTGGTCGCCGGAGACCGCGGTCGACGTCCCGGTCGAGGGCACCAGCGTCAGCACCGGGTCGCGCACCGCGACCCCGGCGGCGGCCTGGAAGTGCTCCACGTCGGTCACCGAGACCGAGGACTGGCCCACCACGGCGATCTCCTGGCCGGTGCCGTCGACGCCGTCCTGGTAGGCCGCGTCGATGTCGTAGATGACGGCCACGTCCGCCGGCGTCAGGAAGTGGCTCGAGGTCTGGCCGGAGGTGAACTGCGGCCGGGCCTGCCGGAGGTGCGGCCGGGGGCGGGCGGAGGTGAGCCCCCGCACCGACCCCACCAGCGGCGAGAGGGCCGCCGGGATGGACGGCTCAGTCGAGGGGGCGAAGTCGGTCCGATCGCCGTGCCGGTAGGTGTGCAGCTCGGTTCCCAGGGCGGCCTCGACCTGGCCGACCGAGCCCGAGAAGCGGAGGCTGTCGCGGGCCCGCGAGACGCCGTCGACCGCGAGCCCGTGGCGGGCGAGCCAGGCAGCCGCCACGGCCACGTCGGCGGGCGCAGCCCCGAAGCGGGCGCCGAACTCCTCGGGGGTGAGCCAGCGGCGGTGGAGCGGCGAGGTGGGATCCTGCTGCGCGGAGATCAGGTCCGCCAGCTCCGCATCCTGGGCGGCCGTTCGCGCAAAGGAGAGGGTCACCCCCTCGAGGCGTGTCTCCGGCGCCAGGCGCCCGGTCTCCATCTCCGGCCGGGCGAAGGGTGGCCGGACGCCGGGGAGCATCACCCGGCGCGAGTCATCCACCGGGCCCGCCACGCGCGCCGCCAGCGGGGCCCCCAGGGAGCGCGAGGGGAGGAGGAGGAGGAGCACCAGCGCGCTGGCGACGAGGGAGTCCCGGCTGGAGCGAGGCATGGGTGTCATTCTCACCTGGCCCTCCTGGTGCCTGGGGTACGGCCTGTTACCGCACGGGCGGCGGCCTTGGGACGCAAGGTCGAGCCCCGAGGTTCCTATGCCCGCCTCCTCTCTGCAACAACGGGACGAGCTGGGTCCTTCGCCCCCGCCCTCGGCCCACACAGGCCCGGCGGCCGCGGTGGTTCCCTCGGCGAGGGGGACCCACCTGACCCCTTGTCCGGCCCGGGCCTCGGCCAGGCCCCTTTGGCCCGGGAGGGACGCCGTGCGCCTCGGGCGCCCGTGCGCCGCGGGTTCATCGTGCGTGCTCTCTCACCCCTCGCCGCGAGCGGCGCGCCGCCCCGGGGCATGGCGGTCCACGGGGCCAGGACCCGGCCAAGGCGCCGTGGCCCCGCTCTCCATCCCCACCTCGAACGCGCTCGATCCCAGGAGCCGGATCGACCTCGTCGAGATCGTCGCCTGCTCGCCCCGCGCCCGCGCCGCCAGAGCCTCTCCCCCGTCCGCGGCGGGCCGTGCCTCGGGGCTGGAGGTGGAGCAGGGGCCGAAACGGTGAGCACCCTCGGGCACATGGGCGTGCTCCCGCGGTGGAAGGGAAGCGACCGCCAGCTCTCGGCCGAGCCGGAGGAGGGGGACCCCGGCCTGCTCGGCAAGCGAAGTGCGAGGGCGGGGCCGGCTTCGCGGCCGGGCCCGAGGGCTGGGGCCGCCCGGGAGCAGGGGATTGGTCCGAGGGCTCAGCCACCCGGTGCGGTGGATTTCGAGTCGCGGTAACCTCGCGGCCCGTGGAGCCCGCCCGCGCCCTCGCCCCTCGTTCCCGCGTGCTCCTCTCGGCCCTCGGCGCCCTCCGGCGGCCGGCCGTCATGGCCGTGGCCTTCTACCTGAGCGCCTGGCTCGGCTACCAGCTCTCCGTGCCGGGCACCAACGTCGGCGCCTTCTGGCCAGCGTCCGGCATCTCGCTGGGCCTTCTGCTCGTCCTGGGTCCGCGGGCCTGGCCGGGCATCGTCGTCGGTGGCGCGGCGCTCTTCCTCCCCGACCTCCTCGCCCGGCTCCCGGTGGCCACGGCCCTGGTCACCGGCCTGGGCGAGATCGCGGCCGACGTCGTCCCACCGCTCTTCGGGGCCTGGGCGGTGGGCCGGGCCCTTCGCGGTCGGGACCCGCTGGCCCACGCGCGCGACCTGTTCCGGCTCCTCCTCTGGGGCGCGGTCGTGTCCCAGGCCTTGGCGGCGTCGATGGGGACGGCTGCCGTCTGGGCCGGTGGCATGCTGCACGGGCCGGCGTTGCTCGGCGTCTTCACCACCTGGTTCGTGTCCAACGCCGCGAGCGTGGTGATCTTCGTCCCGCTCTGCCTGGCCTGGTGCCGCCCCCAGCCGCCGGCGCGCCTCCTCCCCCACCTGGCCCTGGGCGGCGCCGCCCTCGCCTGCGGCCTGCTGGCGTTCTTCGCCGTGGGCGAGGCCGGGCAGCGCATCCTGGTGGCCCCGCTCGGGCTCCTGGTGGTCTTCTACTCCACCTTCTCCCTCGGGGCGCGGGGCGCAACCCTCTCCTCGCTGATCTTCTCGGCCACGGCCGTGTGGGCCACGGTCACCGGCCGGGTGATCTTCCCGACCGGGACGGTGGCCGCCCAAGCGCTGCTGCTCGACATGTACCTGGGCACCATGGGCCTCGTGGGCCTGGTGCTGGCGGCGGCGCTGGCCGAGCGCGAGGCCTCCGCCGCCCGGCTGGCCGGGAGCGAGGCCCGGCTGCGCGCGGTGCTGGACGCAGCCCCCACCCCCATCGCCATGGGCGAGAGCGGCGGCCGCATGCAGTTCATGAACCGCCGCTTCGTGGAGCTGTTCGGGTGGGGGCCGGCCGACCTGCCCGACCTGGACACCTGGTTCCAGCGCGCTTACCCGGACCCCGACTACCGCGAGTGGGCCCGCCGGACCTGGCTCCGGGTGGCGGCGGACGCCCGGCGAACCGGTGGCGACGCGGTCATCCCCGACCTCCAGGTCACCGCCAAGGACGGCTCGGTCCACCCGGTCGACTTCGTGGCGACCTTTGCCGGGGACCGGCCCGTGGTCCTCTTCATCGACCTCACCGAGCGACGGCGGGCGGAGGCCAGGCACGCCGAGCTGCAACGGCAGCTCGCCCAGGCGCAGCGCATCGAGTCGGTGGGGAGGCTCGCCGGCGGCGTGGCCCATGAGCTCAACAACCTGCTCTCGCCGGTCATCGCCTACACCGACGTCCTGCTCGAGGGCGTCGCTCCCGGCTCGGAGACCGCAGGCGACCTGGGCGAGATCAAGCGCGCGGCCGAGCGCGCCCGCGACCTGACCCGCCAGCTCCTGGCGCTCGCCCGCAAGCAGGTGCTCGACGTCCGCGCCCTCGACCTGCGCCAGGAGGTGACCCGCCTCGAGCGGCTCCTGCGCCTCGCGGTCCGCGAGGACGTCCGGCTGGAGCTGCGGGTCCCGTCGGCGCTGGGGGTGGTGCGCGCCGATCCCAATCAGCTCGACCAGGTGCTCATGAACCTGGCGGTGAACGCCCAGCAGGCCATGCCCGGGGGCGGCGCCCTGGTGGTCGAGCTGGCCGACGAGGAGGTGGGCGACGATCCGGCTCGCCCGCGACCGGAGATCCCCGCGGGGAGATGGGTGCGCGTCTCGGTCTCGGACACCGGCGTGGGCATGGAGCCCGAGGTGCTCCAGCGCGTCTTCGAGCCCTTCTTCACCACCAAGAAGGGCGAGGGAACCGGCCTGGGCCTCTCCATCGTCCACGGCATCGTCTCCCAGCACGGCGGCCACGTCGCGGTCGAGTCGCGGCCCGGCCGGGGCTCGACCTTCCATGTCTACCTTCCGCGCGCCGCCGGCGAGGCGGCCGCGGCCAGCTCGGCCTCGGCCGCGGCGCACCGGTCCGCGCCCGGGAGCGGGACCATCCTGCTGGCCGAGGACGAGGAGGTCGTCCGCCGCGCCGCGGTCCGGGTGCTGGAGCGGCTCGGCTACCGGGTGGTGGCCTCCCCCGACGCCACCTCCTGCCTGGCGGCCGCCGCCGCCGAGCCCGGCCCGATCGACCTCCTCCTCACCGACGTGGTCATGCCCGACCTCGACGGCCGGCAGCTGCACGCTCGGCTCCAGGCGCTCCGCCCCGGCCTCAGGGTCCTGTACATGTCCGGCTACCCCGGCGACCTGGTCATCCACCGCGGCGTGTTCGAGGACGGCGCCCGCTTCCTCCAGAAGCCCTTCTCCGCCGACGGGCTGGCCGAGGCGGTGCGCGGCGCGCTGGCGACCGCGGGCGGCTGAGGCGTACCCCGCCCGAGCAGGGCGTCCCCTTGAGGCGGGCCCGGAACAACCGCCTGCCAGCCGCTCCCCGGGACCCGGAGCGGCCTCGCCAGCGCCCGCCCGTCGCGCCGGAAGCGGCAGTCCGCCTGCACCGCCGGACGATGGGTCGCGCACCCCGCACCGGCCCCAGCCCGGGCCCACCGGGAACTAGGGCACCCTGGCCCGCGAGGCGCCCTCGACCGCCGCCAGGATCCGCCGGATCGCCCCGGCGCCCTGCAGCACGCCGGTGTGGGTCTCGTTGAGCCCGAACTGGGATGCGGCCTCGTCCTGGGCGGCGGGCTCCAGCTGGGAGGTCAGCGGCACGACCCCGTCGCTGTTCTCGCCCAGCTTCACCCGGCGGGTGTTCCCGTAGGTGAAGAAGAGGTGGAACTCGAGCCCGGGCGGAAGCGGGCGGCGGTGGAGCCGGGCGAGGAATGGGCTGTCCGGGACCAGGTCCTGCCAGGACTCCACCTTCACCGGCCCCAGCGTCCCGGCGGCGCCGGGGTACCCGCCGAAGGGCGCGGCGATGGTGATCAGCCGCGCCACCCGGGCCTCCTCCGCCGCGCCGGCGCAGCGGTCGAGCGCCTCGCGCGCCACCAGCCCGCCCATGCTGTGCGCGACGATCACCATGGGCCCGCCCCGCAGCCGCGAGCCCTCCGAAAGGAGCAGCCGATGGAAGGCCTCCCCCATGGAGCCGAGGGCGGCGCCCGACGGGTAGTAGAAGAACCAGGGCTGGTAGCGGCTCCGGTCCAGCAGGGCCACCATGGCGGCGAAGTCGCGCGGGCTCCCGGAGATGCCGTGCACGAACACCACCGGGATCTTGCGCGGGTCCTCGGCCTCCAGGGCGTAGAGCAGCGCCGGGGCCCGCTCCAGGAAGCTCCGTGGCTCGTAGAGCCCGAGCGTGGCCGTCTCGGAGCCGAAGAGCTCGTCGTCCAGGCTGCGGATCGCGCCCCCGGGGAGTCCCCCCTCGGCCGATGGATCGCCGGCCGGATCCGCCTCCGCACCCTGGGCGGGCGGGTCCTCGGGGTGCTCGGCGCGGAAGGCCTGCTTGGCGGCGGTGCGCAGGTACGGGCAGCCGAGGCCGGCCAGGGCCAGCACCAGGGCCGAGAGGACGAGGCGCCGCATCGGGGTGGCAGCGTAGCAGACCGCGGCCCCGACGGAGGACCCCGGCGAGGCCGGCGGTTGTGCTGGCCGGCCGGCGCGGCTACCCTCCCCGGCCGATCCGATCCGGGAACGGAGGGAGCATGCTGGAGCGCATCGGGATCTCGCTGGAGGACGATCTCCTGGCGCAGTTCGACCGCCTCATCGCCGGGAAGGGCTACGTGAACCGCTCCGAGGCCGTCCGCGACCTGATCCGCGAGGCGCTGGTCCACCGCGAGTGGTCCGAGGCCGCCGGGCGGGAGGAGCGGGTGGCGGTGGTGGCCCTGGTCTACGGCCACGACTCCTCCAGCCTGGCCCAGAAGCTGGCCCACATCCAGCACGAGAACCACAAGGCGGTGGTCTCCGCCCTCCACGTGCACATGGACGAGCACAACTGCCTGGAGGTGCTGGTCCTGCGCGGGCGTGGGCGGGAGGTGCTGTCCATGGGCGAGGGGCTCATCAGCACCAAGGGCGTGAAGTTCGGCAAGCTGGTCCCGGCCACCACCGGCCAGGCGCTGCGCTGAGCGCGCCCGTCCCCGGGTGGCCCCGGGCCCGGCGATCTGCCAGGGTCGGGCGTGGGCCAGTAGCACGAACTCGTCTTACCGACATACTCGCGGCGGTCCGCCCCGGAGGCGCGCATGCACATGTCGACGCCCCCTCTCCCCGGCGTTGGGCGGCACCCTCTGGGCCGGCGCCGCCGGCCTCCTGGCCGTGGCCGCGCGGCGGGTGGAGCGGGAGCCGGATCCCCGGCCCGTCCCGCTCATGGGCGTCCTGGGGGCCTTCGCCTTCGCTGCGCGGATGGTGAACTTCTCCATCCCCGGCACCGGCTCCTCGGGCCACCTGGGGGGCGGGCTGCTCTTGGCCGCGCTCCTCGGCCCCAGCGCCGGCTTCCTGGTGAGGGCCTCGGTCCTGACGGTGCAGGCGCTCCTCTTCGCCGACGGCGGGCTCCTGGCCCTGGGGGCCAAGCTCCTCAACATGGGGTTCGCCAGCTGCTTCCTGGCCTGCTCGCTGGTCTTCCGGCCGCTGGCCGGCTCCCGAGGCGCGAACGGGGCCGGCAAGTCCACCGTGCTCCTGCTCCTCGCCGGGGTGATCTTCCCGGAGCGAGGGTCGGTGCGGGTGGGCGACTGGCCGGTCACGCCCGCCACCCTGCCCCACGTCCGCCGGGCGCTGGGCATGGTGTTCCAGGATCCCGACGACCAGCTCTTCCTCCCCACCGTGGAGGGCGACGTGGCGTTCGGCCCGGCCAACCTCGGCCTGCCGCCGGAGGAGGTGCGCGAGCGGGCCGAGGCGGCGCTCACGCGGGTGGGGGCGCTGCACCTGCGCCGGCACCCCACCGGCTCTCTGGCGGGGAGAAGCGGGCGGTGGCCATCGCCACCGTGCTGGTCATGCGCCCGGACATCCTGGTGATGGACGAGCCCAGCTCCAGCCTCGACCCGGCCGTCCGGCGGGCGCTCATCGACCAGCTCCGCGCCTTCGAGCATACCAAGATCGTGGCCAGCCACGACCTGGACCCGGTCCAGGACGTGTGCCGGCGCACCCCGGCGCTGGACGGCGGGACCGTGGCGGCCGACGGTCCCACCGGCGAGGTCCTGGCCCGCCGCGACCTGCTGTCCCGGGCCCGGCTGGAGCCTCCGCTCCGGGTGCAGGCCTGCCCTCGCTGGGGATCCGGCGGCTGAGCCGCGGGCTATACTCGGCCACCTTGATCCCCCTCCGCCCCGCCGCGCTCCTCCTCTCGCTCCTCGCCCCGCTCGCCGCCAGGCCCGCCGACCCGCCCCGGCGATCGCTCGCGGTCGCCGCCGCCGCCAACCTGAAGCCCGCGCTGGAGGCGCTGGCCAAGGCCTTCGAGGCGGAGCAGGGCGTCCAGGTGATCGTCACCCTGGGTGCCTCGGGCAACCTGTTCGCGCAGATCCAGAACGGCGCGCCGATCGACGTCTTCCTCTCGGCCGACCGCGACTACCCGAGGAAGCTGGTGGAGGCCGGGCTCGCCGACGAGCAGGGGGAGGTCCTCTACGCCGTGGGCAAGCTGGTGGTCTGGACCCCCGCCGGATCCCGCATCGACCTCGGCCGGGACGGGCTGCGCGCCCTGGCCTCGCCGGAGGTGAAGAGGATCGCCATCGCCAACCCCGCCACCGCGCCCTACGGGCGCGCCGCCCAGGCCGCGCTGGCCGCCGAGGGCCTGACCGAGGCGGTGCAGGAGAAGCTGGTCATCGGCGAGAGCGTGGGCCAGGTGTCGGCCTTCGCGGCCAGCGGCAACGTCGAGGCCGCCTTCCTGCCCCTCTCGCTCGCGCTCGCGCCCGAGCTGGCCGGCGGGCACAGCTTCGAGGTCCCGGGCCGGCTCCACAAGCCCCTCGAGCAGTCGGCGGTGGTGGTGCGGGCGGCGCGCGAGCCGGCGCTGGCCCGGAGCTTCCTGGCCTTCCTCACCGGCGCGCGGGGGCGGGGGATCCTCTCGCGGAGCGGGTACGCGGCGCCGTAGCGTCAGCCGATCACCCCCAACTCCTCCAGCGCCGCGTCCAGCTCCCCGGCGTCCCGGTACACCTGGTAGGCCCCGGCGGCGAGCAGCTCGTCCTGCCCGTACCCGCCGGTGAGCAGGCCGAGGGAGAGCATGCGCGCCCGCCGGGCGGCGAGCAGGTCCCAGACCGCGTCCCCGACCACGTAGCACTCCTCGGCCGAGACCCCGAGCCGGGCCTGGCAGGCGAGGAACAGGTCCGGGGCCGGCTTGGCGTGCGTGACGTCGAGGCGGGTGACGATCGGCACCTCGGCCGGGATCTCCAGCGCGGCCAGCGAGGCGTCGATGTCCGGCCGGCGGCCCGAGGTGGCGATCCCGTGCGGCACGCGCTGCTGGCGGAGGCGGCCGAGGAGGGCCACCGCCCCGGGAAGCGGCCGGCGCGCCGGCAGCAGGGTCCGGAAGATCTCGCCGTGTCGATCCTGGAGGAAGCCGGTCTGCTCGGCGGTGAGCGGCCGGCCGATCTCGCGCGCCAGCGCCCGGGTGAACAGCCCGCCGCTCATCCCGATGCGGCGGTGGATGCGCCACCCGTCGATCGGGATCCCGGCCTCGGCCAGCGTGAGCTGCCAGGCGAACACATGGGCGTAGACGGTGTCCACCAGGGTCCCGTCGAGGTCGAAGATGAGCGCACGCATGCGCCGATAGTACCGGCGGAGCGGGAGCCACGGCCAGGGCTGCATGACCCGTGCAGGCTCACCCCGAGGGAGGAACACGCGTCCGGGACGGCGGGCGCACCGAGTGTCCGGGCGGCCCCGGCATCCCTTGCTCGCCCGGCGAAGGCGGGACTCGCCGGGCCAGTGGGTCGCACGCCCGCGTGGGGCTGTCGGCGCCGGCGCGGGTGGGAATACCATGAGTGCGCGGTTATGGGGCTGGTTCGACGACGCTGCGCTCGACCGGGGGCGAAACCCGGTACGGCGCGTGATAGAGAGGTCTATGCGCCTGGGGGGCTTCGTCATCCACGGAGACTGCCGGGGCAGCCTGGGGCGCTGCCTGGACTCGCTCGCGGCCGTGTCCGACGCCTGCGTGGCGGTGGACACCGGCTCCACCGACGGGTCGGCGGCGCTCTGCAGCGGCCGCGGCTTCGACCGGCTGGTCCGGCGCTGGGAAGGCTACGGCGCCGCGCGGGCCGCCGCGGTGCGGGCGCTGCAGGGCTGTGACTACGTCTTCTTCCTCGACTCGGACGAGTGGCTGGAGCCCGACGCGGTGGCCGCCCTCCTCGCCTGGAAGGCCTCCGCCCCGAGGGCGCCGCATTACTCGCTGGTGCGGCGCGACTGGGCGCGGCTCGGAGGGCGCCGCTTCCTCTACCGGACCGAGCGCCATGTCCGCCTGGTGCGGGCCGACGCCGCCGCCTGGCAGCGCGACATGATCGTGCACGAGGCCCTGCCCGGCGGCGAGACCGTCCGGCTCCGGGTGGCGCTGGAGCACGACTTCGCCGACGCGGTCGAGGCCATGCGGGCCAAGGTGGAGCGCTACGCCCTCCTCTGGGCCATCCGCTACCACCGCGATCCACGTTCGGTGAAGCCACCTGCCCTGCAGCGCCTGGCCCACCTCCTGCGCGAGGCGCTGCTCAAGGGCGCCCTGTTCCGCGGCGGGGTCCCGGCGCTCCGGCTCGCCGCCGCCGTCGCCCACCACCACGCCCGGAAGTACGAGCTGCTGCGAGAGGTGCGGCGAGGCGGCCACGCCGAGCTGGTGCAGGCCTTCGACGAGGACCGGCTCTATGACCTCTTCCGCCTGGTGGGCCCGCAGGGCCCGCCGCGGCGGCCCCAGGCCCTGGTGCCCGCCGGCCTGGCGCTCACCCCCCGGCCGACGCGATCGGGCCTCGCCCCCGCGCCCATCAGCGCCCGGCAGCAGGACTAGGACCCGCCCCGGGCAGCGCGTCCCAGCGGGCCTCGAGCGCGCGCCCGGCCGCCAGGGAACGCCACAGCCAGTCGCCGGCCCCCTCCGCCGAGAACAGCGGCGCCAGCGCCGCGGCGCGACCGCGCAGCTCGGCCTGGACCTCGGGGCGGACGAGCTCCTCCACCGCGCCCAGGAAGGCGGCCCGGGCATAGGGGACCGACCGTCCCACCCCGGCGCGGGCCACGAACCGGGCCGCGGCCGTCTCCCCTGCGCCCAGGACCAGCAGGGGAAGGTGGGCGGTGGCCAGGAGGTAGACGGCCTTGCTGGGGAGCGAGAAGCGGGCGATGGCCCGGTGATCGTCGGCGGCGTCCAGGGTGCCCGAGGGGAGGACGGCGAAGGCGGCTTCCCGCAGGCGCTCCACCAGCGCGGCGTCCGGGAGCCCCGGCCGCCAGCGAACGCCGGCCCTGGCCAGCTCCGCCGGCCCGAGCGCGTGCCACCCCAGGCCGGCGCTGGAGTACCAGTCGATCTCGACGCCCGTCCCCGACACCACCTCCGAGAGCCGGGCCAGCCACCCCTGCCCCCAGACGTTGCCGATCATCACCCCCCGGCGGCGCGCCGGCGCCCGGGGCGCCGGCGCCGCCGGGCCGCGCAGGATGAGCGCTGGGTCGATGAGCGGCGGCACGAAGGCGAGGGGGAGGCCGAACTTCTCCTGGTAGGCGTCGCGCAGCTCCGGCGAGATGGCCAGGCGCAGCCGGGACCGGGCGAGGAGCTCGAGGAGGAGCGCATCGGGGATGGCGGCCACCTCCACGTTGCGATCGTCCATCACCCAGGTGCACAGGGGCGCGCCGTGGAGCCGCGCCAGCGCCAGCGCGGTGCGGGCGTCCTCGGGGCGGTAGGGGACGCAGAGCAGCCGGCGCACGCTGGCCCCGGCCAGGGCCGCCCGCACCTGGCGCTCCGCCCCCTCGGCCGAGGGCCCGGGCTGGGCCACCCGCACGCTGAAGGCGCCGAACTCCTGGCGGGCGTCGTAGTCGTCTCCCGAGCGGACGGTGGCCACCTCCGCGCCGCCGGGGAAGAGCCGCTGCAGGAGCAGGCCGGTGCCGTGCCGATCGTTCACCTCGGCGTGGGTGACCAGCACGTCCACCGGCCGGCCCGCGTTGGCGGCCAGCCAGCGGCGGCGGCGCACCCCCTCGCGCCGGCGCGCCCACCAGCGGCCCATGGCCCTGCGCCCCATGACCCCGCCCGTCCTTTCGGTTGCCGGCCGGAGAAGCCTATAGCAAGCTCCACGGCCGCGCGCGCCCGGATGGTGCCGCGGCGCCAGGCAACGCATGCGAGTCTCCGTCGTGGTCCTGACCTGCGACCGCCCCGACGCCCTGGCGCTGGTGCTCCGCGGCCTGGCGCGGCAGAGCCTCCTCCCGCTCGAGGTGGTGATCACCGAGGACGGCGCCGCGCCCGAGACCCGGGAGTGCGTGGCCCGGGCCCGGGACGGCTTCCCGGTGCCGCTCGCCCACCTCACCCAGGAGCACCGCGGGCCGCGCATGTCCCGGGCCCGGAACCGGGGCATCGCCGCCGCCGCCGGCGAGTACCTCGTCTTCCTGGACGGCGACATGGTCCCGGCCCGCTGCTTCGTGGCCGACCACCGAGCCTTCGCCCGCCCGGGCTCGTTCGTCCAGGGCTCGCGGGCCCTCCTCTCCGCGGAGCGCACCCGCGCGCTCCTGGCCTCGGGGCGGGTGGACGTGTCGCCGCTCGCGCCCGGAGTCGGGCGCCGCCGCCACCTGCTGCGCCTCCCGCTCCTTCGCGACCTGTGGGGCCGGCCGCACCGCCGCCGCGACGGGGCCAAGAGCTGCAACCTCGCCTTCTGGCGCGAGGACCTGGTGGCCCTGAACGGCTTCAACGAGGGGATGGAGGGGTGGGGGCTCGAGGACGCGGAGCTGGTGCAGCGCGCCTTCCACCTCGGGCTCCTCCGCCGCGACCTGCGGCTGGGAGGGGCGGCGCTGCACCTCTGGCACCCGCCGCACGAGCTCTCGGCCGACAACCCCAACTGGCCGGTGCTGCGCGAGGTGGAGGCGAGCGGGCGGGTGCGCTGCCGGCAGGGGCTGGCCCAGCACCTGGCCGGTGGCCCGATCTAGACCGCCGCCTCGGCAGCCTGCGGTCGCTCCTCCCCCTCGAAGCTCCGCCAGAGCCGGGCGTACTCGCCCTCGCGGGCCAGCAGCTCCTCGTGCCTCCCCGTCTCCACCACCCGCCCCTGGGAGATGACCACGATCTGGTCGGCATGGCGGATGGTGGAGAGCCGGTGGGCGATCACCAGGGTGGTCCGGTGCTTGCCGCCGTCCAGGGTCATGAGCCCGTCCAAGGCCCGCTGGACCTCCCGCTCCGACTCCGAGTCCAGGGCGCTGGTCGCCTCGTCCAGCACCAGGATGGGCGCGTCCTTGAGGAAGGCCCGGGCGATGGCGATCCGCTGGCGCTGGCCGCCGGAGAGCAGCACCCCGCGCTCGCCCACCACCGTGTCGTAGCCCTGCGGGAGCTGCAGGATGAAGTCGTGCGCCTGGGCCTGGCGGGCGGCGCGCTCCACCACCTCCATGGGGATCTCCGGCCGGCCGTAGGCGATGTTGGCCCGCACGGTGTCGTTGAAGAGCACCGTCTCCTGGGTGACCACGGCGATCTGGGCGCGCAGGCTGGCCAGCGTCACCTCGCGGACGTCCCGGCCGTCGACGGTGATCCGCCCCTGCTCCACGTCCCAGAAGCGGGGCAGGAGGTTGGAGAGCGTGGTCTTGCCCCCGCCGGAGGGGCCCACCAGCGCCACCACCTGGCCGCGCCGCAGGGTGATGTCCACCTCCTGCAGCACCGGTCGCTCCCCGTAGGCGAAGGTGACGCCCTCGAACCGGATGGCTTCCCGGAGCGGGGGGAGGCGTTCCCGCCCCTGGTCCGGCACCGAGGCGGTCGAGTCGAGGACGTAGAACACCCGCTCGCCGGAGGCGGCGCCCATCATCACCATCTGCCCCCCGCGCCCCAGCGTCTTCACCGGGGTGTAGAGCATGAGCACCGCCGCCATGAAGGAGAGGAGCTGTGCGGCCTGCAGCTTCCCGCCGAGGATCTCGCCGCCCACCCACCAGATGGTGAGGCCGATGCCGGCTGCGGCCATGACCTCCATGAGCGGCGAGGAGAAGGCCCGGAGCCGGGCGATGCCCAGCTCGAAGCGGAGCAGCGAGCGGATGGCCCTCTTGAAGCGACTCTGCTCGTACCGCTCCATGCCGAAGGCCTGCACCACCCGGATGCCGCCCAGGGCCTCCAGGGCGATCTCCGAGATCTTGCCCAGGCTGGCCGCCGACTGCCCGGTGGTGCGCCGGAGCTTGCGAGCCATCCGGATCACCGGGAGGAGCGTGGCGGGGATGGCGCAGAAGGCCAGGAGCGACATCCGCCAGTTGAGAACGAAGCAGGTGACCAGCATCCAGACCACGGTGATGCCGTCGCGCAGGTAGCTGGCGATGGCCTCGGTGACGGCCAGCTGCACCATGGCCACGTCCTGGTTGAAGCGGCTGATGAGGTCGCCGGTGTGGTGCTTGGCGTGGAAGGCGGGCGAGAGCACCACCAGCCGGTCGAACAGGGCGCAGCGCAGGTCGGCCACCATCCCCGAGGACACCGAGGCCATCAGGTAGGACTGGAAGAAGAAGGCCACCCCCTTCACCAGCGCGACCCCGAATACCAGGAAGGGGAGGACGGTGAGGAGCTGCTCGGGCCGGGCCTGGGCCAGGTGCTCCCGGACGTGCAGCCAGCGCGGCGCCAGGCGGGCCAGCTGGTCGGCGGTGCTCGAGCCCTGGCCGCTGAAGAGGAAGTTGAGGACCGGGCCGAGCAGCACCACGTAGAGGGAGTTCGCCGCCGCGTAGACCATCATGGCGGCGAGCGCCCCCAGGAAGCGCCACTTGAATGGCAGGGCGAAGCGGAAGAGGCGGAGGTAGGTGCGCACGGGTCCTTGGGGCTCTGGGGCAAGCTAGGATGCGCCGGCCCCGCCGCACGACGCCACGGCCGGGGGGGCGCGCCAGGGGTCGGGCGCGCGCTGGCCGCGCCGGTAGGCCGCGCGGGCCAGGTGGCGGAGGACCAGGAACGCCGGGCGAAGCCTCCGGGGCCGCACCCGGGACAGCGCCGCCCGCCGGTAGTCGGCGGGGTCCGGCGAGGGGGCACCGGCCCGGAGGTCGGCCGGCGCGCAGGCCTCGGAGGGGAGCGCCCGCAGCTCGGGGTGCTTCTCCCAGAGGAGCGCGTCGGCCGCGCCGTAGCGCCGGACCTGGCGGAGGAAGCTGGGCAGCCCGCCCAGGGTACCCGGGTAGCCGAAGTCGTGGCGCACCACCGCCCGCGGGACGAAGGCAATGGTCCCGTGTCGCCTCAGGCGGTGACAGAGGTCGTAGTCCTCCCCCGCGGCGGTGGGGAACCGCTCGTCGAAGCGCTCGGAGCGGAGCACCTCGGCGCGCACCGCCAGGTTGCAGGACGGCCCGTAGACGAGGGTCTCGCGCCCGGGCAGGGCCCACCGACCGTTCATGGCGCCGGCGAAGTCCTGGTAGCGGTCGAGCAGCGTTCCGCCCAGGGCCCGGGTCACGCCGCTCGCCGCCACGTGCCCGGCCGATAGCCCCTCGAGCAGGGCCGCCGCCCAGCCGGGCTCGCACACGCAGTCGTGATCGGTGAAGAGGACCCAGGGGCTCCCCCGCTCCAGGGCGCGCGCGATCCCACGGTTGCGCGCCGCCGCCGGGCCGGCGTTGCGCGGGCTTCGCAGGACCTCGACCCCCGTCGCCAGGGGCGGCGGCGGGTGCGGGCTGGCGTCGTCGACCACCACCACCTGCCCGATGGCGGCTTGCCGCAGGAGCGCCTCGACGGCGCGCGCCAGCCAGGCTGCGTCGCGGGGCGTGCGGAGGTAGGCCGGCAGGACGGCGATGGCGGAGGCCACGGAGCGGCAAGTCTATCCCGGCCGTCCGGGCCGGGCCGCTGCACGTCGCCGCGCGAGCGCGCCGTCGCAGGCCCCGCCGATCGTCCCGGCCCGGAAGGGTATCGGTCCGCGTTCCGAGGGGCGCCGCCCCGCGCCTGGGTGCGCCCCGCGACCGATCCTCCCGAGGAGGCGCGCGTCGGCTCCCCAGGAGCCACCCTCCCGGGCGAGCCCCTATTGACCTACCCCCCCCCCGGCTCGACCCCGGGCGCAGCCTGCGTCCGGCCTCCAGCCCCCAAGGGCGCCGCAGCGAGCGTTCCGAACGGACCGGCGAGGAGGAGCTCCGCGCGGCCGATCTGGCCGCGGCGCCGCGCGAGCCCATCGCCTGGCGGGCGCCGCCCTTCGAGCGCGGGCTGTCCGGCGCCTTCCGGGGGACGCCCGCTGGCCAGGTACTCGAGGTGAACCCGGCCTTCGCCCGCATGCTGGGGCTCGCGGCGCCGGAGGAGCTGCAGGCAGTCCACGCCGACGCCCTCTTCCTCGACCCGGTCGCCCTGGTCGACTCCCTGGACCGCGGCGGAGAGCCCTCGTCGGAGCTGCGGCTGCGGCGGGCCGAGGGCACCGCCTCGACGTCAGGGCGCTGCGAGACGGCGAGGCCGGGCCGCTCCAGCCCGGCCGGCTGGCGGCGGTGGGTGCGCTGGCGGCCGGGGTGGCACAGGAGGTGAACGGCCCGCTGGCCGGCATCCTCGCCAACCTGGCCTTCGCCCTGGAGGCCCTGCCGGGCCTGGGCGGGGAGGACGAGCTGATGGGGAGGTGAGCGCAGCGCTGGAGGACGCGCGCTCGGCACGCTAGGCGGGGAGGTCCCGCTCGCCCGCCGCCCCCGGCGGCTCGCGCCGCCTGAGCGACAGCCCGAGCCGGAATCGGGCCACCGGCTCGTCGCCGTACCTCCTCGGCACGGTGGCGATCACCTCCACCGGGAGGGTGATCCTCTGGCCGCTCGCATCGGCCCCGGCCACGGCCTCGGCCACCTGCCGGCCCTGGCGCGACCGGAAGACGACGTCCCCGTCTGCCCGCTTCAGGAACTCGGCCGCCAGGTCCTTGAAGATGGGCACGACCCGCCCGTGCCCGTGCCGGATGGCCCGCAGGGCGTTCAGCCCGCTGGCCACGTCGGCGCCGACGCAGAGCGCGCCCAGGTACATCGAGCCGACGTGGTTCCTCGAGCGCCAGCCGAGCGGGATCTCCACCGCGCAGCCCTCGTCGTCCAGCTCCAGGACCCGCGGGCCCAGGAAGAGCAGCACCGGGATGCGGAGCGCGAAGAGCCTCACCCACGCCGTCTCGCCGAGGAGCATGGCGGCCCTCGTCAGTTGGTGAGCCCGCCCACGGCCGCTCCGACCAGGGCGGCGTGATCCACCGACACCACCTCCAGCGCGTGCCGCCCCGCCAGGATCCGCTCCACCCAGGAGGTGATGCGCTGGCGGAAGGTGGGAAGCTTGTAGAACGTGGAGCCGTCGACGGTGGCGCGCACGGTCGGGCCGCCGGGGCCCTGGGTTCGCAGCACCGCCGCGGCCAGGACCACCGCGGCCAGCTGGGCCGCGCGCTCGACCACGGCCGAGGCGAGGGCGGTGGCCAGGGCGAGGTCCTGGCCGGTGCCGCGCCGCGAGAGCTCGGCGGCCAGCCCCTCCGGCTTGGGCCGCGCCGAGAGGAACGGATCGAGCTGGGGGGTGCCGAGGCGGGGCCACTCGCGCAGGCAGGCGCTCGCGTCCGTGGTGAACAGCCCCTCGTCGCACGCTGCCCGCAGGGTCCGCAGGCACAGGGCGCCCAGGTAGGCGCCCGACACCGCCTTCTCCAGGAGGTAGGTCCCCGGCTCGGCGCTCTGCGCGTCCAGCGCCCGGTCGATCACCCCCCGGGGCGCCCCGGACCAGTTGCCGGCCTCGACGTTGACCACCTGCCTCCCCGCCGCGAGACCGGGCAGCTTCCCGATGCCACCGTTGTCCTCCACGTAGGCGCAGTTCAGGCCGGTGCCGAGCACGTAGCCGACCTGCCGCGCCGCGGGCTGGCCGGCCCGGGCCGCCCGGCCGGCCAGGAGCGCCCCCACGGTGTCGTTCAGCACCACGAAGTGGAGGTCGCCGGCCACCCCGGTCGCGTGCAGGGCCTGGCAGAGCTGCGCCCCCACCAGCTGGCCGGCGATCCCCGCCACCCGCAGCTCCTTGCTGAGCCCGAGGATCCGGCCGTCGCGGCTGGGGAGGATCTCGGCCGGGTAGGAGAACGACAGGCCCAGGCGATCGGCGCCGGCGGCCACCGGGCGCACCCGCTCGGCCAGCGCCTCGAAGAAGGCGGGTGCGGAGATCTCCCCGTCGAGCCCGGGCATGCGGTGGCGCTCGAACCCGGAGAGGCGCGGCCCGGCCTCGTCGAACTCCACCCTCGCCACCCGCAGGTTGGTGCCGCCCGCGTCCACGGCCAGCACCGGCCGGTGCAGGGGGATGTCCGTCTCCACCTCGACGAACGTGGGGATCATGCGCAGCGAGCTGGGCCTCCCGGCGAGCCCGGCCTCCATGTCGTCGAGGAACCGCCGGGTGCAGGCGAGCGCGTCCACGTCCCCGTGGTACATGCCGCAGCCCTGCAGGAAGCCGACCGCGCGATCGATCTGGGTCACGAGTCCTCCGGGATCACCTTGCCGGGGCGGTGAGGGCCGCCGCGAAGAGCGCCAGCCAGCCGGCGATGAAGGCCACCCCGCCGAGGGGCGTCACCGCCCCCAGCGCCCGCTCCCCGCTGAGCGCCAGCGCGTAGAGGCTGCCGGAGAAGAGCAGCGTGCCGGCGAGGAAGAGCCAGCCAGCCGCGGTGGCGAGCAGGCCCGGCGCGCGGGGGACCACCAGGCCGCACGCCAGGAGGGCCAGCGCGTGGATGGCCTGGTACTGGGCGCCCGTCTGGTACGCCGCCAGGAGGTCGGGGGCGACCCGGCCGCGCAGCGCGTGGGCCCCGAAGGCGCCAGCCGCCACCGCCAGCGCGCCGGAGAACGCCCCCGCCGCGAGGAAGAGCCTTTCCATGGTCGGAGTATCGCCCATCTCCAGGCGGCGGGAGCGTCCCGACTTGGCCTTGCGCCCGGACCTCCCCGGAAGCACAGCCGGTCCATGGACTACGCGAGCCAGCGGTGCGTCCCTTGCGAGGGCGGGGTCCCGGCGCTGGGGCCGATTGAGGTGGGCGAGGCCTTGACCTCGCTGCGCGGCTGGGAGGCGCGGGAGGAGCACTCCCGCCTGCACAAGCGCCTCCGCTTCCGGGACTTCCGGGAGGCCATGCGCTTCGTCAACGCCATGGCCGATCTGGCCGAGGCCGAGGGCCACCACCCCGACTTCACCGTTCACTACGACACCGTGGACGTCACCCTCTGGACACACGCGGTGGGCGGCCTCTCCCGGAACGACCTGGTGCTGGCCGCCAAGATCGACCGGCTGGAGCCGCGCCCGGCGTGAGGCCTGCCCCGCCGGCACCTGGCGGGAAGGGCCGGCGTGGGTTAGACGTACCGTCCTGTCCATGTCCCGCTCCCTCCTCCCATTCGCGGCCTTCCTCCTGGTCAGCGTGTCGATCGTGGGGGGGATCCACCTGTACGTATGGCTCCGCCTGGTGCGCGACACCGGCCTTCACGAGCCCTGGCGGCGCGCGGCCGGGATCCTGCTGACGCTCCTGGCCGTGGGCATCCCCCTGGGCCTGTTCGTGGGGCGACGGGCGCAAGGGTGGATGGCCCGGGTCGTCCCCGCCGCGGCCGCCGCCTGGCTGGGGACGGTGTTCGTGCTCTTCTGCGCGGTGGCGGTCCTGGACCTGGTCCGGCTCTCGGCCGGGGGCCTGGGCTTCGTCCTCGACTGGATGCGGTCGCGGGCCGACCCGCCCGCCGATCCGGAGCGCCGCCTGTTCGTGGCCCGGGCCATGGCCGGAGGCGCCCTCCTGGTGGCGGGCAGCGCCACCGCCTACGCGGTGCGCAGCGCCCTGGGCCCGGCCCAGATCCACGAGGTGCCGATCAAGCTGGAACGGCTGCCCCCCGCGCTCTCCGGCTTCACCGTGGCCCAGATCAGCGACCTGCACGTGGGCCCGGCGCTCCGCGCCCCGACCGTGCGCCGGGTGGTGGAGCAGACCAACGCCCTGCGCCCGGACCTGGTGGCCATCACCGGCGACCTGGTGGACGGGTCGGTGGAGGAGCTGGGGTCGACCGTGGCCGAGCTCTCGCGGCTGCGGGCCCGGCACGGCGTGGTCTTCGTCACCGGCAACCACGAGTACTACTCCGGGGTCGAGCCCTGGCTGGCCGAGCTGCGCCGGCTGGGGATCCGCGTCCTGCAGCAGGAGCGCATCGCCGTGGGCGAGCCGGGAGCCTCCTTCGACCTCGCCGGCGTGGACGACTGGGGCCACGCGGCGGCGCAGCCGGGCGGCTACTCCGCCGCGCTGGAGCGGGCGCTCTCCGGTCGCGATCCGGAGCGGAGCCTCGTCCTCCTCCAGCACCAGCCGCGCGGCGTCGACGAGGCGGTGCGCGCCGGCGTGGAGCTCCAGCTCTCCGGCCACACGCACGGCGGCCAGATCTTCCCCTTCACGCTGCTGGTGGCCGCCGCCTACCCTTACATCGCCGGGCTCTACCGCCACCTGGAGGGGACCGAGAGCGGGCAGGTCTTCGTCTCCCGCGGCACCGGCTTCTGGGGCCCGCCCATGCGGCTCGGCTCGCCGCCGGAGATCGCCAAGATCGTCCTCACCCGCTGAGCCCGCCCCGGGCCCCACCCTCGGGCGGTGAGCGGCGGGACGCCCTCGCCGAGGAGCCGCCCGCCGTGGCGCCAGACCGCCGACCCGCCGCGGCCCGGCTGCCCTGCGGCCGGGAGCCGGAGGAGCGGATGGGCGTGGCGGATGTCGGACCCCGCGCCGCCCTCGCCGGCGCCGTGCCCCTGGGGATCCAGCCCTTCTCGATCGCCGGGCCGGATCGCCCGGGGCCGCTGGCGGCCGGAGGAGATCCGGGCGGCGGGGCGGCGCGCTCCGGAGGGCAGGCCTCCCGCGCGGTACGGGCCCCGGCCCGCGCCGGCGTTAGGAAGTGGGCATGGCGCTCCCCGTCTTCGGCAAGGCGCACCAGGCCCAGGCCTCCTCGGCGTTCACCTGGTTCGTGTACGGCTCGTCGCTCGACCGCGCCGCCCTCTCGGAGTGGGCGGCGGGACATGGCTACGCCGTCCCCGACCTCTCCGCCGGCCGCCCGGCCCGGCTGCCCGGCTTCCGGCTGGCCTTCGAGGTCCTCTCCCGCCACTGGGGCGGCGCGGTGGGGAGCCTGGCCGAGGCGCCCGGCGACTTCGTGGAGGGGCTGGCGGTGCCCATGCCCGGCGCGTCCCGCGGGCTGGTCGACCACAAGGAGGGCGCGGTGTCCGGCCTGTTCGAGCCCCTCTCGGTGGTGCTCCTCGGGGCCAACGGCGCCGAGCTGCCGGCGCTCGCCTACCGCGCCTCGCCGGGCCGCCGGCTTCCCGCCGAGGCGCCGCCCTCGCCCACCTACCTGGAGGTGCTGCGGAGGGGCGCCCGGGCGGCCGGCCTGTCGGCCGAGTGGCAGGAAAGGCTGGCCCACCTGGCCGCCCCCGCAGAGAGCGCCAGGCCCTGAGCGCGGGTCAGCCGCGCACCAGCTGCCGTGCCAGGGCGTCGTGGCGCGCCAGCAGCGGCTGGAGATCCACCCCCTCGAGCTCGCCCCGCCGCACCCTCACCTTCCCGTCCACCACCGTGCAGGCCGCCGGCGCCGGCGCGCAGAGGAGGAGCGCGCCCACCGGGTCGTGTACCGCGCCGCCGGCGAAGGGCAAGGCCCCGAGGTCGAAGAGCGCAAGGTCGGCGCACTTGCCCGGCGAGAGCTGGCCCAGGTCGTCGCGGCCCAGCACCCGGGCCCCGCCGCGGGTGGCCAGGAAGAGCGCGTCGCGCGCGGTCACCGCCGCCGGGCCTCGGTCGCAGCCGAACGGCTCCAGCGACAGCCCCACCCGACCGAGGAGGAGCGCCATCCGCGCCTCGGCCACCATGTGGGCGGCGTCGTTGCTGGCGCTCCCGTCCACCCCCAGCCCCACCGGCACCCCCGCCCGGCGCATGGCCGGGACCGGCGCGATCCCGCTGGCCAGCCGCATGTTGGAGGAGGGGCAGTGAGCCACCCCGGTGCCGGTGGCGGCGAAGCGGGCCACGCCGGCCGGATCCAGCTTCACGCAGTGTGCGTGCCAGACGTCCGGCCCCAGCCAGCCCAGCTCCTCGGCGTACTCGGCCGGGGTCCGGCCGAAGCGCTCGCGCGAGTAGGCGAGGTCGTGGTCGTTCTCGGCCAGGTGGGTGTGGAGCCGCACGCCCAGGGACCGGGCCAGCCGGGCCGCCTCGACCATCAGCTCGCGGCTCACCGAGAAGGGCGAGCACGGGGCGATGGCCACCTGGAGCATCGAGCCGGGCGAGGGGTCGTGCCAGCGTCGGACCAGCCGCTCGGCGTCCCGGAGCACCGCGTCCTCGTCCTCGACCAGCTCGTCGGGCGGGAGACCCCCCTGGCTCCGGCCCACGCTCATGGCCCCGCGGGTGGCGGTGAAGCGCATCCCCATGAGCGCCGCCGCCTCGATGGTGTCGTCGAGCCGGGCGCCTCCGGGGAAGAGGTAGAGGTGGTCGCTGGTGGTGGTGCATCCGGAGAGGAGCAGCTCGGCCATGGCCACCTGGGCGGAGATCCGCACCATCTCCGGGGTGAGCCGCGCCCAGATCGGGTAGAGCCCGCGCAGCCAGGAGAACAGCTCCGCGTCCTGGACCGGCCGGACCGCGCGGGTCAGGGACTGGAACATGTGGTGGTGGGTGTTGATGAGCCCGGGCACCACCAGGTGGCCGCGGGCGTCGATCACCTCGTCGGCGGTGCGGGGCAGCTCGGCCGAGGGGCCGACCGCCTCGATCCGGTTGCCGCGCACCAGCACCGAGGCCTGGGCCAGCTCCCGGCCGGCGTCGTCCAGCGTGGCCACCAGGGCGGCCTCCCGGACGAGGAGGGTTCTTCCTGCGTCGATCTCGCCCATGGCGCCGGGGACATTACCAGGCGGACGCGAGCGATGTCAGGGCGCCGGCCCTCGACGCACGGGCCACGCCGCTCCCCGCCTCGAAGGACGTGCCTGCCCGGATCGTCCGCTCGGTCCGCCGCCCTGCCGGGCCTTCGGCGGTCTCTCCCCTTGAATCTTGACCACCCCTGGGTGTTCATGGGTGTCGCAGGAATGGGGACGCGGAGGTGGCGGGATGGATGCGAGGTCACACCACGATCGACGCGCGTACTGGGACGCCTACTACGCCGCGGCCCGGCCCCGGGCCATCATCCCCTCCCAGTTCGCCGCCTTCGTGGCCTCGGAGTACCTGGACGGCCGGCAGGTGGTGGAGCTCGGGTGCGGGAACGGCCGCGACGCGCTCTTCTTCGCCTCGATCGGCGTTCCGGTGCTGGGCGTCGACGCCTCGCCGGTGGCCATCGAGCAGTGCCAGAGCCAGGCCAGGGACCGCGCCCTGGAGGGGGCCAGCTTCCTCTGCCGGGCGCTGGAGAGCCCCGACTTCCTCGAGGCCGTGGCCGCCCGGCTGCGGCCCGCTCTCCCCAGGGTGGTCTACGCCCGCTTCTTCCTGCACGCCATCGACGACGACGACGAGCGCCGGTTCTTCGAGGCGGCCGGGGCCCTGGCCCCCTCCCTCGACGACGTGGTGGCCGTCGAGTTCCGCACCCACCGGGACCACGACCTCCCCAAGGAGACCGCCGGGCACTACCGCCGCGACGTGGACCCGCTGCGCCTCTACGGCGCGGCGGCCCGCGCCGGCTTCGCCACCCGCTACTTCATCGAGGGCTTCGGCTACGCCAAGTACCGCCAGGACGACGCACACGTGGCCCGCCTGGTCCTGGCCCGCGACCGGGGCCGCGAGATTCGATGAGCCCCGACCTCTTCCCCGACCGCGGCACGCCCGAGCAGGGCCCGCTCCGCCGCGCGCAGATGGTGATGCTCCGGCTCCTGCGCTACCACGACCGCGTCTGCCGGGAGCACCGCCTGCGCTACTGGCTGGAGGCCGGGACCTTGCTGGGGGCCGTGCGCCACGGCGGCTTCATCCCCTGGGACGACGACCTCGACGTGGCCATGCCCCGGCCGGACTTCGAGCGCTACCGCACCGTGGCGGCGGCCCTGCTGCCTGACGACGTGGTCCTGTGCGACTACCTCACCGACGCCCGCCACCTCTGGCCCTTCCTGAAGCTGCGCGACCGGCGCAGCCGGCTCCTGGAGCCGGGCGAGGCGCTCATCAACGGCGGCGAGACCGGCGTCTTCCTGGACGTCTTCCCCGTCGACCTGGTCGATCCCCGCCGCTTCGGTGCGCGCCGGCTCCGGCGGCGCCAGAAGTGGTTCGCCATGCTCATGAAGGCGGTGGCCCGGGAGCACCACCGCACCCTCGCCCCGCCCCAGCGGCTCCTGCTCAGGCTCCTGGGCGGCCGGGCCGCCGTGCGCCGGCTGGAGCTCTCGGGCCTCTCCACCGAATGGGAGGGGCGAACCGGGGTCCTCTCCAGCGTCTTCCTCAAGTACGCCTGCCCGCGGCTCTTCTTCCGGCCCGGGGAGATCTTCCCGCTCCGGGAGATCGCCTTCGAGGGGATGGTGAGCTTCTCCCCCCGCGAGCCCCACGATTACCTGCGCCGGATGTTCGGCGACGACTACCTCGTCCCGCCGCCGCCGGCCGAGCGCTCCACCCACTTCTCCACGCTCGAGGTGTGGTGAGCGGGCCTTCCGCGGGGCCGCATCCTAGAAGGGAAAGTCGGCGCTGGCGGGCGGGGGGGCGAGCGGCGCCTGCTGGGCCAGCTTGGCCGTGCCGTGCAGGGCGCGGGCCTCCACGTAGATGGCCCGCAGCGGCCGGGTGGGGCAGGGGTGCTCGCAGGAGCCGCAGCCGATGCACAGCTCCTCGCTCACCTCGGGGATCCGCAGGCCGCCACCCTCCGGGCCGTAGGGCACCATGGTGATGGCCTTGGTCGGGCAGTGCTCCACGCAGGCGCCGCAGGCCTTGCCCTTCTTCACCACCACGCAGTCGTCCTTCACGAACCGTGCGCGTCCCACCTGCGCCAGGTGCCGCGCCGGCAGGGGCAGCGCCTGGATGGCGCCGGTGGGGCAGACCTGGCCGCAGCGGGTGCAGTCGTAGGCGCAGGCGCCCTCCTCGTAGACCAGCCGCGGCAGGAGCAGCCCGTCGGGCGCGTAGGCGAAGAGCGAGGGGCGCAGCACCTGCGTCGGGCAGGCGCCCACGCAGAGCTGGCAGGCGGTGCAGTGCGAGGTGAAGTGGAAGCGGTGCAGGGATCCGGGCGGGGTGATGGGGGCGGGGAGGAGCCGGGGGTCGCCGAACACCGGCCCCATCGCCGGCGCCCCCGCCCCGACCAGGAACACCCCCGGCGCCAGGGCGGCGGCCCGGAGCAGCGCCCGCCGCCCCGGGTCGGGCGAGGCGGGCCCGCCCTCGCCGGAGGCCGCGGCCGGAGCGCGGCGGGAGAGGCCTCGCTCGACCCGCACCGCGTCCACCGGGCAGACGGCCAGGCAGTCGAAGCAACCGACGCAGGCCGGGAACTCCACCGCGTGCCGGGCGGCGTCGATGCACCCGGCCTTGCAGACCTTCTCGCAAAGCCCGCAGCCGTCGCAGGCCGCCTCGTCGATGCCGATGCGGAGCGCGGTCCGGCGCGAGAGCAGGTTCAGCACCGCGCCCGCCGGGCAGAGCAGGTTGCAGAAGAGCCGCCCCCGAAGGACCACCAGTGCCACCAGGCCGACCAGCCACAGGGCGGTGACGACGAGGAGGCCCGGGGCCACGGGCGGCGCGGCCGCCGGCGCGAAGGCGTAGAGGTGCGCCCGGGAGAGGGCGCGGGCCAGCGCGTTCCACAGCCCGGTGGAGAAGGGGCGAAGGAGGGAGGAGGCGATCCGGCCGAAGCTGGAGAAGGGCTCGAGGAGCTCCAGCATGCCCAGCGGCCCGGCCACGGCCAGCGCGCCCGCTGCCGCGGCCAGGGCCAGGTGGAGGGTGACCGGAGGCTGGCGGTAGCGGTAGCGGTAGCGGGCGCGCTTCTTGCCCCGGCCGGCCAGCCGGGCGACCAGGTCCTGGAGCGTGCCCAGCGGGCAGACGGTGGAGCAGTAGACGCGGCCGGTGAGCAGGGTGAGGGCCGCCACCGCGGCCACCGCCAGGGCGGCACCCAAGGCGGGGAGCGCCAGGAGCGACGGGACGAGCTGCAGGCGGGCCACCGCCGCCCCGACCCAACCCGGGAGTCGGCCGAAGTCGAGGAAGGCCAGCGTCGCGAACGCGAGCAGGAGCAGCGCCACGGCCGCGCGGACGCGCCTCAGCTGCCGCAGCCTCGGTCGCCGCACCGCGGTTCCGCCTAGAGCGCGATCCGGCGCACGTCGAGGGCCTCGAGGTCGGTGCGCCCCACTCCGGCCTTGGCCGCCAGCCCGATGTAGGGCACCTCCCCCGGATCGGTCCCGAAGAGCCTCGCCGCCGCCGCGTCGGCCGCCACAGGGTCGGTGGCGAGGAGCTGGGCCTTGAGCTCCACCAGGTCGCCCACCCCGCCGCTGCGCGGTCCGTAGCGCTTCATCACCCGGAAGGCGTCCACCACCACCAGGTCCGGCTTCCGGAAGGCGGCGAAGTCGGCGATGCACTGGTGGAGATCGTTGGCGTGCCAGAAGCGCCGGTCCCAGACCGTGCCCATGAGGTTCTTCATGCCCACGGTGAGCTGGGTGGAGGAGTGGTGCTTCAGCACCGGCACGTTGATGAAGACGTCGGCCTCGAGGAGCAGCTCGTGGACCTTGGCCGCGGTGAGCGACCTCCCCGGCACCTTCACCGGGTGGAAGTAGGCCTCGGTGTTGGCCGGGGCCACCTTGGCGCCGGCGGCCCGGGCGGCGGCCTCGATGCCGCTGGTGCGGTAGCTGGTGGGGCCGTCGTCGCAGGAGTTGTCGAAGACCAGCACCTCCCGCGCACCCGCCGCCAGGCACTGCTCCACGATCCGGGCCACCAGCGCGGGGTTGGTGTTGGCGGCCCGCTCCGGGGGCACGTTCCAGCCGATGTTGGGCTTCACCAGGACCCGCTGGCCCTTCTTCACGAAGGCCGCCATCCCGCCGAACTCCCGCACGCCCCGGTCGAAGAGCGCCGCGGGCTCGCCGCCCTTCACCGCCACCAGGTCCGGGGCGCCGGCCTTGGCCAGGACCTTCCCCGGCCCGCCCAGCGCCAGGCAGGCGCCGGCCGCGGCCGCGCTACCGAGGAACTCGCGTCGATCCATGGCCGCCTCCCGTCCCTCCGCATGCCCCGGCAAACGGTACCAGGGCCACCCCCGGCAGACAATCGCACCGCCGGCGGCGGGACGGGGCTACCCCTCCACCGCCTCGCGCGCCAGCCGCTCGGCCACCGCCAGGAGGTCAAGGCCGTCGCGGCGGGCGGGGAAGGGGTGCCTGAGGAGCCACCAGTCCTCGCAGAAGGACGCCGAGTCCCCGGGCGCCAGCCGCTCCAGCGGGCCGATGGGCTCGAGCTCGCAGTCCTCGTCCCGGTGGAGCCAGATGGAGAGGGTGAAGGCGCCGAGCTCGCCGTAGGCGCGGCCGGGGTAGACCGGGTAGCGCTTGGCGAAGAGGAGCCCCGAGGGCAAGAGGTAGGCCATCCATCCGGCGGTGGAGTCGAACCCGAGCTTGGCGTGGCGGAGCGGCCCCACCACCTCGAGAAAGCCGTCGCGGGCGCGCACGCTCGGGTCGTCGGGCGCCCAGTCGAGGAGCGGCTCGCCGGTGCGGTACTGCACGTATCCCCTGGGGAACCTGCTGCCCGGCGTCCTCGGCACCACCACGATCCCGCCGCCCGGCGTCATGGTCCGCCCCCAGTGGCAGCAGGCACGGACCTCGCCCGAGGCGTTGGTGACCGTCTGCACGCAGCGGAGGTGCGAGGAGGCGGGCGCGAGGTGGAACTCGCGCGACAGCTTGAGGCCGGTGCCGGCGTCGAGGCCGCTCTCCATCCGCACCCCGCCGTCCAAGATCGGCTGCGCCGTCCACGGCCCGAGCCAGGTCGCCGGGCGCGGCGGCAGGACGTGCTCGGGCCCCACGTCGAACCGGCCACCCCACGGGTCGATCTCCGGGCCGCCCGGCCCGCGCCAGCGCCACCCCGCCTGCGCCGGATCGAGCTTCAGCGCGCTCTGGCCTTCCCAGGCGTACTCGAGCACGCGACCTCCGCACGCCGGCCCCAGCACAACCCGCGCGCGCCCGTTCTCCAGGCGGACGCAGTCCTTGTAGCCGTGGAACTCGACCCCCTGGACGACGCTGAGCATGGGCGCGACCCCCATTTCGTTCGATCGCCGAGCCATCTTCGTTCTTCTCTGTCCGAGTTGGGATTGACCGTCGAACGTCGGCTGCGCTAGCCGAACTTGCGCAGAGGGCCCCGGTACGGGCAGGGGTCGGTGGACTTCTCGGCGCGTGAGCGGCGGAGACGAGGCAGGGCCGAGATCGGGAGGGGCCTTGTAGCACGGACCGACCCCCTGGTCGCGGTACCGGACGGAGGAGCAGACACCTCGTCTCTCTCGCCGGCACGGGCTTGAGACGCCCGCACGGCGCGCGCTCGGCGCCATGCCAGGCGTCAACGGCGGCGACGTCACCGGCCCGGCACGCCGACGGCCGAACTCCTGGGCTGGGCATCGACCTCCCGGAGCGAGCGGGCACCGACCCCTTCAACGAGGAGTTCCCGGCCGTGTAGTTCAGGCCGAGCGACCTCGCGTTCGTGCTTCCGCCCTCCTGGCACAGCCGCGACGATCTGGCTGCGCAACCTCGGCTTACGGCGGCTAGCGGCTACCCTGCCCCGCCACCCGGCCGGCACTCCGCGACGAGCTCCGACCGCTCCAGGAACTCGCCCAGCAGCTCGCGCCAGGTGCTCCACTGGTGGCCCCCGGGCGCGGAGAGCACCCGCCCCGCCGGCAGAGCCGCGGCCAGGAGCAGGTCGGCAGATCGCAGCCGGTCGCTCTGGCCGAAGCCCAGCCAGATCTCCGGGCCGGGCCGACCCTCCAGCGCCACCCCCTTCAGCCAGCCCCACAGCTGCGGCTGGTAGTTCTGGGCGTCGAACGGGACCGGCGCCGGCGGCGACCAGCGGGCCAGGCCGCCCGCGCCGCGGATCTGGGAGAGCACCGGCTCGTCGCCCAGCCAGGGCGCGAGCGCCAGCACCCCGTCCACCTCCTTCGGGCGCTGCGACGCGTAGAAGAGCGAGCCGAACCCGCCCATGGAGGCGCCCACCAGCAAGGTCCGGGCATAGCCCCGCCGCCTGGCCGGCTCGAGCAGGTCGGCGTCGAGGCGGGTGACGAAGCTGCCCGACTCGTAGTAGCCCAGGGTGGCGTCGGCGGCGATCACGTCCGCCGAGAGCCCCGCCCGGCGCAGCCTCGCCACGAATCCCTCGTCGAAGAAGGTGCGGCCCTCGTCGCCCAGCCCCGGCAACAGGACGATCAGGCACCGGGCCGGCCCGGCCCCCAAGGAGTCGGTGCGGGCGGTCATGGGCACCGGCGCGCGGAGCGAGACGCAGCCCGAGAGCGCCCAGAGCCCCAGCCCCCAGGCGGCCCCCCGCGCGGCGCGCCCCCTTCGCCCCTCCCCGCCCCGTCTCGAAGATCTCACCTCCGGCCTCCCGCGACACGGACCCTCCGTCGATGCTAGCCGGGCCAGGCACCGGCTTCCCGGTTCCTTGGGGGCATGGGGACGTCCCAGATGATCAGCGGCTGGTCGCCGAGGGGCGGGGGGGCTGCGCCAGCTTCAGGTCGGCGCGCGCCAGGAGCAGCACCCCGCCCAGGGTGAGCGCTCCCCCGGCGACGCGCGCCAGGGTCAGCCGCTCCCCCAGCACCACGGTGGCCAGGAAGACGGTGAAGACGGGCTCGACCGTCGAGTAGATGGAGGCGCGCACCGGGCCGATCCTGGCCAGCCCGGCCAGGAACAGCGCCACCGCCGCCACCGTGCACACGAGGACGATGGCCAGCACCGCGACCCAGCCGGAGGCGGTGGCGGGGAGCCTCACCCCCCGCGCCGCCGCGGAGGCGACGAAGACGGCGGCCGCGGCGGTGACCACCACCGTGGTCGAGCCGAGCGGGGTCGCCGCCTCCGACAGCCGGCTGCCGGTGAGGATGTAGGCGGCGTAGATGGTGGCCGCCGCCACCCCGTAGAAGACCCCCAGCGGCGTGCCGTCGGCGGCGTTGCCCACGGTGAGGGCCGAGCCGGCCACGGCCACGGCGATGGCCGCGATCTGAACCGGCCGCAGGGCGTGCCGCAGCACCACCCGGGCCAGCACCGCCACGATGACCGGGTGCAGGTAGAGGAGCAGCGCCACGAGCCCAGCCGAGGCGTGCTCCAGCGCCGAGAAGTAGGCGAACGCCTGGCCCGCGTACCCCAGCCCCCCCATCGCCAGGAGCACCCAGAGGTCCCTCCCCGCGGGGAGCCGCTCGCGCCGGGCCCACACAGCGGCCCACAGGACCACGCCGGCGATCCCGAACCGGAGCAGGAGGAGCGTGGGCGTGTCCACGCCGGAGGGTGCGGCGAACCGGGCCAGGATGGCCATGGTCCCGAAGCAGAGCGCCGAGGCGACGATGAGGAGCGATCCCAAGGAGCGTGGAGAGGTATCACGGGGAGCCCCGCGCGGGCATCGCGGCGCGGTCGCAGCCGCGGCGAGCGGCCGGGCCAGGGCCCGGAGGGACGCCGATCCTGGGCAGGGGAGCCGTCCGGGACGGCCGCGAGGCACCTGGGCTGGCGTGCCCGGGACCGTCGCCAGCCAGACTGCGACCCTGGGAGGCTCACCCGCGGTCCGGATGCTCCGCCCCTGGTGGGCGAGCGGGCTCGCTGCGGGTGATCGCACTCCTGGTGACGAGCTGCCTGGCCGGATCCGGCGGGCCCGGCGCGCCGACCCGGTGCGGAGGTACTGCGGGGCCTCGCCCCGGGCCGGCGCGCCCCACCGCGTGGCGCTGTCGCTCGCCCGGTGCGAGGCGGGGAGCGCGCCGGGAGGGAGGGCGTGGGAACGAACCCGCCGGGATGCGGCGCTTCGCGGGCGCGCCCGGAGCGCCCACGCTCTGCTCCCTTCCCATCGGGCGCGGAGAGCCGGCGCCCGGGCCGGTTGGCCGCGAGGACGTGGGCCGGCGCGGGGCCCGCCGGACCTTCCAAGAGCCCGAGCCGGGCGGGCCGGGTCCTCCGGGGCCGCTGCGGATCGCCGCGCCGTCGCCGAGCGGGCCTGACCCACCCAGTTCGAGGCACCCGGACGGAGAGCGAATCCGCTCCCTGGGTGTATTTCGCTCCGGGTGTCAGACCTGTTTGCCAGGAGTGCCGCATTCACCTTCACCGGAGGAACGGATGGACTTCAGCGAGCTGCATGCTCTGGGGGCGAGCGAGGAAACCCACAAGCTGGAGCGGGTGGAGCGGACCACGCGCCTGGTCGAGGCGGCTGGCCTCTACCCCTCCTACCGAGTCGTCACCTCGGCCGCGACCGAGCCGACCTGCCAGGTCGAGGGGCGGGAGCTGGTCATGCTCTGCTCCAACAACTACCTGGGACTTGCTCGCCACCCCGCGGTGGTGGAGGGAGCGCGGCTGGAGCTCGAGCGCCACGGCCTGGGGCCGGGGGGCTCGCGGGTCCTGTGCGGGAACCTCGCGGTGCTGGGCGAGCTGGAGGCGCGGATCGCTGACCTGGTCGGGGCCGAGGACGCCGTCACCCTCCCCACCGGCTACATGGCCAACGTCGGCGCCATCAACGGCCTGCTCGATCCCATCCTGGGCGTGCTCCCCTACCGCAAGGGCGCGGCCGCGGTGATCTCCGACGAGCGCAACCACGGCACGCTCTTCGACGGGATGGCGCTCTCTCACGCCAAGCGGTTCCTCTACGCCCACAACGACCTGGAGGACCTGGTCAGCAAGCTGGAGCGTGCCAGGGACCACAGCCCGCGGATGATCGTCACCGAGGGTGTCTACAGCGTCGACGGCGAGGTGACCCCTCTCCCGCAGATCGCCGAGATCGCCCGGCGCCACGACGCCATCCTCATGGTGGACGACGCGCACGGCGTGGGGGTCCTGGGGGCCCACGGCGGCGGGACGCTGGAGCACTTCGGGATGGAGGGCCAGGCCGACCTGGTCATGGGCTCCTTCGACAAGGCGCTGGGCGGCATGGGCGGGTGGCTGGCCGGCCGCAAGGAGGTGGTGAAGTACCTGCGCATGTCCTCGCACCCGTACATGACCTCCTCGGCGGTGCCGGCGGTCATGGCCGGGGCGATGATCCGGGCCATCGAGACCTGCGTCGCGGGGCAGGAGCTGCGGGAGCGGCTGCGGACCAACGCCAGCTACCTCCGGGGAGCGCTCGGCCGGCTGGGCTTCCGCATCCTCGGTGACGGCACGCTGCCGGTGGTGCCGGTGGTGATCGGCGGCGAGGAGGAGGCCATCGCCTTCTCGGAGCGGCTCTTCGAGCTCGGCGTCTTCCTTCCCTGCTTCCGGTGGCCATCGGTGCCCAAGGGCACGGCCCGTGTGCGGGCCACCGTGACCGCGCTCCACCGGCCCGAGCACCTCCAGCGGGCGGTGGATGCCTTCCGGCAGGCGGGCCGGGAGCTGGGCATGGCGGCCTCGGCCGCCTAGGGCCGGCGGGGCGCGGTCAGCCGGCGGCGTCCCGCGCCTCCGTTTCCGGCTGGGGGAGCTCGATCGTGGCCCGCGTGCCGCGGCCGGGCTCGCTCTCCAGCCTCAGGTCCCCGCCCAGGCTGGCCACCAGCCCGCGGGAGACGGACAGACCCAGCCCGTGTCCGGTGCCGAAGGGCTTGGTGGTGAAGAACGGCTCGAAGACGCGGCGCAGGACCTCGGGCGTCATCCCCGCGCCGTCGTCCTCGACGGTGAGGAGCACGCGCCCGTTCTCCCCCCGACCGTGGACCTCGACCCGCCCCGGCCGCCCCTCCGGCACCGCCTGGGCGCCGTTCACCACCAGGTTCACCAGCACCTGCTGGAGGATCCCGTCCTGCCCGAAGGCCCGCAGCTCCTCCGACACGTCCTCCACGAGGGCCACGCGGGCCGGGCAGCGCGGGCGCGCGGTGCGCAGGGCGTCCCGCACCGCCAGCGCCACCGGCACGCTCCCGGAGACCGCCCCGCTGGCCGCCAGCCGCCCCGCGTCGAGCATCTGGCGGGCCATGGAGGTGATGCGCCGCACCGCCGCGGTCGACTCCTGCACGCAGCGGAGCGCGTCGTCGGGGAGGGTGCCCTCCTCGATCTGTCGCTGGAGGTAGGTCAGGTTGGCCGCCACCACCGTGGCCGGGCTGTTCACCTCGTGCGCCACGCCGGCGGCCAGCTGCCCCAGGGCGGCCAGCTTCTCCGACCGGTGCAGCGCCTCCTTCGCGGAGACCAGGTCCCGGGTGCGGACCTCGACCAGCGCCTCCAGGCGCTGGCGCATCTCCTCCAGCGCCCGCGCGTCGGCGGCGACGCGGGTGGTGAGCATGTAGCCCACCGCGGCGACGGGGATCACGAAGGCCAGGTCCAGGAGGTACGGGGTGAAGATGATCCCGACCGCGTTGAGCGCGTCGTTCACCACCAGGGCAAGGAGCACCGCGATGGCCAGCGCGTGGGCCCGGGCGTGGGGCACCCCGCGCCCCGCCGCCCGCGCGAAGCGGAAGAGGACCAGGACGAAGATCACCACGATCAGCGCCAGCGCGGCGTCGCCCAGCCAGGTCGCCTCCGGGTCGCGATACTCGATGCCCAGGGGAAGGTAGTTGCGGACGTGCAGCTCGCTCCGGTACACGACCCCCGGCAGGAGGGCGAGCACGCCCAGGCCGGCGACGCCGCGCGCCAGCCAGCGGTCGGCGCGGGGCACCGGCTCCCTCAGGAAGGCGTGGGTGTAGCGGACCCAGCAGGCCGCGTGCAGGGCGCCCAGGCAGAGCTGGGCCCGGGTGCAGGCGACCACCAGAGCGAGCGACCCGCTCAGCGTCACCGGGATGTTGAGAAGCGAGTAGCAGGCGGCGGTGACCGCGGCCACCGCGAACCAGCGCTGGTCGCGCCACCCGGGGGCCAGCGAGAAGCGCCAGCTCAGCGCGGCCACATACGCGGCGAGCGTGGACTCCATCGCCGCCGCTGCGAGCACGATCACCAAGCTGGGCGTCCCCTCACCCCTTCGACTCGTACTTCGTTCCGCAGCCCGGCACAAGCCGGCGCCCGGCCGCGCACGATCGGCCGGGCCGGGGGAGCGGGGCGCCGGATGCCAGGCCGCCGTCCCCTGGCCGAGCCCCCCGGGGCGGGTCGCCCGGAACCCCATTGCCACCGCCGCGCCGGGCCCTCTCCCTCGGGCGGCTCTATCCCCGCAGGTGCAGGTCCTCTGCGCCGTACTCGATGCCCAGGGGCTCGATGATCACCCGCCGCTCGCCGGCCTCCACCGATCCGGCCACCCAGGCCTCGATCCCCTGGGCCCGCGCCACCCGCACGGCGATATCTGCCTGTTCCCCGGGCAGGTAGAGGGCGAAGCCGGCCCCCATGTTGAAGGTGCCGTAGGCCTCCCGGTCGTCGATGCCGGCGTGCTCCTGCGCGAAGCGGAGCTCTGCCGGGACCGGGGGCACCAGGCGCAGCCGGTAGGTGAAGCGCCCGGGGTGACGCATCAGCTTCCGCCAGCCGTGGCCGGTCACGTTGGCCGCGTAGTGGGGGACGATCCCGGCGGCGTGCAGCGCCTCGGTGACCGGCGGGTAGAGCAGGGTGGGCGAGAGCAGCGCCTCGCCGTAGCGTCGGCCGTCGGGCATGCGCGTGGCCAGCCCCTGCGGCATCCGCTCCGCCACCTTGCGGGCCAGCGAGACGCCGTTGGCGTGAAGACCGCTCGAGGCCAGGAGCACGATGGCGTCGCCGGGGCCGAGCCTCTCGCCCAGGGTGAGCCGGGAGCGGGGGCGGATCCAGCCCACGCAGGAGGCGGCCAGGTCGATGGTGCCCGGCGCCACCACCCCGGCCAGCGCCGGCGTCTCGCCGCCGCCCCAGGAGACCCGGCAGCGGTCGCAGGCCGCCTTCCAGCCCCGGACCAGGTCGCCCGCCCGCTCGGCGTCGGCGAACCAGTCGCTCCCGCCGGCGGCCCAGTAGGCGTGGACCGAGAGTGGAGTCGCGCCCACGGTGACGAGGTCGTTCACCGCCATGGCCACCGTGTCCTGGGCCAGGGCGTCGTGGTGGGTGCGGCCGGTGACGGCGCGCATGGCCTCGGCCACCAGCACCTTGGTGCCCAGGCACTCGGTGATGGAGGCCAGGTAGAAATCCCCGGCGTCGACCACGTAGGCGGACTCGCCCCTCGAGGCCGCCACCTCGGAGAGACCGTGGCTCGCGAGGTGGGCCGCCGTGTCCCGGGCGGCCCGCTGGGCCAGCACCTTGAGCGGATCCACCCGGGCGTAGTCGACACCCGCGGCCCGGTAGTCGAGCGGCTCGGTCATGGGCCAAGTATAGGGCGCCCTTCAGGCCCGGGCCCGAAGCATCTCCACCAGCAGCTCCCGGAAGGCGGTCACCTTGCGCGGGACGTGCCGCGCCGCCGGGGCGACCACGTACACGTTCCCGGCCTGTCGCTCGAACCGCGGGAAGATCCGGACCAGCGCCCCGGCCAGAACGTCCGGCCGGGCCATGAAGGTGGGGAGGAGCCCGACGCCGGCGCCGGCCCGGACCGCGTCCCGCGCGAAGAGGAGGTCGTCGCATGCGATCCGCGGCGGCCGCCCGGGCCGGCGGGGCGGCCCGGAGGCGCGGAGCTGCTGGGGGCCGCCGCGGAAGACGACGAAGTCGTGCCCGTCGAGATCCTCCTCCGCGCGCGGCGTGCCCCGCCGCGCCAGGTAGACGGGCGAGGCGTAGAGGTGCAAGACCACCGGCGCCACCCGTCGGACGACCAGGGAGGAGTCCTCGAGCCGCGCCGCCACCCGCAGCGCCACGTCGAAGCCCTCGCCCACCAGGTCCACCACCCGGCCGGTGAGGTGCAGGTCCACCGACACCGCCGGGTAGCGCGCGGTGTAGCGCTCCAGCACCTCGGCCAGCAGCAGCACCCCCAGGTCCACCGGGGCGGTGAGGCGAAGGGTGCCCGAGGGCGCCTCCTCGCGCTCCGGCATCTCGCCCAGGGCGGCGCTCACCGAGCGGAGCAGCGGCGCCAACCGGTCGAGCAGGGAGACGCCAGCGGCGGTGAGTGACACCCGGCGGGTGGTGCGGAAGAGGAGCTGCACCCCGAGCTCCTCCTCCAGCCGCGCGATGCCGCGGCTGGCCGACGACTTGGGGAGGCCCAGCTCGGCGGCGGCGGCGGTGAAGCTGGCGGTGCGGCCCACCGCCTCGAGCAGGGTGAGGAGGTTCAGGTCCATCGTTCCTCCTATGGAACAGTCTTGTGCGAGAACGAGCATTGCCCCATTCCGGGAACACAGGCAAGCTCCCCTCGTGAACGCCGGCAGATGCCGGCCCGGGCACAACCCGAGGAGGGAAGGACGATGGCTTCCAGCTGGGATATCGACGTCACGCACTCGGCGGTGCAGTTCCAGGTCCGCCACATGGTCATCTCCAAGGTCCAGGGGCGCTTCGCCAGGTGGTCGGGGTCCATCCAGCTCGACGAGCAGGACCTCCCCCGCTCCTCGGTGGAGGTCAAGATCGACGCCGCCTCCCTCGACACCCAGGTGACGGACCGCGACAACCACCTCCGCTCGCCCGACTTCCTCGACGTGGCCACGTTCCCGGAGATCACCTACCGCTCGCGCAAGATCGAGAAGAAGGGCGACGGCTACCGCGTGGTCGGCGACCTGACCATGCACGGCGTCACCCGCGAGGTGGCGCTGGAGGCCGAGTTCGCCGGCACCGGCAAGGATCCCTGGGGCAACCAGCGGGCCGGCTTCTCCGCCCGGACCTCCCTCGACCGCCGCGACTACGGCCTCAAGTGGAACGCGGCGCTGGAGACCGGCGGCGTCCTGGTGGGCGAGAAGGTGGACATCTCCATCGAGCTGGAGGCGGTCAAGAAGGCCGCCTGATCCAGGCGGGCCTCGCCCCGCGCCGTGGCGCGCCGCCAACGTCGCGGCGTGACGGGCACCCCGGACCGGCCGTCGCGCCGAGCCGGCGCCGGGCTCCTCTGGGCTCGCCCTCGCCGCCAGCGGCGGCGGGCGGGCCGGGGGCGCGACACCCACCCCCACCGAGCTCGAGGTCGCCGGCGCCCCGGGCGACGGCGGCGTCTTCGACGCGGCGCCCATGTCCGACGCGCCGGCGGCCCGTGGATGAGCTCCGGCGGACCGATGAAGGCGTCCATGGTGGAGGAGTAGCCGCCCGGCCCGGGCCCGAGGCGATCCCGCCCCGCTCCCGCGAAAGGGACCGGGCCGGCAGCTCTCCCCCGTCCAGCCGGTCTCGAGCTGGGCCACGCCCAGCGTCCCGCCGGCGACGGCGACGAGGCGGCGCCAGTCGATCTGCGCCCTCAGCGGGTGAGCTTCAGGAAGCCCAGCGCGTCGCGGATGATGCCGATGGCCGCGAAGATGAAGAGGGCGCCGAGGAGGAGCACCGCGAAGAGGAGCAGGTGGAGCCACTCGGCCGGGACCTGGAGCCACAGCCCCAGCGGCGAGAGCAGGCAGCCGAGGAAGAAGAGCGCCAGGAGCGCGGTGAGGAGCCCCCACCTCTGGCCCACCTCGCCTCCCACGATGCCGCGGCGCAGCCTCGCGGCCAAGACCACGCTGGCCCCCGTGACCACGATGGCCAGGCCGGCCAGCGCGTAGGCGATCCCCTGCATCGGCCAACCCCCCTCACTCCTCGAGGACCGCGCGCATCCTCCGCGCCAGCTCCTCCGCCTTCCTCTTGCTGATGAAGAGCCGGACCAGCTTCTCCACCTCGGAGATCGCCCGGAGCTGGTCCTTGGTCCTCGGGCCGGCCGCGGCCAGGATGCGCAGGGCCTGCTCGGCGCGCTCCCCCAGCTCCTCCCGCGCCAGGTCCTCCAGCCGGCCGACGGGCCCGGGCGAGGCCGGCGCCGCGGCCGGGGGTGCGGCCGGCCGCGCGGGCAGGGAGGCGGGCTGCACCGCCGCCGGCGGGCGCACCGGGGTGAGCACCGGGATGCCCTCGGCCGCGGCCGACGGGGGCGGGGACACCGGGGGCGGCGGCCTGGCCTGCAGGCGGCGGGCCAGCTGGGCCAGCGACATGGAGAGGAGCTGCTCGTTGGCCTGGGCGCCGGCGAACACCAAGGCGTAGGCGCCACCCAGGGAGCGCAGCGCCACCTGGCCGTCCACGAAGCGCAGGGTGAGCAGCCCCTGGTCGCCCGCCATCCACTCCTGGAAGAAGGCATCGGCGGCGAGCTGCGCCGCCAGCTGGGCCAGCCCCCAGGAGTCGAACACCGCCGGGAAGGCCGAGGCCTGGACCTTGCCGGCCGCGTCGAAGATCAGGCTCCCGACCACGCCGGGGACGGCGGCCAGCTGCTGCAGCGCGACCTCCTGCGGCGAGGCGTGATCCATGGGGCTAGCTCACGGGGCGGGTGAGGAGGGCGCGGAGCTGGGCGGTGACGCGCTCGGTCGGCGTGCCCGGCTCGATCGCCACGCAGAGGAAGACCCCTGCCCGGTGGACCACCGCGAACGACTCGCGCTCCCCCTGCACCGCGGCGATGGAGAGCTCGCCCAGGCCCAGCGCCGAGGCCACGGCCGCGGCGTGGTTCACCGCCAGGTAGAGCCCCTTGGCGGCGAGCTGCTCGCCGTCGGGACCGTCCCGACCCGAGGTCCGGCCGTCCCGAGAGAAGCGAACCACCCGGGTCACCCCCGGGATGGCGCGGATGCGCTCCAGCACCCCGGCCGCGCCCTGTGCCCCCGCCCCGCCCTGCGGCCTCACCTTCGCCGGCGCCGGGAGCGGCCCCTGCCGGCGCCGCTCGTCCAGCGCGCGGTGGGCGTCGAGCAGCAGGTGGCTGAACCGCTTCTGGATGGTGCGGTGGAGGGTGGCGGTGTTGGGGAAGAGCTCGAACGCTCCCCCCGGCCAGCCGATGATCGCCTGCAGGGCGGGCTCGCCTACCAGGTTCTCCGCCTCGGCGTGGACGATCTCCCCGTCGACGAAGTAGAGCCGCCCGCTCTGCTCCTCGAGCGCGACCCGGACCAGTCCGGAGTAGCGGTTCAGCGACCACACCTGGAGGAGGTCGGCGAGCGGCAGGCTGCCGATGGAGCCCGTGAAGCCGATCTGCGAGGTCGAGGGGCCTTGCGCCATCTCTGCGCCAGTGACAACGGGGACGGACTGCATTGTCCACCCGCTTCACAGGATGGCAAGGAGCCGGACCTCCTTGTAGCCCACGGCCGAGGGAGACGCCGAGTGCGACCCCTGTCTCCCGGGCGGGGGTCAACGTCTCTTACTCGACCTCACCGGTGGCTGGCTGACCCGGGCGCCGCGGTCCGCCTCCCTCGCACACGCGGCCGGGCCCGTCGGCGATCTGGGCACAGCGGAAGCCCTCCGGGCAGTTCGCCGCCGACCTGCAGGGGATCTCGCAGGTCCGGAAGACCCTGCCTGGCCTGCAGCCTGCGACGCCGCAATAGCGGAGGCAGCTGAGCCCCGCCGGGCATCCGGTATCCGGACAGGGCGCGTGCACGGCCTGGAGCGCCGCCGCGTCGAGCTTCCCCGCTGGGCGGGGACGGCGCTGCGGCTGGCCTGCTTTGGCGGGGCGAGCCTTGGCGACCTGGTCTGCATGGCGGGCTTGGCGTCCCCTGCAGGCACCCGGATCCGCGCCGGACCATCCGAGGCCAGGGATCCCCCGACCTGCGCCGCCCCCGATGCGGGGGCCTTCGGGAAGCGAGCCGCGCGCGCGGGAGAAGCCCTCGTCTCTCCGACGAATTCTCTGTTTGACTTCCGAATCACAGATCGGGTACGGCGCTGGGGGTATCCACCCGCAACCATCCCACACCGAGCCGCGAGCGCTTCGGTTTGGCCCGTTCGGCTATGGGGGACCACACATGTCACCTACCTCTTCCTCGCGCAGCAGCATCCGGACGCCGCTCCTGCTGCTCATCCTGTTCGCCCTCGCGGCCACGCCGGCCGCAGCACGCCAGCGCCCGGTGGGCTCCGTCGGAGAGCGAGCCGCCGGCCCTATCTATGCGCTCGTCGAGCTGAACGAATCGCCCACCGCCGCGGCATACGTCCTCAGCGCCAGGACGCAGAGCCGCGCCGCGGCGCGCACAGCCTCCGTGACCCAGCTCGCCGCGGTCCAGTCGGAGCAGGCTGCCTTCCGGCGGCTGGTCGCGACAGCGCAGATCGCCAACACCCGAGAGATCTACGGGCTGCAGCGCGTCTTCAACGGGATCCTGTACCTCACCGACGCCGACGGGTTCACCGCACTCCGGGCGGTGCCCGGCGTGAAGGCGGTGCACCTGGTGAAGCCGATGATCCCCGACAACGCGCACGCCGTGCCGCTCGTCGGCGCCACGAAACTCTGGGCGAACTCCTCCCCGCTCCACGGCGAGGGGGTCCGCATCGGGGTCATCGACACCGGCATCGACTACACCCACGCGAACTTCGGCGGCCCCGGCACGGTCGCTGCCTACGCCGCCATCGACCCGACCGTCGTCGCGCCGGGCGCGTTCCCCACGGCCAAGGTCGCCGGCGGGTGGGACTTCGCGGGCGAGACTTACGACGCCTCGAACACCGCCACGGCTACCCCCGTCCCGGACCCGAACCCCATCGACGGTTCCGGCCACGGCTCCCACGTGGCCGGAACCATCGCCGGCTACGGCGTCACCGCCGGCGGGGCGACCTACACGGGCCCCTACGACGCGACCCTCGACCCGACCACCCTGGGCATCGGCCCCGGCGCCGCACCGGAGGCGTCGCTCTACGCCCTCAAGGTGTTCGGCGACAGCGGCGGCTCCACGGTCCTGGCCTACCAGGCCATCGAGTGGGCCCTCGACCCGAACGGCGACGGCGACCCGAGCGACCACCTCGACATGGTCAACCTCTCGCTCGGCTCGGAGTACGGCACCTCGAGCGACGCCGAGGTGACCATCTACACCAACGCGGTGAGCTCCGGCATGGCCGTGATCGCCGCCGCCGGCAATGCCTCGGACGTCTACTTCATCGCCGGCGCGCCCTCCACGACGCCGGCGGTGATCAGCGTGGCGGCAACCCAGGACGGCACCGGTCCGGCGGTGCAGGTGAACGCGCCTGCCTCGCTCGCCGGCCTCAAGGCGGCGGGGACGGCCGCCTTCGGACCGCCCATCACCACCCCCATCACGGCCGACGTGATCGCCGCCGCGCCCTACGACGGCTGTAGCGCGCTCACCAACGGGGCGGCCATTGCCGGCCGGATCGCCCTCATCCAGCGCGGCAGCTGCACCTTCCTCGCCAAGACGCAGGCCGCGGCCGCGGCCGGCGCGGTGGCCGTCATCATCGCCAACAACCAGGCCGGCCTGGTCTCCATGTCCGGTACGGACCCCACCCTCCAGATCACCGCGCGCAGCGTCACCCAGGCGGACGGCGCCGCGATGAAGGCCGCCCTCGATGCCAGCACGGTGGTCAACGCCACCCTCGACGACACGCTCAACTTCACCCCCAACCTCGACCAGATCGCCAGCTTCAGCTCGCGCGGCCCCACGCGCCTCAACGGCAGCATCGCGCTCAAGCCCGACGTCGCCGCGCCCGGCCAGAACATCATCTCCACCGCCATGGGCACCGGCAGCGGCAGCGCGAACTACAGCGGCACCTCCATGGCAACGCCCCTCGTAACCGGGGTGGTCGCCCTCCTCAAGCAGCTGCACCCGACCTGGACGCCAGCGCAGCTCAAGGCCCTCCTCATGTCCAGCGCGGTGCACGATGTGTTCGACAAGCCCACCACCGACTCCACTCGGCTGCGGGTCGGGCCCGGCCGCGTCGGCGCCGCCCGCATCGACGCCGCCGCCGCCCTGGCCACCCCGGTGATCGCCTACGACACGGCCGCGCCCGACCAGGTCAGCGTCTCGTTCCAGACTACGGACGTGGACCACAGCCTTACCGAGATCCGCACCGTAACGCTCAGCAACACCGGCGCCAGCGACGTGACATTCACGCCCAGCGTGGACGCGGCTGCGGTCATGCCGGGGACGAGCGTCACTGTTCCGACCGGCTCCGTCACCGTCCCTGCGGGTGGCAGCACCGACGTCGCGGTCACGCTCTCGGCCGACCCAGCGCAGATGACCCGCGCATCCGACGCGACCATCGCCGCCACCGGGATCGGAGTCACCAACCCGCGCCAGTGGCAGTCGGAGACCTCGGGCTGGCTGGTCTTCACCCGCCAGGACGGCGGCCAGTCGCTGCGCCTTCCCTTCTACGCCGCGCTCACCCCCGCCTCGCAGATGTCGACCACCGGCCAGCTTTCCACCCACGGCGCGCCGACCGGCACCTCCGAGCTGTACCTGGTGGGCAACGGCATCGACACCACCTCCCTCGCCGCCTCCCCGTCGGGGGTGGTTTCGCTCGCGACCCCCTTCGACCTCGCCTGGTCGGCTCCGCAGCAGGACCTCGGACCCTGGAACAACGTGAGCCTCCAGCACGTCGGCGTGACGAGCAATCTCCCGGACATGAAGACTATCGCCGCGGGTGCCAAGATCTTCTTTGGCATCTCCACCTACGGCGTGTGGGGCAGCCACCGCGAGGTGGAGTTCGACGTCTACTTGAAGCCGAGCTCGGCGCCCTCCTGGGAGTACGTCCTCTACAACACCGACCTCGGTGCGACCTCGACCCAGCCCGGGACCGACGTGCCGGTCACCTCGCTCGTCGACCTCTCCGCAGGAACCTCCACGGCCGAGGACTTCGTGAACGGTCAGGACGCCTCCGGGTACTTTCTGCCCGCGTTCCTCACCGACACCATCATGCTGCCGGTCTACGCGGCCGACCTCGGCCTCGTCGACGGCGGCGACACCGGGATCGACTTCCAGGTGGTGACCTACTCGGCCAACCAGTCGGCGGCCGTCGATCAGAGCCCGGTGCTCCACTTCGACCTGGCCCGGCCCGCCTTCGCCGTCGGGGCAGACCCTGCCACCAACCTCTCCGGCCAGGACTGCCCGCCGACCTGGATCGACGCCCAGGGTGCCACCATCCCCGTGGCCTATGACTCGACGCGAGAGGTGTACCCCGCCTCGGGCATTCTGGTCATCCACCATCACAACGTCGCCGGCATGCGCGCCGAGGTGGTCCCGCTGGTGAAGGCGCAGATGCTGGTGGTGCAGACCTCCCTCCCCGTCGGCAGCACTGCCTGCCCCGATGGCGGCGTCCAGATCACCACCGGTTACGACGACAACAACAACGGCGTCCTCGACCCGGCCGAGGTGACAAGCACAGAGAACGTCTGCAACGGCGCCCCTGGCCAGCGGGGTAGCTCCGGGTGCAGCAGCTTCGGCGCTGGATCCCTCCTGTCCCTCCTCGCCCTCGGCGCGATGTTCCGTAGGCGGAGGCGCTGAGCGCCTTCCACCCCGCTCCCTCCTTGCGGGGGGACGAGGGTGGTGAAGCCCTGACGACGCGGGCGGGCCTTCCGGGGCCCGCCCGCGGCGTTTCTTGGGGCTCACCAGGCCACGCCCACCGCCCGCGCCAGGAGCCTCATGGCCGGGACCATGGTGCGGTAGACCTCGGCGCAGCGCTCCAGGAAGCGTGGCGAGAGGGCGTCCTTCTCCGAGAGCTCGATCCCCAGGGCGAAGTCCTTCCGCCGGATCATCTCCTCGAGGGGGTGGCCCTCGGGGAAGTCGCGGGGCGTGCGCCGGAGGCTCTCGCCCCACCACTCCAGCTTCCCCATCCCCGGAGCCGAGAGGGCGCGCCGCCACGGGGCCGGCGCCTCGACCAGGGAGACGCGGATCTGCCGGAGCGGCCCGGGCTCGGGGTGCCAGACGCCGCCGCCCACGTCGACCTCATCGGGGTCGAGGCTCAGGTAGAAGGCGGGCCCGTGGACGTCGCGCCCGGCCTCGTGGCGGAAGTGGGCCGCCACGTTGGTCTTGTACGGCGTCTTGTCGCTGGAGAAGCGGGTGTCGCGGTGGATGCGGAAGAGCGAGCCGCCCAGGGGCCGCGGGTCGGCCGACAGGTGCGGCGCGATCCTCTTCAGGACCGGGGCGAAGTCGGCGATGAAGCGGAGCATGGGGTCGCGCACGTCGCGAAGGTACCGCTCGCGGTTCCGCTCGAACCAGTCCCGATCGTTGTGGAGCCGCAGCTCGGAGAGGAAGGTGAACAGTGCGGGCGTGAAGTGGGGCGTGCGGGCCATGCCTGGCAGTGTATGCGACCGCCGGCGGACGCGGAACGCCGGCCGCCCCCCGGGGGCGGTGCCTCGAGCGCGAGCGCCGGGCCCGGCGCCACGGGTGCGCCGGCGCCCCTTCGGCCAAGGCCAGGGGCGCACCTGCTCCCGTGCCGTGGACCCCCGCCCAGGGCGTCCGCCCGGGAGCCGAGGGGCGGCGATCGGGGCGGGGGGTGCGTGGCGATCCGTCACCCCGACCCTGTCGATCGTCGCCGGGGCCTGCCAGGCGTCGCTCGGCGGGAGCCGCGGACCCCGGCCACGCCTTCGCACCGGCCTCGGGCGCCTGGCAGTCGCCCGTCCTGTGGCGGAGATCCACGTTCCGGGGCCCCGGCACCCGCCCCAGCAGCGCTCCCGGGAGGCGCCCGGGCCGGGGTTCGCCGGGGGAGGTCCGGCCGGACGGCGGCCTGCGAGCGCCAGGGGTGGCTCGCGGCCGTCCTGCTGCTTCCTGTCGCTCGCCGTGCCGGCTCGCCTCGTGTGAGACTCACCTCCGCCGCCTGCAGAGCCTTGGCCTCGACCGGCCATCCGCAGCACCGATCGCCTTCCCAGGAGCCGCCATGCCCACCACGATGGAGAACCTCGCCGTAGCCTTCGCCGGGGAGTCCCAGGCAAACCGCAAGTACCTCGCCTTCGCCCGTCAGGCGGAGAAGGAGGGCTTCGGGCAGGTCGCCAAGCTCTTCCGGGCCGCCGCCGAGGCGGAGACCCTTCACGCCCACGCGCACCTCGCCAACATGGGCGGGGTCGGAACCACGGTCCAGAACCTGGAGGCGGCGGTGAAGGGGGAGACCTACGAGTTCACCGAGATGTACCCGCCCATGGTGAAGCAGGCCTTGGCCGAGGCCCACAAGGCGCGGCAGATGCTCGGGCACGCCCTGGCGGCCGAGAAGGTCCACGCCGGCCTCTTCCAGCAGGCGCTCGAGGCCCTGCGGTCCGGCAAGGATCTCTCGCAGATGGACGTGTACCTCTGCCCGGTGTGCGGCGACCTCGAGTTCGGTGCTCCGCCCGAGACCTGTCCGATCTGCGGCGCGCCCAAGGTGCGGTTCCAGAAGATCGCATAGCCGGTCTGGCCCTGGCGCCGCCGGGGCGACCGTCCGCGAGGCGACGGCGCGCTCCGCCGGGACGGTCCCGGGGGCCGGGCCCGGGCTGACCCGGTCGCCCCCAGCCGCCTCGCCCTCAGGACGTGCCGGCCCGGGCTGGCGGCGCCAGCGCGGCGGCGATCTCCGGGAGCCGCTGGCAGGCGCTGCCCCGGGCGAAGAAGCCGCGCCCCGACCGCTCGGCCATGGCGGAGAAGGGATTCTCCTCCGGGTCCACGTCGACCAGGGCCGCGCCGCGGGAGAAGGCCAGCTGGCCGATCTGCACGGGCAGGCTGGTGGCCCCGCTCGTGCCCACCACCAGGAGCAGGTCCGCCTCCTCCGCGGCCCGCAGGGAGCTCTCCCTCCTGTAGTAGGGCTCGTCGTAGCACTCGTCGAACCAGAGGACGTGCGGCCTGAGCCATCCCCGGCAGCGGGGGCAGGTGAGCCGGGCCCGATCCAGCTCGGTGAAGGGATCGTCCCTGGCGCGGGCGGGCAAGGCGGGGAGGTCCATGAGCCCGGCCCCGCACTCGGCCGCGCAGCGCACCCGGGCGGCGTCGCCGTGGATGCAGTGGACCCGCCGCGAGCCGGCGCGCCGGTGGAGCCCGTCGATGTTCTGGGTGACCAGGGTGAACCGGTCCCCGAGCGCCTCCTCCAACCGCACCAGCGCCGCGTGGCCGGCGTTGGGCCGGGCGTCCCGGTAGACGCCGAAGCGGTACAGGTACCAGCGCCAGACCTCCTCCGGCGCGCGATCGAACATCTCCCGGGTGGCCATCTCCTGGGGCATGTAGTTCCGCGACCCGACCACCCAGTACCCCTCCGCGCCGCGGAAGGTGGGGATCCCGCTCTCGGCCGAGATCCCCGCGCCGGTCAGGGCCAGGACCCGGCCTCCGGCGCGCTGCACCCCCTCGAGGATCTTCACGAGCCTGGGCTCCATGACCGGTGATCATGGCATGGGCCTTTGCCTGGCGTCTCCGGCCGCGGACGCTACACTCGTGGGCGTGTCCACAGCGGTCACCGACGGCATCCGGGTGAGCGTCACCAGCGAGTACCGCACCGACCGGTCCGAGGCGGGCCGCTTCCTCTTCACCTACACGGTGCGGATCGAGAACGAGGGGCGCGAGCCGGCCCAGCTCCTCTCCCGGCACTGGATCATCACCGACGCCCGGGGCGAGCTGCACGAGGTCCTGGGCGACGGCGTGGTGGGCAAGCAGCCGCACCTCGAGCCCGGCCAGGCCTTCGAGTACACGAGCTTCTGCGTGCTCGACACCCCCCACGGATCCATGCGCGGCAGCTACTGCATGCGACGCCCGGGCGGCCGGGAGTTCGAGGCCGAGATCGCGCCCTTCCCGCTGGTCGTGCCGGGCACCGTCAACTGATCCGTGCCGCCGCCGGCCGGAGCAGGCGTCAGTCCCCTCGATCCCGTCGCAGCGCGTCCAGGAGCTCGCGCTGGCCGATGACCCCCTTGGCGAGGAGCATCCGGACCAGCACGGCGATGGCCTGGGTGGGCTTCAGCACGTCCGGCTCGGCGTGACCTCCGGCAGCCAGCCGCTCCAGGGCCGCGAGCAGCGCCTGCTCGTCGGGCGTGAGCGGCGTGGCCGGCGCGGGACCAGCGAGCTGGGCGCGCAGGGTGCGGGCCTCGCGCACGGCGTCGGGCGAGGGGAGGAGCTCGGGTACCGGGCGCTGCGGCGCGGGCGCGGGCGGGGGAGCCGCCGGGCGGGCGGTCGGCTGCGGCGCGGGCGCCGGGGCGGCGGGCCGTCGGGGCTGGGCGGGCGTACCCGGCGCGGCCGGCCTCGGGGCCACCGGCGCGGCCTGCCCCGTCGGGCCCGGCGCGGCCACGGCCCGCACGGCCGCGGCCGTCGGCGCCCGAGCCGGCGCGGCGCCCGCCGCCGGGGCGGCCGCCGGCATCGAAGGGGCGGTCGCGGGCCGGGCCGGGACAGCACCCGGGGCGGCCCCGGGGCGCGGAAGGTTGGCGGGCATCGCGGGCGCGGCCCGCGGGGTGGCGGGGGGCGCGGAGGGGGCGGAAGCGACCGCCGCCACCGCGAGCTGCGCCGCCGGATGGGCGGCGGCCGGTGCGGGTGCGAGCGGCGCCGGGGGCGTCGCCACGGCGGGTTGCGGCGCCGGCTGCCCGGCCGCCTGGGGATGCGTGGCGGCAGTGCCGAAGAAGCTGTCGAAGTCGTCGCTCGAGCCGCCGCCGAACGGGTCCATCACCGACTCGCCCTCGCCGCCCGAGTCGTCGATCTCCAGGGCGATGGCCTCGACCCCGCCGTCCTGGCTGGGGTAGGCGGCCTTGACCGCCTCGGCCACCTCGCGGTCCCCGCCGATGCTCACCTTCACCTTCCGTCCGGTGCGGAAGCGCAGCTCGTCGACCACCGCCAGGTTGGTCGGGTCGGACATGGCCACCGACAGCGAGCTCGAGTCTGCGGCCAGCGGGAAGACGTTGTTCTTGAGGGCGAACTCGCGCGGCACGAGCCCCAGCGCCTGCTGGTGGGCGTAGGCCTCCACCTGGTCGAGCCGCGCCACCTCGAAGCCGAAACGCTTGGCCAGGACCTTCACCACGTCCGCCTCGGTGGCCAGCTTCAGGTCGACGAGCGCCTGGCCCAGGCGAATGCCCCACTGGCGCTGGTGCCCCAGCGCTGCCTTGAGCTGCGTCTCGTCGATCACCCCCGCTTCGATGAGAAGCTCACCCAGCCGTTTCTTCGTCTGGCCGGTCATCGCGAGATCCGATCCTATCGGGCCCCCTCGCGCGGGTCGAGGGGAGCGCGCCGGCGCGCGGGCCCCCAACCGGGCTGGGGTAGGCCTTCCACCCCTAGGGCGATCTCTCGGATTGCTCCGCCCGGGTGGCGATAGCGAGCCGGGTGAGGCCTGCCTGGCGCGCGGTCTCCATGACCGCCACCACCCGGCCGTGCGCCACCCCTTCGTCCGCCTGGACCACCAGGATGGTATCGGGGTTGAGCTTGGCGGAGGCCTCGAAGGTGTGCGCGAGCTCGGCCTGGTCCTGCACCGTGCCGCCGATCACCGCGCGGCCGTCGGCGAGGATGGCCACCACCAGGTCTCGCGGGACCTCGCCGGCGTCGCCCTTGCTGCCCTTGGGCAGGTTCACCTTGAAGGCGCCGCGATCCTGGCCCGCCTCGGCGATGGCCGTGGTGGTCACCATGAAGATGATGAGCAGCACCAGGAAGATATCGGTGAGCGGCGTGATGTTGATGTCGGCGAAGATGCCGCCGCCCTCGCCGCCCTCCAGCTCGTCGCCGCCGCCGTTCTGCGGACCGCCGATGGCCATGATCAGGCCTCCTTCACCGGCCGGGGGGCGGGGGCTTCCCGTCCTCGCAGCGCCGGCAGGGTCTCCCTGATCAGGTCGACGTACTCCTCGACCAGGAGCCGCAGCTGCAAGGCCAGCTTCTGCACGTGGACGTTGAGGAAGTTGTAGATGACCACCGCCTCGATGGCCACGGCGATGCCGCCGGCGGTGGTGATGAGAGCCTCGGAGATGCCGGCCGCCACCACCGTGAAGCCGCCCTGGCCGGTGTGGGCCATCTGCCGGAAGGCGTGCATGATGCCGACCACGGTGCCGAAGAGGCCGACGAAGGGAGCGGTGGCCCCCACCGTCCCCAGGATCCAGAGGTTGCGGCGCAGGCGGAGGCTCACCTGCTGCCGCTCGCGCTCCACCGCCGCGGCGATCCTCTCCGGCGTGGCCTCCTTCCCGCCGGGCCGGGCCGCCGCCGCCACCAGCCCCGCCAGGAACACGTCGGCCGCCGGCGAGCCGGAGCGCTCGCACTGTGTGCGGGCGTCGTCCAGGTCGCCGCGGTAGAGCGCCCGGGCGGCCGCGTCGGCCAGCCGGCGGGCCCCGGCCGTGAACCCCCACAGCGCGATGGCGCGCTCGACCGCCACCGCCAGGGCGATGACCGAGCAGGCGACGATGATCCACATCGACGCGCTGCCCTGCTTCAGGCTTCCGAACAGGCTCAGGTCCAAGGTGCCGTCTCCGGGGTGTGTGCTGCCGCAGGGTGCAGTGTAACCGGCCTCTCGGCGGCAGGCCGGACCATCCCCGCGCAACGCCCGCCCGGCCCTGCGCATTCCCCGGTCCGGGTACCGCATCCCCCGGGCGGGCCCGGGCGCCGCGCTCACGAGCGCAGGGTGCGCGGTGGCAGCGGCAGGAAGGCGCTGGTCGGGGCGGCGCCATCGGCGTGGCCGTTGCGGCGCTCGCCGATGGCCTTCTCCGGCAGGGTCACCCCGGACACGCGGAGCAGGAGCACCGACATGACCCGGGGGCCGAGCAGCGTCACCGGGGCGCCGGCGGACGCGCCCGGGAGGCCCAACCCCGCCAGACCGCGAGGCCGCCGGGGTAGCTGGGGTGGCGCGACCGGCGCCACAGCGACCTGCATCACCTGCCCGCGGCTGCCGGGGCGCTCGAGGAACTGGGCCAGCTGGGCATCCGCCACCGCCTCGAGGGCCATGCCGGCGACCACGGTGCTCGAGCATCTCCGCCGGGACGATGAACCGCCGGGGGCGCGAGCCGGTTCAGGTCGGCGCTCAGCACCTCCAGGTTGCCGAGCCGCGCGCGCGGGCGGCGGCGCGGACGTGGGCCCCTGCGAGCGCGGGTTGGACGCGATGGTGATGCGCGAGCCGGGCCAGCGCTCGGCCATCCACAGGGAGAGGCTGCCCCAGCCGCAGCCCAGCTCCAGGACGCGCGGTCCGTCCCGGAGCCGGGCGCGCGCGCCGGCGAGCTCGAGCGTCGCCTCCTCGGCCTCGTCGAGCGAGGCCGCGCCCGGCTCCCACGGGCCGGCGCTGTAGTTCCTGTTCCGGCCCACGACCACCCCGGAGAAGGCGGACGGGACCTCGCCGTGCTGGCGGTGGGCGGCCCTGGGCGAGGGGGCCACCTCGGCGCTGTCCGTGGCCCCGACGAGACGGGCCAGGGCCTCCTCGCCATCGGCGTGGCGGAGGGCCTCGCTCCTGAGCCGGGCGCGGAAGTGCCGCCGACCGGCGAGCGCCACGGGCCTCGGGAGGAGGCCGCGCTCGGCGAGGGCCGTTCCGATCATGGACGGGATCCGGGGACGATTGAGGCGAGTGATACGGTACTCCATGGGTCTGGCAAGAACTCGCTGGCGGCAGCGGCTTCGGGGGTTATGCTGGGGACGTGCCCGGGATGCCCACTGACGCCGGAGCAGACGGCTCAGCCGGATCGGACGAGTTGCTCACCACGCGGGAGGTGGCCCACCGGGCCGGCGTCGGCGCCACGGCCGTGAAGCGCTGGACCGACGCCGGGCTTCTCGCCTGCGTCCGTACCGCCGGCGGCCACCGACGCTTCGCACGTCGCGAGGTGGAGCGGTTCCTCCGCGCCGACCCGGGTGCGGCCGAGCCCGCCGGCGAGCCATGGGTGGGCGCGTTGCTCGAGGGCGGCGACCCGCGTGCGCTGGAGGCGATGCTCCTCGCCGCGCGCGCCAGGGCCGGCGCCTGGCACCCCGTTGCTTCCACCGCCGGCGCGGCGCTGGAGGCGCTGGGGCGCCGGTGGGCCGACGGCTCCATCTCCATCCTGCAGGAGCACAACGCCTCGGAGCGGCTGGCCCGCGCGTTGGCCCGCACCTGCGACGGCATCCCGCTCGCCCCGGAGGCGCCGCGCGCGCTCCTCGCCTGCGCCGAGGGGGATGAGCACACCCTCGGGCTCTCGCTGGCCGAGCTGGTGCTGCGCGAGGCCGGCTGGGCCTCGGTCTGGGCCGGCCGGCGCGCGCCGCTCCACGAGCTGGGCCCGGCGCTCTCGCGAACCGGGGCGAGGCTCCTCGTGCTCTCGGCCTCGGCGGCCTCCTCGGACCCCGTGGCGCTGCGCCGCCAGGCCGAGGCGCTGGGGCGGGTGGCCCGCACCCAGGGCGCCTCGCTGGCGCTGGGCGGAGAGGGCGCCTGGCCGGACCGCCCGCGGACCGGGGCCCGCTTCCGCGACTTCGAGGCCTTCCACCGCTTCGCCGTGGCCGAGCGCGAGCGGATGGGGCGGTGACGATCCCTCTGGCGTGCCTCAGCGCCGCCGGGCCCGCACCCAGAGCATGCCGCCGAGGGCCAGCAGGTTCAGGACCAGGCTGGTCCCGATGAGGAAGATCATCGAGCGCGGCCCGGTCGACTCGATCACCTTCCCCAAGGCCGAGGGGAGGACCATGCAGCCGAAGGCGTCGCCGAGGATGACCACCGCGCTCATGCGACCGGTGAGCGCGACCGAGCGGCTGGCCAGGGTGAATCCGGTGGGCCAGATGGGCCCCATGCAGAAGCCGAGGAGGAGCGTCGCGCCCCACAGGACCCCGGCCGAGCCGGCGCGGAGGAGGACCGCCAGGATCGCCAGGAGGCAGCCCGTCGCGGCGGCGAGGAGGACTCGCTGCGGCGCGGCCCGCGTGGACACCGGGATGGAGGCGAGCCGCCCCCCGGTGAAGGCCAGCCAGAAGGCAGAGCTCAGGTAGGCGGCCCCCGCCTCGCTGGCCAACCCCAGGCGACGGGCATAGGTGTAGACCCAGCCGCCGAAGGAGATCTCCGCCCCCACGTAGAAGAAGAGGAAGAGCGCCGCCAGCGTGACCAGCGGCCAGGGCGAGGGGCCAGGCGCCCGTGCGGCCATGGCCCGGTCGTGGCGGGGCTGGGGGCAGGCTCGCTGTGCCAGCACCGAAAGCCCCACCAGCCCGGCGAAGGCCGAGAGCCCCCAGTAGGCCAGGCGGTAGCCGGCGGGGATGCCGGTGAGTCGCGCCACCAGGAACGGGGCCAGCACCGCGCCCAGCCCGAAGAAGAAGTGGAGCGCGTTCATGTACGGCCCGCTCCGTTCCCGGTGGGTCCAGGTGAGCAGGATGTTGGCGCCGGTGTTGACCAGCCCTTGGGCCACGCCCTTCACCGCCATCAGCGCGGCCAGGACCCAGAAGGCCGGCGCGGCCGGCACCAGGGCGATGAGGGCCGCCGCGAGCAGCTGGGCCCCGCCCAGCACCGCGTGACCGTTCCAGCGGTCGAAGACCGGGCCGGAGAGGGCCGTCCCCAGGACGCCGCCGGCCGAGCCCAGCAGGAAGAGGAGCCCCATCTGCGAAAGACCAGCCCCGGTCTGGCCCGCCAGGGAGGAGAGGGTCGGCCCCAGGATGGCGATGTCCAGGCCCAGGCAGACGAAGAGCAGGAAGTAGCCGGTGGTCCAGCGGACGGCGGGGGAGCGGCGCACGGCGCCTTCTAGCACCATTCCTCGCCCTAGGGCCCCTCCCCGACCTCCTCCACCCGCGCCCCGCGCGGCGGCTCGAGCCGGAAGAGGCCCGGGTCGAGCTCCCCGTTCACCTCCACCTCGGTCCAGGTGAGCTCGACCTCGACGTGCGCCGGCGGGGAGCGGATCGCGACCACCCCCGGGAACGGCGCGCCCGCCCGCTCGCGGAAGGCGGAGAAGGTGGCCTCCCAGCTCCCCGGCCCGGCGCCGCCCGCCACCTGCCGGGAGGCGCGCAGGGCCCGCGCACCAGCGCCCACCCACACCTCCTCGGAGACGTCGCCCTGCGGGAGCCTGAGCCGCACCGCGCCGTCCTCCGGGTCGGCCCGCGCCTCCCCCCCGGCCTGCGGCACGAGCGGCGCGCCGCCGAGCAGGATCGCCACCAGGTCGGGGGCGGAGAACGGCAAGGGCACCAGCCGCTCCAGATTCCTCGGCGTGGCCGCGCCTTGGTAGAGCACCTTCTGCCGAGCGTCGTAGAAGGAGAAGCTCCCCCCTCCGGTCACCAGCACCGCGGCCGGGTTGCCGAAGAAGTCGAGCTCCTCGATGTGGACCCGATCCGGCCGCTCGGCCGCGGCGAACTGACGGACGGTGGCCGAGCCCCGGGGCGAGCGGTAGCGGACCCGCGCCTCCCCCTGCACCGTGCGCACCATGGCCTGGGCGGCGGCCAACTGGGAGAGGAGCGCGGCCGGATCGAGCGAGAGGTCGGGCGGCGGGGTGCGGGGGTGGCAGCCGACCGCCCAGAGGGCGGCACAGGCCGCGGCGAGGGTGGCGCGCACGCCTCGAAGCTGGCACGGTTCCCCTGCCGCCGCCACTCCCCTGCGGCGATCCGGTCCGTTCCCCGCGCCCGCGAGTCGCTCACTTCCGCCTGGCGGCCCACCGAGAGCCCGCGTAATCTTCGGGGACCCCGGATCACCCGAGGAGGCCCTCATGAGTCGTGCGATGAACTTCAACGCCGGCCCCGCCGCCCTCCCCCTCCCGGCCCTGGAGCGGGCCCGCGACGAGCTGCTCGACTTCGCCAAGAGCGGCATGTCGGTGATGGAGCACAGCCACCGCGGCAAGCAGTACGAGGCGGTGCACGACGAGGCCCTCGCGCTCCTGCGCGAGGTGGCCAGGATCCCCGACACCCATGAGATCCTCTTCGTCCAGGGCGGCGCCTCCCAGCTTTTCGCCCAGGTGCCCTTGAACCTGGTGGGCCCGGGGAAGAGCGCCGACTACGTGGTCTCGGGCGCCTGGGGCGAGAAGGCCCTCTCCGAGGGGAAGACCACCGCCGCCCTCATCGGCGGCGCGGTCCGCGTCGCCGGGACCACCGGCGAGGGCGACGGCAAGGAGAAGCGCTACCTCCGCGTGCCGCTCCGCTCGGAGCTGAAGCCCGATCCCGGCGCAGCCTACCTGCACGTCACCTCCAACGAGACCATCCACGGCCTGCAGTACGAGGTGAATCCGGACCGGCCTTTCCCCGATCCGGGCAGGGTTCCCATGGTCGCGGACATGTCCAGCGACCTGCTCTGGCGACCGCTCGACCTGTCGCGCTTCGGCCTGGTCTACGCCGGGGCGCAGAAGAACATCGGCCCGTCCGGGGTGGTGGTGGTGGTGATCTCCAAGGCCCTCATCGATGCCGGGCGCAAGGACATCCCCAAGATCTTCCAGTTCCGGACGGTGGCGGAGAACAAGTCGCTCTACAACACTCCCCCCACCTTCGGCATCTACCTGGTCCGCAACGTCCTCCTCTGGCTCCAGGGGCTGGGCGGCCTCACCGCCATGGAGGCGCGCAACCGCCAGAAGGCGGCCCGGCTCTACGCCGCCATCGACAAGAACGGCTCCTACTACCG
>DATKMW010000015.1:0-11223 GCA_035541675.1 Anaeromyxobacter sp. | reverse complement strand
CCGCGGTCGCCCACCCGGTGGCGCAGCACCCGGTTCTCGGCCAGGAGCCGCCGGTGCTCGAGCGCCTTGTCCACCACCAGCTGCAGCTCCTCGAGCTTGAAGGGCTTGAGCACGTAGTCGTAGGCGCCGAGCTTCATGGCCTGGACGGCGTTCTCGGTGGTGGCGAAGGCGGTGATCATCACCACCTCGGTGGCGGGGGCACGGGCCTTCACCGCCTCGAGGAGCCCGAGGCCGCTGTCCGCGCCCAGGCGCAGGTCGGAGATGACCAGGTCGAACTCCTCGGCGCCGATCCGGGTCAGGGCCGCGGCCAGGGTGGCGGTGGTGGCGACCTCGTGCCGCTGCTTGCGCAGCATGATCTCCAGGAGCTCGCGCAGGGAGGGCTCGTCGTCGACCACCAGGATGCTGGCCATGATCCGATCCTAACCCGCCGTCGCACCATCGGGACAGGTGGCGCGCAGGTGCACCCGGAAGCGCGCGCCCTCGCCCGGCCTCGACTCGACCGTGACCCGCCCGGCGTGGGCGTCGACGATCCGCTGGACGATGGCCAGCCCCAGACCGTTCCCGGCGGCCTTGGTGGTGTGGAAGGGCAGGAAGACCCGGGCCAGATCCTCGCGGGCGATCCCCGGCCCGTCGTCGGCCACCTCGAAGGACGCCCCGCCGTCGCCCTCCGGCGCGCAGGCCACCCGGACCCGGCCGCCGCCGGGGCCCACCGCCTGGGCGGCGTTCCGCAGGAGGTTCCAGAGCACCTGGCGGATCTGGCCCGGGTCGCACTCCACCGGCGCGGGCTCGAGGGCCCGCTCCAGGCGCACCCCGGCGGCCTCCGGATCGTGGGCGAAGACGTCCAGGGTCTCGGCCACCAGGCCGGAGAGATCGGTCCGCTCCCGCCGCAGCGGCGGCGGGCGGGCGAAGCGGAGGAACTCGCTCACCAGGCCGTTGAGCCGCTCCGCCTCCCGGAGGGCGATGTCCATGAGCCGCCGCCCGTCCTCGGGGCCCTGGTCGCGGAGGAGCTCGATGGAGCCGGAGAGCGAGGCCAGCGGGTTGCGCAGCTCGTGGGCCAGCCCCGCCGCCACCCGGCCCAGGTCGGCCAGCCGCTCCGACCGCTTCATCGCCTCCTCCATGCTCCGGAACTGGGTCAGGTCCTGGAAGATCACCGCCGTGCCCATGAGCGCGCCGGCGCGGTCCAGGAGCGGGAAGCTGGAGTAGCCGAGGCGCAGCTGCTCGCCCCGGGCGTTGACCAGGTCGATCTCGTCGCGCGCCACCCGCTCGCCGAACATGGGGAGCGCGTCGCGGGCCGGGCGGCCGCGCACCCGCTCCAGCGGCGCGCCCACCATCTGCTCGCCGGCGCGGTTCAGGAAGGTGACCCGGCCGCCCGGGTCGAGGGTCAGGAGCCCGCCGTTCATGGACTGCACGATGGACTCGTGCAGGGCGGTGAGCGAGGCCAGGTCGCTCTCCCGGGCCTCCAGGCGCTCGCCGGTGGTGCGGAGCTGCTCGGCCAGGTAGGCGGCCAGCACCGCGGTGGCCACGAAGGCGGCCGCGTGGACGAATACGGCCGTGGCCGGGAAGGGGCGCTGCGGCGAGGCCACCGCCACGTAGGCGACGACCGAGAGGGCCAGGGAGACGACCGCGCCCCGCCGGAAGAGGAGGATGGCGGCGTTCACCTCCGCCAGGGAGAAGAGGAAGACGAAGACGCTCTCGCTGCGGCCGGTGAGGGCGACCAGCGCCGCGGCCACCCCCACGTCGAGGGCCACGTTGCCGTAGGCCACCGGCACCAGGCCGGTGCGCCGGCGCTGCAGCAGCGCCAGGACGACGGAGAACAGGTACCCGGCCACGATGATGGCGTAGAGCGGGCTGAGCCGGGAGTGGGTGTCGGAGGCCCGCTCCCGCCAGCTGACCAGCGCCGTGCCCCCGAGGAGCACGGTGATGGTGACCACCCGGAAGAGCGTCAGCCAGGCGAGCTTGCGGTAGAGCCCGGGATCGCGCTTGTGCGCGAGCATGCCCGCCCTTCGCCCGGCTACTTGACCACGCTGGCCAGGTTGAAGATCGGCAGGTACATGGCGATCATGAAGAAGCCGACGATCCCGCCCAGCACCACCATCATCAGAGGCTCCAGCATGCTGGTGAGCGACGCCACCGCCACGTCCACCTCGTCGTCGTAGAAGTCGGCGATCTTGCCCAGCATCTGGTCCATGGCGCCGGTGGCCTCGCCCACGCCGATCATCTGCACCACCATGGGCGGGAACACCTTGGTCTCGGCCAGCGGGCTGGCGATGTTCTTGCCCTCCGAGATCTTGGCCCGGACGTAGAGGACGGCCCGCTCGATGGTCTTGTTGCCGGCGGACTTGGCCACGATCTCCAGCGCGTCGAGGATGGGCACGCCCGAGGAGATCATGGTTCCCAGGGTCCGCGTGAAGCGGGCCACCGACACCTTGCGGACCAGGGGGCCGAAGAGGGGCATCTTGAGGATGGTGTCGTGCCAGATCTGCTGCCCCCGCCCCTTGCGCGTGAGCATGCGGAAGGCCACCACGAAGACGACCGGCAGGGCCAGCCACCAGTACCAGGTGGAGCGGAAGCTCTTGGAGAGGTCGACCAGGAACTGGGTCGGGGCGGGGAGCGAGCCCCCCATGTCCTTGAACATCTTCTCGAAGGTGGGGACCACGAAGCCGATCAGTGCCCCCACCACGCCGACGGCCACGAGCAGCACGATGATGGGGTAGGTCATGGCCCCCTTGACCCGCCTCTTCAGCTTCTCGTTCTTCTCGATGTAGGCGCCGAGCCGCTGCAGGATGGTGTCGAGGATGCCGCCGATCTCGCCGGCCCGCACCAGCTGCACGAACAGCTCGTCGAAGACCTTGGGGTGCTCGGCCAGGGCGTCGGCGAAGGTCGAGCCCGACTCCACCCGCGTCTTCACCCCCAGGATGACCTTGCGGAAGGTGGGGTTGTCGGACTGGGTGCCGATGATGTCCAGGGCCTGCACCAGCGGCAGGCCGGCGTCGATCATCACCGAGAACTGCCGGGTGAAGACCAGGATGTCCTTCTGGCCCACGCCGCCGATCCCCGGCAGCGTGAGGTGGATCTCCTTGGGCTTCTTGCGGACCCGGGTGGGCTCGATGCCCATCTGGCGGAGGCGGGCCTCCACGGCGGTGGAGTCGCCGGCCTCCATCTCGCCGGCGCGGCTCTCGCCCGACTTGGTCTTGCCGGACCACCTCCAGACGACGGCCTTGGAGGCGGCCCGGGTCTTCACGCTGGCGACGGCGGCTTCGGCCATGGGGTCCTCGCTGCTCTACGCCCGCCCATCCTAACCCAGGGTGGCAGGGGGGTCGAATCGGGGGTCAGCGCCCCGAGGTGGGCACGTTCCGCACCGCCCCTGCACCGCTGGTCAGCAGGTTCTTCAGCTCGTCGGGGTCGGAGGTGCGGCCCATGGCCTCGTCCACCGAGATGAGGTGCTTGGCCACCGCGGCCGCCAGCGACTGGTTGAAGGTCTGCATCCCGAACTTGGCCTGGCCCACCTGCATCTGCGAGTACACCTGGTGGACCTTGTCCTCGCGGATCAGGTTGCGGATGGCGGGGTTGGGGATCATCACCTCGGCGATGAGGACCCGGCCCGGCCCGCCGGCCCGGGGGAGGAGGTTCTGGGTGAGCACCCCCTCGAGCACGAAGGAGAGCTGGGCCCGGACCTGCGGCTGTTGGTAGGGCGGGAAGACGTCGAGGATGCGGTTGATGGTCTGCACGCAGCTGTTGGTGTGCAGGGTGGCGAAGGCCAGGTGGCCGGTCTCGGAGATGACCAGCGCGGCCTCCACCGTCTCCAGGTCGCGCATCTCGCCGATGAGGACCACGTCGGGGTCCTGCCGCAGGATGTACTTGAGCGCCTTCTTGAAGGACTGGGTGTCCGCCCCCACCTCGCGCTGGTTGACCAGGCAGTTCTTGTGCGGGTGGAGGTACTCGATGGGGTCCTCGATGGTGATGATGTGCTCGTGCCGGTCGGTGTTGATCTTGTCGATGATCGAGGCCAGCGTGGTGGACTTGCCGGAGCCGGTGGGGCCGGTCACCAGCACCAGGCCGCGCGGCTTGCGGGCCAGCTCGCTCACCACCGGCGGCAGCCCCAGCTCGGCGAAGGTCAGGATCTTGAAGGGGATGGTGCGGAAGGCCCCGGCCACCGCGCCGCGCTGCATGAACACGTTGGCGCGGAAGCGGGAGAGCCCCTTCACCCCGAAGGAGAGGTCCAGCTCGTTCTCCTCCTCGAAGCGGTGCTTCTGGGCGTCGGTGAGGATGGAGTAGCAGAGCTGCTTGGTCTCCACCGGCGAGAGCGGCGGGGTCTTGAGCGGCACCAGCTTGCCGTCGATGCGGAGCTGGGGGGGGGAGCCGGTGGTGACGTGGAGGTCGGAGGCCCCCTTCTCGACCATCGCCTTGAGGAGCTGGTGCAGGTTGGCCACGTGTGCTCGCCTCGCTCCGCGCCTAGAACTTGTCCGGCGCGGTGTTGCCCACGGCCTCGGAGAGGCTGGTCACGCCCTGCTTCACCTTGTCCAGCGCGGCCATGCGCAGGGTCTTGAAGCCGAGCCGGATCGCCTCCTGCTTGAGCTCGGCGGCCGAGCAGCCCTGGATGACCAGCTCCTTGAGCCCGTCCCAGAGCGGCATGACCTCGTAGACCGCGACGCGCCCCTTGTACCCGCGGTCGTTGCAGCTCTTGCACCCGGCCGGCTCCATGGCCTGGATGGAGCCGATCTCCTCGGCCGGGTACCCGGCGTCGAGGTACGCCTGCTCCTCCAGCTCCGCCGGCTTCTTGCAGTCGGGGCAGAGCCGGCGGCAGAGCCGCTGGGCCACGATGGCGTTGAGCGAGGCGGTGACCAGGAAGGGCTCGATGCCCATGTTGAGGAGGCGGGAGACCGTGCCCGGGGCGTCGTTGGTGTGGAGGGTGGAGAGCACCAGGTGGCCGGTGAGGGCGGCCTTGACCCCGATCTCGGCGGTCTCGAAGTCGCGGATCTCGCCGACCATGATGATGTCGGGGTCCTGTCGGAGGAAGCTGCGCAGCGCGGCCGCGAAGTTCAGGCCGATGTCCTCGTGCATCTGCACCTGGTTGATGCCGAAGAAGTTGAACTCGACCGGGTCCTCGGCGGTGGAGATGTTCCAGGCCACCTCGTTGAGCTTGGAGAGGGCGGAGTAGAGGGTGGTGGTCTTGCCCGAGCCGGTGGGGCCGGTGACCAGCACCATGCCGTAGGGCCGGTCGATGGCCTCCAGGAAGTCCTTGAGCTGCTTCTCCTCGAACCCCAGCTTGGTCATGTCCAGCTGGAGGTTGGACTTGTCCAGGAGCCGGAGCACCACCTTCTCGCCGAACAGGGTGGGGCAGACCGAGACGCGGAAGTCCATCTCCTTGCCCTTGCCCAGCTTGAGCTTGATGCGCCCGTCCTGGGGGAGCCGGCGCTCGGAGATGTCCAGCTCGGACATGATCTTGAGGCGGGAGATGATGGCGTTCTTCAGCTTCTGGGGCGGCTTCATCACCTCGTAGAGCACGCCGTCGATGCGGAAGCGGACCCGGAAGTCCTTCTCGTAGGGCTCGACGTGGATGTCGGAGGCCCCCTTCTTGATGGCGTCGAGCAGGATCAGGTTCACCAGCTTGACGACCGGCGCCTCCTCGGCGCTCTTCTCCAGGTCGACGATGCTGGTGGCGTCCTCGGCGTCCTCGACGATGGAGACCTCGGAGTCGTCGAACCCCTGCATCACCTCGTCGAGGTCGGGCCCCTTCTCCGCGTAGTGGCGCTCGATGGCCTCGCGGATGGCCTGCTCCGAGGCCACCACCACCTCGACGTTGTAGCCGGTGAGGAACTTGACGTCGTCGATGGCGAAGATGTTCGACGGGTCGCTCATGGCCACGATGAGCGAGGAGCCGGCCCGGTTCACCGGGATCACCTGGTGCTTCTCGGCCGTGGCCTTGGGGATGAGCTTCAGCACCTCCTCGTCGATGTCGAAGTCCTTGAGGGAGATGGCCGGGACGCCGTACTGCTTGGAGAGGAAGCCGGTCAGGTCGGACTCGGCGATGGAGCCCTGCTTCACCAGCAGCGATCCGATGCGCCCGCCGGTCTTGCGCTGCTCATCCTGGGCCTTCTGCAGCTGCTGGAGCGAGATCAGGTTCTCCCGCACCAGGAGTTCGCCGAGCCGTCCGGACATGGGCCTTTCCTCGCCGAGTGCCGCCAGGGGCCCGGGCGCGGTGCGCCCGGGAGCCCTTCGACCCTAGCAGCGGCATGGACGGGGAGCAAGGAAGGGCCGGGCGCTCCCCGAGGGCGAGAGACGCGAAATCGCAGGCGGAAACCGCCTCCACCGCCCACATCGGCACCCACTTCCCCCGCCCGTCACCGGGCCAGGACGGCGCGGGCCTCGGCCACGTCGGCGGCGATCTGCGCCCGCAGCGCGTCGACCGACGGGAAGCGCCGCTCGTCGCGCAGCCGGGCCAGGAAGGCTACCCGGATGGCGCTGCCGTAGAGGTCCCGGCCGTCGAAGTCGAGGAGGTGCACCTCGGTCGAGACCCCGCCCCCCGCCTCCACGGTGGGCTTCACGCCCACGTTGCAGACCCCGCCGCGCTCCTCCCCCGCCCCGCCCGGCACCCCCGCCGCACCGACCCTGGCCCTGACCACGTACACCCCGTTGGCGGGAAGGAGCTGCTCGACCTCCACGTTGGCGGTGGCGAAGCCGAAGGCCCGCCCCCGACCGGCGCCGCGGACCACCCGGCCCTCGATGTCGTAGGGGCGGGCGAGCAGCAAGCCGGCCGCCTCCACCATCCCCTCCAGGAGGAACTCGCGGATCTTGGTGGAGGAGACCACCAGGCCGTCGGCGGTCACCGGCTCGACCACGTGCAGGGCGATGCCGCGAGCGGCGAGGAGCGGCGCCAGCGCCTCGACCCGCGCGCGCTCGTGCCCGGCGGTGAAGTCCTGCCCCACCACCACATGGGCCACGCCCAGCCGGTCGGAGAGGTCCCGGGCCACGAACTCCGCGGCCGGGGTGGAGGCGTAGGCGCCGTCGAACGGGTGCACCACCACCGCCGCCAGGCCCAGGCCGGCCAGAAGCTCCAGCTTGCGCGTCAGCGGGGTGATGAGCGGCGGCGCCAGCTGGGGCCTCAGGACCCGGACCGGGTGGGGCTCGAAGGTGAGCACGCCCGCGCCCGCCGGGGCCAGCTCCCGCGCCACCTCGACCAGCCTCCGGTGGCCCAGGTGCACGCCGTCCATGTTGCCGACGGCCACCGCGCCCCCGCGCAGCGTGCCGGCCCGGGCGGCCTCCCAGAGCGATCGGTGGACGAGCATGGGTGGGACGTCCTAGCCGGAGGCCGCCGCGCTCACAAGAACCGCTTGGTGAACGCGCGGGGCAGCAGCTCCCCCAGGGTGGTCCTCTCCCGCGCGCCACCCGCCCCCACCAGGAGCAGGGGCAGGTCGGGGCCGCCGAACTCCGCCAGCGTCTGCAGGCACATGCCGCAGGGGGGCGTGGGCGGCCTGGTGCCGCTCGCCACCGCCACCGCCTCGATCGAGCGGGCGCCGGCCGCCACCGCAGCGGCCACCGCCGTCCGCTCGGCGCACACGGTCAGGCCGTAGCTGGCGTTCTCGATGTTGCACCCGACGTGAACACGCCCCCGGGCCAGCACCGCCGCCCCCACCCGGAACCGGGAGTAGGGGGCGTAGGCGCGGCGCCGGGCCGCCCGGGCGGCCCGTGCCAGCCGGGGGCCGGCGCGCCCGGCGCGGGGATCCTTCCTGCGCTTCGGTCGAGTCGTCATGGTCATCCCTGCAGGGCGCGGGCGATGGCCAGCTCGGCCTCGAGCGGGAGGTCCAGGAAGCGGAGGTGGGCGCCGAAGCGCTCCCCCTCCCGCGACACCCGGAGCAGCTCGGCGTGGGCCCGGATCTCCTCCCGGACGCCGGGCAGGAGGAACCGGACCTCGAAGCGGCCGCCCGCCGGCGGGTGCAGGGCGTCGAAGTCCACGCCCCAGAGGCTGAGGTGGCCTTCCCGCTCCTCGAAAGATCCGCCCAGCGCCGCCTCGCGGACCAGGAGGCGCTGCGGCACGCGGGCGCTGTCGCGCCGGTCGGAGGCGGCGGCGCTGCTCGAGCTCTGGTCGGCCATGGTCCCTCTCCCGGGCGCATCCCGGCCCATCACCGGGGGTGCGCACCCTCCCCCGACCAGGCTACCAGCGCCCGGCGGGGGGCTCAACCTCGCGATGCCGCCCGCAGGAGGAAGTCGGTCACCAGCGCGCCCAGCCGGTCGCGCACCCGCGCCGCCACCTCCGCCACCTCCTCGTGGGAGAGGCGGCGCCGGGACAGCCCGGCGGCGTGGTTGGTGACCACCGAGATGCCGGCCACCGGCACGGCCATGTGCCGCGCGGCGATCACCTCGGGCACGGTGGACATGCCCACCAGGTCGGCGCCCATGGCGCGCAGCATGCGGATCTCGGCCGGCGTCTCGTAGGAGGGCCCGAGCAGGCAGGCGTACACGCCCGAGGGCAGCGGCTGGGAGAGCGCGCGGGCCGACTCGTCGAGCAGGCCCGCCAGGCGGGCGTCGTAGGCCTCGCTGAGGTCGACGAAGCGCGGCCCGACCCGCTCGTCGTTCTCGCCCACCAGCGGGTTGAGGCCGGAGAGGTTGATGTGGTCGGCGATGCGCACCAGGTCGCCGGGCCCCAGGGCCGGGTTCACGCCCCCGGCGGCGTTGGTGACCAGGAGCAGCTTCACCCCCAGCCCGCAGAGCATGCGGGCCCCGAAGGCCACGTCGTCGGCCGCCCAGCCCTCGTAGGCGTGGACCCGCCCCTGCAGCGCGGCCACCACCACCGGCGGGCCGCCATCCTGCCCGGGCAGCTCCCCCACCACCAGCCGACCGGGGTGACCCGGCACGCGCGCGACCGGGAACCCGGGGATGCCGGAGTAGGGCACCACCGCCGCCCGCTCCAGGCGGTCGGCGAACTCGGACAGGCCGGAGCCGAGGATGACCCCGGCCACCGGCTCGGCCTCGATCTGGCCCCGCACCCAGGCCAGCGCGTAGGAGAGGCGCGTGTGCAGGTCGCCGCGGCGGGTCATGCCATGCGCTCCAGGACCAGGGGAACTGCGGGCGGCGCGCCGGCCGAGAGCCGGTAGGCGCGCAGCAGCCGGGCGATGGTTGCGGGCCGGGGCTCGCTGCGCCCCCCCTCGTGCACCCGGCAGAGCGGCTGCCCGCGCTCCACCCGGTCGCCCACCTTCTGGAGGATCTCGATCCCCACCGCCGGATCGACCGGGTCCTCCACCCGGGCGCGCCCCGCCCCCAGCGCCACCGCCGCCAGCCCCACCGCCTCGCCGTCGATGGCGGCCACGAAGCCGTCCCCCGGCGACGGCACCTCGTAGCGACGGGGGGCGCGGGGCAGCCGCTCCGGATCGCGGATGGCCTCGGGATCCCCTCCCTGGGCGGCGACGATCTCCTGGAGCTTGGCCAGCCCCCGCCCGCCGCGGATGGCCTCCTCCACCGCCGCCCGGGCGGCGGGCAGCCCGTCGGCCAGGCCGGCCAGGAGCAGCATCTCGGCGGTGAGCTCCACGGTGACGGCGCGCAGGTCGGCCGGCCCGCCGCCGCGGAGGAGCTCCACCGCCTCCACCACCTCCAGCGCGTTGCCCACCGCCCGGCCCAGGGGCTCCTCCATGGCGGTGAGCAGCGCCGTCACCCGCTTCCCCATGGCCCGGCCGATCCCGGACAGCGAGGCGGCCAGCGCCCGGGCGTCGGTCTGCGACTTCATGAAGGCACCCTTGCCCACCTTCACGTCCAGCACCAGGCCGTCGATGCCCTCGGCCAGCTTCTTGGACAGGATCGAGGCGGAGATGAGCGGGATGGACTCCACCGTGGCGGTGACGTCGCGCAGGGCATAGAGCCGCTTGTCGGCGGGGGCCAGGCGTGCGGTCTGGCCGATGAGGCAGGCGCCCACGTCGCGCACCAGCTCGCGGAAGCGCTCCACCGGCAGGTCCACGCGGAACCCGGGGATGGCCTCGAGCTTGTCCAGGGTGCCACCGGTGTGCCCCAGGCCGCGCCCGGAGATCATGGGCACCTTGACCCCGCAGGCGGCGGCCAGCGGGGCCAGCGCCAGGCTGACCTTGTCCCCCACCCCGCCGGTGGAGTGCTTGTCGACCTTGACCCCGGGGAGGTCGGAGAGGTCGAGCACGTCCCCGGAGCGGAGCATGGCCTCGGTGAGGGCCCGGGTCTCGGCCGCCTCCATGCCCCGGAAGAACACGGCCATGCAGAAGGCGGAGAGCTGGTAGTCGGGGACGTCGCCTCGGGTGAAGCCGTCGATCAGGGCGGCGATGTCCTCGGCGGGCAGGGCCTGGCCGTCGCGCTTGGCGTGGATGATCTCGTAGGCGGACCTGGGCACGTGGCCTCCTCAGGCCAGCTGCTCGAGCAGCGCGTCGTCGATCTCGTAGTTGGCGTGCACGTGCTGCACGTCCTCCAGCTCCTCCAGCTCGCCCAGGAGCTTGAGGAGGTGGCGGGCCTTCTCCGGGTCGGTGACCTGCAGCGTGTCCTTGGGGACGAAGGTGATGCGGCGCTGGCCCAGCTTGTACTTCCTGGCCTCGAGGGCCGCAGCCACCGCGTGCAGGTCGTTGGCGTGGGTCCTCACCTCGAACCCGTCGGGCCCGTGGTTGAGGACGTCCTCGGCCCCGCCCTCGATGGCCGCCTCCATCACCTGGTCCTCTCCCGGCCCCGGCCGCACCTCGATGACGCCGCAGCGCTCGAACTGCCAGGAGACCGCCCCCGCCGCCGCCAGGTGCCCGCCCCCCTTGGCGAAGCAGGTGCGCACGTCGCCGGCGGTGCGGTTGTGGTTGTCGGTGAGGCACTCGACGATCATCGCCACCCCGCCCGGCCCGTACCCCTCGTAGACCGCCTCCTCGTAGGCCACGCCCTCCAGCTCGCCGGTGCCCTTCTTCACAGCGCGGGTGATGTTGTCCTGGGGCATGTTGGCCTCGCGGGCCAGGTCGATGGCGGCGCGGAGGCGGGCGTTGCCGGCGGGATCGCCGCCGCCCAGGCGGGCGGCGACGGTGATCTCCTTGATGAGCTTGGTGAAGAGCTTGCCCTTGGCCGCGCCCTGGGCCGCCTTCTTGTGCTTGATCTTGGTCCACCGGTTGTGGCCGGACATGACCCGCTCCCCGGGCGGCCCGGTCGTGCGCCGGGCCACCGCCCGGGGACGTAGCACGCGCCCGCGGGGACCTTCAAGCGTCCCGCGGACCGCGGCCCGCCCCGGGGGGCCGGCCCGCC
>DATKMW010000014.1:0-99828 GCA_035541675.1 Anaeromyxobacter sp. | reverse complement strand
CCCGGCGGCCCGGAGGCCCGCGGATGGTCGGCCCTGCAGGCTCCGGCGAGCCGCCGCCCGCCGAGCCCGCCTCCCCCACGGCGCGGCTCCGCCGCGAGATCGAGGAGCGGATCTGCCGCGGGCTGGACGGGCTGGTCTAGCGGTGCTGGCCCGCCGCGGCGGGCCGGGCCTGGCTCCGGTGCGCCCGCTCACCGCGGCCTGCCGGACGCCCGGTCGAGCACCTCGCGCACGCGCCGGGCCAGGGACTCGAGCGAGTACGGCTTGGGCAGGAACTCGACCCCCGGGTCGAGGATGCCGTGGCGCGCGATGACGTTCCGGGTATGGCCCGAGGCGAAGAGCACGGCCAGCCCGGGCCGCTCGGCGCTGAGCCGGTCGGCCAGCTGCCGCCCGTCGATCCCCGGCATGACCACGTCGGTGACGAGCAGCTGGACGGACTGGAGCAGGCCGGGGGCGGCGGCCAGCGCCTCGGGCCCGGAGCCGAAGGGGCGGACGGTGTAGCCGAGCCGCTCCAGCATCCGCTGCGCCGGAACCCGGACCGTAGCATCGTCCTCGACCAGCATCACGGTCTCGGCCCCACCCCTCAGCTCGCCGGCCGGGACCGCGGCCCAGGCCTCGGCCGGCGCGTCGACGCGCGGGAGGTAGATCTTGAAGGTGGTCCCCCGGCCGAGCTCCGAGTACACCTCGATGCTCCCGCCGTTCTGGGCCACCGCGCCGTAGACCGTGGCCAGGCCCAGGCCCGTGCCCTTCTCGTGCCCCTTGGTGGTGAAGAACGGCTCGAAGATGCGGGCGCGCGTCTCCTCGCTCATCCCGCAGCCGTTGTCCGAGACGGCCAGGAGGACGTAGTCCCCCGCCCCGCTCGAGGGGTGGCGCTGGAGGGGGGGGCCGTCGAGCCGGACGTTGGCCGTCTCCATGGTGAGGACGCCGTTCTCCCCCATGGCGTCCCGCGCGTTGACGGCCAGGTTGACGAGGATCTGCTCGGCCTGGCCGGGGTCGATGCGCGCCCGCCCCAGGTCGGGCGCCAGCGAGGTCCGGAACTCCAGGCCTTCGCCCAGGAGCCTCCGCAGGAGAGGCGCGAGGTGCCGCACCACCTCGTTCAGGTCGAGCACGCGCGGCGCGATCACCTCCCGGCGGGAGAAGGCCAGCAGCTGCCGGGTGAGGCTGGCCGCCGAGGTCACCGCCTGGGCGATCTCGGAGAGCATGGTCCGGACCGCCCCGGGGACGCCCTCCTCGGCCAGGGCCACCGAGGCGTTGCCGCCGATGGCGGTCAGCAGGTTGTTGAAATCGTGGGCGATGCCGCCGGCCAGCTGGCCGATGGCCTCCATCTTCTGGGCGCGGTGGAGCCTGGCCTCCAGGTCGCGACGCTCCTCCTCGGCCCGCTTCCGCTCGGTGACGTCCTGGACGTGGACCACCGCGAAGCGCGGCTTCCCGTCGGCCTCGCGCAGCCAGCGAGCCCGCACCACGCCCCACACCACGTGGCCGTCCTTGTGGAGGTACCGCTTCTCGCACTCCGGCTCGCTCAGGTCGCCGGCGACCATCTGCCGGATCCACCGGTTCGAGCGCTCCACGTCGTCGGGATGGGTGATCCGCTGGAGCGTGCCCGAGAGCAGCTCCTCCCGCGTGTAGCCCATCATCTGGCACAGCGCCGCATTCACCGACAGATACTGACCGTCGGGGCGGACGATGCTCATGCCGGTGGGGGCGTTCTCGAAGGCGATCCGGAACTTCTCCTCGTTCTCGTGGAGAAGGTCCTCCGCCTGCCGCCGCTCGGTCACGTCCTCGACGTGGAGAACCAGCGACAGCGGCGCGCCCGCGGCGTCGCGCACCCGGTGGACGCGGGTCGCCCCCCACAGAACCTCGCCCGAGCGGTGCAGGTAGCGGAGCTCGGTGGGGTCGCCCGCCGTCGGCCCATCGGCCGCCGTGCGCAGCCAGGCGCCGAGGAGCGCCGCGTCGCCCGGGTGCGCCAGCGAGACGAGAGCCGACCCCGTCAGCTGCTGCGGCGAGCGCCCGAGCATGGTGCAGAGGGCGGAGTTGGCGCTCTCGATCCGGCCGTCCAGATCGACGAGGCAGATCCCGCCCGGCGCGCACGCGAACGCGCACCAGAGCCGCTCGATCGCTCCGTCCTCTCCGATGTCGACGTCCTGGGCGCCGGCGGCGGTCCGCTCGGTGGGCAACGCGCTCCTCCCGGGAGAAGGATACCCGAGCGGGCCGTGCCCGCACCCTGCGTCGAGTCGCCCGCCTGTCCCACAATCGAGAGGGGCTGCCGCCGACCGGGAATCTGCCAGCGGCTCCCGATCCCCACGGCCCGCCTCGCCCGCTCTGCCGCCTGCCGAGGCGCTGGTACGCGCCCGGACGCGCCAAGCCTGACCCAAACGGGCGAAGGGCAGGGCCCCCCGCGCCCACAGAGGAACCGTCCTCGAGAGGCCGCGCGCCTCAGGGAACGCCCGCGCCGGGGGCCCGGACGCCTTCGCCGCAGCCCTGGTGGCGCTGGGAGAGGCCGGCCAGGGCCACGCCATCCGGGGCCCGCCGCATCTCGTCGGCCAGCCGGGCGATGGCGAGGTCGCTCACCTCCCTGGCCCCGTGGAAGTCGAGCGTCAACCGGCTCCTCGGCGCGTGGCGCCACAGGCTCTCGGCCAGGGCCACCAGGGTGGCGACGTCCGGGGTGTCGAACGCGCCCTCGACGATGACCGAGATCTGTCCGGCGGCGCCGGGGCGGACCTCGGTCCGCATCGACCGCCTCTCGCGGGAGACGGCGGGCGGCGCGGCGGCCGCGGTCCGCCCGGGGAGGCCGGGGCCGCTCAGCGCTCCGAGCGGCCGGTGCGGGGTCGCGGCTGCATCGAGCGCGGCGACGAGCACCTCCGGCGGGCAGGGCTTGGGCAGCAACCGGTGGGCCTGCGCCTCGTTCACGGCCAAAAGCGCCGTTCCGAGGTCGGCGTGGCCGGTGAGGAGCATGCGCACGGAGCCTGGCGCGGCCGTCCGGACCCTGCTCAGGAACTCGGCTCCGTCCATCCCCGGCATGCGCATGTCCGAGACCACGACCGCGAAGGGGCCGCCGTGCAGGACCAGGTCGAGCCCCTCCTGCCCGTTCGGCGCGACCGACACCTCGAAGCGCGGGCGGAGCAGCCGCTCTAGCCCGGAGAGGATGGCCGGCTCGTCGTCCACGCAAAGGACGCTCGGCTTGCTCACCGGCCCCCACCTCCGCGCCTGGGATGGCGGTCGCGTGCTCGGGGGGCAGGCGCTCGGGACGATGGCACGACCGGGAGGGCTCCTCCCCGGCCCTCGCCGCAATGGCCGTTCCCGGGCTCGCCGCCCGTCCTCCCCGGGGATCGTCCCCCGGGCACGCGCCGGCGCTCGGGCCCCCGCAGGCGCCGGCGGATGCACCCTCAGTGAGTGTGTGCGCCGCCGGGTGAGCGCGGGCACCCCGGGTGCTGGCCGACCGGCTCCCAAGCGCGGCCGCCCGGGCCGCCCCGAGTGCACGTCGGGTGCCGGGGAGCGACCGGCACCTCTCCTGCCACGGCCGGAGGAGGCCGCGGCCCGTGTCCCGATGGGTGGGAGAAGGCATGTGCGCCACCCTGCTCGCCATGGGCGACGGGCGCGACCTTCCTGCAGGGCCCGGTGCGGACGCTGCGGGGCACCGAGTGTCACCGCCGCGGGCGCCTGCGGGATGGAGGCCCTCCGCCGCTAGCGCCTCGAGGTGGGGCCGGCCGACCGGCGGGTGCCGGGGATGACGGGCCTCGAGCGGCTCGTGTGCCAGCGCGATCCGGGCGTGGTCCGCCTCCCGACGAGCGGGCGCGCCCGTCTGGAGACGGCGCTCGAGGCCATCCACTCCCCGCGAGGCCTTCCGCCCCCTCACCAGGCCCTTCGAGCGCGCCGCGCTGCAGGTCGCCCCGGGCCGAGCCTCCGGCCAGGACCACCCGCCCCGCCGCGGTGGCCCACCGTCACCCGAGCGCGGGCCCGGCCCGGCCGTTACACCGCTGCCATGCCGAGCCCCCTGCCCGGAGCCGACCCCTTCCCCGAGGACCTCGCCCGGCGGCTGGCCGCTGCCCCGGGCCCGGATCTCGCTCCCCGGACCCGGCACCTCGAGGGTGGCCGGCCGCTCTTCACCAACCGCCTGGCGCTGGAGCGGAGCCCGTACCTGCTGCAGCACGCGCACAACCCGGTGAGCTGGTACCCCTGGGGCGACGAGGCCTTCGAGGTGGCGCGGCGGACCGGGCGGCCGGTGTTCCTGTCGGTGGGCTACTCGACCTGCCACTGGTGCCACGTCATGGAGCACGAGTCCTTCGAGGACCTGGAGATCGCCCGGGTGCTCAACTCGCGCTTCGTCCCGGTGAAGGTCGACCGGGAGGAGCGGCCCGACGTCGACGGCGTCTACATGACCGCGGTGCAGCTCCTCACCGGCGCGGGAGGCTGGCCCATGAGCGTATGGCTCACCGCCGATCGCGAGCCGTTCTACTGCGGGACCTACTTCCCGCCCCGCTCCGGATCGCGCGGCGCGCGGACCGGCTTCCTCGAGGTCCTCGAGGAGCTGGCCGAGGTGTGGGAGAAGGAGCGCCCCAAGGTGACGGCGGCCACCGGTCCCCTGACCGAGGCGGTCCGGACTGCGCTCTCGGCCGGCGCGCCGGCCGAGGCGCCCCCGGGGCCGGAGCCCATCCTGCGGGCGGTGGAGGCGGTGGCCCAGAGCTTCGACGACCGGAACGGAGGGCTCCGCCGCGCGCCCAAGTTCCCCTCTCAGGTCCCGGTCCGCCTGCTGCTCCGCCACCACCGCCGCACCGGGGAAGCCCGCTCGCTCCACATGGCCACCTTCACCCTGGAGCGCATGGCGGCGGGGGGAATCCACGACCAGCTGGGGGGCGGGTTCCACCGCTACTCCACCGACGCCGCCTGGCTGGTGCCGCACTTCGAGAAGATGCTCTACGACAACGCGCTCCTGGCCATCGCCTACGCCGAGGCCTTCCAGGCCACGGGCCGGCGCGACCTGGGCCGGGTGGCGCGGCAGACGCTCGACTACCTGGTGCGCGAGATGCAGTCGCCGGAGGGAGGCCTGTGGTCCGCCACCGACGCCGACTCGGAGGGCGAGGAGGGCCGGTACTTCACCTGGGAGGCCCGCGAGCTGGAGGCGCTGCTCGGCGCCGACGCCGGGCCGTTCCTGGAGTTCCACGGAGTCCGGCCTGAGGGCAACTTCGAGGGGCGGAGCATCCTGTGGGTGCCCGAGCCGGACGAGGACCGCTGGGAGGCGCTGGCGCCGCAGCGGGAGCGGCTCCTCGAGGCCCGGGCGCGGCGCCAGCCGCCGCTGCGAGACGAGAAGGTGCTGGCCGGCTGGAACGGGCTGGCGATCTCGGCGCTGGCCCTGGGCGGCCGGATCCTGGCCGAGCCCCGCCTGGTGGCCGCCGCGGAGCGTGCCGCCGAGTTCGTGCTGGGGCGGATGGTCCCCGAGGGCCGGCTCTTCCGGAGCTTCCGCGCCGGCCAGCTGGGCGTCCCCGCCTTCCTGGAGGACCACGCCTTCCTGGCCCAGGGGCTGCTCGACCTCTTCGAGGCCACCTTCGAGCCCCGCTGGCTCTCCACCGCCGCCGACCTCTGCGACCGGCAGGAGGCCTTGTTCGCCGACCGCCAGGCCGGCGGGTGGTTCTCCACCGCCGTTGATCACGAGCGGGTGCTGGTACGCGAGAAGCCCTCGCACGACGGCGCCCTGCCCTCGGGCGCGTCGGTGGCGACGCTCAACGCCCTCCGCCTCGAGGCCTTCACCACCGACGCGCGCTGGCGCCGGATCGCCGAGGGCGCGCTGCGATCGCACCGGCGAACGCTGGAGGAGCAGCCGCTGGCCCTCCCCGACCTGCTCCTGGCGCTCGACGCCGCCACCGATCTGGTGCGGGAGGTGGTGCTGGTCTGGCCGGCCGGCGAGCCGGCCCCCGGCGACTTCCTGGAGGTGCTGCGGCGCACCTTCCTTCCCAGCCGCGCCCTGGCCGGTGCGCCGGAGGGTGCCGCGCTGGAGCGCCTGGCCCGGGCCGCCCCCATCGCCTCGGGCAAGGCTGCGGCGGGAGGCCGGCCCACCGCCTACGTGTGCGAGCGTGGCGCCTGCCACCTCCCCGCCATCGCTCCCGACAAGCTCGCCTCCCAGCTCGGGCCGGTGCGCGCCTATCCGGGCTAGCACCGGGCCAGCGCCCGCTCGCGCCCGGCGGCCCGGCGGCCCGGCGTTCCAGCCCGACGCTTTGTCGGGGACGCATTCCCCGCTCCACCTCGCCCAGGTCCATCGGCCTCTTCCCCCGGCCAGTCCAGGTGCCGCGCTCGCCCCGAGGCGGCTCGGCGAGGTGCGACGGTCTTCCCCTTCGCCTCGGGGCGCCCGAAGCCAAGCCCGGGTGCTTGCGCCGGCGGGCTGGTCCGGCCCACCGGATTCCCCCCTAAGAGCGCACCGGGCCTTCACTCCCCGCAGCTGGCGCCAGCTGCGAATTCGCTCGCGGGCGGAGGAAGGAGCCGGTGAGGAGGTGGTAACCACCCGGATTCCCGGGGGTCTGTGGAGCACGGGCCTGCCCCCACCGGACCACCCCCGCCCACAGGCCCTATCGGAACGACGGACGGCGCGTGCAAGTTCGAGAAGAAGTGAATATCCAGGTCTGGGGTGATGTTCTACCTCTGGCTGCTCTTCCCGCAGCCAGTCGAGGCGGGCGCGCCGGGACACTCCCTCTCCTGGCGCGCTCGCTTCGGCATTCGGTCCGGGCCCTGCCGTCCCCTCACGGCAGGGTCCGTATCCTGGCCCCCGGGCGACGCTCCACCGGCTGCGGCAGGGATCCCAGGTAGCCGACCAGCGCGCCCAGGTCGTCGCCGGCGGTCGCGCGGTCGATCCCGGCCGCGAAGATGCCGAACCCGTCGCCGCCCGAGGCGAGGAACGAGTTCACCACCACGCGGTAGCGGCCGGACGCCTCGAGCGGCGCTCCTCCAACGCGCACGTCGCGGACCCTCTTCCCGGCCGGCGCCGAGGCGCTCCAGGCGTAGGTGAGGCCCGAGACCTGGAGCACCCGCGGCTCGGCCCCGGCCCACTGCCCGTCGAGCAGCTCCAGGAGCTGGTCGCCGGACAGGGTCATGGCCACCAGGGCGTTGCCGAAGGGCTGGACCGCGAACAGCGCCCCCCAGCTGAGCGGGCCGGCCGGGAGGTCGGCGCGCAGGCCGCCCGGGTTGGTGAAGGCGATCTGGGCGCCCGCCACCGCGGCACGCTGGGCGTCGGTCACCAGGTCCCCCAGCCGCGACTCGCCGGACGGGTCCGCCGCGCGCGGGAACGGCACCGCCGCGCGGGCCACCACCCGGTCCACGAGCGGAGCCACCCTCGCCTCCGCCGCCGCCTGGAGCGCCGCCGAGGCGCGGTCGGGCGAGGTCCCCGGGCCCTCGTCCGCCCAGGTGGTCTGCACCGCCGCGCGGGAGGTGAGGACCTCGCCGCTGGCGCGGTCCACCTCCAGGTCGATCCAGCCGAAGGCGGTCCCCGCCGAGTAGGCCTCCACCACCAGCGCACGCTTGCCGCTCGCGGTGGGCAGCCGGGCGTTCAGGAAGGCGTGGGTGTGACCGGCGACGACGACGTCCACCTCGGGGTCGAGCCGCGCCACCAGGTCGACGATCTCGCCCTCGACCGTGACGCCGTCGCGGGTGGGACCCGGGTACGGCGCCTCGTCGCCGCCCTGGTGGAGCAGGACCACGATGGCCTTCACGCCCTCTCGCTCCAGCACCGGCAGGTAGCGGTTCACCGTCTCGGCCTCGTCGAGGAAGTCGAGGCCGGCGATGCCGGCCGGGGTGACCAGGGTCGGCACCTCGCGGGTCACCACGCCGATGAACCCCACCCGGACGCCGTCCACGCGCTTGACCACGAACGGCGGGAGGATGGGCCGGCCGGTGGCGCGGTCGACGACGTTGGCGCCGAGCGTCGGATAGCGCGCCCCGCGCCAGGGCGACTCGAGGAAGGGTCCGCGCGGGTGGTTGCCTCCGCCCAGGAGGCGGAGGAGCTCCCCCCGCCCCTCGTCGAACTCGTGGTTCCCCACCGCGCCGACCACGTCGCAGGCCGGGTCCAGCCAGGGCGCGAAGCGCGGCTCGACCTCGGGGACCGGCGCCGGATAGGCCGGCGGCGAGGCGGTGGAGCCGGCCGGCTCGGCGTAGCGGCAGGAGCCGTTGGCGAACAGGTTCACGAAGGAGACGGTGGGCTCGTCCTGGAGGAGCGCCGAGGCGGGCGGAGAGGCGCCGACCAGGTCCCCCGCCTGCACGAGCAGCGTCCGGCCCGGAGCGCCGGCCCGCGAGGACTCCAGCCAGGCACCGAGCACGCCGGCCGATCCCACCGCCCGGCCGTCCACCTTCTTGCCCGGGACCAGCTGGCCGTGGAGATCATTGAGCGTGAGCAGCCGCACGTGCGCCGGCGCCGCCTCCGGCCCGCCCCGGGCCGGAGGCGGGCGGTGGGCGCAGCCGAGGGCGGCGGCCAGCGCGACCGCGAGCGCGGCACGGGGCCGGGAGATCCGTCGACGCATCCGCGGAGGGTAGCAAAGAGCCCCGACGGTCTCCCGGCTCCCGACCCTTCCGCGCCAGAGGCCGGGCGCCTCGCCACGCGGAGGCCTGTCGGCCAGGCAGGGCGGGTGGAGGTGGCCGGGGCCCGCGGGCCAACCAGTTCGCAGTGGAGGGGCCGGGGGTGGTGTTCCGCGGGACGGGCCCGGTGCGCGCGCCGGAGGGCGGGCCCGGTCCGGCTAGCGGCCCGGGACGGGCAGGCTGCGGACCAGGGAGCGGCTCTCACGGCCCAGCGCCCGGAGGCGCCCGGCCACCTCGTCGGCGAGCGCCCGCTGCGCCGGGGGCGGGGCCTGGCCCGACAGGGCCCACAGGTCGACGGGGTCGCGAGCGTCGTCGAAGGTCACCGCCGGATCGGAGACCAGGCGGTGCGGCAGGCAGCGCGCCACCGCCGCGTCGACGGCGTCGGCGGCCAAGGCGGCCTCCCGCGAGACGCGCGCGCGGGGGGCGTCGTCGTCGTACCCGGGCGCCCCTCGGTCGCCCGAGGCGTCGCGCAGCGCCGCCCGGAGCGCGTCGTCCTCCCGGCCGGTCGCCACCGCCGCGCGAAGCCGGTGGAGCTGGTAGTTCTCCAGCGCCAGGTGCCGGTTGGAGACCAGGGTGAGCGCCGCCGCGAGCGGACCGTGGACCCCCAGCGCGTCGAGGGCGCCGATCTCGAGCTGCCGGGCCGTCCCCACGCCCGGCGCCGCCCGCGCGTGGTAGGGCTGGGTGAGGTCCTGGAGGTAGTGGAGCGCCCAGCCGGCGAACCTCCAGCCCCAGTAGGCGTGGCCGCTTCGGAGGGCCTGCGCCGAGAGCGCCCGGTAGAGGTGGATGCGGTGCTCCGGGTAGGTCCTGCGGAGCCAGCCGGCCACGGCGTAGACCAGCCAGGACTCGTGGTAGAAGCCCATGTGGAAGGGCGCCTGGCTGGAGAACTCCAGCGCCGGGTTGCCGAAGGGTTGCCGCCCGAAGCCGGACCGCCGCCCGAAGTCGGTCCCGCTGTCCTCCCACAGGCCCAGGTCGAGGCCGCGGTCGGGCTCATCCGCGGCGGTGGCCAGCACCTCCAGCGCCGTCACCCTCTCGCCGGGAGCCAGGGCCAGGTAGACGGTGCCGCGCAGGTCGCCGTCCTCGCGCAGGGCGGTGACCTCGGGGAGCGGGACCGCGGGCCGCCCCGCCCCGGCCGCACCGGGAAGCGCCCGGACCCAGAGCCCCAGCCTCGACCCGGGATTCACCCGCAGGGCGGCCAGGAACCGCTGGCGCAGGGTGGCCGGGTCGCCGTCGGCCCGGAAGGCCAGGTCGGCGGGGCGGGGGGCGTAGCCGGCCAGGTGAGCGCGCGACCAGGCCTCCTCCTCCCCGAGCAGCCCCTGGAGCGCCGGCGCCTGGTCGGCGAGGTAGGCTTCCAGCGGCTCGGCCACCACCGCCGCCCGTCCCAGCTCGGGCAGGGCGTCCAGCGCGTCCCAGGTGAGGAGCGCGTGATCGGACCAGGCCGCGGCCCGCCCCGCCGCCAGGCCGGCCACCAGGGCGGCGAGGCGGAGGAACCGCCCGGCTCCGCAGAGGTCAGGTCGCGGCACGCCCCACTCCTACCGCGGCCGGCTCGACCCGGCGACCCCAGCGGAGGAGCCCCCCCGCCGCGCAGGCGCCCAGCCCCAGGCACGCCGGCCAGAGCACGCCCGGGCCCAGGGCCTCGAGGGCGGCCAGCCCGGCGGCCGGCGCGGCGATGTTGCCGATGGAGAAGCAGAGGCTGTAGGCGCCCATGTAGCGGCCGCGCGCCTCCGGCGGGGCCAGGGCCGAGACGGCGGCGCCGGCCGTGGAGAAGAAGGCGATCTCCCCCAGCGTCCACACGGCCGTGGAGGCCACGATCCCGGCCAGCGAGGAGCACAGGGCGTAGCCCCCCAGCCCCCCGCCGACCAGGAGCGCCCCGAGCGCCAGCGCGCCCGCTGGCGAGAGCAGGCCCAGCGCGCGGGGAGAGAAGGGCTGGACGAGCACCACCAGCCCGGCGCTCACCGTGCCGACCAGACCGAACTCGCGCGCCGAGAACCCGTGGAGCCCCATGTCCACGGGGAGCGAGACCCAGGCCTGGGTGTAGGCTACGTTCACCATCAGTATCAAGCCGAGCAGCGCTAGGCACCGGCGGTCCCGCAGCACGACCGCGTACCCCGCGCCCGCCCGGCCGCCCCGAGGCACGGGGGACGCCCTTGGCGCGGTCTCGGGGACCCGGAGCAGGACCACCGCGGCGTAGCCGAGCGTGGTGGAGGCGTCGACCAGGAACGGCAGCGTCCAGCCTCCGGCCGCCAGCAGCCCACCCGCCGCCATCGACACGCTGGCGCCGACGTTCTCGGCCCAGTAGAGCCAGCCGAAGGCGCGCTGCAGCGCCGCGGGCGCCACCACGTCGGCGACGATGGCCCGCATCGGCGCCCGGCTCCCGGAGGTCGAGGCGCCGAAGCACAGCACCGCGGCGGCGACCGCCAGCGGCTCCCGGAGGAAGCCGAGCGCGGCCGCGCTGGCCGCGGAGCCCACCAGCGCCGCGAGGAGCGTGCCGCGTCGACCGAGGGCGTCGGCCAGGGCGCCGGCGATGGGCCCGGCCAGGAGCGCCCCCAGGCCGAAGCAGGAGACCACCAGCCCCACCCGGCTCGGCCGGAGCCCGCGCGAGGCCAGGTACATGGCCAGGAAGGGCGCCACGAACATGGCCAGCGCCGACAGGAGATTGCCCGCCCACAGCCACCAGAAGCTCCGGCCCAGGCCGCGACCGCCCGGGCCGGCCGTCCTGGGAGCATCCTGCCCGGGCGCGTCGCTCGCGATGTCCATGGTCCTCGCCGGCGGTCGGCCGCCAGGTTAGCGCGTCCGGGCGGTCCCGGGGGCTGCGGCAAGGGGAGCCCGCAGCCGGGTCGGCCGGGCCGTCGAGCAGGCTCCGAACCTCGACCCATCCCGCCGCCGGGCCAGGCGCATGCGCACCCGCGTCCCCCTCCCCGGGATCCCGCGGGGGAACCCGGGGCGCGGCGCGCGACCGCAGCCACGGCACGGCCGGGCCCTGCCCCCCGAGTTCGCGACCTCCCCGAGGCGCCCTTCGTGGTAACGATTGCCTGGGCCCGCCGCAGGCGGGCGGCCCCTCCCTCATCCAGGCCTTCGACCGGCCCCCGGGGCGCCGGGTACAGTGGACCTCGCGGGGGAGCAGGCCATCGACTAAGTGAGGAGATTCATGACCACCGCGCTCGCCGCCCTGCAGGCCCTCCCGTCCCCCGCCGCGCTCGGGAAGGCGGCCCTCCCGGAGGCCGGCCGCCGGCCGCCGCCCTTCAACGCCCACGTCCACCTGCCGCCCAACTTCTCCGCCTTCGCCAGCGTGGAGCAGGCGGTCGAGCTGGCGCGCGCCCAGGGCCTGGCCCTCCTCGGGACCAGCAACTACTACGACTTCGCCGTCTACGACGGGTTCGCCGACCGCTGCCGGTCGGCGGGGGTGTTCCCGCTGTTCGGCGTCGAGCTCCTGTGCCGCGACGAGGACCTGGCGCGGCAGGGGGTGAAGGTCAACGACCCCGCCAACCCGGGCAAGGTGTACCTGTGCGGGAAGGGCCTGGGCCGGTTCGATCCCCAGACGCCCGCCGCGGTCGCCACCCTCGCCGGGGTCCGGGCCCGCGATGGCGCGCGCATCGCCGAGATGGTGGGGCGCTGCGCCCGCGCGCTCGCCGAGCGGGGCTGCCCGGTCGACCTCGGCGCCGACGCCATCGTCGACGGCCTGGTGCGTCGCCACGGCAGCCCGCGGGCGACGGTGGTGCTCCAGGAGCGCCACGTCGCCCGGGCCATCCAGGAGGCGCTCTTCGCCGCCATCCCTCCGGGCGAGCGGCTCGACCGCCTCCCCCGGCTCCTGGGCGCGCCGGTGAAGCTGAAGGGGCCGGACGACGCGGTGGGCCTGCAGAACGAGGTGCGCAACCACCTCATGAAGGCCGGCAAGCCCGGCTTCGTCCCCGAGAGCTACCTGGACCTCGCGGAGGCCCGCGCCCTGGTCCTGGAGCTGGGCGGCATCCCCTGCTACCCGGTCCTGGCCGACGGGGCCAGCCCGCTGGGCCAGTTCGAGGCCACGGCCGCCGGGCTGGTGGCGAACCTGGCCCGGCTGGGGATCCACGCCGCCGAGCTCATCCCCAACCGCAACGCGCCGGCGGTGCTGTCCGACTACGTGAAGACGCTGCGCCGCAGCGGGATCGTGGTCACCGCCGGCACCGAGCACAACACCCTGGAGCTGCTGCCCATGATGCCCTCGGCCAGGGGTGCGCCCATCCCCGAGGAGCTCCTCCCCATCTTCTGGGAGGGGGCCTGCGTGGCCGCCGCTCACCAGTACCTCACCTCGCGCGGCGAGGCCGGGTTCGTGACCCAGGACGGCGCGCCCCAGCCCGGCCACCCCGACGCCGAGGGCCGCATCGCCGCCTTCGCCGCCCTGGGCAAGGCGGTGATCGCCGCCTTCGCCTCCCCCCAGACCCCTGCCCCCTGAGACCCATGACCTCCACCCTGTCCTGGCCCTCCTTCTCCGCCGCCGCCGACCCGCTCGACGAGCTGGTGCTCCTCTCCCGCTACTTCGGCTCCGACCCGGAGATGGTGCTGGCCGGCGGCGGCAACACCTCGGTCAAGGTCGGTGATCGCCTCCTGGTGAAGGGGAGCGGCTCGGCCCTGGCCACCATCGGCCGCGAGGGCTTCGTGGCCATGGACAGGAGGCGCCTGGAGGCGCTGGCCGCCGCCGACCTGCCCGCCGAGCGCGAGCCCCGCGAGGCGGCCTACAAGCAGGCGCTCTACGCGGCCCGGCTCGAGCCGGAGCGGAACCAGCGCCCCTCGGTCGAGGCCCTGCTGCACCACCTGGTGCCCGGGCGCCTCGTGGTCCACGGGCACGCCACCGTGGCCAACGCCCTGACCTGCTCCACCGGAGGAGAGGCGCTGGCCCGGGAGATCCTGGGGGGCGACGTCCTCTGGGTGCCCTTCGTCGATCCGGGCTTCGAGCTGGCCCGGGCCCTGCGGACGGGCCTGGCCGTCCACCAGCGTGAGCGCGGCCGCCCCCCGCGCGCCGTGCTCATGGCCAACCACGGGATCATCGTGGCCGGCGACGCCCCCGAGGTGCTGCGCGAGAACGCCGAGTGGCTGCGGGAGGCGATCGCCCGGCGCGTCGCCGCCGCCGCCCCGGCCCCCTGGTCGGCCCCGGCGGCGCGCCGCGCCGACGCCGACGCCCAGGCCCTGGCCATCGCCCCCTTCCTGCGCGGCCTGCTGGCCGAGGGGTCGACCCTGCCCGTGGTCGCGCTCGAGGACGGCCCCGAGGCGCTGGCCTTCGCCGCCTCGCCGGCGGCCCGCGCCGTCACCGCCCGGGGGCCGCTCTCACCCGACCAGATCGTCTATTGCAACTCCTTCCCGCTCTGGTTCGAGGCGGTGGAGGGCGAGGAGGAGCCGGCGCTGCTCGAGCGGCTGCGCGCCGCGGTGACCGCGCACCGGGAGAGCACCGGCTACCCGCCCAAGCCCGTGATCGTCCCCGGCGTGGGCATCTTCTGCGCCGGCGACGACGTGGCCGGCGCCCGGAACTGCCGCTTGCTCTACCTCGACGCCGTCCGGGTCATGACCGGCGCGGCCCGGCTCGGCGGCGTGCAGGCCCTCTCCGAGGGGCACCGCCGCTTCATCGAGACCTGGGAGGTGGAGGCCTACCGCAAGCAGATCGCCCGCGCCGGCCGGTCCGGCCGCGCCTCGGGGCGGGTGGCGGTGGTCACCGGCGCGGCCCAGGGATTCGGCCTGGAGATCGCCCAGTCGCTGGCGGCCGAGGGTGGCACGGTGGCGCTGGCCGACGTGAACCAGGCCGGGGTGCGGGCCGCCGCCCTGGCCGTGGAGGGTGGCTCCGGGCCGGGACGCACGCTGGGGGTGGCGGTGGACGTCACCGACGGGGGCTCGGTGGCGGCGATGATCCGGGAGGTGGTGCGAGCCTACGGCGGCCTGGACGTGCTGGTCTCCAACGCCGGCGTGCTCCGGGCGGGCTCGGTGAAGACCCAGAGCGAGCAGGAATTCGACTTCGTCACCGCCGTCAACTACAAGGGCTATTTCCTCTGCGTGAAGCATGCCGCGCCGGTGATGGCCCGGCAGCACGCCGCCCGGCCGAGCTACCGATCGGACGTCGTCCAGATCAACTCGAAGTCGGGGCTCTCCGGCTCCAACCGGAACGGCGCGTACGCCGGCTCCAAGTTCGGCGGGATCGGTCTCACCCAGAGCTTCGCCCTGGAGCTGGTGGAGGACGGGATCAAGGTGAACTCGGTCTGCCCCGGCAACTTCTTCGACGGCCCGCTCTGGTCCGACCCCCGCACCGGCCTGTTCGTGCAGTACCTGGCCGCCGGCAAGGTGCCCGGGGCCCGGACGGTGGAGGAGGTGAGGCGCTTCTACGAGGCCAAGGTGCCCATGAAGCGCGGCTGCCGCAGCGCCGACGTGATGCGGGCCGTCTTCTACCTCATCGAGCAGGAGTACGAGACCGGCCAGGCGCTCCCGGTCACCGGGGGCCAGGAGATGCTCAAGTGACCAGGAGCCGACCGACATGACCACCGCCCTCCCCTCGACACAGTACGCCCTCCAGCTGGTCGGCCCCGGCAAGCTGGCCCTCACCGCCGGGAAGGCGGTGGACCGCCCCGGCCCGACCCAGGTGCTGGCCCGGGTCGAGTGCGTCGGCCTCTGCTTCTCGGACATGAAGCTGCTGAAGCAGTTCGACCAGCACGCCCGCAAGTCGGAGGTCCAGGCCGGCCTCCCCGCCGAGGTGCTGCGCCAGATCCCCAGCTACGTGCCGGGCAGCAAGCCCACCGTGCCCGGGCACGAGGTGGCGGCGCGCATCGTGGCCGTGGGCGCGGAGGTGAAGCGTCACCGGGTGGGGGAGCGGGTCTTGGTGCAGACCGACTACCGGGCCCTGCGCACCGCCGCCTCCAACGCCGCCTTCGGCTACAACTTCGAGGGCGGGCTGCAGGAGTACGTCCTCATGGACGAGCGGGTCATCGTCGACGCCGGGGGGGAGCGGTTCCTCCTGGCCGCGCCCGAGGACCGCTCCGCCAGCGCCATCGCCCTGGTCGAGCCCTGGGCCTGCGTCGAGGACAGCTACGTGAACCACGAGCGCCAGGGGCCCAAGGCGGGCGGGCGGCTCCTCTTGGTGGCCGACGCCGGCGCGGTGCTGGAGGGGCTGGCCGCCCTGACGGCCGCCCGGCCGGCGTACGTCACCGCCCTGTGCGCCGAGCCGGCCCAGGCCCGGGCGCTGGTCCAGGCCGGCCTCCTGGCCACCCCGGCCCCGTTCTCGGACCTTTCCGCCCTCCGCGACGACGCCTTCGACGACATCGTCTACTTCGGGACGCGCAAGGCGACCATCGAGATCCTCAACGACAAGCTGGCCGCGGGCGGCCTCATCAACCTGGTGCTGGGCGGGAAGCGGATCGGCGCGCCGGTGAGCGTGGGGGTGGGCCGGGTGCACTACGGCCTCACCCGCTGGACCGGGACCACCGGCTCCGACTGCTCCGCCTCCTACCGCCACCTGCCCGCGAGCGGCGAGCTGCGGCCGGGCGAGGCCGTGGAGGTGGTCGGCGCCGGCGGACCCATGGGGCAGATGCACGTGCTGCGGGCGCTCACCGAGGGCGTCCCCGGCGTCTCGGTGGTGGGCACGGACATGGACGACGCCCGGCTGGCGGGCCTGGCCGCCAAGGCGAACCCGCTGGCCGCGGCCCGGAAGGTGCCCTTGCGCCTGGTGAACACGCAGCGGGAGAGGGCCGGCGGCCCCTTCAGCTACGTGGCGCTCATGGCCCCGGTGGGCGCGCTGGTGGCCGCCGCCATCCAGGAGGCGAAGGAGGGCGCACTCGTCAACATCTTCGCCGGGATCCCCGCCGGCGTGAGGCACGAGCTCGACCTCGACACCTACGTGGCCCGCCGGGTGTACATGTTCGGCACCAGCGGCTCCACCATCGAGGACATGAGGATCGTGCTGGGCAAGGTGAGCTCTGGCGCCCTCGACACCGACGTCTCGGTCGACGCCATCAGCGGCATGGGCGGTGCCCAGGACGGCATCGCCGCCATCGAGAACCGCTCGCTGGGCGGAAAGATCCTCGTCTATCCCTGGCTCGGGGAGGTGGGCCTCATCCCGCTCAAGGACCTCCCGGCCAAGTTCCCGACGGTGGCGGCCCGGCTCGACGGCGGCAAGTGGTGCAAGGCCGCCGAGGACGAGCTGAAGCGGGTGGGCGGCTTCACCGCCTGACCGGCGCGGCGGGCGCCCTGCCGCCCCCAGAGCGTCGCCCGGACGACGGCCGGGCCGCGCTCGTTCACCTCGGGGAACAGGTCCGCCGGCGCCTTGCCCTGCCCGGGGGTCTTGAACACCCGGGGGCGGGCGCAGGCGCGTCGCCTCCGGAGGACGGCCCCGTGCCATCGCCGCGGGGCGGTGGGGGTGGCGGCCCTTCCGCACCCGGCGCCGTCCCGCGAGCCCGGGGCCGACGGACCTCCCCCGCCCCCGCACCGGGCCAGGCGGGCGCGGGTGGGCCTCCACCCCGCGGGCGTGGCCCGGCGGGCGGGCCCGGCCTCCGTCATCTCGGACGGCTGGACGTACCTCCGTCATCGCCTACAATGCCCGGATGCCCGCCGCCGACAGCCCCCGCCGCCACTTCGCCAGCGACAACTACGCAGGGATCTGCCCGGAGGCCCTGGCCGCCCTGGCCGAGGCCAACGCCGGCCACGCCCCGTCCTACGGCGAGGACCGCTGGACCGCCGAGGCCGCCGACCTCATCCGCCAGACCTTCGCCTGCGAGTGCGAGGTCTTCTTCGCCTTCAACGGGACCGCCGCCAACTCGCTGGCCCTCTCCTCGCTCTGCCAGTCCTACCACTCCATCGTCTGCCACGAGACCGCCCACGTCGAGACCGACGAGTGCGGGGCGCCGGAGTTCTTCTCCAACGGCACCAAGGTGCTCACCGCCGGCGGAGCCCACGGCAAGCTGGGCCCGGAGGCGGTGGAGCAGGTGGTGCGGCGCCGGGCCGACATCCACTACCCCAAGCCGCGGGTGGTCTCGCTCACCCAGCCCACCGAGCTGGGCACGCTCTACAGCCCCGCCGAACTCGCCGCCCTGGGCGCCCGGGCGCGGGCGCTGGGGCTGCGGGTGCACATGGACGGGGCCCGCTTCGCCAACGCGGTGGCGGCCCTGGGGGTGCACCCCCGCGCCCTCACCCTCGACGCCGGCGTCGACGTCCTCTGCCTGGGCGGCACCAAGAACGGCATGGCGGTGGGGGAGGCGGTGGTCTTCTTCGACCGGGCCCTGGCCGCCGAGTTCGAGTACCGGTGCAAGCAGGCCGGGCAGCTCGCCTCCAAGATGCGCTTCCTGGCCGCGCCCTGGGTGGGCATGCTGCGCACCGGCGCCTGGCTGCGCCACGCCCGCCACGCCAACGAGATGGCGGCGCTGCTGGCGCGGTCGCTCGAGGCCGCACCGGGCGTGCGGATCCTCCACCCGGTCCAGGCCAACGCCGTCTTCGCCGCCCTCCCCGACGGCGCCGGCGAGGCGCTGCGCCGGAAGGGCTGGCGCTTCTACGACTTCATCGGCCCGGGCGGCGCCCGCTTCATGTGCGCCTGGGACACCACGCCGGAGGACGTGGCCGCCTTCGCCACCGCGGTGATCGAGGAGGCGGGCCGCCCCCGCTGACCCTCCCGCGCCCCCCGCCCTGGCCGCCTCCACCCGCCCTGGCAACCCACCCAGGGGCCGCACAGGTCGGGGCGATTTCGCCTGCCACCGGCCCGCACCAGGGCCCGGGGTGGCCAGGGCGTGGGGTACGCGCGCCCCGGGTTCCGCGCCACCTCCGGCCCCGGGGCCGGCTGCGGGCGTCCGCTGGCGAAACGACCGCCCCCGGCGCTGGATCGGGCCTTGCAGTGGGGACCGGACGTCATGGCGATGCGCGCCAGGAATCTGCCGCTCAGCGCGGTCTCCACCGCCGGCGTCGCCGGTCTGCTCACCATCGCCGTGCTCTTCGCAGGTGCGGTGCACTACCTGCTCCAGGAGACCACAGTGCGGCGCCTGGAGCTGGAGCGAGGCGACCATCTCCGCCTGGAGGCGCGCCAGGCGTTGCGCATCGCCCTGCTCGACCAGGAGGTGGCCCGCCGGGCGGTGGTGGCCACCGGCAACCCCATCTTCCTCGAGGCCTACCAGCGCGGCACGCGCGAGGAGTCGGACGCCTGGGGCCGCCTGGAGTCCGCCGCCGACGCTCCGGACGAGGCCGTCGTCTCGCTGGCCGCCCTGCGGACCCAGGTGGACGCCTGGCACGCGGAGGTGGTCGTCCCCCAGCTCTTCCGCGGACAGGCCCTGCCCGTCGAGCGCACCGCCCAGATCCTGGCCGACGGCAAGCTGCGCTTCGACGGGATCCGCGGCGCCCTGGAGGCCCTGGACGCCCGCGAGGCCGTCGCCAGCCGCGATCGCCGGGCGGAGCTGACCCGCCACGGCCGGCGGGTGGTGGCCGCCGCCACGGCGCTCTTCGCCGCCCTGTTCGGCCTGGGAGCCCTGATCCTGTGGTGGGGCCAGCGCCGGGTGGCCGCACCGCTCAGCCTCCTGGCCGCGCGGGTCGAGGCCGACGGCACCCTCGACCTCCCTGCCCTGAGCAGCCCCATCCGCGAGGTCTCCACCCTCCACTCCGCCCTGGTCCGGCTGGAGCGCCGGGTGAGCGAGCGGGAGAGCGTGCTCCGCACCGAGCGCGAGGACGCGGAGGTGCTGGGCCGCTTCGCCGAGATCGTCCAGCAGACGACGGTCGAGGCCGAGCTCTACCAGCTCCTGGTCCGTTTCCTGGAGTCGGTGGTGGCGCCGTCCGCGATCTCGGTCTTCTCGCTCAACCCCAGCGAGAACCACCTGACCATGGTGTACCCGGCCCGCACCACCGAGGAGCAGTTCCGGCTCCCCATCGTCACCGAGCCCCTGGGCTGCCGGGCCATCCGATCGGCACGCGACGTCCACGACGGCCTCGGGACCGACCCCGGCGCCTGCGCCTGCCCTCTCACCGGTGCGGCCTCCCACCTCTGCCTGCCGCTCATGGCCGCCGGCCAGGTCATCGGCCTGGTGTCGCTCCAGGGCGCCGACCCGGATCACTTCACCGACCGTCGCATCCGCCTGGCCCAGGCGCTGGCGGCCACCGCCTCGGCCACCCTGAGCTCCATCCGGCTGCTGGCGCGCTCGCGCGACAGCGCCGTCCGGGACGCGCTCACCCACGCGTACAACCGGCGCTTCCTGGTGGAGCTCCTGCCCAAGCTGGTCCATCAGGGCGTGCGCAGCCGGTCGTCGGTATCGGCGCTGATGATCGACATCGACCACTTCAAGGTCTTCAACGACCGGCACGGCCACGACGCCGGCGACCGGGTGCTGGCCGCGGTGGCCCGCTGCCTGGCCGAGCAGATCCGGATGAGCGACACCCTGGTCCGCTACGGCGGCGAGGAGTTCGCGGTGCTCCTGCCCAACACCCCTCCGGCCGCGGCGATGGCCCTGGCCGAGCGGGTCCGGGAAGCGGTGGAGCACATGCGGACCACCATCCCCCAGTCCGACCGGCCGCTCTCGGTGACCATCAGCATCGGGGTGGCCTCCGTGCCCGATCACGGCGCCACCGGCGACGACCTGCTCCTGGCCGCGGACAAGGCCCTCTTCCGCGCCAAGGAGGCCGGCCGGAACCGGGTGATCGCCGCCGTGTCCGGCGCCCCGCAGCAGGGCGGCGCGCTGGCGCTTGCGGCGGGGTGACCCGGGCCGCGCCGCGGTCCAGGGCGCCCCTCGCCCTCACCGATCCATCACCGCGAAGGGCCGCTCCCCCTTGAAGACCCGGAAGAGCAGGTAGAGCGCGGGGAAGAGCAAGACCGCCCCGGCCGCCAGGGCCCACAGCACCGCCACCAGCGTGGCCCGGGGCGCGGCGGCCTCCTCCAGGGTCAGGCCCGGGGCGAGCAGGTACGGGTACTGCGACACGCCCCAGCCCAGCACGATGAGCGCCACCTGCACCGCCGCGGCGGCCCGCGCCAGCCGGACCCGGCCGCGGCGCAGCGCGGCCAGGGCGGTGACCGCGGCCACCGCGGTGACCAGGTGGAGCGGGGCCGTGAAGGGGCGGCGGGTCAGCCCGGCGAAGACCGCGGGCGCCTCGCGGGCCGAGAGCGCCGCGGCCAGCACCGCACAGCCGAACACCGCCAGGCCCGCGCCCAGGGCGCGGCGGCGGAAGTCCTGGCGCAGCGCTCCCTGGGCCTCGACCGCCAGGTAGCTGGCCGCCAGGAAGGCGAAGAGCGCGGCGGCGAACAGCCCCACCGCGGCGGTGAAGGGCGAGAGCCAGGCGAGCGGCCCGGGCGCCTCCAGGTCCCCGGGCAGCGCCCGACCGGAGGCGATGGCCCCCACCACGACCCCGAGGAGCAGCGGCGCCGCCGTCGAGGAGACGGAGAAGGCCAGCCCCCAGCGCGACTGCACCCGGTCGTCGGGCCGGTCGTAGGCGCGGAAGGTGAAGGCCGCGCCGCGCAGCACAATCCCCAGCAGCAGCAGGGTGATGGGCGCGAACAGGCAGATGCAGAGCGCCGCGAAGGCCCGCGGGAAGCCGGTGAAGAGCAGCACCACCACCAGCACCAGCCAGACGTGGTTCGCCTCCCAGATGGGCCCGATGGCCCGCTCCACCAGCGCCCGCTGCTCGGCGCGGCGGGGTCCCGCGGCCAGCAGGTCCCAGATCCCTCCGCCGAAGTCGGCGCCGCCCAGGAGCGCGTAGAGCACCAGCGCCGCCAGCATGGCCGCGCCCAGCAGGTCCGCCGGGGTCACCGGGCCCCCTCCCCGGCGGCCGCCGGGAGGTCGCCCTCCGGGCCGTGCGCGATCTGCCGCCAGAGCAGGGCGGCGGTGGCCGCCGCCAGGAACAGGTACAGGGCGGCGAAGAGGAGCAGCGGCAGCAGGAGGTGGTGGACCGGGGTGACCGCGTCGGCGGTCCGGAGCACGCCGCGGACGGCGAAGGGTTGCCGGCCCCACTCGGTGACCAGCCACCCGGCCTCCAGGGCCACGAAGCCGGCCGGGCCCAGGGCCACCAGCGCCCGGAGCAGGCGCGGGCCCGGCTCCCGGCGCCGCAGCCGGGCGATGGCCCAGGCCAGGCCGGCCAGCGCCAGCAGGCTACCCAGCCCCACCATCACCTGGAAGGCCGGGTGGACCAGGGTGGTGTCGGGCCACTCGTCCCGGGGGAAGTCGGCGAGCCCCTTCACCTCCGCCTGCGGATCGTGGAAGGCCAGGATCGAGAGCCCACGGGGGATCTCCAGGGCGAAGCGGGTCTCGCGGCGCTCCATGTCGGGGAGCCCGAAGATGCGCAGGGGCGCGCCGCGCTCGGTGCGGAACTGCCCCTCCAGCGCCGCGAGCTTGGCCGGCTGGGTCTCCGCCACCTGCCGCGCCGAGAGATCCCCGGAGAGCGGCTGCAGCAGCGCCGCCGCCGCACCCACCGCCATGGCCGTTCCGAGCGCCGCCCGGTGAAACGCGCTCGCGCGGTCGCGCAGGAGGAAGTAGGCATGGATCCCGGCCACGGCGAAGGCGGTGGCGGCGTAGCTGGAGAGCAGGACGTGCACCACCTCGTGGACCCAGCCGGGCGGGAACATGGCGACCAGCGGCCGCACCTCCTCGGCCGCGCCGCTCGCGGCCAGGGCGAAGCCGGCCGGCGAGTTCATCCAGGCGTTGGCCAGGGTGACGAAGGCGGCCGAGAGCGCCCCGCTCGCCGCCACCACCGCTCCGGCGGTGAGGTGGAGCCCCGGCGACACCCGGCCCCAACCATAGAGGTAGATGCCGAGGAAGATGGCCTCGGCAAAGAAGGCGAAGCCCTCCAGCGAGAAGGGCATGCCGATGATGGGGCCGGCGAAGGCCATGAAGCGGGGCCAGAGCAGCCCCAGCTCGAAGGAGATCACCGTCCCCGAGACCGCCCCCACCGCGAAGAGGATGGCCGTGCCCTTGGCCCAGCGCCGCGCCAGCTGGCGGTGGACCTCCGAGCCGGTCCGCAGGGCCCGCGCCTCGGCCAGCACCATGAGCAGGGGCATGGCCACCCCCACCGCCGCGAACACGATGTGGAAGGCGAGGGAGAGGCCGAAGAGGGCCCGTGCGGCGAGGAGGTCGGACACCGCGTGCAATCTGCCTCGCCCCGACCGAAGCGGCCCGGCCCGGTGGGGGCGCGCGACTTCCTGCCCTCAGGCGGGCGCGCGCGCCGGCGGCCCCCCGGCGCCCGGCCCGAAGGGCGCCCTCCGCCGCCCCACCCGCCGCGCCGGCACGCCCGCCCAGATCTCGCCCGGCCCGACCCTCGCCCCCTTGGAGAGGACCGCCCCGGCGGCGATGACCGCGCCGTCGCCGATGGTGCAGCCGGGCAGGATCACCGCCATGAGCCCCACGGTCACGCCCCGCCCGATGCGCACCGGCGCGGTGACCAGCTGGCCGCGCTCCGCCACGTGGCAGACCAGGGTGACGTCCCCGCCGATGACGCTGTCGTCGCCGATCTCCAGGAGGTTCTGGTCGGCCACCACCGCGGTGTTGATGTGCACCCGCCGCCCGATGCGGGCGCCCATGAGCCGGTGGAAGAAGGGGAGGACCGGCGTGAGCCGGATCCAGTTCACGAAGCTGAAGCGGAGCATGAGGGTGAGCGCGTTGTAGCTGGCCCACCGCCAGGCGCCCAGGGAGAGGTAGCGGAAGCGCCCCACCGGCGTCCCCACCGACAGGGTCAGCCAGCGCGCCACCGGCAGGAGCAGGACCAGCGCCAGGCCGAAGGCCAGGTAGCCGGCCGCCAGGGCCACCCCCAGCCCCAGGGGGCGGAGCGGGCCGGCGGCCGGCAGCCGCGCCTCCGCGTAGGACCACAGCGCCACCGCCGGCCAGAGGGCGACGCCGAGCACCGCCGCCACCTCGGCGAAGAGGAAGGCGGTGACGAGCAGGTGCAGCGGGGTGAAGGCGCGATCCTGCCAGGGCGGGGGAGCCATGGCCGCAGAGGATGGGCGGTCTGCGCCCGGGGCTCAAGGCCGATCGCGTCGGGAGGGGAGGAGCGGCGGTACGCGCCGACCGGCCGCGGAGCAGGCCAGGAGCGTCGCGAAGCGCCGTTCCCGGGTCTCCTCCCTGCGGGCGCTCGTCACCCAGTAGGCCGCGGTGCGCCGGTACCAGGGAGGCTGCGATCGGAAGAAGGCCCAGGCGCCGGGGTCGGCCCGCAGGCGCGCCGCCTGGGCGCGGGGGAGCGCCGCCGCCCGCCGCTGCTCGTGGGAGTAGGCCGCCGAGCGCGGGTCGGCGCGCGCCTCCAGGGCGGCCCGGCCGGCCGGGCGCATCCGCCCCAGCCGCAAGAGCTCCCGGGCGCGGGCGATGTTCAGCGCGCTCCAGGTGCTGGTCCGGGTGCGGGGGGTGAAGCGGATGACGTAACGGCGCCCGTCGATCGACCGGCGCACGCCGTCGATCCAGCCGAAGCAGAGCGCCTCGTCCACCGCCTCCGGCCAGGTCGGGCTCGGGCTGCCCGAGCCGACCTTGTGGAAGCCCACCAGGAGCTCGCGCGTGGTGGCGCCGTGGCGCTCGAGCCAGTGCCGGAGCTGGGCTGGCCCGGCGAAGTAGATGGGCTCCGGGTCGGCGCGCCTCCGCCCACCCCGCCCCGTCCCCGGCCTTCCTTGCCGCACCACGCGCCCTCCCCCCGGCGCCCGCGCCGGAGCCCCGCCTCCGCCGGAGCATCGGCGCGCCGCGCGGCGAGCGTCGAGGACCCGTGCGGGCCCCGGCCGGCGGCCGCGCCCGCCGGCCGGGGGATGACGGAGCCCGCAGGGCCGGGAGCCCTCCGCGACCGCCGCCCGGCCCGGCTGCTCGGCGCCGAGCCCGGCGGCCAGCCGACACGAAGAGCCCGGACGCGGGCGCGCAGCGCCGGGCCGGCGAGGGCGAGCTGGAGCGGGCCCCGGGGGCCTCGCCCGCCTGCCGACCGCCGGCGGGGGCGGCGAGCCGCTCGCCGGCTCCCCTCACCGCGGGCTGCTCCGGGGTTCGCCCGGTCGACCCGCAGCGCGCCCGGGCCGACCGCCCGGGCAAGGGCTCCACGCCTACTGCGCGCGGGGGCGGCGAAGGTCACCGGGGGCGCGGGTCAGCACCCGCCGCACCTCGCCCGGCGCGTTGGTGATCAGACCGTCGACTCCCAGGGCTGCCAGCCGAGCCACCTCGGCGGGCTCATCCACGGTCCAGACGTTCACCAGCAGCCCCTGCGCGCGCCAGCCCCTCACCCGCGCCGCGGTGGCCAGGCTGCGCTCGGGGTGGATGGCCTCCGGCCTCAGCCGCCGGATGGCCACCGCGGCCCGAAGCGGCCAGGCCGGGCGCCGCTCCAGGAGCACGCCACAGGCCACCTCCGGTGCCGCCCCGCGGAAGGCGGCCAGCAGGCCGGGGTCGAACGAGGAGACGATGACCCGCCCGGCCGCCCGGGCGCGCCGGATCACCTCGCCCGCTGCCCCGGCCAGGCGGCGGTCGCGCCCCCGCGCCTTCAGCTCCACGTTCACCCGCGCCGAGGGCAACGCCTCCAGCACCTCCTCGAGGAGCGGGATCCGCTCTCCGCGGAAGCGGTCGCCCTTCCAGGCCCCCGCGTCGAGCTCCCGGAGCGCCCGGAGCGGCGTGTCCGGCAGGCGCAGCGGCACCCCGGCGATCCGGCGCGCGTCGAGGTCGTGGAACACGACCACCTCCCCGCTGGCGCAGCGCCACACGTCCAGCTCCACGCCGTCCGCGCCCTGCTCCATGGCCAGGCGGAAGGCGCACAGCGTGTTCTCCGGGGCCTCGGCGCTCGCACCCCGATGCCCGAGGACGGCGGGTCGGGCGGGCGGGGTCTCGAGGCAAGGCATCTCGCGCTTCCTGGGCCGGCCGGCGTTCCCGGGGGCCCCTGGCGGCCGCCGGCGAGCGCGACTATTGTAGCCGGGGGGCGCCCCGCGCGAGACCCCGACCATGGCCGAGCTCATCGTCACCGCCATCGTGGTTCTCCTCGTCCTGGGGGGCGTCCAGATCCCGGCCCTGGGGGACGCCATCGGCCGGCGGCTGAGGGGCCCGGTGCCGCGGCCCAAGCCGCAGCGCGAGCGGACCGCTCCGCTCGCCCCAGCCGAGCGGGTCGGCTCTCGGTGAGCGGGCCGGGGGCTGGCCCCTCGGTCAGCTCGCCCGGGAGTCCGCCAGCCTGTGGCAGTGGGCCCGCACCAGGGGGTGGATGGCGCCGTCCCGGGCCAGGTCGGCGAGATCCGCGGAGCCGAGGAAGCCGACCAGCTTCAGGGACACGGCCGGCTCGGTGTAGGGATTCCGGGCGATGGCCATGGCCACCGCCGGCTGGGTCCGAAAGCGGCGCGACTCGGCCAGGAGCCGCAGCGTCTCCGGCCGGCAGGGGCGGCGGGCGGCGATGCGGACCGCGAACGGCTCGGTGATGAGCGGGTTCTTGAGCAGCTCCCGCACCACCTCGGGCGCGCCCTCGGCCGCCAGGCGCGCCAGGAGATCGGGGTCCTTCTGCGCCCGGGCCATGGTCTTCTTGTGGCCGAGCGAGAGCTTGGAGAGTCGCGCGTCGGCCGGCTCGCGCGGCGGCACCCAGGCCCGGAGCGGCGGGGGGGAGAGGAACAGGGAGGTCACCTCGGCGAGGTCCCGTGCGGCGGCGGCGGCGTAGAGCGCGGCCCGGGTGTCGTAGGAGAGCTCCGCCGCCGGGTCGAGGAAGGCCTGCCCCACGGCCAGGAGCGCTGCGCGCGCCCGAGCGTCGGACGCACGTGCCAGCGCCGCCAGGGCCAGGGCCGCGCGCTCGGGATCGCTGCGCGACAGGACCCGCGCCGCGGCCCGGGCGCGGATGGGTCCCTCCTCCAGGGCCCCGAGCCGCCTGGCCAAGGCCCGGGCCTCGGCCTCGCCCTCGCTCACCGGGCGCCCTCGGCGCCACCCGCGGACGCGCGCACGCGCACGCTCGCGCCGGCCACGTCCGCCGGGGCGTCGCCCAGGATCACCAGGAAGCCGAGCCGGTCGCCGGGCGCCACCACCCGGGGAGCGCGGGTGCGCAGCTCCGCCGCCAGCTGCTCCAGCGCGGCCCGATCGGTGGCCCGATAGACCTCCTCGGGCGTGGGGACTCCTCCGGCCTGCGCCTCGCCGCGGGCCAGCACCTGGCCGTCCCGCAGCAGCTCGGCCTGCACGTGGACCGCATCGACCGGCGCCGCCGCGTGCGAGATCACCTCGCCCCGGGCGAAGAGCACCACGTCGCCCCCGCTCTGCTCGTAGAGGCCGCTTCGCACCCCCACCACCTCGAACGGTCCGCGCGGAGCCTGCTCGGCCGAGAGCCCTCGCAGGAGCGTGGAGGGGCGGAAGGCGGCCGGTCCCAGCGCGGCCTCGCCGCGCCAGACCACGCGGAAGGCCAGGGCCACGGCCAGAAGCACCACCAGCGCCAGGGCGTCGAAGGCGGCGGAGCGGAGCCGGGCGGCCGCGCCCGGGAGCGGAGGCGCGGGCGTGGCGGCCTCCCCGGCGGGCTCGTGCGCCCGCGGCGCCGGCGCGGCCGGGGGCGCCTCGGCGGGCGGCGCAGGCTCCGGGCCCGGACCGGGCTCCGCTGCCCCCACCGTCTCCACCGGCGACGACCAGCTCGGCTCGGTCGCCAGGGCCAGGGACTCCTCGCCCACCGGGACCTGCGCCACCGGTGCGGCCTGGAGCGCCGCCCCGTCGATCGCCGCCGGACCCGGCCCGGCCGCGAGCACGTCGGAGGGATCGGCGAAGGGGACCGGCCCCGGGGTGCCGCGCTCCTCCAGGGCCAGGTCGGCGAAGGCGGGCGCGGCCGGCGCGGACACCCCGGCGTCCGTGGGGGACGGCGCGGCCGGCGACACCGCGCCGATGAGCTGGGCCAGATCGGTCACCGGCAGCGCCGAGGGGGCGCGGGACGGCTCGGCGGCGGCGAAGGGGTCGGCGCCGGCGGCGAACGGATCCGCCGGGGCGGGGGAGGCGCCCGCGGCCACCGGCGCGGTGGGCGCCGCCACCGGCGCGAAGGGGTCGTAGGGGGCCGGGGCCGACGGCCCCGGCCCGCCGAAGCTCTCCAGGCCGACGGCGGCGAAGGGGTCGGTCGCAGGCGGCGGGGCCGGGGGAGGGGCGACCGTGGAGAAGGCCCCCACCTCGGCGGCGACGAACGGATCCGGCCTGGGCACGGGTCGGGCGAGCCCCGGCGTGAGCTCCACCAGGTCGATCTTGGGCGCCGGGGCAGGCGCCTCCTTCTCGCGCCGCACCACGAACACGTCCTTGCAGCGGGAGCAGCGGACCTTGGCACCGCGCGGTCCGATCTTCTCGTCCGAGACGCGGAACCTCGCCTGGCAGCGCGGGCAGTGGACGATCATGCCGGGACCCGTTCGGGATCTTCGAGACTACACCGCGAACGCGCTTGACACCAGCCGCAGCGAACCCAAGAATCCGCCGATTGCGCGCACTTGCGGCGCGCTTGACCGTGGCCATGAGCAACGACGAGCCCACCCAGACCCCGGAGCCGCCCACCGCCGGCGGGCGCGAGCCCAAGGTCATCAAGCGCTACACCAATCGCAAGCTCTACGACACCGAGGAGTCGCGGTACGTCACCCTCGACGAGATCGCCCGGACCATCAAGGGCGGCGGCGAGGTGAAGATCATCGACAACCGCACCAAGGAGGACCTCACCTCGGTCACCCTCGCCCAGATCATCTTCGAGGAGGAGAAGAAGACCTCCAAGATGAGCCTGGAGACGCTGAAGGACCTCATCCGCCACGGGGGCGAGGTGGCGCAGCGGCTGGTCGAGGGGACCCAGGCCGAGCTGCGGGGCCGCGTCGAGGCGGTGCGGGCCGCAGCCGAGCAGCGGGTGCAGAGCCTGCTGCACCGCGGGCAGGACACGCGCGACCGCGCCCTGGAGCTGGTCCAGGCCTCGCAGGAGGCGGTGCTGGCCCTGCAGCGGCGGGTCGACGAGCGGGTCCGGGCGGCGGTGGAGGGAGTGTCCAACCTGGCCGAGGTGCGGCGGCTCCTGGAGGAGCTGGCCGGGCGCCTCGACGGCCTGGAGAAGCGGCTCGACGAGGTGGAGAAGAAGCCGGGCCCCTAGCCATCCCGGCTACCCCCGCGCCAGGATCTCGTCGCCGATGGCGGCCAGGGCGCGCGCGCCCGGCGAGCCGGGCGCGTGCTCGAACACGGTGCGGCCGTGGCTCTGGGCCTCGTCCACCTTCACCGACCAGCCCAGCACCGTCGCCGAGAGGCGATCCCGGAAGCGCTCCCTGAGCTTCCCCAGGATCTCCTCGGCCAGCTGGGTCCGGCGGTGCAGGGTGGCCACCACCAGGAGCAGCTCCGGCGCCCGTCCGCGCTCGGACCTCAGCCGCGCCAGGCTGTCCAGGACCTCGGCGCAGCCGTCCAGGGCCAGGTAGGTGAGCGCCACCGGGATCACCAGCTCGCCCGCCGCTCGCAGCACGTTGTCGGTGACGAGCGACTGCGAAGGGGGGGCGTCGATCAGCACCAGGTCGTACCGGCCCGCCGGGAGCGAGGCCAGGCGCAGGTCCAGGCGGTCGGCGCGGTCCGGCGCGGGGGCTGCTGCCACCGGGAAGGCGGCCAGGTCCTTGTTGGCCGGCAGGAGCTCCACGCCCGGCACCGGCGTGGGGCGGACCACCGCCTCGAAGGGCGTCCGCCCGGCGTCGAGCAACCAGTCGTGGACGGTGGGCGCCAGCCCCCGCACGTCCAGCCCCAGCGACTTGCCGGCGTGTCCCTGGGTGTCGAGGTCGACCACCAGCACCCGCTTCCCCCGCGCCGCCAGGCGAGCGGCCACGTTCACGCAGAGCGTGGTCTTGCAGGTGCCGCCCTTCTCGTTGAAGAACGCGATCCGGCGCATGTCCCCCGCCTGGGCTCGAGGCTAGGGCTCGGGCTCGCCCGGCGGCGCGTCGCCGGGATCGTCGAGGGGGCGGGTCGGCCCCGGCGCCCCCACCCGGGCGGCGAGCCCGTCGAGCGCGTCCTCCAGCTCCGCGATCCGCTCGCGGAGCGCGGCCACGTCCTCCCGCGACGGCAGGTTGGCCGCGTGCAGCGCCTGCTCGACGCCTCGACCGATGGACTCCCGCGCGTGGAGTGCCGTGTCGAGCAGGCCGCGCAGCCCGGCGTTGAGGCGCTCGCTGGCGAGCAGCCGCCCCACCACCTTGCCCACCTGCTCCTCGCCCGCCGCCAGCGCCTTGCGCAGCGTGCGGTTGCGGAGCACGTCCTCGAGGGTCATAGCCGTGTGGACTTGTCCCCCTCCCCTCGCTAGCTTGTCAAGCCTCGTGGCTCCTCCCACCCTCCTCGACCGGCACCTGGTGTTCGTGACCGGCAAGGGAGGGGCGGGGAAGTCCACCGTCACCGCCGCGCTGGCCCTGCTGGCGTCGCGGGCCGGCAAGCGCGTCCTGGCCTGCGAGGTGAACGCCCCCCAGGAGCGGCTGGCGCCGCTCCTCCGCGCCCCGGCCGGCGAGGGGCTCCGCGAGGCCCGCCCCGGCCTCCACGTCCTGGACGTGAGGCCCCGCGCCGCCATGCGCGAGTACGGGCTCAAGGTGCTCCGCTTCCAGGCCGTCTACCACGCGGTCTTCGAGAACCGGCTGATGCAGTACTTCCTGCGGGCCATCCCCTCGCTGTCGGAGCTGGTGGTGCTGGGCAAGATCCTCCACGAGGCCCGCTCCCTGGAGCCGGGCGGCCGGCCCCGCTGGGACCTGGTGCTGGTCGACGCGCCCGCCACCGGCCACGCCCTGCAGCTCCTCCGCGTCCCCTCGGCGCTGCTCGACACGCTGCCCGGGGGGCCGGTCCGCCGCGACGCGGAGTGGATGGCGCGCATGCTGGTCGACCCGGTCCGGACCGCGGTGGCCATCGTGACCCTGCCCGAGGAGCTGCCGGTGAACGAGGCCATCGAGCTCGACGCCGAGGTGGGGGGGGTGCTGGGCATGGCGCGGGCCGCCCTGTTCGTGAACGCCGTGCCGACCAGCCGGTCCTCGCCGGAGGAGGCGCGGGCGCTCTCGGCGCTGGCGGCGGCGCCGCCGCCGCTGGGACCCGCCGCGCGGGCGGCGGCGCTGGCCGCCACCCGGGCCGAGCGGGCCGGGCGGCAGCTGGCCCGCGCCTGCGACGCCATCGACGCGCCCGCCACCGTGCTTCCCCTCCTCCCCACCGCCGGCTGGGGCCCGCCCGAGATCGAGGCGCTGGCCGGGGCCATCGCCGAGGGCTGGGCCCGGGGGGAGGGCGGGTGAGCGCGCTCGGCCAGAGCCTGGCCGGGCGGCGGGTGGCCGTGTGCGTGGGCGCGGGCGGCGTGGGCAAGACCAGCCTGGCCGCAGCGCTGGCGCTCGCCCGGGCGCTCGCCGGGGGCAAGGCGCTGGTGTGCACCATCGACCCGGCCAGGCGCCTGGCCAACGCCCTGGGGCTCACCGCCCTGGGCAACGCCGAGTCCCGCGTCCCCGCCGCCCGCCTGGCCCAGGCCGGCCTGGCGCCGCCCGGCCAGCTCTTCGCCATGATGCTCGACGTGAAGCGGACCTGGGACGACCTGATCGTGCGCCACGCCCCCGACCCGGCCCGCCGCGACCGCATCCTCCGCAACCGGCTCTACCAGCAGATGTCCGCGGCCCTGGCCGGCTCGCAGGAGTACATGGCCATGGAGAAGCTGCACGAGCTGGCCGAGGACCGCGACTACGACCTGATCGTGCTCGACACCCCTCCCACCGCCCACGCCCTCGACTTCCTCGACGCCCCCACCCGCATCCTCGACTTCCTGGGCAGCGACGCCGCCCGCGTGCTGCTCGCGCCGGCGGTGGGCGTCGGGCGCCTGGGGCTTCGGCTGGCGCAGCTCTCCGGCGGCTACGCCGCCCGGGCGCTGGCGCGCTTCACCGGCCAGCAGGCCCTCTCCGACCTGGGCGAGTTCCTGCAGAGCTTCCAGGGCATGTACGACGGGTTCAAGGCGCGGGCGGCCGCGGTGCGCGCGCTCCTGGCCCGGCCCGAGGCTGGATTCGTGCTCGTCACCTCGTCGAGCCCGGCCGCCGTCGCCGAGACCCTGGCCTTCCACGGCCGCCTGAGGGCCGAGGCCATGCCCCTGGCCGGCCTGGTGGTGAACCGGCTCACCCCCGATCTGTGGCCCTACCCCTCCCCGCTGCCGGGGGCCGCCGAGCTCCTCCCGCCGCTCGCGCAGGCGGCGACCTCCGGCGGGGGGCCGGGCACCTCGCGGGCCGCCCTGGCCGAGCGCCTCGCCGCCGCCCTGGCCGAGCACCAGGCCCTGGTGTGGGCCGAGCGGAGCGCCCTCGCCCCCCTCCTCGAGGAGGTCAGGGTCCCATGTGCGATGGTTCCCCGCCTCGAGGGCGAGGTGCACGACCTCGCGGGCCTCGCCACGCTGGCCGCCGCTTTGTAGGATGGCCGGCGGATGAGCTCCGGCTTCGAGGTGGCCACCCGCGCCCGCGTGCAGATGGTCGACGTGACGCCCGAGGTCCGTGCCGCGCTCCGTGCCTCCGGGGTGGTCGACGGGCTGTGCGTGGTCTTCGTGCCCCACACCACCGCCGCGGTGACCATCCAGGAGAACTCCGACCCCGACGTGCAGCGCGACGTGGTGGCGGCGCTGGCCCGCATGGTCCCCGACGACCCGCCCGGCGCGGGCTACCGCCACCTGGAGGGGAACAGCCCCGCCCACGTGAAGGCCTCGCTGCTCGGCAACAGCGTGGCCGTCCCGGTGGAGGGGGGCGAGCTGGCGCTGGGGACCTGGCAGGGCATCTACCTCTTCGAGCTGGACGGCCCGCGCAGCCGCCGGGTTCGGGTGAGCATCGTCTCTGGCTGACCGCCCTGCACTCTCCATGCGCCTCGCCCTCGCCACCGACCTCCTGCCCGCGCCGGCGGGGCTCCTCCTGTTGGCGCTCGCCCTGGCGCCGGCCGCGTGCGCCACGCCGCGGACCGCCGCCGGGCCCCCGACGCCGGCCGGCCCGGGAGCGCCCGGGAATGCCCCACCCAGCGAGGCCGGGGCGCCCGCCCCCACCGCCGGGGAGGCCGGGGCTCCGGCCGTCGAGTTCCCACCCGAGGAGGTTCAGGTCACGCCGCTCGACCTCGAGCTGGCCGAGAAGAACGACGAGGAGCTCTTTGCGGTCGGGACCGCCGCCTTCGGCGCCCGGGACTTCGCCCGCGCCGCCGCCGCCTTCGCCCGGATCGCCGACCGCTTTCCGGGGAGCCGTCACGAGGCCACCGCGCTCTTCGACGCCGGCCTGGCCTACGAGCAGCTCGAGCAGTGGCGCCCGGCACTGGAGCGCTTCCGGGCGCTGGCCCGCGGCTGGGAGGGGCCGGACGCGCTGGAGGCGAGCTTCAAGGCCGCCGAGTGCCTCTACCACCTCGGCGACCCCTCCGAGACCCACGCCGCGCTGGAGGCCATCGCCGCGCGCCCGGGCCTGCCGGTGGCGGCGCGGGTCCGGGTCCTCACCCAGCTGGGCGTGGTGGAGCTCGAGGACGGGCGCCCCGAGGAGGCCGAGAGCACCCTCCGCCGCGCGCTCGCCGCCTGGCAGGCCGCCGGCGAGGTGGAGCGGCTCGACCCCTACTACCCGGCCCAGGCCGAGTACTACCTGGGCGAGACCTACGCCGGCTGGTTCCGCGCCCTCCCCCTCGACCCGGCCCAGGGGGACGACCGGAGGCTCCGGGACGACCTCGAGCGCAAGGCGGAGACGCTCCTCTCCGCGCAGGGCCACTACCTGCGGGCCATCCGCATGGGCGACGACCGCTGGGCGGTGGCCTCCGGGATCCGCATCGGCGAGCTCTACGACGAGTTCCGCCGCCAGCTCCTCGACGCCCCGCTCCCGCTCGGCATGGGAGAGGAGGCGGCCCAGGCCTATCGGGCCGAGCTCCGCAGGCGGCTGCGGGTACTGGCCGGCAAGGCGGTGGAGGCCTACCAGGCCTCGCTCTCCCGCGCCTCCCGGGCCGGCGTCGACAACCTCCGGTTCCTGGAGGACGCCCAGGCGGCGCTCGGGCGGCTGGAGGCGGCGCTGGCGGAGGAGGCGGGGGGACGGATGTGAGGCCGGCGCGGGAGGGCCGGCCTACGCCGGGGGCCGGGCCTCGCCGTACATGGCGTCGAGCTCGGCCCGGTAGCGGCCCTCGATCGACCTCCGCTTCAGCTTCTGGGAAGGCGTGACCTCGCCGGCGGCCTCGGTGAACTCGGCCGGAAGCACGGTGAACTTCCGCACGGCGGCGAAGCGCGGCAGGGCGGCGTTGACGCGGTCGATGCCCCGCTGCAGAACGGCGTGGAGCTCGGGCAGCCGGCTGAGCGCGGCCGGGTCCCGCTCCTCCAGCCCGTTCCCGGCCGCCCAGCTCAGGGCGGCCTCGGGGTCGAGGGTCACGAGGGCGGAGACGAAGTTGCGGCGATCGCCGTGCACCAGCACCTGCGAGGCCAGCGGGCAGGCCAGCTTGATGCGGGCCTCCAGCTCCGCCGGGGCCACGTACTTCCCGCCCGAGGTCTTGATGAGGTCCTTCTTCCGGTCGGTGATGGTGAGGAAGCCCTGGGCGTCCATGGTGCCCACGTCGCCGGTGTGCAGCCAGCCGTCGGCGTCGATGGCCTCGGCCGTCTGGTCGGGCAGGCCGTGGTAGCCCCGCATCACCCACGGCCCGCGCACCAGCACCTCCCCGTCCTCGGCCACCCGCGCCTCCATGCCCGGCAGGGGCAGGCCCACCGTGCCGACGCGCCAGGCGTCGAGCCGGTTGCAGTGGGTGGCCGCCGAGGTCTCGGTGAGCCCATACCCCTCGAGGATGGCCACGCCCATGGCGTCGAAGAAGCCGGCCACCTCGGGGGAAAGCGGCGCCGAGCCCGAGACGAAGAACTGCAGCCGCCCGCCGAACAGGGCGCGGATCCGCTGGAAGACCAGCCGGTCGGCCAGCGCCCGCCGCGCTGCCAGCACCGGGCCGGGGCGGCGCCCCTCCCGCTCCACCCGCCGCGCCTCCCTCCCCGCCTCCAGCGCCCAGCGGAAGAGCGCCGCCTTGACCGGCCCGCCCTCGCGCACGCCGGAGAGGATCTTGGCGTGCACCTTCTCGAAGATGCGGGGCACTGCGCAGACGAAGGTGGGGCGCAGCCGGGCCAGGTTCTCGACGATCCTGTCGATGCGGCCGTCGACCGCGGTGGGGAAGCCCAGGCGGAGCTGGGCCGTGCCGACCATCTTGCCGAAGGAGTGGGCGAGCGGAAGCCAGAAGAACTGGAAGGCGCCGGGGTGGTCGAGGATCCCGGAGATCTCCACCGCCCGGCTCTGCGACACCCAGGCGTGGTGGGTCAGCTCCACGCCCTTGGGCCGGCCGGTGGTCCCGGAGGTGTAGAGCAGCGTGGCCGTGGCCTCGGGCCGCACCGCCGCCGCCGTCTCCTCGAAGCTCCCCGGGTGGGCGCGGTCATGGGCGCGCCCGCGCTCCACCAGCTCGGCGAAGGGCATGACCCAGCCGTCTTGCGAGGCGGCCCCGTCGAAGGTGACCACGTGCTTGAGGGCCGGCAGCTCGGCGCGGCGGGAGGCGAGCTTGGCCACCTGCTCGGCCCCGTCCACGAAGGCCACCACCGCGCCGGAGTCGGAGAGGATGAACGCGCACTCCTCCGCCGTGGAGCTGGGGTAGATGGCGCTGGTGGCGCCGCCGGCGCAGAGGACGCCGTAGTCGGCCAGGACCCACTCGATGCGGGTGGCCGAGAGGATGGCGCAGACCTGCTCGGGCGCGACCCCCAGGGCGTGGAGCCCGCCGGCCACCGCCCGCACCCGGGCCTCCATCTCCGCCCAGGAGAGGCTCACCCACCGGCCGTCCTCCGGGTAGCGAAAGGCCTCGTCGTCGGGGGTGCGGCCCACCCTCTCCAGGAACAGATCGGGGACGGTCTTCGAGTTCTCGTCGGGCACGGACGGGCCTCCCTTTCGGGCGAGCGGACTCTAGTCCGAAGCGGCGGCCGGCTCCACCGCCGCGGTCGACCCCCCGTCGCCGGTCCCGGCCGGCCTCCCCGCCGTCCCCGGCGCGCCGCCCCCTGCGTCGCCCCGTCCGCCATCACGCCCTCATGTCCGTCAAGACGGCCGACGCCTGGCCTGGACAACTGCTTGACAGTGGTTGCATCCGTTTCTTAGGATGCGGCTCCAACTAAACGGAATTCCGTCGCCGGAGGAGACCATGGCCATCCCCCCCACCCGCAAGCTCCGCTTCGAGACGCTCCAGGTCCACGCAGGGCAGGAGCCGGCCCCCGGCACCAACGCCCGCGCCGTGCCCATCTACCAGACGACCTCCTACACCTTCGACTCCGCCGAGCACGGGGCGAACCTCTTCGCGCTGAAGCAGTTCGGCAACATCTACACCCGGATCATGAACCCCACCACCGACGTCTTCGAGAAGCGGATCGCGGCGCTCGAGGGGGGCGTGGCGGCGCTGGCGACCGCCTCCGGGCAGGCGGCCCAGTTCCTCACCATCGCCAACATCGCCCAGGCCGGGGACAACATCGTCTCCACCAGCATGCTCTACGGCGGCACCTACAACCAGTTCAAGGTGACCATCCCGCGGCTGGGGATCGGCGTGAAGCTGGTGGAGGGCGACGACACCCACAAGCTCGCCGCCGCCGTCGACGGGAAGACCAAGGCGATCTACGTCGAGTCGATCGGCAACCCGGCCGGCAACGTCCCCGACCTGGAGGCGCTCGCCCAGGTGGCCCACGACAACGGGATCCCGCTCATCGTGGACAACACCTTCGGCGCCGGCGGGTACCTGATCCGCCCCATCGAGTGGGGCGCCGACATCGTGGTCGAGTCCGCCACCAAGTGGATCGGCGGCCACGGCACCTCCATCGGCGGCGCCATCGTCGACTCGGGCAAGTTCGATTGGGCCAAGAGCGGCAAGTTCCCCTTCTTCACCGAGCCCTCCCCCGGCTACCACGGCCTGGTCTTCAACGAGGTGTTCGGCCCCAAGGGCCCCTTCGGCAACATCCAGTTCATCATCCGCGCCCGCGTGGAGGGGCTGCGCGACCTGGGCCCCGCCCTCTCCCCCTTCAACGCCTTCCTGCTCCTGCAGGGGCTGGAGACGCTCTCGCTCCGCGTGCAGCGCGAGGTGGACAACACCCTGGCGCTGGCCAAGTGGCTCAGGACCCATCCCCAGGTCGCCTGGGTGAACTACACCGGCCTGGAGGAGCACCCCTACCACCAGCGGGCCCGCAAGTACCTCCGGAACGGGTTCGGCGCGGTGTTCACCTTCGGCATCAAGGGCGGCTACTCCGCCGGCGAGAAGTTCATCAACAACGTGAAGCTGGCCTCGCACCTCGCCAACGTGGGGGACGCCAAGACCCTGGTCATCCACCCCGCCTCCACCACCCACCAGCAGCTCGGCGACGCGGAGCAGAGGGCCTCGGGGGTCACCCCCGACCTGATCCGCGTCTCGCTGGGCATCGAGCACATCGAGGACATCAAGGAGGACTTCGCCGAGGCCTTCGCCGCCGCCCGGTGAGCCTCAGGAGGCGCCGGCGGCGGGCTCGGCCAGGATCCGGTCGATCCGGTCGAGCTCGTCCGGTCCGAGCTCCAGGCGGCGGACCGCCGCCAGGCAGCCCTCCACCTGCTCCGGCCGCGAGGCGCCGACGATGGCCGACGTCACCGCGGCGTGGCGCAGCACCCAGGCCAAGGCCAGCTGCGCCAGGGTCTGGCCCCGCGCCCTGGCCAGCGCCTCGAGGCGGCGAGCCCGGGCCACCACGTCCTCGGTGACGTGCTCCGGGCGGAGGAAGCGCGGATCCCGGCCGGCCCTCGAGTCGGCGGGGATGCCGGCGAAGTAGCGGTCGGTGAGGAGCCCCCGGGCCAGCGGCGAGAAGGCCACGCACCCCACCCCCTCGCGCTCCAGCAGGGGCAGGAGCTCCGGCTCCACCCAGCGGTCGAGCATGCTGTAGCGCGCCTGGTGGACCAGGCAGGGGGTGCCCAGCTCGCGGAGGAGCCGGATGGCCCGGGCCGCCTCCGGGGCGCGGTAGTTGGAGATCCCCACGTAGAGCGCCTTGCCGCTCCGCACCGCCTGGGCCAGGGCGCCCATGCTCTCCTCCAGCGGCGTCTCCGGGTCGGGGCGGTGGTGGTAGAACACGTCGACGTACGACAGCCCCAGGCGGCGTAGCGACTGGTCGAGCGAGGCCAGGAGGTACTTGCGCGACCCGAAGTTGCCGTAGGGCCCGGGCCACATGTCGTAGCCGGCCTTGGTGGACACGAACAGCTCGTCCCGGTGCGCCCCCAGCTCCTCCCGCAGGATGCGGCCCAGGGTCTCCTCGGCGGTGCCGTAGGGGGGACCGTAGTTGTTGGCCAGGTCGAGGTGGGTGATCCCCAGGTCGAAGGCCCGCAGGACCATGGCGCGCGCTCTCTCGAAGGGATCGGCCGCGCCGAAGTTGTGCCACAGGCCGAGGGAGATGGCCGGGAGCCTCACCCCGGAACGGCCGCAGCGACGGTAGAGGGAGTCGTTCGCGTAGCGGGAGGCGGAGGGGACGTGCATGGGGCGGGGAGTCTTGCCCGACCGGGCCTCGCAGGCAAGCGATCGAGGCGGTGCGGTCCGGCCCGCCCGAGGCGCCCCCGGGCCCTGGCCTGCCCCGCGCCGCCGCTCAGGCGGCCTGGCCCGGGGCGGCCGGCTCCTCTGCCTCGCCGGCCCCGGCCAGCATGGAGGTGGCGCCGGTGATGACCACCGCCCGGAAGAGCAGCCCCAGCCCGGGGATGGCCAGGAGCGCTCCGGCCGCCAGCCCGAACCCGAGGCACTCCCAGGGTCGCCGCTCGGTGAAGTGGATCTCCTCGGCCCAGGGGCGGGAGAGGCGGCCGGCCAGCCCGCCCGCCCAGGCGGCCGGGCGCACCAGCACCGTGGTCCGCCCCACGCGCGCCAGCCCGCGCGTGAACCAGGGCACCGGCGCCGGCGGGGGCGGCCCGGGGACCACCTCGATGGGCAGCTCCAGCGCGTCCACGATCACCCAGTAGAACGCCCAGGCCACGCCCAGGACCTCCCAGGTGCCGTCCGGCGCCACCCACAGGAGGAGCAGGAGCGGCGAGAGCCCGAGCCCCACCACCAGCGCCTGGCGCACCGCCTTGGCCCACTCGCCGGCCAGTGCCCGCGCATAGGACCGGCCGGCCTGGGAGTCCTCCCCCGGCCCGAGCCCGAGCGCGCGGCGCGCCTCCAGCGCCACCCGGGTCCATTGCCGGGTGAGCAGGGTGGGCGGCATGGAGGAGAGGGCCACGAAGGCGGTCATGAACTGGTGGAGGCGGCCCAGGGTGGTCGTGTCCTCCTGGTCGAGCACCCAGGCCAGGAAGGCCGCCAGCGCGGCGCATCCGAGGCAGGTGAGCAGGGTCGGCAGGGCCACCGCCCGGCGGAGCCCCCGGTCGCGGGCCACCAGCGCCGCGGCGCGCAGGACCAGCGCGCCCCCGCCCCTGGTGCGCGCCAGGATGGAGCGCGCTCCGCCTGGCACGGCCTGGCTCACCGCCTCAGCCCTCGCAAGAAGCTCGCCCCCACCTCGGCGTGCAGCCCGAAGTAGTCGGCCACCGTGGCCCCCAGGTCGGCGAAGGAGCCGCGGGTCCCCAGGGAGCCGCCGCCCGCGCCGGGGGCGTGCACCAGGAGCGGTACGTACTCGCGCGAGTGGTCGGTGGAGGGCGTGGTCGGGTCGCAGCCGTGATCGGCGGTGATGGCCGCCACCTCGCCGGGGGCCAGCTTCCCCAGGATGCGGGGCAGCGCGCGGTCCATCTCCTCCAGCGCCCGGGCGTAGCCCACCGGGTCGTTCCGGTGGCCGTAGAGCGCGTCGAAGTCCACCAGGTTCACGAAGATGAGGCCGTGGTCCACCCGATCGAGCAGCGCCTCGGTCCGGCGCAGGCCGTCGGCGTTCCCCTCGGTGTGGATGTCCTCGGTGATCCCCTTGCGGTCGTAGACGTCGCCGATCTTGCCCACGCCGATGACCGGCACGCCCGCCTCGACCAGCTTCTCCAGCACGGTCGGGCCGGGGGTGGCCAGGGCGAAGTCCTTGCGGTGGTAGGTGCGCACGTAGTGGCCGGGCGTGCCGATGAACGGGCGGGCGATGACCCGGGCCACCCGGAACGGGTCGAGCAGCCGGCGGGCGATGCGGCACCAGGCGTGGAGGGTCGCCACCGGCACGGTCTCCTCGTGCGCGGCGATCTGGAAGACCGAGTCGGCCGAGGTGTAGACGATGGGCTTGCCGGTCCGCTGATGCTCCGGTCCCAGCTCCTCGATCACCACCGTGCCGCTCACCGCCTTGTTGCCCAGGATCCCGGGAACCCCGGTCTCGCGGATGAAGGGCTCGAGGATCTCCGGCGGGAAGCCGTGGGGGTAGAGGGCCAGCCCCTCGCGCAGGACGATGCCCATCATCTCCCAGTGGCCGGTGATGGTGTCCTTGCCGTGGGAGCGCTCGGCCATCTTGCCGGCGAACCCGGCCGGGCGGGGGTCGGCCGGGACGCCGGCGATGGGCGTCAGGCTGCCCAGCCCCATCCGCCCCATGACCGGCAGCGACAGGCCTCCCACGGCCCGGCTGGTGTTGCCGATGGTGTCCGAGACCGGGTCGTCGCCCCCGTAGGCGCGCGCGTCGGGGAGCGGTCCGCACCCGGCGCTGTCGGCCACGAGGATGAGGAAGCGACGGCGGTCCATGCCGGGGATTGTGCCTTCACCGCGCCTCGAGCGCGAGGGGCACCGCCACCTCCACCGGGCCTCCCCGGAACGCCGGGAAGGCCAGGCGCCGGGCCGCGGAGGCGAGGCAGGCGCCGAGGGGCGTATCGTCGACCTCGGCCTCGGCCACCCAGGCCTTCGACACCCTGCCCCGAGGATCGACGGTGAGCAGCAGCGTGGCCCGGCGAGCGTCCGAGCCAGGCTGGCGGGCCGTCAGGGCCCGCGTGAGGCAACCGGAGAACGCGCCCAGGCCCTCGCCGACCACCCGCTCCACCGCCGCCGGAGAGAGCGAGCGCGAGGTGTCGAGGTCGAGCGCCTCGACCGGGTCGGCCGCCGCGCCGTCCTCCTTGCGCCCCATGAGGTCGAGGAGCCTCCGGTCGTCGCCGCCCGCCGCGCGTGGCGCCGACCGCCGGGCCCTGGTCACCTTCGCCCCGCCGGGCGCGATCCGCGACCCCGACGGGCCTGAAGGGGCGGGCGGGGCCAGCGCGGGCTCCGGCGCGGGTTCGGCCGCGGGCTCCGCTCGCGGCACGGGTGCGGCTGGCGGCGCGGCCGGCTCCGCCGCCTTCGGGATCGCGACCGCGGGGGGAGGCGGCGGCGGCCGGCCGCGGCAGGTCCCGAAGGCGATGGCCGCGGCCGCGACGGCGGTCACGAGGAGCGCCGCGGCCATGACGGCCGGGCGGGAGCGAGCGGAGGCGATCGCCGGGGCGGCCGCGGAAGCCGGACCGGAGGCGCGGGCGGCGCTGGGTCCGGCGCCGAGCTCCGCAGCCTCCCCGGCGGCCGCTCGGGCGGGTTCTTCCGCGGTCGCCGAGGCGGCCGCGGCCGCTGCCCCGGTGGCCGCCCACGGCTCGGCGGCGGGTCGAGGTGCGGGGGGCGCCGCGCCCGCCGAGGCCTCCGGCGCCGCGGCCGGCCAGGTCTGGGGCTGGACCGCCGGCGCGCTGCCCGCGATCGGTGCCGGGGTGACCGCGCCGGCCGGCCGCACCACCACCACGTGCCCACAGGCCTTGCAGGTCACGCGGAAGGGACGGCCCCCGACGCGCTCGTCGGGGACGGAATAGCGGTGGCCGCAGCGATCGCAGGAGAAGATCACTCTCAGGCGATCCTAGGGTCACCCCCGGTCCGGCATCAAGTAAGGCGCCTGGGCGGCCCGGCCAGCGCCACCAGCTCCTCCGGGGCGCAGGGGGCGTCGCCCTCCTCCTCCGGCGCCGCGTCGGCGCCCCGCTCCCCGAGGGCGCGCAGGAGCTGGCGGTCGAGCAGGTGCGAGGGGACGACGTGGCCCAGGGCGTTCAGGAGGTTGCCCTTCACCGCCGGGTGCTCGGCGGAGAGCTCGGCGAGGATCCCCTTCACCCGCTTGCGGCGGAGGTTGGGCTGGGAGCCACACAGGTCGCAGGGGACGATGGGGAAGGCCATGGCCGTGGCGAAGGCGGCGATGTCCGCCTCGTCGGCGTAGCAGAGGGGGCGGATGACCACGTTGCGGCCGTCGTCCGAGCGGAGCCTGGGCGGCATGGCCTTGAGCGAGCCGGCGTAGAGCGCGTTGAGGAGGAGGGTCTCCACGAAGTCATCGCGGTGGTGGCCGAGGGCGATCTTGTTGCAGCCGAGCTCCACCGCGGCGTCGTAGAGCACGGCCCGCCGGAAGCGGGAGCAGGCGCCGCAGGTGGTCTTCCCCTCCGGAACGACCTTTCGGACCAGGGAGTAGGTGTCCTTGCGGAGCATCCGGTAGGGCACCCCCACCGACCGCAGGTGCCCCTCCACCACCCGGGCCGGGTAGCCCGGCTGGCCCTGGTCGAGGTTCACCGCCACCAGCTCGAAGTCCACCGGCGCCCGCTTGCGCAGGCGCATGAGGACGTGCAGCAGGGTGTAGCTGTCCTTTCCCCCGGAGACCGCGACCATGATCCGGTCGCCCTGGCCCACCAGGTCGAAGTCCCGCACCGCCTCGGCGGCGGCGCGGACGAGCTTCCGCTCGAGCCTGTGCGCTTCCTCTGGCATGGGCCTGTGCCCGGGGGCGACGCCCCGGGGGCGGGGATGATAGTCGCGCTCGCCCCCCCGGTCGAGCCACCCGGCTCGATTTCTCTTTGACGGGCCCATGGCGGCTGGGGTAAAGGCCGGGTCCGAACCGACGGGGGTAGCGCGACGATGCCTGCGAAGGATCTCGGCACCAAGCACATCTGCTTCAAGTGCGGGACCAAGTTCTACGACCTGCACAAGCCCGATCCGCTGTGCCCCAAGTGCGGGGCCAACCAGCGGGAGAGCCCGGCCCTGAAGGCGCCCACGCCGTCCGAGCGCCGGGCCCGCGCCCGGGCACCGGAGCCCAAGCCCGCCGAGGTGGAGGTCGACGCCGAGCTGGAGGACGACGCCGAGCTCGACGACGAGGCCGAGCTCGACGAGCCGGCGGACGACGAGGGTTGAGCCAGGCTGGCCCCGGCGGGTGGCTCCCCCGAGCGATTGTCCCCCCGAGTGACCGTTGACCCCAGGTCGGGCCGCCGCTAAGGCCCGGCGATGCCCACCGCCCTGGCGACCGCCGCCCGCGTCGTGGCCTCGCCGCTCGCCCAGGCGCGCGACCTGCTCCTCCTCGCCAAGCCCCGCCTCTCGGCGCTGGTGGTCTTCACCTGCGCCGGCGGGATGTGGCTCGCCCCCCGGGAGATCGGCCTGGCGCGGGCCGCCATCGCCCTGCTCTCCTCCGCCGCGGTGGTGGGGGCCGCCAACGCCCTCAACTGCTACCTGGAGCGCGACGTCGACGCCCGCATGCGGCGGACCCGCGACCGGCCGCTGCCCGCCGGCCGGCTCGACCCGATGCTGGCGCTGGGGCTGGGGGTGGCGGTCCCCGCCTTCGCCCTCCCGCTCCTGGCCCTCGCCGGCGGCAGGCTGAGCGCCTTCTTGGCGCTCGTGGCGCTCGTCAGCTACGTCCTCGTCTACACGCCCCTGAAGCGCCGCTCCCCCATGGCCCTGGTGGCCGGGGCCGTCCCCGGCGCCATCCCGCCGGCCATGGGCTGGGCCGCCGTCACCGGCCGCCTCGACGCCGGGGCCCTGGCCCTCTTCGCGGTGCTCTTCGCCTGGCAGCTTCCCCACTTCCTCTCGGTCTCGCTCTACCTGCGCGACGACTACGCCCGGGGCGGGCTCCCGGTCTTCGCGCTCGTCCACGGCGAGCGGGCCACCCGGGCCGCCATCCTCGCCACCACCCTGCTCCTCGCCGCCGCCTCGGTGCTCCCGGCCGCCGCCGGGCTGGCCGGCCCCGGCTACGCCGTCGCCGCCGGCGCGCTCGACGCCGCCCTCCTCGCCCACGCCGCGCTGGGCCTGCGGGGGGGCGCGCGCTGGGCCCGCTCCTTCTTCCTGGGGACGCTCGTCTACCTCACCCTCCTCTTCGCCGCGCTGGCGCTCCTCCGGTGAGCGGCGCCGCCGCGGCCCTGGGCGCCGCCCTCCCCGGCGTGAACGCCTCGCTGAACGCGCTCTCGGCCCTCTTGGCCCTGGCCGGCTTCGCGGCCATCCGCCGCGGCGCCCGGACGCTCCACCGCCGGCTCATGCTCGGGGCCGTGACCACCTCGGCCCTGTTCCTGGTCGGCTACCTCATCCGGCTGGCCCTCACCGGCGTCCACCGCTTCCCGGGCGCGGGCCTGCTGCGCGCCGTCTACCTCGCCGTCCTCGGCTCGCACACCCTCCTCGCCGCCCTGGCCGCACCGCTGGTGCTGGCGACGCTGGCGCTCGCCCTTCGCGCCCGCTTCGCCGCCCACCGCCGCCTGGCGCGCGCCACGCTTCCGGTCTGGCTCTACGTCTCGGCGACGGGGGTGGTCGTCTACGTCCTCCTCTATCGGGTCGCGGGAGCGTCCTAGCGGTCACCCCGCCAGGCGCGCCTCCCCCCGGCACCCGGCCTCGGGGAGCGGACGGGGGGTCGGCCCGGGCCGCCCGTGCGGCTCGCGCCGGCCTCGTGCCGGTCCAGCGTGGCGATCGGTGCGAGCGGTGGCTTCCGCCCCCAGCCGCGACGACGCCCTCCCGGGGAGGGGCAGCGACGGCCGCTGTAAGAGCTTGCCGCCGAGGTGGCGGTGGTCCCTCGTGGAACCGCTTCGTTGCCGGGGCCCGGCCCGAGCGGGGCGCGAGGGTCCCCGATCCCCGAGGGGCCGCCACCGAGGATCAGAGCCGGGGTACGCGCGCCGTCGCCGGCGCGCGCCCCCGGCCGGTCCTCTCTCCCCAGAGGGACACTCCCGTTGACGGCGCAGGCGGCGGGATCTGATGCCCCTCTAGGGGCTCATCCCGTGGTCCGAACGATTCCTCACCCGGGCGTCCTTGGGCCGCACGGCCCTCCCGCGAAGGTGCCCCGAGCAAGCGAGGACCGACCGCCGTGACCGACACCCTCCGCCGCATCCTGCCGTGCCTCTCCGCCCCCGCCGCGCGCGCCGCCAGCGCGAAGGGCCCTCCGCCGCCTCCTCCCGAGGCGATCTCGGCACGCTCCGGCAGGGCGGCGGCCGACGCCTGCCAGGTGTCCTTCGGCGGACACAGCGAGGCCGGGACCTGCGCCGCCTTCCCCGACGGCACCCTGGCCAGCCGCCCTGCCCACCCTCCCCCCCACGACGCACCGCCCGAGGCCGTCCAGGCCTGCGCCGGCGTGGCCCCCGGCGAGACGTGCGCCGTCACCCTGGGTGGCAACACCCTCGATGGCACCTGCGACCGGGGCCCCGGGAGCGCCGGCGAGCTGGCTTGCCGCCCCGCCCAGATGCCCCCGCCGCCGGGCGAATGACGATTGCGTGGACTCGGGCGGAGCGGACTGGTACGAGCAGGGATTCACCCATCCAGGGAGGGATCCTCTCATGCTCCGCCTGTCCACGCTGGCCCTTCTCCTCGCGCTCGGCGCCTCCAAGCTGGAGAACGTGAAGCTCCAGTGGCGGCCCACCGACGAGCCCGGTGACGTGATGGTGAAGGCCGCCAAGGCGTTCAAGTCGAAGAAGGTGCAGGTCGCGCCCTTCACCGACTCGCGGGAGAACAAGGCGCTCATCGGCCAGAACAACCAGGACAAGACGCCCCGGGACGTGACCACCACCGACGACGTGGGCGCCTGGTGCGCCACCCAGATGGCCGGCCTGCTCAAGCGGGCGGGGGTGGCGGTCGTCTCCGAGGGCGGCGACGTGGTCATCTCCGGGCAGGTGATGAGCTTCATGGTCGACGAGCGCGACGTCTACCAGGGCACCATCGTCCTCAACCTGGCGGTGTCGGGCGGCGGGAAGCAGATCTGGGCGGACGCCGTCTCCGGCTCGAGCAAGCGCTGGGGCCGGACGTACAAGGAGGACAACTACATGGAGACGCTCTCCGACGCCCTGAGCCGCGCCTCCGAGGCCTTCTTCGGCGACGCCAAGCTCAGCGAGGCCCTGGCCAAGTAGCCGTCGCTCACTGCGCCGCAGGCCCGGCGGCGCCGCCCGCCGGGCAGGCGAGGTCGGTGGTCCGCACCGCCACCCGCACCGCCCCCGTCCGCGGGGCGATCTCGATCTCCCGGGGGAACCGGCAAGGCCCGCCTCCGGGCGGCAGGCCGGTGAGGCGGGCCCGCCCCGACCGGCCCTGGGCCAGGGCGGCGCCGTCGCTCTCCCCGTACTCCTGCCCGTACACCTCGCGGAGCAGCTCCACCAGCCGCTTCCCGTCGCCTGGCCGCGGCCCGGGGGTGAGGAGCTCCTCGGTCACCACCCCGGCTCGGGCCCGGGCGGCGAGGAGCGGGACCTGGAGGACCGGGTCGAAGAGGGTCACCTCGTAGTCGTCGCCGGCGCGCCGCACGCTGGCGATCATCTCGCGCCGCTCGCCCGCGCCCAGGATGGTCACCACCTGGCTGCCCTCGAAGGCGCGGGGGAAGCGGTAGGAGACGGCACCGGCCGGCCGGACCGGGGCGCCGGCGCAGCCGGGCGCGGCGGCCAGCGCGGCCGCCGCCAGAAGGGCCCGCCCGGGCCTCACCGCCCCTCCCCGGCGCCCTGGCGCAGCGGCACCAGCAGGGCGAAGGCCATGGAGATGGCGCAGCCGGCGGCCACCGTGGCCCCCAGCTCCCGCAGGACCGGGTGGCGCGCCAGGAGCAGGCTGCCGAAGGTGGCCAGGGCGGAGAGCCCGGCCACGAGCACCTTCGAGCGCTCCACCGGCCCGTGGCCGCCGGACACGGTCACCGCGGTGTAGTCGGTGCCGATGGCGATGACCAGCGAGAAGCCCATGAGGTGGACGATGTGGATGCTCGACCCGGTCAGCCGCGCCCAGACGGCGAAGGCCGCCGCCGCCAGGAAGAGCGGGGCGAACACGTACAGGACCCGGACCGCTCGCCGCTGCACCACGGCCAGGAAGGCCGCCATGGCCACCAGCCCGGCCAGGAACAGGAGGCCCAGCTCGCGCGAGAGGGTGGTGAGGAGCGCGTCGTAGTGATGGCGCGGGCTCACCGCCACCGCCGCGCCCAGATCCCGCCCCGCCCTGCCGGGCTCGAGCCCGGCCATGAGCCAGCGCTGCCCCCCCACCTCGTCGGTCCAGCGCAAGGGCCCCAGGCTCCCCAGGAGCTCCAGGTAGCGCCATCCGTCCAGGGGGGCGACCCCGGGCGGGAGCTGCGGCGCCGGGGCGATGCGGATGCCCTCCTCCTCCAGGAGCGCGGCGAGCCGCGCCACCGCCTGGCCGTAGCCGGAGAGCGCGCGCAGCGTCGCCTCCTGCTCGGCCCGGGGCGGGAGCCGCGCCAGCGGGTGGCGGGCCGGGTCGACCAGCCCCTGCGCGGCCAGGGCGGCCAGCGCCTCCTCGGCGCTGCCCCGGGCCGGGATCGCCACCACGTCCTCGAGCGAGAGGGCGTCCAGCCTGCTCGAGAAGTGCGCCACCTGCTCGTCCAGGACCGGCGTCTGGAACCGGAAGGCGTCGACGTGGGTCGCCACCCCGGGCACGCCGGCCAGGGCCACCACCCCGCAGGCGGCCAGGGAGAGCGCGGCCAGCCACCGGCCGGAGAGGGCCACCCCCGGCCAGCGGAAGGTCCGGAAGCTCACCGAGGCGAGGAGCCGGGGGTAGAGGGCGAGGAAGCCGAGGAAGCCGAGGAGCCCGGCCAGCGAGGCCACCGCCATCTCCCGGATCATCACCGTCCGCCCGGCCAGGAGGAGCAGGAAGCCGATCAGGGTGGTCCCCAGCGCCGAGCCCACGCCCAGGATCGCCTCCCGCTTGCGTCGAGGGTCGATGCCGGAGAGGTAGACCAGCGACTCGGTGTTGAAGCCGACGAAGGTCGAGGTGTAGGCCAGGACCACCGCGAACACCTCCCCGAAGAAGGCCCGGATGGCCACCAGCCCGCACAGGTAGGAGGCCGCCGAGCCGAGGAGGAGCAGGCCCAGCAGGACCCGACGTCCGGTGAAGAGGTGGAAGAGGAGGAGGTTGAGGACCAGCGACATCACCGTGCAGACCAGGATGTCGTGATGGGCGGCGCGGTAGTTCTCCAGGGCGAAGAAGTCCCCGCCGATGAAGTGCACCCGCGGCCCCAGCCGCACCAGGAGGTCGTAGAGCCTCCCCACCCGGTCGTAGATCATGGGGCGCGGGCTGCGGTAGGCGCGGACCGCCGGGCCGCCGCCCTGGGGCGCCCCCGCCATCCGCACCAGGAGCGCCGGCCCCAGGCCCAGCGGGTCCCGCTCCAGCTCCTCCAGCACCGCGTCGCCCCCCGGCAGCATGGCCACGCTGGCGGCCTCGCGGGCGCGCCGGCCGAGAGCCTCCTCCCCCATGAGCCGCTCCACCTCGGCCCGGGGGAGGAGGGGCGAAAGCCGGAGCACCGTCTCCGGCGACGGGCGGTCGAAGAGCGGCGCCTCGGCGTAGCCCGCCTCCCCGAGCCCGGCCGCCAGCGCCTGGGCGTCGGCGGCGGGCAGGTCCTGGGCCTCCACGAAGATGAGGTCCCGGAAGAGGCCCTGCGCCTGGTAGCGGTCGAAGACCTGGGCGCGGATCGGGTCCGGGTGCGCCAGGGAGTGGACCGGATCCTCCTCCAGGCGGATGCCGCGCAGGGCCAGGGCCAGCGCGGCCATGGACGCGAGGGCGAGGAGCGTCCGCTTCATGGACGCGCTGCCGGCGCCGGATCCTGCTCGACGCGCTCGAAGCGGAGGTGGGTCTTCTCGTCCCGCGTCTCCAGGTCCACGGCGGCGATGGAGAGGTCGGCCCCGAAGCGGAGCCGGACGGCGGTGAAGAGCTCGAGCTGCGAGCCGGGGCGGGGGGTGGCGGTGAGCTCGCCCGGCCCGTAGGTCAGGGCGAAGTCGCGCTCGATGCCGGGCAGGTCGACGGAGAGCAGGGCCCGCACGAAGCGGAGGATGGCCTCGAGGCGCGGGTCGCCGGCCATGGGCCCCAGGTCGCGGCGCTTGCCGTCGGGGCCGACCAGGTAGAGGGCATCGCCCTCGATGACCGCCAGCGCCTGCACCGGGGCCACCGTCTCCCACTCCACCCGACCCGGCGTGTAGCGCAGCTTCACCCGGCTCTCGAAGGGACGGGCCCAGTGCTTGCCTTCCTTGACCTGGACCACCTCCGCCTCCAGCCGCCGGATGCCCCCGTACCGGGCGCGGAGCCCCTCGGGCGTGACCACCCCGCCGGCCGCGGGCGCGGCCAGGAGCGCGGCGGCGAGCAGGGCGGCGATCACGCGATCCTCGGGGCGGAGGGATCGAAGGCGCCCGGCCCCGGGGCGCGCAGCCGCTCGAGGATGGGCGGCGGCGTCTCCAGGCAGAGCTCGCCCTCCGCGGTGGTGGTGACGAGCACGGTGAACCCCTGCGCGGCCAGCTTGCCGGCGGTGAGGTTGTGCACCTGGTAGGCGATGCGCAGGCGGTTCTCCACCTCCGCCAGCCAGGCGAAGACCCGGGCCCGCTCACCGTAGCGGAGCGCGGCCAGGTGGCGCAGGTACGACTCCGCCACCACGAACCTGAAGCCCAGGCCGAGCATCTCGGGCGCGTCCAGCCGCCGCGAGCGGATGAGGGCGGTGCGGGCCAGCTCCAGGTACTTGGGGTAGTGCCCGTGCCAGGCCAGCCCCAGGATGTCCACGTCGTGGAAGGGGATCTCCAGCTCGGCGCTGACCGCGGAGGGAGGGGGGGCGGGGTAGCGGGGCATGTTCAGGGCTCCTCCGGCCGGCCCAGGCCGAGCCGGTCAAGGCGGAGGAGGGCCACCACCGCCTCGATGTCCCCGTCCTGGCGGCGGTCGGCGGTGTTGGCGGGCACAACCCGCCGCACCTCGGCCAGCACGGCGCGGTTCCCGGGCCGGGCCGCCCCCGCCCCGCGCAGCTCCAGCGCCTGGCAGGCGCCGAGGAGCGCGATGGCCAGCACCCGCTCGCTGAGCTCCACCACCCGCACCGCGTCCCGGGCGGCGATGGTCCCCATGGAGACCTTGTCCTGGTTGTGGGACTCGGTGGAGCGGCTGAAGGCGCTCGCCGGCATGGTCAGCTTGAGGGCCTCGGCGGTGAGGGCCGAGGCGGCGATCTGCATGGCCTTGAACCCGTGGTGGACGACGCGGTCGGGCCCGGCGCGGGCCACCAGGTTGGCGGGCAGCCCCTGGCTGGTCTCGGAGCTGCAGGCCAGCGCCAGCTGCCGGTCGAGCAGGTCGGCCACGCTGGCCACCGCCAGCTTGAGACCGTCCATGGCATGGGCCACGTGCCCGCCGTAGAAGTTGCCGCCGTGCAGCACGTCGCCGCTGTCGGGGTCGATGAGGGGATTGTCGTTGGCCCCGTTGATCTCGATCTCCAGGGTCCGGCGCATGGGCGGCAGGGCGTCGAGGAGCACGCCGATCACGTGGGGGGCGCAGCGGATGGAGTAGCGGTCCTGCACCCGCACCCCCCGGGCGACCGGACCCTCGGCACCGAGCTGCTCGCGGATCCAGCGGGCGCACAGCGCCTGCCCGGGGTGCGGCTTGGCCTCGAAGATGCGGGCGTCGAAGTGGCCGGGCTCGCCGCGCAGGGCGTCGGAGTAGAGGGCGGTGACCCCGGAGGCGGCGCGGGCCAGCCGCCGGGCCCGCTCGAAGGCCAGGCAGGCCAGCGCGGTCATGACGCTGGTCCCGTTCATGAGGGCCAGGCTCTCCTTGGGCCCGAGGGCCAGCGGCTCGAGGCCGGCCCCGGCCAGCGCCTCGCGGGCCGGAACCACCGCTCCGTCGACCCGCGCCTCGCGCTCGCCCATGAGGAGCGCCGCCAGGTAGGAGAGCGGGGTGAGGTCGCCGCTGGCGCCCACCGACCCCTCCTCGGGGATGACCGGCAGGATCCGGTGGGCCAGCAGGTCGCACAGCCGCTCCACCAGCCCCTCCCGGACGCCGGAATGGCCGCGGGCCAGGGTGGCGAGCCGCACCGCCACCACCGCCGCGGCCGCCTCGTCGTCGAGCGCGCGCCCGGTCCCGCAGCCGTGGAAGCGGACCAGGTTGGCCGCCAGCTCCGCCGCCAGCGCCGGCGCCACCGACGTCTGGCAGGACTCGCCGAAGCCGGTGGAGACGCCGTAGATGGTCTCGCCCGCGGCCAGCCGGCGCTCCAGGGCCTCGGCGGTGGCCCGGATGCGCCGGCGCACGCCCGGATCCGGGTCGAGGACCGGCCGGGCCTCGCCCCGGGCCAGGAGGAGGACGTCCTCGATGTCCAGGGGCCTCAGCCCCACCGGCAGGATGCGCGGGGAGACCTTCATGCGGCGCTCCAGAAGTCGTAGAAGTTGAACCAGTTGTCTGGGTAGGACCGGCAGTGATGCTCCAGCCGCCGCGCGTAGCGGGCGGCCAGGTCGCCCAGGGCCGCCTCGCGCCCCGGCCCGCGGGGGAGCACCACCGACTCGGCGAAGGGCTCGCACACCAGGTGATACCGGTCCGGCGCCCGGAAGAGCCCGAAGGCGAGGTAGACCGGGCAGCGCAGGGCCGCCGCCAGGAGATAGGGGCCGGTCGGGAAGCGGGCCCAGGCCCCCAGGAAGGGGGCCGCGGTGGACTTGCCGTCGAACCCGACCCGGTCCCCCATGGTCCCCACCATCTCGCCGGCCCGGATGCGATCCTCCACCTCGAAGACGAAGCTGGGATCGTCCGGCCGGATGGGGATGAGCCGCGCGTCCACGCCGGGGGCGACCCGGCGCAGGACGCCGTTCAGCCGCCGGGCGTTCTCGAAGTAGCCGAGCACGCTGACCGGGAGCGACCGGTCGACCGACAGGGCCCGCAGCACCTCGAAGCTCCCCAGGTGCGCCAGCAGGAGCAGCGCCCCCTGCCGCCGGTCGCGCAGGCCGACGAGGATCTCCTCCCCCTCCCGGCTGAAGCGGAAGCGGCCCACGTCGCCCCGCACCAGGAAGAGCCGGTCGGTGGTGACCTGCGCGAAGGTGGAGACGTGGTGGAGGACGTCGCGCAGGCGCGCCGGCGCGCCCAGCCGGCGGAGGTAGCCGCGGGAGGCGCCGCGGACGCGCGGGTGGAGGAGCGCGTACCAGGCGGCCACGACGCGGACCAGCAGACCGGCCGCGCGCCGCCCGAGAAGGCGCGCCACCGCCGCCACCAGGAGGATGCCCAGCACGCTCCCCTTCTCCCGGACCTCCTGCCAGCGCTCCTCGCTCAAGGCGCCCTCAGCCTTCGCCCGGCGAGGAGCCTGAGCAGCGCCCCCGCGCAGAGCCGCGTGTGTGCCCAGGAGATGAGCGCGTTGTCCTGCCACATGTGGAAGTGCGAGACCCCGCCCTGCTCCGCCGAGAAATAGCGGACCCGGGTGGGAACGCTCACCACCGGGCACCCGGCCCAGACCAGCCGGACGGCGATCTCCACGTCGAAGTCCATCCGGTCGCCCCGGGCCCCCGCCCGCCTGGCCGGGCCCAGCGGGTAGAGGCGGAAGCCGCAGAGCGGGTCCTGGATGACGCGCCCCCCGGTCTCCAGGTCGGTCCAGAACCGGCTGAAGAGGCGGCCGCGGCGGCGGGACCCGGGCGCGCTGGCGTCGAACACCGGCACCCCCAGCACCAGCGCCTCCGGCCGGCTGCGGGCCGCGGCCAGGAAGCGGGGCACGTCGCCGAGGTCGTGCTGGCCGTCGGCGTCCACCTGCAGCGCGTGGCTGAAGCCGAGCTCCTGCGCCACCCGGAACCCGTCCTTCACCGCCGCGCCCTTGCCGCCGTTCCGCTCCCGGCGGTGCACGTGGGCCCGGCCCTCCCGCGCCAGCGCCGCCGCCACCTCGCGCCCCTCCGGGCCGCTGCCGTCGTCGACCACCACCACCTCGGCCGCCTCACCCGCCTCGGCCAGGGCGGAGCGCAGCCGGTCCACCACCCCCCGCAGCGTGCGGGGGTTGTCGTAGGTCGGCACCAGCGCACAGACCCGCGGGGTCACGCCTCGCCCCCCGGCTCGAAGGCCAGCGTGCCCGAGGCGCAGCGCCCGGCCGGTCCGTCGATGTGGAACTCGACCGTCCCGCGGGAGGCGTCGCACGAGAGCTCCAGGGCGATCCGTTCGCCGGGCCGGATCAGGCGGCTGAACTTGAGCCGCCTCACCGCCCGAAGGGTGCCCAGCCCCGGCCAGAGCCGCTCGGCCTGGCGCAGCACCAGGAGGTCGAGCTGCACCACGCCGGGCAGGACCGGGAAGCCGGGGAAGTGCCCCGCGAACCAGGGCAGGTCCTCGGGGATGGTGAAGGCCAGGCGCCGCCCCTCCTGGCCGGGCGCCGCGGCCAGCGGCTCCTCCGCCTCGGGGGAGAGCGGGCCGGGCGGCACCTCGGGACCGGCCGCGGGCGGGTCGAAGAGCGCCCGGAGCCGCTCCCGCACCAGCTTCCCGGTGTGCTCGCGCGGCAGCGCGTCCAGGACGCGGATGCGGCGGGGCAGCGTGACCGGGTCGAGCCAGCCGGCCAGCGCCTCGCGTAGCCGGTCGGCGGTCCAGCCGTCGGCCGCCACCGCCACCCAGATCTCCTCCCCGCGCACCCCCGGCGAGGCCTGCGCCAGCGCCGCGGCGTCGCGCACCCCGGGGAGCGCCAGGAGCCGCCTCTCCACCTCCTGGAGCGAGACGCGCTTGCCGGCCACCTTGACCACCCCGTCCAGCCGGCCCAGGAGGACGAAGCGGCCGTCGGGCAATCGCTCGATCCGGTCGCCGCAGGGGTAGGGGCGCGGCGCGCTCGGGTCGAGCCGGGGGGAGTCGACGAGGAGGCGACCGTCCTCGTCGGCGGAGACCTTCGTGTCCGGGAAGGACGTCCAGGGATCCTCGGCCGAGGTGCGCAAGGCCACCCCCCCGGTCTCGGTGCTGCCGTAGACCTCGGTGACGCGCCAGCCGTGGCGCTCCAGGAGCGCCCGGGCGGTGGCCGCGGGGAGCGGCGCGCCCGAGGAGGACACCCCCCGGAGCGCGGGCACGCGGTCGGCGGCGGCCAGCGCCGCGAGGTGCGCCGGCACCGACACCAGGTGCGTGACCCGGTGGCGCTCGAGCTGCGCCACCACCGCCTCGGCGTGGAGCGGCCCCTCCCGCAGCATGGCGGCGCCGGCGCGGAGCGGCAGGAGCACGCCCCAGAGCAGGCCGTAGATGTGGTGGGGCGGGGCGGTGGCCAGCAGCCGGGAATCCCGGTCCACCGCGAAGAGCCCGGCCAGGAGGCCCGCCTCCCCCACCAGCTGCGCGCCGGTCTTGGGCCAGGCCTGGTGCGCGCCGGTCGAGCCGGAGGTGGTGATGGTGACGAGGTGCCGCTCGAGGGGCGGCAGCGCCGGGGCGGCGAGGGGCGCCGGCCCCTCCAGCAGTGCGGCGATGGAGGCGCCCTCGCCGCCGTCGCGGTCGTGGAGCAGCGCGCGCACCCCGGGAGCGGCGGCGGCGGCGCGCACCGTCTCCGGCTGTCCGTTGGGCGGGAGCCGGAGCACGTGGCCCGAGGCCCACACCCCCAGGAGCGCCGCGGCGAAGAGGTAGCGGTCGGAGCAGACCAGGACCACCTCGCCCGGCGGGAGGCCGGCGAGGTGGGCGGCCACCCGGGCGGCGTCCTCCGCGAGCTCGGCGGCGGTGCGGGGGCCCGCGTCGCCCAGCGCCACCAGGTCCGCCGGGCCGTGCGCCACGACCTGCTTCACGGCGAGCCCCTCGCCCGCCCCAGCAGCCGGGCCAGCAGCCGATCGGCGAGCCCCGGCCCGAACCGTCCGAAGCGCGCCTTGCGGATCGCGTACTCGGCGGCGAAGCAGAGCCCCACCAGCAGGTAGGAGAGGCCGCCGGCGTAGGCGGCCCAGACCGCGCGCGGCGCCCACAGGGCGAGCGCGGTGGTGGCGCCCCCGTTCAGGGCGAAGAAGGCGCACCAGGCCAGGGTCACCGTCCGACAGTATCGGATCTCGGCCGGTGAAAGATCGCTCACCGAGAGCCGGGCGAACCTCTCCGCCACGGGGGGGCCGCGGTGCAGCGACCAGGCGAACTGGGCCAGGAGCACCGCGTTCACCAGCGAGGGGTAGGCGAGCAGGAACCGCGGGTCGTCGAGGAGCGCCGCGAGGAGCAGCAGGGTGGCCACGCTCGCGCCCAGGGCGGCGAGGGCGCGGGCCTTGCGCAGGTCCTGGCGCAGGGTGCGCAGGCGCGCCGCCAGGAAGATGCCGAGGAGCAGGAGCGCCGCCGCCCGCGCGCCGAGGTAGGTGACGGACACCGCCACCAGCACCGGGTAGCCGACCAGGAACACCGCCTGCAGCACCTGCGCGGCGCGAGCCAGCCAACCCGGCGCCGACCGGGTCTCCGCCGCCGGCACCGGCGCCGCCGCGGTGGCCGCCGGCCCGCCCTCCACCCGCTCCATCACCCGCTCTCCCAGGAGCGCCGACAGCGCCACCGCCTTGAGCCCCCGCTCCCTCAGGCCGGCCAGGATCCTCTCCACCTCGTGGAGCCAGGCCTCCACCGGCACCTCCTCCGGGAGGGCGTCGTGGAGCAGGACCACGTCGCCGGGTCGCACCCTGGAGAGCACGCGGCCGGCCAGGTTTCGCATCCGGCGGTTGCCGAAGTCGAGCGGCCGGCAGCTGAAGCACACGCAGCGGAGCCCCAGGCCGCGCAGCACGCCCCGGAGCGGCGGGCTGGTGATGCCGACCGGCGGCCGGTAGGCCAGCGGCCGCACGCCGTGCGCCGCCAGCGCCCGCTGGCAGCCTTGCACCTCGCCGCGGATCCGGCCCACGCTCCGCGCCGCCAGGAGCGGGTCGTGGGTGTGGGAGTGGTTCCCCAGCTCGTGCCCGGCGGCGAGCAGGGCGCGGATCGCCTCCGGGTGCGCCTCGGCGCGGCGCCCGACCACGAAGAACGCCGCCGGCGCTCCGTGCTCCTCCAGCAGGGCCAGTAGCGGCCCCGCGGTCCGGGGATCGGGGCCGTCGTCGAAGGTCAGCGCCACCTCGGGGCGGGAGCGGGGGCCATGCAGGACGATGGGCAGGAAGAAGGACCAGGAGGGGAAGTAGGGGGCGCAGAGGCAGGCCGCGACGAAGAGGGCGAGCGGGACCGCGGCCAGCTCGGCACGGAGCGGCCAGAGCACGGCCGCGGCCGCCAGCGCGGCCGCACCCGCGGCGTGAGCGCGGGAGGGGAAGCGCAGCCCCGGCACGCTAGACCGTGGTCTGCCCCTGCGCCAGGTGCTCCTGGACCAGGGTCACGATGTCACCGATGGTCCGCACGTTCTTGAGCCCCGCCTCGCTCACCTTGCGGCCGGTCATGGTCTGCAGCTCGACCACCAGGTCGATGGCGTCGATGCTGGTGAGGCCCAGGTCCTGGAACTGGGCCTCCGGCGTGAGCGAGGCCCGGTCCAGGTCGAACAGGTCGGCCATGAGCTGCGTCACCTTGTCGTAGATCTGCTGACGATCCATGCGGGCTACCTCACCCCGTCCTGTCGGTTGGCGGCCACGAACTGGGCCAGGCTCCGGACCGAGGCGAACACCTCGCGGTTCCGGGCGTCGTCGGCGCTGGTCCGGACGCCGTACCTCTGCCGCAGCGCCATGGCCAGCTCCAGGGCGTCGATCGAGTCGAGCCCCAGCCCCTCGACGAACAGCGGCGCCCCCGCGTCGATGGCCTCGGGGGTGACCCCCTCGAGGTTGAGGCTCTGGATGATGAGGCTCTTGATCTCCAGCTCCAAGTCTTCCATGCCTCTAGGCTCCTCCGGTGGCCACCGCCGAGACGGGGGCCAGCGCCGGGGTGGCTGCCGCCGCGTCCAGGCCCAGGGCCTCGACGTAGAGCTGCCGCGTCGACCGGGCAAGCCGCGCCGCCGGGGCGCTGCCGGGGTCTATCGCCGGCAGCTGGCTGATGGTGAGCACCGCGGTCCGCTCCGGGATCTCGTACCAGGGCTGCCCGCGCATGAGCGTCGGCGGCTCGCAGCGGATGAGGACCGGGACCAGCGGCACCCCGGCCTGGGCCGCGATCTGGAAGGCGCCCAGCCGGAACTCGCCCAGCCCGCGCTCGGGCGAGCGGGTCCCCTCCGGGAACAGCATCACCGGCGTGCCCGCCCTGAGGTGGGCCAGCGCCTGCTCGTAGAGCCCCACGCCGCCGAAGGTCCCGCCGTCGCCGGCGTCGATGTGCTGGCAGCGCCTGAGCAGCGGGCCCACCAGCAGGCTGCGCATCATGGCGCGCTTGGCCACCACCGCCAGGTCCGGCACTGCCGCGGCCAGGGCGGTGACGTCCACCAGGGTGGGGTGGTTGGCGATCATCAGGTAGGGCCCGGCCGGCAGCGCGAGACGCAGGCGCCGCGGGTCGTAGCGCAGGAGCCGGGTCCAGCGCATGTAGTCGTGGAAGAACACCCAGGTCCGCGCCACCGCCCGGCGGCAGCTGCGGGCGCGCCGCGCGGGGTCGCGCACCATCACCCACAGGAGCGGCGAGACGAGGTAGGAGAGGATCACCCCGCCCAGGAAGAAGAAGAGGAAGGAGCTCCCGGTGAACACCACGCGCCAGGCGCGGTCGACAGCGCTCCGGATCACGGCGCCACCGTCGGGCCCTCGGCCGGCGAGTTGCTTCCCTTCCGCTCGCGCGTCATGCGCCCCCAAGCGCCTCGGAGAGTAGCGTCCCGGGCGGGGGCAGGGCAAGCGCCCCGACCCTGGTACGGTCCGGCGCAAGACTGCCTGGTTCGGGCCTTTTGACCGGTTTTGGACCCGGATGGTATGAGGGCGCGATGCATTCGACGCGGCGCGCCGAGATCCCCGTGCTGGCCTACTCGGCCGCCAACGCCCTGGGGACCGACGCGGGCCGGATCCTGGAGGCCCTCCGTGCGGGCCGCTCGGGGCTCGTCCCCTGCCCGCTCGAGATCCCCTTCCAGACGGCCTGCGGCCTGCTGCCCGACGCGCTCGACCCGCTGCCGCCGCGGCTCCACCCCTTCGACTCGCGCCTGTGCCGCATCGCCCTGCTGGCGCTCGAGGGGGTCCGCCCGTCGGTGGAGGCGGCGGTGCGGAGGCACGGACGCGAGCGCGTCGCCCTCCTGGTGGGCACGAGCACCGGCGGGATCCGGGAGACCGAGGCCGCCCACGGCGCCTGGGCCGCGTCCGGGCGGCTCCCGGCCGGCTACGACTTCGACCGGCAGCACGCGTTCCACGGCGTCCTGGAGGTGCTGCGCGCGGTGACCGGGGCCTCCGGCCCGGCCTGGGTCGTCTCCACCGCCTGCTCCTCGAGCGGCAAGGTCTTCGCGGCCGGGCGCCGGCTCCTCCTCGCCGGCCTGGCCGACGCCGTGCTGGTGGGCGGCGTGGACACCCTCTGCCAGACGACGCTGCGCGGGTTCGGCTGCCTCCAGGCGCTGTCCCGGACCCCCTGCCGCCCCTTCCACGCGCAGCGCGACGGCACCAGCATCGGCGAGGGCGGGGCCTTCGCGCTCCTGGCGCGCGAGGGCGAGGGTCCGGTGCGGCTCCTGGGCGCGGGCGAGAGCTGCGACGCCTACCACATGAGCCATCCCCACCCCGAGGGGCTGGGAGCCCGGCTGGCCATGGAGGAGGCGCTCACCCAGGCCGGCCTGCCCGCCGCCGAGGTGGACCACGTCAACGCCCACGGCACCGGCACGCCGGCCAACGACCTGCCCGAGGCGCGAGCGATCTCCGCGGTGCTGGGCGACGCGGTGCCGGTCGCCTCCACCAAGGGCTACACCGGCCACCTGCTCGGTGCCGCCGGCGCCACCGAGGCGGTGCTGGCCGCCCTGTCCATCGTCCACGGGTTCTTGCCGCGGAGCCTGGGCGCCGAGCCGGTCGATCCCGGGGTGACCATCGCCATCTGCCGCGCCGCCGCGGAGCGGCGGGTGCGGACGGTGATCTCCAATTCCTTCGCCTTCGGCGGCAGCAACGTGAGCCTGCTCCTGGGGGCGGCGTGATCGAGCTCTACGCCGGCGGGGTGGGGCTGTGGGCCCCGGGCTTCGCGGACGTCGCCGCCTTCGCCGCCGGCCTGCCCGGCCCGGCCGCCGCGCCGCGAGCCGAGATCCTCCCCGCCGCGCTCCGCCGGCGCGCCTCCCCGCTGGCCCAGATGGTGGCGACCGCCGCCGCCCAGGCGGCCGCCCAGGCCGGCATCGACCTGGCCGCGGTGCCGCTCGTGCTCGGCTCGGCGCTGGGGGAGATCGGCCTGGCGGTGACCATGCTGGGCGAGCTCCGGCAGGGCGAGGGCCTCCCCTCCCCCACCCGCTTCCACAACTCGGTCCACAACGGCCCCGCCGCCTACGTCTCCCTGGCCACCGGGAACCGCGGCTTCTCCACCGCCGTGGCGGCCGGCTCCGAGACCCCTGCCGCGGCGCTGCTCGAGGTGGCCGCGCTCCTCCTCGAGCGGGGGGGGGAGGCGATCCTGGCCCTGGCCGACGAGCCTCCCCCGGCGCCCTTCGCCCCGGCCCGCCCCTTCCCGCCCTTGGCCGTGGCCATCCACCTCTCCGCCCGGCCCGGGCCGAGGACGCGGGCCGTCCTCCGCGGGCCGCGGCGGGCGGCCGGCCGCTCCCCCGACCTGCCCGCGCCCTTCGCCGACCACCCCTGCGCCGGGGGCCTCGCCCTGGCCCGGGCCATCGAGGCCGGCCGGGGCGGAGAGGTGCGCCTCGGGCCGGCGGGCGAGCGGGGCTGGGTGGTCGACCTGGCCGGGGGAGGTGGGCCGTGAGCCTGCCACCGCTGGCGGAGATCCTCCCCCACGCGCCGCCCATGATCCTCCTGGACGAGCTCCTGGAGTTCGCGCCCGGGCGGGCCCGCTGCGCGGTGCGGCTCCGCCCCGACTCCCCGCTGGTCGAGGGCGGACGGGTCCGGGCGCTGGTGTGCGTGGAGTACATGGCCCAGGCGGTGGCCGCCTACGCCGGGATGATGTCGCGGGCCGCCGGCGACCCCCCCCGCATCGGCTTCCTGCTGGGGACGCGCGAGCTCCGGCTCTCGACCGGGTTCCTCCGGGCCGGCGACGCCCTGACCGTGGACGCGGAGCACGTCTTCGGGGACGATCGGATCGGCAGCTTCCGCTGCCGGGTATGGCGCGGGGAGGAGAAGGTGGCCGAGGCCACGCTGAGCGTGTACCAGCAGGGCAGCGACGGAGGCGCCCCGCCATGAAGGCCCGGGCCCTGGTGACCGGCGGGAGCCGCGGCATCGGCGCCGCCGTGGCCCGGGCGCTGGCCCGCGCCGGCCATCCGGTGATCCTGAACTACCGCGCCCGCGAGGACGCGGCCCGGGCGGTCCAGGCGGCCATCGCCGCCGAGGGCGGCACGGCCGAGCTCTGCCCCTTCGACGTGGCCGACCCGGCCGCGGTCGCGGCGGCGCTGGCCACGCTCCTCGCCGACGAGGCCCGGCCCATCGGCGTGCTGGTCAACAACGCCGGGCTGGCCCGGGACGGACCCTTCCCGGCCCTGGAGAGGGACGCCTGGGAGGCGGTCACCCGCACCACCCTGGACGGCTTCTACAACGTCACCCGGCCGCTGGTCATGCCCATGGTGCGCCGCCGCTTCGGGCGGATCATCAACATCTCCTCGGTCTCCGGGGTGGTGGGGAACCGGGGGCAGGTGAACTACGCCGCGGCCAAGGCCGGCCTCATCGGGGCCACCCGGGCGCTGGCGCAGGAGGTGGCGCACCGCGGGGTGACGGTGAACGCGGTCGCCCCCGGCCTCATCGAGACCGACATGATCGCCGGCGCCCCGGTCGACGAGATCCTCAAGCGGATCCCGGCGCGCCGGCTGGGCAGGCCCGAGGAGGTGGCCAGCCTGGTCGCCTTCCTGGCCTCCGAGGCGGCCGGCTACATCACCGGGCAGGTCATCGGCATCAACGGCGGCCTGGCCTGAACGGGCCGCAAGGGAACCGCGGGTGAACAGGGCATGAACGCGCATCGGGTGGTGGTGACGGGGATGGGCCTGACGAGCCCCATCGGCAACTCGATGGACGAGGTGGCGCGGGCCCTCCGGGAGGGGCGGGGCGGGGTCGAGATCCTGCCGGCGCTGGCCGAGATCGGCCAGATGAAGACGCGCCTGGCGGCACCGGCCAGGGTGGACCTCTCGGCCCTGCCCAAGAAGCGCACCCGCACCATGGGCCGGGTGGCGCTGCTCTCCACCTGGGCCACCGGACAGGCCCTGGCCGACGCTCGCCTCGACCCCGAGTACGTCTCCTCGGGGAAGGTGGGGCTGGCCTACGGCTCCACCGCCGGCACCAGCTCGGCGGTGGGGGACTACCTGGAGAAGCTCCACCTGCGCCGCACGCTGGAGGGCATCCAGGCCTCGACCTACCTCAAGTTCATGAGCCACACCTGCGCCGCCAACGTGGCCCAGTACTACGCCATCCGCGGCCGGGTCATCACCACCTGCTCCGCCTGCGTCTCCTCCAGCCAGGCCATCGGCTTCGGCTTCGAGACGGTGCGCAGCGGCGCCCAGGAGGTGATGGTCTGCGGCGGGGCCGAGGAGCTGGACGTCACCCACGCGGCCATCTTCGACCTCATGTTCGCCACCAGCAGCCGCTACAACGACCGCCCGGACGAGTCCCCGCGCCCGTTCGATGCCGACCGCGACGGCCTGGTGGTGGGCGAGGGGGCGGGGACGCTGGTCCTGGAGCGCCTCGACCTGGCGCGGGCCCGGGGCGCGAGGATCTACGGCGAGGTGATCGGCTTCGCCACCAACTGCGACGGGCTGCACATGACCGCGCCCTCCGAGGACGGCATGTCCCGGGTGATCCAGGGGGCGCTGGCCGACGCCGGCCTCTCGCCCGAGCGGATCGACTACGTGAACGCCCACGCCACCGGGACCGACCTGGGCGACGTGTGCGAGAGCCGGGCGGTCCACCGGGTGCTGGGCGACAAGGTGCCCATCTCCTCCACCAAGGGCTTCACCGGCCACACCCTGGGCGGCTGCGGGGTGATCGAGTCGGTCTTCTGCCTGGCCATGCTGCGCGACGGCTTCCTGGCCCCCAACAAGAACCTGGCCCGCCCCCACCCCGACTGCGCCCCTCTCGACTACGTGACGGGCGCGGCGCGCCAGGCTCGGCCCCGCATCGTCATGAACAACAACTTCGCCTTCGCCGGCCTCAACACCTCGCTCCTCTTCCAGGCCCCCTGATGCGTCCCGGCGCCCTCCTCCTCTGCCCGCTCCTGGCCGCCGCCTGCGCCCGGGCCGACCGGATCGAGATCGCACCCCCTGCCGTCCGCTTCGTGGGTGCCGGCAAGAGCACCCAGGTCCACGCCACCCCCTACGAGCGGGACGGGCGGCCCATCCCCGACCCCCCCTGCGGCTGGTCGTCGAGCGACGAGAGGGTGGTCCGGGTGGCGGGCCGCGGGAACGACGCGCTCGTCACCGCGGCGGGGCCGGGCAGCGCCTCGGTCCGCTGCACCATCGGCTCGGCGGTGGGGGAGCTGCCGGTGCTGGTGCGGGTGGTGGCGCGCCTCTCCGTCCGGCCGGAGCGCGCCGAGCTCAAGGTGACCGACGCCCCCGCACCCCTCCAGCTCGAGGTCGAGGCGGTCGACGACCAGGGGTCTCCGGTGGGCGGCCGCCCGCCGGCGGTGACCTGCCAGGACGAGGCCGTCTGCCGCGGCGACGGCCGCGGCCAGCTCTGGCCGGTGGGGCCGGGCCAGACCACCGCGCGGGTGGAGATCGAGGGCGCCGCGGCCACCCTCCCGGTCCGGGTGGTCGAGGGTCGCAGCGCCGAGGCCCGCCCCAGGGCCGTCAAGGGCAACCCGATGGAGGAGATCGAGCGGAAGGTGCGGGAGCGGGAGAGGCGCGAGGCGGCCGGCAAGAACGGGAAGTAGCCGGGCTACCTCCCCGACGCCAGCCGGTCGGCCTCGGCCGCGTGCGGCGCGCCCGGGCAGACCTTGAGGTAGGTCTCGAGCCGGCGCCTCACCACCTCGGAGAGCTTCTCCAGCTCGAACCCGGCCCGGGCGGCGCCCCACAGCGCCTCGCAGCTGGCAGGGTCGCGCTCCAGCGCCTTCTCGTAGAGGTCCCTCAGCTTGTCGGCCTTGGCGTTGCGGGCCCGCTCGGCGTCGGCCATCTCCACGTAGGCCGCGGCCGCGCCGCCGGCGCCGCCGGTGCCGTACTCGTCGATGGCCTGGGACAGCTCCACCAGCGCCCCGGCGACGTTGCCCTGGCTGCGGTAGAGCCGGGCCAGCGCCACCCGCGCGTCCGGGTAGGGGCGGCCGAGCTGGATGGCCTTCTCGTACTGCCCGCGGGCCATGTCGGCATCTCCGGCGGCGCGGTAGGCGTCGCCCAGGAGCAGCGCCAGCCGCGGCTGCTCGCCCAGCCGCGAGACCGCCCGCTTCAGGGTGTCGAGCGCCACCTTGGCTCCGCCCTCCTTGGCGAGCAGGGCCCGGGTGAGGTCGGCGTAGAGCGAGACGCGCCGGTTGTCGAGGGCCACGGCCCGCTGGAAGGCGTCGACCGCGCCGGCCGCGTCGCCGGCGCGGAGCTTGCGCACCCCCACCAGCCAGGGAAGGTCGGGGTTGGTGGGGTCGAGCTTGGCGGCCTCGGCCTCCTCGGCCGCGGCCTCGTCCGCCTTCCCCCGGGCGGCCAGCACGCCGCCGCGGATGGCCCGGGCCAGCGCCTGCTGCGGGCGGGAGGCGCCGGTCCGGGCGGCGAGGACCAGCTCGGCCGCGCGCTCGGCCTCCTCCACCTGGCCGCGGCCGAGCAGCACCAGGGCCTTGCCCAGGATGGAGGGCACGTGGTCCTTCTGGATGCGCAGGGCGTAGTCGTAGTAGCCGGCGGCCTGCAGCTCGTACCCCTCGCCGCGGCGGCGGTACTGCTCGGCCAGGAGCCAGGCGGTGCGGGCGTCCCCGGGGTTGGCCTTCTGCGCCCTGGTGAGGGTCTCGCGGGCGGCGTCGAGGTCGCCGGTGGCCAGCTGCACCGCCCCCAGCGCCGCGGTGAGGAAGGGGCTCTGCGAGGCGTCGTCGCCGGTGAGCACGGCGGTGAGGGCCTCGCGGGCGCCGGCGGGATCGCCGCCGTGGAGCTTCAGGTAGGCCTCGGCGGCCACCAGGTGCGAGTGGCGGCCCAGGCGCAGGGCCTGATCCACGTGGTGCACCGCCTCCAGGCGCGCGGCGTCGCCGTCGCCGTGCTCGGCGTAGAGGATGGCGTCGACGTAGGCGAGGTAGGAGTGGCCGGCCAGGCTGTCGGGGTCGTGCTCCAGGATCTCGGCGGCCTTCTTGGCCGCCGCCTGGTAGCCGGGGTAGACGTCCCTGTCGACCTGCTCGCGGACCTCCTTGAGCAGCCGGTCGATGGCCTCGACCCGCTCCTTGTGAGCGCGGCTGAGGAGGAGCCAGCCGCCCAGCGCCACCACCAGGAGCGCCGCCAGGCCGGCCGACCCGAGGAGCATGGCCCGGTGGGGCTTCCTGGGCTTGCCCTTGCCCTGCGAGAGCTCGAAGGAGTGGGTGCCGTACTTCTCGGCCAGGGCCTCGGCGTAGGCGATGTCCCGGGCGCGCCGGGAGGGGACCGGCGTGGGGATGGGCACGTCCTCCGACTTCTCCGGCTGGTGGGGCGGCGGCTCCGGCGCCGCCGCGGCCGGACCCGCGCCCACGCGGGGCGCCACCGGGGGCGCGCCCGGCCCGGTGAGCGGCCGGCCCTGCGGAGGCGCGGCGGCGAGCCTCACCCCGTGCTTCTCCAGCAGCTCGCGGACCTCCCTGTCCTCGGGGGCGGCCTCCGCGGCCCGCCGCAGCGCGGCCTCCCCCGGCTCGCGCTCCCCCAGCCGGAAGTGGAGGACGGCCGCCAGGCGGTTCGCCGCGACGAAGGTGGGGAAGGCGGCCAGGACTCCCCCGAGCTCCTCCAGCGCCTTGCGGTCCTTGCCCTGCTCGGCGTAGACGCGGGCCAGCAGCACCTTGGCGGCGGGATCGTCGGGGTGCGCCTTGACTCCCTTCTTGCAGACGACCATCGCCTCCATGAAGCGGCTGCCCGCGAGGTAGGCCTCGGTGAGGGGGCGGTAGGCGTCGGAGGTGGGGTCCGAGGCGAAAGCGTGCTCGAGCGCGGAGATCTCGGCGGGGGTGAGCGGCTTTCCGGACGGTGCCATCACGGGACACAATAGCATCCGTCCGGGCCAAACGGAGCTTGACACAACCCCGCGGAAACCGTTAAGGAAGCGTCCCTCGCGGCCGTCCCGGGCCGCGGAGGAGCGGGGCTGTAGCTCAGCTGGGAGAGCGCTAGAATCGCACTCTAGAGGTCGTCGGTTCGATCCCGATCAGCTCCACCATTCGAAGCGCGCGCGGGCGGTCAGGGCGACCTGGCCGCCCGTGGCCTTTCCGCCGGGTCCTTCCGCGGACGGTGGAGCGGCTGGATCCCTGCCCGGCATCCGGACCATCGCCGCCCGATCCCCACCTAGGGATCGTCGGTCCGGGCCTGCGCGGCGGCGGGCGCCCTGCCCACCGCCTCGGCACCCGGGACCAGCCTCACCGTCCGCACCGGGAAGGCGAACTCGGCCCCGGCGCCGCGCACGATCTCCATGAAGCGGAGGTAGACCTCCTGGCGGATCCGGGCGAACTCGGCCCAGTCGGCGGTCGCGAACCAGGCCATGACCTCCACGTTGAGCGCCGACTCCCTGAACTCGGTGAAGCGGACGCTGGGCGCATCGGCGGCGATCCGCGGGTCCTTCCGCAGCGCCTCCTCGATCCCGGCCAGGACCGCCCGCATCTGGGCCGCGGTGGTGCCGTAGGAGAGGGCCAGGTTGGTGAAGAGCCGGATGCGGTCGCGAACCGCGAAGTTCTCGCTGCGCGAGTCGGCCAGCTTGCCGTTGGGGATGGTGATCACCGTGCGGTCCAGGGTGCGAAAGCGGGTGGAGCGCATGCCGATGCTCTCCACCGTGCCCACGAAGTCCTCGACCTTGACGAAGTCGCCCACCAGGAAGGGCCGGTCCACCCCGATGGCCACCGAGCCGAACAGGTTCTCCACCGTCTTCTGGGCGGCCAGGGCCAGCGCGATGCCCCCGATCCCCAGGCCGGCCAGCAGGCTCGCCACCTGGAAGCCGAGCTCGTTCAGCACCGCCACCGCGCCGACGGCCAGGAGCGCGATCTTGGAGACCTTGCGCCCCAGCGGCAGGAGGCCTGCCTGGCCGGCGCCCCGGGCCCAGGGCCCCGAACCCAGCGCCGCGAAGCCCACGTCCACCAGCCGGAATCCACCCCAGAACAGGGTCAGGTAGGTGGCGGCCCGCAGCACCCGCTCCAGCACCGCCGCGGCGCCGCTGCCCAGCAGGAGCCAGGGGTGGACCGCGGTCACGAAGGCGATGGTCCACAGGGCGGTGATGGGGCCGGCCGCGCGCACGATGAACTGGTCGTCCCAGGTGTTCCGTGTGCGGGCTGCCACCCGCGCCAGCAGGGCGCGCGACAGGTAGCCGAGCAGCCACCCCACCAGCACGCCCAGCGCCAGCACCACCGGCAGCGCCAGCCATTGCCACCAGAGCAAGCCCAACGGCCCGCCCTGGAGCAGGGCCGAGGGCAGGTGCGACTCGAAGAAGGGCCTGGCCTCGGTCGGGGTGGGGAGCGCCGGTGGCCGGGCGCCGTCCTGTGCCAGGGCCGCGGCGGGGAGGGCCACGGCCAGCCTCGCCAGCGTGAGAAGGAACGGGGTCGGCGTCTTCATGGCGGGCGGAGGATAGCGCGCGCCCGCCCGCGCCGGGCGGGTTACATTTGGGCCCAGGGAGCGGACCATGGCGCGCGTCGCGGAGGGCTTCTTCGCAGAGGGAACCGAGATCGTCCGCGTGTACCTGGCAGCCACGTTGACCGAGGCGCAGGCGGTGGAGCGGGCCCTGGACGGCGCCGGCCAGGACTACCTGGCCGAGACCGAGGAGTACGGGGCCCCCTCGGCGCTCGGCGCGCGGGTGCGCAAGGGCGTCGGGTTCTGGGTGGCCTCGGGCCGGGTGGACGGAGCGGCCGACGCGCTGGAGCGCGCCGGGCTCACCTCCGGCCTGGTGGAGCGCTGAGCGCCTGCCTCACGCCGCCTTGGGCTTGGGCAGCGGCTTGCCCTTCTCGAAGGCCACGTTGGCCCCGTAGCGGGCCACGATCTTCTTCTTGGTGTCGAGCCCGGTGGCCTCGATCACGAAGGTGGGCACGCGGCGGGCACGGGAGTCGGCCACCCAGCGGGTGATCTCGGTCCGTGGCGGGCGGCGGTGCCGCCGCGGTCCGGCCGCCAGCCGTGTACGGCCGCGGCCGCCGGTGCGCTTCACCTCGCGCTCCAGCTCCGCCTGCACCAGCGCTCCCACCTGCCGCGCGATGATCGCCGATACCTTGGTCACGACCTGGTCGGCGGTCTCCCGGATGATGGCCTCGATGGACGTCTGCGCAGATCTGGGCATGTGTGGGTGGATCTCCTTTGCGGCCGGAACATATCCCAGCGCCGACGATTGTCCACGACTCAATCACGGATTGCGCCAATGTGCGCCAATCCCTGCCCCCACACGGGCCGGGTTCTCCGTTGATTCACGGCTCGTCAAGCGCGCGACGGCGGGGCGGCGCGGGCTGGCGCCGAGGCCCCGCGGCCCAGGGACGGCAGTCGAGCCAGAGGGGTGACGCGTTTCGGCCCGGCGGGCAAGCTTGCGGAATGCCGGGCCATTCCGGGTGGCACGCCGGCTGCTTGGAGTGGACGCAGAGGACGCGAACATGGCCCTGGCGACCGCCCACATCCCCTTCCCCGCCAGCACCGCCGCCGCCCGGGTGGCCGCCCTCGCCAACGCGCTGGAGGCGCGGGCCCAGGCGCTGGCGCCGCTCCTCGACCTACACCGCGCCCACCTCCGCAACGTGGCCCCCGGCCTGATCCGCACCGGACCCGAGCACCTCCTCGAGCTCCTCGACCTCGGCCTCCTCTGGCGGTCGCAGCTCGCCGCGCTGCGCCGCGCCCGCGTCCCCGAGGCCGGCGTGGAGGAGCTGGTGCGGCTGGCCTCGCGCCTCGCTGCCGAGGGCTGCCCCGAGCCGGCGCTGTCGCGGGTGCGAGCCTGGCGCGACTTCGCCGTGGCCGTGGACGTGCGCGAGGTGCTGGCGGTGGCCGACGGGCTGTGCGCCTGGCTCGAGCGCTCCGCCTCCCTCCTCGGGCCCTACCTCTCCGCCCCCGGCGACGCGCTGGAGCTGCTCCGCGCCGAGGTCCTGTGCCGGGCGCTCCGCCGCCGCCCCCCGATCTTCGGCCGGGACGGGGCCGCCCTCACGGCGCCGCCGAGCGCCCGCCCTCCGGCAGCCTCCGGCGCAGACGATCCAGCGCCGCCGCCAGGTCCGGTCGCTCCGAGAGGACCGGAGCGAGGGGATCCGCGCCCAGCCGCCGCATCCTGGCCAGCGCGGTCCTGAGGGTGAAGCGCGCCGGGTCGAGGCGCGAGGAGACCTCGCTCCACCTGAGCGGCATGGACACCGGGGCTCCCGGGCGTGGCCGCACGGCGAAGGGGGCGGCGATGGTCTTCCCCCGGCCGTTCTGGAGGTAGTCGAGGTAGACGCGCCCGCCGCGAGCCGAGACGGCCCGGGCGGTGGTGGCGATGTCCGGGAGCTCGCGCTCCAGGACCCGGGCCAGGAGCTCGCCCAGGAGCCGCGCCTGGCCGTGGTCGAGCTGGCCCCCCAGCGGCAGGAGAACGTGCATGCCCCGCTGGCCGGTGGTCTTGGGGTGGGAGGGCAGCCCCAGCTCCTCGCACAGCGCCCGGAGGGCGCGGGCGATGCGGACCACATGGGCGAAGGGGGCCTCCTTGGGATCGAGGTCGAGGACGCACCAGTCGGGCCGGTCGAGCGCCCCGGCGCGGCTCGCGAACACGTGCAGGGGGATTGCCCCCAGGTTCGCCAGCCAGGCCAGCCCCTCGGCGTCGTCGACCAGGAAGTGCTCGAGATCGCGGCCGGACTCCTCCGAGCGCACCGCCACCGTCCGCAGCCAGGCCGGCCGCCAGCGGGGCGCGTCCTTCTGGAAGAAGCTCTTGCCCCCGATGCCGTCGGGGTAGCGGGTGAGGACCAGCGGCCGGTCGCGGAGGTGGGGGAGCAGGTAGGGCGCGATGGATCGGTAGTAGGCGACCAGGTCACCCTTGGTGATGCCGTCGGCGGGGAAGAACACCTTGTCGGGGTGGGAGACCCGGACGCGGTCCGGGCCGGCGGAGGCAGCGGGCTCCCCGGCGGCGACGGGGACGGCCCCGGCGGGCGCGGGCCCCGGGGAGATCTCGTCCGGGCGCTTGTCGTCCCGCACCCGCACGAAGACCGGCTGCCGGAGCAGCCCGTCCCCGGTCCGCTCCCGGTAGCGCACCTCCACCACCAGCTCGGGCTCGACCCAGGTCACGCCGCGCCCGCGAGGCACGGGCCCGCGACAGGGCGGGGTGGCGCGCCGCCGGGCGGAGAGCCGGGCGTGGAGCGCCGAGAGCTGCCGCTCCTCGAAGCCCGAGCCCACCGCCCCGGCGAAGAGGAGCCCGCCCTCCCCCGCCCCCGCCAGGAGCAGGGCGCCGAGGCCGGGGCGCGCGCCGCGGGGCGCGGTGAAGCCCACCACCGCCAGATCCTCGGTGCGGGCCACGCGAACCTTCTGCCAGTCGTCCGAGCGCCCGGCCCGATACGGGGAGTCGGCGCGCTTCGCGACCACGCCCTCCAGGCCGCGGGCCTCCACCTCGCGGAACAGGGCCCGCCCGCGCGCCTCCAGGTGCTCGGCGTAGCGGAGCGGGCCGAGCCGCGGGACCACCTCGGAGAGGAGCCGCTTTCGCTCCCGGAGCGGCAGGGCGCGGAGGTCCCGGCCCCCCAGCCAGAGCAGGTCGAAGGCGAAGAGCGTGGCCGGCGACTCCAGCGCCGCGCGCGCCGCGTCGTCGCGGCGGCGGAGCTGGCCGCGCCCCTGCAGCGCCTGGAACGAGGGGCGGCCGTCGGCCGACAGGACCACCAGCTCGCCGTCGAGCACCGCGTCCTGGGGCAGCATCTCCACCGCCTGCGCCACCTCGGGGAAGGCCAGCGTGGCGTCCTCTCCGCCGCGGGTGCGCAGCTCGGCCCGCCCGCCCAGGCGCCGGGCCAGGAGCCGGTAGCCGTCGTACTTGAGCTCGAAGAGCCAGCCCTCCCGGTCGAAGGGCTGGTCGCGCGGCTCGGCCAGCATGGGGGCGCGGAGCGCCGGGGCGCCCGGGCGCTCCGGCGCGCCCAGCCGGATCGCCTCCGAGAGCGCCCGCGCGGCGCGGCCCTCTCCCGCCGCCACCTCCTCGACGCGCCGCCCGGAGAGGACCGACTCCTCGGCGAACGGCCGGCCGGGGCCGGCCTGGGCGTCGCCCCGGTGCTTCATGAGCAGCCACTCGCGCTTCCCCCCGTCGCGCCCGCGGCGCGCGGTGCGGACCAGCGTCCACTCGCCGCGCAGCTTGTAGCCGAGAAGCTCGAAGACCAGCTTGCCGTCCCGGAGCCCCTCCTCCGGATCACCGACCGGGCGCCAGGCCCCGCGGTCCCAGACGATGACCGCGCCCGCGCCGTAGTTCCCGGCGGGGATGGTCCCCTCGAAGTCGACGTACTCGATCGGGTGGTCTTCGACCTCGACCGCCAGCCGCTTCTCGGCCGGGTCGGCCGAGGGACCCCGCGGCACGGCCCAGCTTCGCAGCGTCCCCCCCAGCTCCAGCCGGAAGTCCCAGTGGGTGCGGCGGGCGGCGTGCTTCTGGATCACGAAGCGGCGCAGCTCCCCGCCCGCGGGCACCGGCCCGCCGAAGGGCTCGGGCGTCCGCCGGGGGTCGCGCTTCTCTCGATATCTCTCCAGCCTGTCCGGCATCCAAGGTCCTCCCGCGGCCCTGCCCGCGGGCTCCCCCCTCGATATAAGCAGGGCATGGTCCCTCGCTCCCTCGCCACCGGCACCATCTCCTTCGGCCTGGTGTCCATCCCGGTCCGGCTCTATCCGGCCGCCCAGCCCGCCTCGCAGGTGTCCTTCAACCTGCTCCACGCCAAGGACGGCTCCCGCCTGCGGCAGCAGTACGTCTGCGCCAAGGACGGCGAGAAGGTGGAGCGGGAGGAGATGGTGAAGGGGTTCGAGTTCGCCAAGGACCGGTACGTCACCTTCACCGCCGAGGAGCTGAAGGCGCTCGAGGAGCTGGCCACCCAGACCATCGACATCGCCGAGTTCGTCCCCGCCGCCGAGGTGGACCCGATCTTCTTCGACCGCGCCTACCACCTGGGGCCGGACCGGGGCGGCGCCCGGGCCTACCGGCTCCTGGCCGAGGCGCTCGACCGCTCCGGGAAGGCGGCGCTGGCGCGCTACGCCGCCCGTGGCAAGCAGTACCTGGTGCTCATCCGGCCCGCCCGCGGCCGCCTGGTCATGCAGCAGCTCTACTACCCCGACGAGGTCCGGGCCGCGGAGGAGATCCCGTTGGACCCGGTGGAGGTGAAGGACTCGGAGGTGCAGCTGGCCCTCCAGCTCATCGAGCAGACCAGCTCCGACGGCTTCCACCCCGAGCGCTACCAGGACGCGGTCCGCCAGCGCACCCTGGAGGCCATCGAGCGCAAGGTGGCCGGGCAGGAGATCCAGGTGAGCGCGCCGCCCGAGCCGCGGGGAGAGGTCATCGACATCATGGAGGCGCTCAAGGCCAGCCTCGACGCGGCCGCCGGCGCCGGGCGGGGCGCACCGCCCCCGGAAACGGGGCGGGCGCAGCCGCCCGCCGACGGCGGCGCGGAGGCCGGGGGCGAGGCGCGGCGCAAGGCGGCGCACCGCGCCGACCGGCCGGGGGCGGGCCGGGCGCGTGCGAGTTCCGCTTCCAAGAAGTGACCCTTCCGTGCCAGGCTGGGCCCGTCCATGTGGGGATACCGGACGTGTGAGGTGGCCCGGACGCTGGGGATGTCGGAGGCCGAGGTCCGCCGCCACGCGCATGCGGGCTTCGTCTCGCCGCGGCGCGGGCCGCGCAACGCCCTCCGCTTCTCCTTCCAGGACCTGGTGCTGCTGCGCGCCGCCGCCGGGCTGGTGCGGGCCAAGGTCCCCGCCGCCCGCGTCCGCCGGGCGCTGCGGCGGCTCCGCGCCCAGCTCCCCGCCGGCCGCTCCCTGGCCTCGGTGCAGGTGACCGCCGAGGGCGACGAGGTGGTGGTCCGCGACGGTGGCTCGCGGTGGCAGGCCGAGACCGGCCAGGTGCTGCTCGACTTCGGGGTGGCCGACCTGGCCCGGCGGGTGGCGCCCCTGGTGCGGGCGGCGGCGCGCCGGCGCCCCGGGCCGCTGGGGGCCGAGGGCTGGTACCAGTGGGCCTGCGACCTGGAGGACGGCGCGCCCGCCGAGGCCCGGCAGGCCTACGCTCGCGCCCTCGAGCTCGAACCGGAGCATGCCGGCGCCCACCTCAACCTGGGCCGGATCCTCCACGAGGCCGGCGATCTCCGCCAGGCGGAGGCCCACTACCGATGCGCGCTGCGGGACCGCAACCGCCGGGCGGTGGCCGCCTATGACCTGGGCGTGGTCCTCGAGGACCAGGGGCTCTGGGACGACGCGCTGTTCGCCTACGCGCGGGCGGTGGAGGCGGACCCGGGGCTGGCCGACGCCCACCACAACCTGGCGCGGCTCCTGGAGCGGCTCGGCAGGACCGCCGACGCCCTCCGGCACCTCAACACCTACCGCCGGCTGGTGCGCGGGGTGTGAGGCGCCCGGGCGCCCCCCTGCGCCCTCCGCGAGCGCGCCCGGGCCCTGGGCCTGCCCCGCCGCCGGGTGAGATCGCGCGCCACCGCCTCGACCTCGCGCGCCAGCCGCTCCGCCCCCTCGCCACCACCGAGCCAGCTGCGCCGGAGCTCGGCGTGGAGCGCGTCGCGGCGCTCGCGGATGCGGCGGTCCAGGGCCAGCAGGCCCAGCCGCGGGTTCCGGCGCGCCACCGCCCGCGCCTGGCCCTCCCCGGCGGCGTGCAGCGCCCGGTGCTCGGCGCGGGCGCCCTCCGCTGCCGCCTCCGCCAGCCCGTCGGCGATCCGGGCCGCCAGGACGTGGCGATCGTGCAGGTCCCCCAGCGCGTCCTGCAGCGCCTTCATGCTCCGCACCGCGGCATGGGCAGCCGGCGTCACCTGGCGGAGCGGCTCGAGCAGGTAGCGCAGCCGCTTGCCCTCGATGCGGGCCCGGTGGGCCCGCTCCACGTCGTCCGGCCCCTCCACCGCGGCCAGGGCCCGGAGGAGCGCCTCGGCCTGCCCGCGGAGGGCCCGGGCCGCGGCGGCGCCGAACCGGCCCACCCGCCGGGCCCCCACCCCCCGCTGGTAGCGGGAGAGCCCGTGGCTGAGGTGCGGGGCGAGCCGCTCCAGCTCCCGGGCGGCGCGCTCCCGCGCGTCCGGCTCGCCCGGCCTCGCCGGCGCGGCCCGCTCGGCCAGCCAGTCCACCGCCCGCCGGTGGCGCGGCAGGAGAGCGGCTCGCTCGCCCTCCAGGATGGCGCGCGTCACCTCGGCGTCGCGCGCCGCGCCGGTCGAGGCCGCCAGGGCCCCGAGCTGTCGGCGCCACCGCCCGCGCAGCGTGTCCTCGACCTCGGACCGGAAGGAACGGAGCCAGGACCGGAGCCGCCGCACCGCCACGCGGAAGTCGTGCAGGGCCTCGGCGTCGGATCGATCGGGGAGGCGGGCGGCCGCGGCCCGGGCCTGGGCCAGCAGGTCCAGCGCCACCAGCCGCACCCCCTCGGCGGCCTCCCGGCCGAGGAGCCCGCGGCCGCCGCTCCGGCCCGCGGCCCTCTGGCGCGCAGCTGCGCGGGCGATCGGCCTCGGGCTCACCGCGGCATCCTAGCAGCCGCGCTCCGCCCCGGGGTGGGGATCAGGGCGCGGGCGGTCGCGGCGGAGGCCGGGGACCCGCGGCGACCACCGTGGCCTGGGGCGGCTGGGCGGTGCGGATCACGTTCATGGCCGCGGCGATCATCGAGCCCATGTCGGAGAGGGTGGCGGGGAGGATGACGGTGTTGTTCACCTTGGCCAGGTGGCCGAACTGCTCCACGTACTTCTCCGCCACCCGGAGCTGGACCGCCTCCACGCCGCCCGGCCCGCCGATGGCCTCTCCCACCTTCCGCAGCCCCTCGGCGGTGGCCTCGGCGATGGCCAGGATGGCCTGCGCCTGCCCCTCGGCCTCGTTGATCTGGCGCTGGCGGGCCGCCTCCGACTCCTTGATCACCTGCTGCTTCCTCCCCTCGGCGCTGTTGATGGCCGCGTCTCGCTCGCCCTCGGAGGTGAGGACCACCGCCCGCTTCTCCCGCTCGGCCCGCATCTGCTTCTCCATGGCGGCGAGCACGTCCTTGGGCGGGGTGATGTTCTTGATCTCGTAGCGGAGGACCTTGACGCCCCAGGGGCCGGTGGCCTTGTCGAGCTCGGCCACCAGCATGCCGTTGATGGTCGAGCGCTCCTCGAAGGTGCGGTCGAGGTCGATCTTGCCGATCTCCGAGCGGAGGGCGGTCTGGGACAGCTGGGTGACCGCGTAGTGGTAGTCGCCGATGCCGTAGGAGGCCCGCTGCGGGTCGAGCACCTTGAGGTAGAGGATGCCGTCCACCGCCACCTGCACGTTGTCCTTGGTGATGCAGATCTGCTCGGGGATGTCGGCCGCCTGCTCCTTGAGCGTGTGCCGGTAGCGGATCACGTCGATGAAGGGCATGAGCACGTGGAAGCCCGGCTCGAGCACCATGTGGAACCGGCCCAGCCGCTCGACCACGTAGGCGTTCTGCTGCGGCACCACCACCGCGGTCTTCACCACCACCACCAGGACGAAGATGGCCACCAGAACCGTGATCACCAGCGCCGCGCTGAGCATCGTTCCCCCCGATCAGACCGCCGTCACGTAGAGGACCACTCCGTCCACCCGCTCCACCCGGCATCGCTGCCCCCGCGACAGCGCCGCGCCCGCCACCTCCCGCGCGCCCCAAGGTACTCCCCGCAGCTCCGCCTTGCCCTGGCCGCCCTGGGGCACGTCCTCGAGCAGCAGCACCTCCTGGCCCACCAGCGAGTCGACCTGCGGCGCCGGCCGCGAGCGGATCCGCTCCTGGATCGAGCCGCGCAGCGTGGCCACCAGCACCACCGAGAGCACCGGGAAGGTGATCCACTGCGCCACCGGCCCCGCGCCCAGGGCCGAAAGTCCCGCCACGCACAGCGCGCCGACGCCGAAGAAGAGCGCGAAGAGACTGCCCGGCGTCGACAGCTCCACCAGGAGGAGCGCCAGGCCGAGCACCACCCACATCCACCATGCCATGCCGGAATGCTACCACGGGCTTGCCCGGAGGCGGCCCACGGGTGGATGTTCTCGGGTGTGGGCCGGCCCGCAGCGACGCCCGGCCGGGAGGATCCCCGCCGCATGGCCGAGCACCCGATCATCCCCGCCCCGGCTGCCCGGGCCCCCTGGGTCGAGCGTTCCACCATCGAGGCCGGGACCACGCGCGGCGGCGCCCGCGCCAGCCTCTCCCTCGCCGGCGCGGGTCCCCGTTGAGCCACCCGGTCGCCCTCCTGGCCGCCCTGGCCCGCGCCTCGGGCGCCGTCGCCGAGGACCTCCGCCGCATCCTCGAGGATCCCCGCTACCAGCGGGCGCTCCCCGCCGACCGGGGGACCCTCGAGCTCCCCCACCTCTCGCTGGGGCCGCTGGCCCTCCTCCTCCGCATCCTGCTCGTCACCGCCCTGGCGGTGGCGTTGGCGCTGCTCCTCGCCTGGATCGGGCGGCGGGTGGCCGGTCGGGTCCGCGACGCCGGGGTCGGGGCGGAGCCCGAGGCGGCGCCGCTGGTCGTGCCGGTGGAGCGGGCCGAGGCCCTGGCCGCCGCGGGCCGGCACGCAGAGGCCATCCACGCGCTCCTCCTGGAGACCCTCCTGGCCCTCTCCCGCGCCGCCCGGCTCGCCCCCTCCTTCACCTCGCGCGAGATCGTGGCCCGGGTGCCGCTGCCGCCCCGCGCCCGCGAGGCCCTGGCCGGGCTGGTGGAGGCGGTGGAGGTCTCCCGCTTCGGCGGCGCGGCCGCCGGGGAGGGCGACTACCAGGCCTGCCTCTCGCGCTTCCGCACCTTCCTGGAATCCCGCGGCCAGGCCGGCGCCCCCCCGGAGGCCGCGTGACCGGCGCTCCCTTCACCCGCCGTGCCGTGGCCCTCCTGGCCGGCGCGGCCGTCCTCTCCCTGCTGGCCACCGCCGTCCTGGCCGTCTTCGGCGACCTGCTGGCCGAGCCGCCCACCTTCGGCGCCGACGCCTGGAGCCGATCGGCCGTCGGCCACCGCGCCTTCCTCGAGCTCCTGCGCGCCCGGGGGTGGCAGGTGGTCCTCTCCCGCCACCGCACCGCAGACCGGGCCCGGGAGGGCGCGCCCACCCTGCTCCTCGAGCCCGAGCTGGGCCCCGAGGACCCGCGGGCCCGGGCCGTCCTCCAGGCCGTCGAGGCCGCCGCCCCGCGCCTGCTGGTGGTCCTCCCCAAGCGCCGGGGGCTCCCCGATCCGCTCCGGCCCACCTGGCTGGGCAGCGCGGAGCTCGCCCCGGTCGAGCAGGCGCAGCGGGTCCTCGACGCGCTGGGGCTCCCGGGCGAGGTGGTCCGGCCGGCGGGGCCCGGGGACGCCTGGAGGGGAGCCTTCCCCGCGCCCGAGATCTCCGGACCGCAGCTCCTCCGCTCGGACGCGCTCTCGCCGCTGCTGGCCAACGACCAGGGGATGCTGGCTGGCGAGGTCGCCGCCGGGGGGCGGCGCCTGGTGGTCCTCGCCGACCCGGACCTCCTCGAGACCCACGGCCTCTCGCTCGGCGGCAACGCCGAGCTGGCGATGGCCCTCCTGGGCCGGCTGGGTCGCGGGCCGGCGCTGGTGGTGGACGAGACGCTGCACGGGCACGAGCTCCAGCCCTCCCTCACCCGCGAGCTGCTGCGCTTCCCGCTCCTGCTGGCCACGCTCCAGGCCCTCCTCACCCTGGCGCTCCTCTGCTGGGCGGCCCTGGTCCGGTTCGGGCGCCCGCTGCCGCCGCCCAGGCCCCTCGCCCCCGGCAAGGCCTTCCTGGTGGAGCGCACCGCCGAGCTGCTCCGCGCCGGCGGGCACGTGGGCGAGGCGGCGCGCGCCTACCTCCGGGCGGCGCGCGAGGAGGTGCTGGCCCGGGCCCCGCCGCCCGGCGGCGCGGAGGGGCCGGAGGCGTGGCTCAGGCGGCTGGAGTCGGCCCGGGGGCGGGCGGGTGCGCTCCGGCGCCTGGAGGCGCAGGTGGCCAAGATCGAGGACGGGCGGCGCGGGGCCGAGGCGGAGGCGGTCCGTGCCGGGCTGGCGATCCATCGCTGGAGGGAGGAGCTGATCCATGGACCTGGAGGCGATCCGCGCACGCGTCGGGGCGCTGCGCGCTGAGGTGCACAAGGTGGTGGTGGGGCAGGACGCGGCCCTGGACCTGCTCCTCACCGCGCTCCTCTCCGACGGCCACGTGCTGGTCGAGGGCGTGCCCGGCACGGCCAAGACCCTCCTGGCCCGGGCCTTCGCCGCCGCCCTGGGCGTGGGGTTCAACCGGGTGCAGTTCACCCCCGACCTCATGCCCGGCGACGTCCTGGGCACGAACCTCTTCGACTTCCGAACCAGCAGCTTCCGGCTCACCCGCGGGCCGGTCTTCACCGACCTGCTGGTGGCCGACGAGATCAACCGCACCCCCCCCAAGACCCAGGCGGCGCTGCTCCAGGCCATGCAGGAGCGGGCCGTGACCATCGACGGCGTCACCCACCCGCTCTCGGCCGCCTTCATGGTGGTGGCCACCCAGAACCCCATCGAGCAGGAGGGGACCTACCCCCTCCCCGAGGCGCAGCTCGACCGCTTCCTCTTCAAGGTGACGGTGGGCTACCCGGGGCGCGACGAGGAGCGGGACATGGTCCGGGTGCACGGCCACCGGACCGCCTCGCCGCCCATCGAGTCCTTCGACCTCCGGCAGGTGTCGAGCCTGGAGGAGCTCGGGGCCATGCGCCGGGCGGTGGCGGCCATCCGGCTGGAGGACCCGGTGATCGACTACGTGGTGGACCTGGTCCGCGCCACCCGCGGCCGGCCGGCGCTGCTCTGCGGCGCCTCCCCCCGCGCCGCCAGCATGCTGGCCATCGCCGCCCGGGCCCGCGCCGCCCTGGCCGGGCGCGGCTTCGTCATCCCCGACGACGTGAAGGATCTGGCCCTGCCGGTCCTCCGCCACCGGGTGGTGCTCGCCCCCGGCGCGGAGATCGAGGGCGTCACCGCCGACCTGGCGGTGCGCCGGGTGATCGACGAGGTGGAGGCCCCGCGGTGATCTACCCCACCCCGCGCGCCGCCGCCCTGGCCGCGGCCGGGCTCCCGGTGGCCCTCCTCCCGGCCCTCTTCCGGCCCGGCCTGTGGGGGCTGTGGCTGTCCGTGGCCGCGCTCTCCGCCTTCGCCTGGGGGCTGGATGCCATCCTCTCCGTCCCCGCGGGTCGGCTCCGGGCCGCGGTGGAGGTGCCCGGCCGCCTGGCGGTGGGCGCGGCCGGGGCGGTGCAGGTCCGGCTCGCCACCCCGCGGGCGGTGGGGCGGCTGGAGCTGCTCCTCGACCTGCACCCCGACTTCGATCCCGCGCCGCCCCTCTCGCTGGCCCTGGCCGCCGGCGAGACCGCCGCCCGGATCCCGCTCAGGGCCCGGCGGCGGGGCCTCCCCACCGTGGACGCCCTCTGGTGCCGCTGGACCGGCCCGCTGGGGCTGTGCGGCCGCCGGCTCCGCCTCGAGGTCGGCCGGGCGGTCGAGGTGGCGCCCGATCTCGCCCCGGTGCGGGCCGCGGCCTTCCGCTACCAGGGATCCCATGAGCTCCAGGCGGGCGTGCAGGTGGAGCGCTACCCGGGCGACGGCTCCGAGTTCGACGCCCTGGTCGAGTACGTGCCCGGCCTGGATCCCCGGGCCATCTCCTGGAAGGCCTCGGCCCGTCACCGCCACCTCCTCTGCCAGGAGTTCCGCGCCGAGCGAAACCACCAGGTGGTCCTGGCGGTGGACACCGGCCACCTCATGGCCGAGCCGCTCCAGGGGCTTCCCCGCCTCGACCACGCCGTCTCCTCGGCGCTGCTGCTGGCCTGGGTGGCCCTGAAGCTGGGCGACCGGGTGGGGCTGTTCGGCTTCGACAACAGCGCCCGGGCCTGGGCCGAGCCGCAGGGGGGTCTCTCCGCCTTCGCCCGCCTGCAGGCCCTCTCCACCCGGCTCGCCTACTCCACCGAGGAGACCAACTACACCCTCGGGCTCACCGAGCTCTCGGCGCGGCTCCGGCGGCGCTCGCTGGTGGTGGTCTTCACCGACTTCACCGACACCGTCACCGCCGAGCTGATGCTGGAGAACCTGCAGCGCCTGGCCCGCCGGCAGCTGGTGGTGTTCGTGGCCCTGCGCGACGTGGAGCTGGACGCGGCCGCCCTGGCCCCGCCGCGCCGGCTCTCCGGCCTCTACCGCGCCACGAGCGCCGCCGAGCTGGTGCGAGAGCGGGAGCGCGTCCTGGCCCGCCTGCGGCGCATGGGCGTCGCCTGCGTCGACGCCGCACCGGGGCAGGTCTCGGCCCGCCTGGTGAGCCGTTACCTGGACGTGAAGCGGCGGGAGCTCATCGCGTGACCGTGGTGCTGAAGAGCGCCGCCTTCCGGGCGGAGCGGGAGGGTTCCTGGCGCGAGCTGGAGCGGATCCTGGCCGCGGCCCAGCGCCACGGCATCCGCTCGCTCCTGCCCCAGGAGCTCTCGCGCCTCCCCGTGCTCTACCGGGCCGCGCTCTCCTCGCTCTCGGTGGCCCGTGCCACCTCCCTCGACAAGAACCTCCTCGAGTACCTGGAGTCGCTCTCCAGCCGCGCCTACCTGGCGGTCTACGCCGCCCATCGCCACCCCCTGGAGGCGCTGGCCGATTTCTTCGCCCGCCGCTTCCCGCGGGCGGTCCGGGCCCACTGGCCGCACCTGGCGCTGGCCTTCGCGCTGCTCCTCGGCGGCCTGTGGGCCGGCTTCGCCCTGACCCGCGCCGACCCCGACCGCTTCTACGCCTTCGTGAACCCCTTCCTGTCCCAGGGGCGCGGGCCCGCCTCGACCACCGCGTCCCTGCGCGAGGTGCTCTACGCCCGGGAGGACGCGGCCCGGATGCTCAAGAGCTTCGCCATGTTCCTCTTCACCAACAACGCCCGGGTGGGCATCACCGCCTTCGCGCTGGGGTTCGTGGGCGGCCTGCCGTCGGCCCTGCTCCTGTTCGGGACCGGACTGATGATGGGCGCGTTCGGCGCGCTCTATGCCTCGCGCGGGCTCTCGGTGGAGTTCTGGGCCTGGGTGCTGCCCCACGGGGTGACCGAGCTCAGCGCGGTGGCGCTGTGCGGCGCCGCCGGGATGGCGCTCGGCCAGGCGCTGCTCTTCCCCGGCCGGGAGGAGCGGCGCGCGGGCCTCTCGCGCCGCGGCCGGGAGGCGGCGGTGGTGGTGCTGGGGGCGGTGGCGCTGTTCTTCCTGGCCGGGCTGGTGGAGGGGATCTTCCGGCAGCTGGTCCACGCCGTCCCGGTGCGCTACGCCGTGGCGGGCGTCTCCTCCCTGCTCCTCGGCGCCTACCTCTTCGGGGCCGGGCGGGCCGGAGGCCGGACGTGAGCCCCTCCCTCGCCGCCGAGCCCGCCGGGCGGGCCCACGAGGTGGTCACGCCCGAGGGCGTGCCGCTTCGGCTGGAGGTGGCCGCCGCCGGCGACCGGGTGGGCGCGCTCCTGCTCGACCTCCTCTTCATCGCCCTGCTGACCGCGGGCCTCCTCCTCCCCCTCGTGGCGCTGGCCATGGTGAGCGTGGTCGGCGTCGACCTGGTCCTGGCAGCGGCGGTCCTGGCGGTGTTCCTGGTCCGGACCTTCTACTTCGTCTGGTTCGAGCTGGCCTGGCAGGGGCAGACCCCGGGCAAGCGCCGGCTGGGGATCCGGGCCGTCGACGCCCAGGGCGGGCCGCTCTCGGCCGAGGCCATCCTCGCCCGCAACCTCACCCGCGAGCTGGAGCTGTTCCTGCCCATGATCGCCCTCTTCGCGCCCGGGGCCGCCTTCCCTGGCGCGCCCGGCTGGCTGGCCCTCCTCTCGCTCGGCTGGATGCTGGCCTTCGGCTTCCTGCCGCTCTTCAACCGGGATCGGCTCCGGGTGGGCGACCTGGTGGCCGGCACGGTGGTGATCCGGGCCCCGGCCGCGGTCCTGCTCGAGGACCTCTCGATCCGGGCCAGGGCCGCTCACGAGTTCACCGAGGCCCAGCTCGACGTGTACGGCGTCTTCGAGCTCCAGGTGCTGGAGGGGGTGCTGCGCGGGGCCGGCCAGCCCGGCCACGACGAGGCGGTGCGAACCGTGGCCGAGAAGATCCGGGAGAAGCTGGGCGTGGAGGGAGCCGCCGGCGACGACCAGGCCTTCCTCGAGGCGTTCTACGCCGCGCTCCGGGGGCGGCTGGAGAAGCGGCTCCTCTTCGGCAGGCGGCGGCGGAGCAAGCACGACCGCCTCTGAGCGCCCGCCCTCACGCGAACACCTGGGCCAGGGTCTCCGGATCCCCGCCCTCCTTGGCGGCGCGCAGGCCGTGGTAGGCGACTGCGCAGGCCACGTACAGGACCGTGTTCAGCGCCCCCACCAACAGCTGGTAGACGCCCATGGGGATGGCCATGGCCGGGCCGGGGGCCATGGCCCGCGTGCCGACCAGCGCCATCATCCCGCCCAGGGTCGCGGCCTGGAACAGGCCGGCCGCCACGGCGATGGCGATCCAGGCGACCGCGATCCCGGCGAACACCCTCCAGCGGTGGCCCCGGGTGAGGGCCCAGCTCCGCGAGAGCGACCGGACCGGCCCGGTGCGCTCCTCCACCGCAGCCGCGACCGCCGCGCTCCAGCCCACCATGAGGATGATCGCCGGAAAGACCAGGAGCAGGGTGGCCGGGATCATGGCCAGGCTCACCAGGATTCCCATGACCAGGAGGCGGAGGTAGGCGCGCCCGCCGGCGGCCAGCATGTCCCCGAGGCGCACGCGCTTCCCGCGGAGCCCTTGCACCGTGCCGCGGGAGATCGCCCCCATCATCAGCGGGTAGAGCGCCATGGCCACGAGGGCCGCCACCCCGAACGCTCCCAGCATGACGCGGACCCGATCGAGGGAGAGCGGCGACGACCGCGCCAGATCGGTCATGCCGGCGTAGAGGAGGTACTGGCCCGCCGCCATGGGTGCGTTGCTCACCACGCCCAGGGGCGCGAAGCGCAGCACGTTGCGCCCCCAGGTGGCGAAGGTCCGCGCGATGAGCCAGCCCGCCCCGAAGGCGGCGATGGGCGACTCAGGAGCCGGGGCTGTCACCCGGGACCAGTCGACGGGGGCGGACGGATCCGGCGCCGGGGCGATCTGGGTGGGGAGGGGCTGGTCCATCGCTGGCACCTCACAACCGCCTAGACTACCATGCGCTCGCCGTGAGCCTGGACGTCGTCCTCTGCACGCACAACCCCCGGCTGCCGACCCTGCGACGGGTGATCAATGCGCTGGTCCGCCAGACTTCCGGGCCGCAATCGTTTCGGTTCCTGCTGGTGGACAATGCCTCCTCGCCGCCGGTCAGGAACGACGTGCTGCATCCCCTGACACGAGCGGGAGTCGACGCACGCAGGGTAGAAGAGCCGGCACTCGGTCTCACGCGAGCGCGACTCCGCGCCTTGGCAGAGACGCGGGCCGAGCTGCTTCTCTTCGTGGACGACGACAACGAGCTCTCGGAGCGATACTTGGAGGAAGGGCTACGCTTCGCGTCGAAGCATCCAGGCGTCGGCGCCTTCGGTGGCAAGTTGCTCCTTCCTCCTGAGCTCGAGCCCCCTTACTGGGTCTCACCATTTCTGAACTACCTCGGGATCAAGGACGCTGGGGACGAGGTGATCGTCGGCTCCTCCCTGGCCTGGGGACCGTGGGAACCGCCCGGCGCGGGCCTGTTCGTGCGACGGGTGGTGGCGCAGGCCTACGGACGCCGCGTGGAGTCGGATCCGCGTTGCCTCCTCCTGGGGCGCCAGGGTGAGCGGGGCCTCGCCTCTTGCGACGACTCCTTCCTGGTCCGGCAGGCCCCGTCGCTGGGCCTTTCGACCGCCTACGTACCGCAGCTCTGGCTGCACCACCACCTCGAGCCCGAGCGATTCCGGTACCGCTACCTCCTCCGCCTGCTCACTGCCTTCGGCGCGAGCCTCGCCGTCCTCGAGGCGTTGGTCAGCGAGACCGCGGAGATCCCCAACCGGTACCGGGGCAGGATGCGCTCGCTCATCACGGCCTGGCACGGCTACCGGATCGGCCGGCGGCGATCTCAGCGCTTTGGCTTCGCCATGTTCGGGCACCACCTGGCCGCTCGGCGTGCCTGGGTCCAGCTCTCCCGCGACGCCACCTTCGGCCAGCCTAGCGGTACCAGATGAGCCCGCGGGCTTGCTTCGAGGCCCAGTTCCAGTTGTAGCCGTCGCGGACCTCGCGCCCGAAGACGATCCGCACGACGCTCAGCGTGGTGCGAAACACGAGCCGGCGCAGGGGGCTGAGCGCGTTGGGGTCGTCGAAGTAACCTCGGAGATCGAAGGTCCGGTACAGGAAGCGGTACACATCGGCCACCCGCCCGCGCCAGGGACCGTAGCGCCGGGTGATGCGGTACATCTCCTCCACGACCTTGTGCCCACCCCGCGAGGTGAGGTTGTCCGTGCTGAAGTGATAGTGGGAGAGGACGTCCTCGACGCGGAGGAACCTCGCCCCCCTCACGCGGAGGCGGTTCCACCACTCCCAGTCGAAGGCGTACTTCATCGTCTCGTCCAGCTCGCCGGCCGAGCGGTGTGCGGAGGCACGCCAGAATGTGCTCGGCTGCTCGAGGTCGTTCCGCAGGGCCATGGACCGCAGGAAGCGATCGGGGACGGCGGTCTGCACCTGCGACCCGTCCGCGTAGAAGCGATAGCACCCGCCGGTGACCACGTCGACGTCGGGCCGATCGCGAAAGGTCCTCGCCACCGCGAGCAGCGCACCGGGCGCAAGCTCGTCGTCGGCGTTGAGCCACCCGAAGATCTCACCGTCGGCCAGGCGGAAGCCTTTGTTCAGGGCCTCGGCCGGGCCGCGGTCGGGCTCCACGACGAGGTGGGCAAGCTCTTGCCGGTGACGCTCGAGCACCGTGACCGTTCCGTCCGAGCTGGCTCCGTCCACGCAGACGAGTTGGAGGTCGGGGTATGCCTGCCCGATGATCGAGCGAAGGGCCCGCTCGACGGTCGAGACGGCGTTGAACGAGGGAACGACCAGCGTAATGCGTGGCAGGCTCGCTGGGGTCCTTTGGTGCATGGGCAGCCTCCGGGTGTCGGTCACGAGGGCCTAAACGACCGTGCACTGCGATCGACCGTTTAGGTCCCGGCACTGGGGGGAAGAGCTGGACGCGCTTGCGATTCCTCCCTCTCCAGGCGGAGGTACTCAGCGCGGGCGTCCCAGTGGTACAGCACCATGCCGAGGCCGAACCGCAGCGACTTCTTCCGTCCGTCGCGGAATGCATGGCGCAGGACCGTCCCGAACACCTTGGCTTGGCGATAGTACTCGGGGACGATCAGGGATGTGCCAACTTCTGCGTTGAGTATGGAGTCGAGCAGGACGTGACTCCTGCCGTACGACCGCATGAGGCGGAGCAGGTACCGCAGCCGCAGGCGTGAGGGATCGATGTGGTGGTAGAGCGCCATCCTCGGGTTATAGGCGACGAGCATCCCCGCCTGTGCCGCCGACCGCGACATGAGTGCATCCTCGCAGGACGCCAGGCCCTGCCTGCCCTTCCGTCCCAGATCCAGCCCGCGCGCGTCCGTCTCCACCCGGGTCCGGTAGATCTCCAGCACCTCGCGGTGAACCCATATCCCGGCGCCGGGCGGCTCCCACGGCCCCCACTCCCTCCCGACCCCGGTGATGACCTCGTCCCCTTCGTCCTTGATGGCTAGGTAGGGAAGGAAGGCCTCCGCCCAGCGCGGCACCTGCAAGTCCCGGGGTCGGAGGAGCTTCCCTCCGAAGCAGCCCACTTCCGGATGGCGCTCGATGAAGGCCATCCCCTCCTCGACGAACCCCGCCGTCAGTTCGCTGTCGTCGTCGACAAAGAGCACCCATGGGGAGCTGGTGCGTTGAATGGCGTGCAACCGCGCGATGGTCAACCCCGGGCGCTCCTCACGAGTGATCGACGCCTCTCGGCCAGCGTCCCGGAGCGGTGCCAGGACCTTCTCGGGGAGGGCGGGCCGGGAGGCGTTGTCGACCAGCAGCACCCGAAACGTCGACGGCCCGGCGCCCTGTGCAGCCAGGGACCGGAGCACCAAGCCAAGCACCTCCACCCGTGGATTGTGGGCGCACAAGCAGACGTCGAGCCGGGGGTACGGCGGCCGGCCGCCGGTCACCGGTTCCACCGGCGGTCCTCGATCAGGCGATGGCCTCGGCGCACGAAGACGATGTCGCACTGCCCCATCGCTCCGTCCAGGGGACGCCGTAGGAAGTCCACGAACTCGTAGGGGACGAATCCGCGAGCGGACATGAACGCCACGGTCTCGTCCAGCGTCACCATGTCGTCGCAGAAAGCGAAGAAGTTGCACTCCATGAGCACGAGCTGGGCACTCGCAAACGCGACTGGCCCTCCCCGTAGCACCCGACGCTCGAAGCCCTGGACATCGATCTTCACGAACTCGGGGGACGGGATGTCCCCTCCCGCGAGGAGGGTGTCGAGACGCCGGACGGGGACACGCCGCGCCTGTGTCCCGGGATAGGCGAAGCTGGAGTCCCAGAGGGAGTCGGTAACACCGAGGCTCAGCTCCTGGTCCTCGTCCCCGAGCCCAACCGGCTGGATCTGCACGCGACCCGGGTACTTTGCCGAGAGCTGGTCGAGCGCGGGCCGGCGCTCCACCAGCGGCTCGAAGCATACCGCCCGCGCGCCTGGCCAGGTGGTCAGGGCCAGCTCGCTCCAGCTCCCGTCCGAGGCGCCCACGTCGAAGACCACGCCCGGCGCGTAACCGCGATCCCGGATCCCCTGCAGCGCCGTCACCATCCCCAGACTCGCTCGGGCGTCGGCCACGTTCGCCGCTGTCTTCTGGGCTGGCCTGTCACAGGAGTCACGGACTTGCTTGGTTCTCGCCTGCTTCGAGCGAAAGAGCACGGAAGTAGACCCCGCATGCTGGACCGTCGGGAGAACTGCTGTCCACCGTCAGGCTCAGTCGACAGTCCTCGACCGGCCCGGCCTCGGTGCGGAATGATGCATACTGATCCGGTCCCGTCGCGGGCACGACGAACGCAGCCACGCTCGTCTCCCCTCCGTCGCGATGGACGCAGCCGATCTTGGCCACGCCCCCAGGACACCTCGACACTCGGAGCTTCGCCTCCACCACGGGGCGCCCTGAGTACCTCTTCACGCTCACGAGGCGGGGCGCAGCGCCTCCCAGCGGCTCGACGCTGAGCCAGCAGCTCGTGGGGGAGAGTTGCCCGCCCGAGTGTTCGACCGCTCTGGACACGAGGGCCCAGGGTCCCTGCCCTCCCGGGGGCGTCTTCATCTCCTCGAGCATGGAGTCGAGAAGTTGCACCGCCTCTTGGAAGTCCGTCGCCCGCTTCCGGACGAACACGTCGGCACGGAACCCGGACCGAAACTCCACCGTCCCGCTCAGACCAAACGCAGATGCGAACGGTTGGCCGTCGCTCATCATCTCGACCACCGTCCCCACCAGTCGCTGGTTCTGCGGCGCCAGGTGATACTGCACCGGCGTGGCGCTGACGATAACGTCCGCGCGGGTGAGGTCCGCTATGGGAAGAGCATCGCGGGAGTCCACCTGGGCCGCCTCGAGGAACGTGAGACGTGGCCGCCCCGGCGCCGGAAAGTACTCCTCCACCGACTTCAGGATCGCATCGCTGAGCAGGTGCGAGCCAGCAGCGACATAGATGGCCTTCCCCGGGGGCGCAAGCGACCGCAGCATCTGGACCAGGGAACGGTAGGAATCGACGTCGTAGGCGTGGGTCCTGTTCGGTGCCAGGTTCGGGCCGATGGCGTACCGGACCGCATCCGACGATGGCCCTTCCCACGGAGCCAGAAGGAAGCGAACCGTCGCTAGCAGCACCGCCCCTCCTCCGAGTGCCCTCCGCGTCCTGCGCGCGCTTTCGAGGAGGGCGACGGCGCCCAACCCCAGCCCCACTGCCTGTATGAGCGGAAACACATGCAGGTCGTATTGAAGGCCCGCCTGGCCGGAGCCGAACCACCAGAGGAAGCACCACCCAGCCGCGAAGACCCCCAAGAAGAGAGAAGCCCCTGGCTGGGCCAGGCCGCGCCACTCGGCCAGCCACAGGCCAGCGAACGCGAGCGCGGTCGTGCCGAGGCCGCTGTCGCCGAGAAACCGAAGGGCGAGCTCGCCGAGGGGATGTCGCCAACCCTCGTAAAGCGCAGAGTAGTTCCCGAAGAACTGGCTGCTGTACCTCGGAGCCACCAGGAACATGAGCCCCAGCCCGGCGATGGCGCTTGCGCCCAATCTGAGTCCCGCTCCTGCTAGGCGGCGCAGCTGCACCATCGACACGGGGGCTGCGTGCATCGCGAACGCGTGCGTGAGGCCAACGGCCAGGTACGCGCTCAGGACCGGGAAGGCGAAATGCCGCCGGAGGAGCACCGCCCATGCCCCACAGAAGGCCATCCCCGCCAGGGCCTTCACCTCCAGCCTCTCTCGCCCATTCCATCCCATCCAAAGGAGTCCACCTAGGGCGACGAGCGCAGCGACGTCGGGGTAGTAGGAGAGGACGGACGCCCATAGGGATGGCAGCGTCAGGGCCATCGTCAGGACGAGCAGAAGCGCTTGGCCGCGTCGGCGGGCGGCCATCGCAGAGCCCAGCAGCCCAACGACGCAGCATGCCGGGAGGGCGTACAGGACGGCAACGAGGATCTCGTAGCTCTCCCACGATTCCCCGATAAGGCGGTAGCCCGCCACGATGGGCACGGCGTACAGAGCGTTGTGCGTGGAGCGCAGACTGGTCCGGAGGAAGGCCCAACCCTCTCCGATCGATTTGTGGAGCGCGGTATCGAGACCGGATGCCATCCCGGTGTAGACGCGTGCATCCCAGTTCTCGAACAGCACCACTCGCGAATGGTGCGCGCGGACCCAGACGGCGAGGACACATGCGGCCAAGGCGAAGCCAGCCGCGGCCACGAACACCGCGTCCCAGCCCCGGAGTGCGCCTCCCGCCCCGGTATTGTTTTCCGCGGACCTGGACATCTTCGTTGGGCCTTCCAGCAGGAGTGTCTCCCCCAACCCCCACGGGAACGATAGACCCCTCCGACCACCTATTCTCGGGGACCGGGGGCCGGCCGTAGGTTGTGGGGCAATCCGTTCTCCGCAAAGAAATCCACGAATCCATCATAGATGGCCCGGTATCGCCTCTCGAAGTGTGACCAGTCCCAGCCTTCGAGGTCGAAGTCCACGTCCTCCCCGAGCACGAACGCCGGAGCCTGCATCAGCTCCACCATCTCGGCGACCCTGGCATCGTGGATGCAGAAGACGGCTGGGACGCCCTGGGATAACGCCATCAGATTGCCGTGGAGGCGGGTTCCGCAGACGAGCGACATCTCGCGCAAGAACCGCAGCGCCGCGGAAACGTCGGAGGCGAAGAAGCCGCTCGTCTGCAGGGCGTCCAGCAAGTCCGCTGGCCACTGCCGGTAGTAGTACGCGAGATCCGAGAGGGCGGTGGCGGGGTTCCCGGGTCGATACGTCGATCGGGTCAGGAACGGCGACTCGGCCTCGTCGTGCCGCTGCCCCTGGCTGTTCATGCTGCTCCAGGAGAGCCACCGCTGAAGCACCACTTCGCCGCCCTGCGCGACGACGTACAGGCGGGAAGCCACGTCGTGCAGGCGACGCAGGTGCTGGAGCTGCGCCAACGTCGCTCCGGGCGACCAGCTCAGGTCCGTCAACGTCCAGGCGGCCCGGTCGAGCGACGGCCGGCGGACATGGATCTCCCGTTCCAGCGACCAGACGATGGTCGGGCAGCCGGTGACCCGCACATTGTGGATGCCGTAGGAATCGAGCAGCTCGGCGCTGCGTGGGCCACGCACGCTGCTGCTGACGCATCGATCGTGGATGATTCGCAAGCACTCGACGTCGGCCGGCAATAGGCGCATGGGCTCGTTGAGATCGAATTGGACTCCCGCTCCGACGTACACCATGGGTATCTTGATCTTGCGAAGCACCTCCGCGCCGACGTGCTGGCTGAAGAAGCCGGGGTAGAGGAAGCACGATCCTCGGATGATGAGCAGATCGCACTCCTGGTTGATCCGATCGAAGTCGACCTGAGGAGCTTCGGGGCGCAGCGTGTAGAACTGCTCGAGGTGGAGTACCCGCGCCAGGGATAGCGCCACGAACTGATCGCCCAGGTTGAAGGGAGCGGGCCCCAGATCGGGATGCCCGTCGCTGGTCGACGTCCGGGTTCCGGCTCCAGCGAACCCGTCCAGCCAGAGGGGAGTACCCAGGGTGAGCATGGCCAAGCGCACGGTCCGCCGCCACCCCTCGAACCGGTCGAGTACCTTCCGGCCCGGAGGACCGAGGAGGGCCAGCGCCTTCCTCGCGACGGTGAAGCCCGGGTCGCGCTCGAGGGCCTCGCCGTAGGCCGCAACGGCGCCCGCGAGATCTCCCACGCTCCAGCGCAGCTGGCCCATCCTCGCAAAGACGGAAAGCGTCCTCCCGTGGTCGAGGCGCCCGGCCGTCTCGGCGGCGGTCAGCGCCTCGGGGAGGCTGCCTCGCGCCTCCAGGGCGGTCGAGAGCAGCAGGTGATTGTGTGCGACCTCAGGCCCGTGCTCCACCGCGAAACGCGCGGCGACGAGCGCACCCTCCCAGTCCTTGGAGGCGATGGCCGACTCCGCCTTCCGTTGCCAGGAGAACCAGGGGACCTCGTCGGCGACCTCCGGGCCACCGTCCAGGGCGCCCCAGGAATCGGCGCGGTCCTCGATGGGCCGAGCGTACACAGAGAACGATGTGGTGGGCGAACCCCTTGCGCCACGGTCCCCGTCCGTCATGCGCCTGAATGCATATACCGCCGCGATCGCGGCCGCCAGCCTCGCCGGCGCGGGGCGCCTGCCCGACCAGAGCGGACGGGCTCGGCCGCCGCTGCGCCGGCGCCGGTCGACCGAGTTCTCCCGAGCCGCCGCCGCAGAGGTTCACCGCGAGGGGAAGCGCCGCCGTTCCCGCCTTCCCCGGCCCCGTCTGCGGTCCGGTGGCGGGGTGAGGGCCGGGAGGCGAATGAACCGCGCCACCCTCGGCCACCCCGACCTCGCGCTCCGCGGCTTCCCGGAGCCCGGCGCTCGCCCGGATGGGGCGGGGGCGGCGTCCCGGATGCGCCCAGCTACGGGCCGGGCAGAAGAGGCCCCGCGCTCAGGCCGCCCCGCCCGCCGGGACCAGCCCCTGCCAGTGGAGGAGCGCCGGGCCGGTGAGCGCGAAGGGCATGAGCAGCGCGCCGCAGACCTCGCCCTCCGGCCAGCAGAGGAGCACGCGGGCGTGGAAGACGAGGCCGGGCTCGTGCAGCGCCTCCACCTCGAGCAGGAACTCCTCCGGCAGCGGCGCCGGCCCGCGGACGAAGAGCTGGTTGGGGCCGAAGCCGGTGGCCTCGTAGTCCTGCCCGGCGATGCGGAAGCGGACCCGCCGGTCCTCGGGCCGGGGCGGGGCCTCCCAGGCCGGCGCCGGGCGCGGAGGCCGCACGAGCAGGCGGGCGTCGGGGCTGCCGGAGTCCCGCTCGAAGGAGGCCAGGTAGCCGGCCAGCCCGCGCAGCACCCGCCGCAGCGCCTCCCCGTCCTCCCGGGTGAGCTTGCCCACGGCGTCGAGGCTGGCCTGGAGGTGGGAGCGGTCCCGGAGCAGCCCCACCAGCGGGTCGACGGTCCGGATGACGTCCAGGATGGCAGGCGACTCGGCACCCTGGTCGGTCTCCTCGTGATGGAGGGCGACGGCGTCGATCACCAGATGCGGCAGCTCCCAGCGGGCCGCCAGCGTCACGCCCAGCGCCACGTGGTGGCGGTCGACCACCCGGTTCCAGAACTCCGCCGACATGGGCCGGGCCAGCCGCTGGCCGGCGGCGATCCGCTCGATGGCGCCGATGGCGATCACGCGGCCGAAGTCGTGCAGGAGCCCGCAGGTGAAGGCGTCGTCGCCGGGGAGTCCGCGCGTCCGCGCCAGCTCCCGGCAGAGCAGGGCCGAGGAGAGCGCGTCCCGCCAGGCGAGGCGGCGCAGGTTGGCGAGCGGCCCGCGCGCCAGGGCGGTGGCGCCCAGCGCCGAGGCCAGGGCCACCCGCGCCAGCTCCTCGGCGCCCACCCGGGCCACCGCCTGGGCGACCGAGGCGGTGGGGATGCCGTGGGAGTAGCCGGCGGAGTTGGCCACGCGCAGGACGTCGGTGGCCAGCGACTGGTCGGAGGTGACCAGCCGGGCCAGCTCGTCCAGGCCGTAGTCGCCGGCCCGGACCAGTGCCCCGATGCGCAGGGCGATGGCCGGGTACGGCGGGAAGTCGATCGCGTCCCGGGCCAGGAGCTCCGCGATGGTCTGGTCGAGGAGCGCCTCGGCCCCTGCCGACTCTTCACCGCCCACGTCAGCCTCCGCTCGCCGGGCCGTTCCCGGCGGAAGCAGTGCTGCCAGCGTGGCACGGGGCTGGCGCGACGGCAAGCGGCCGGGCGGCCCCCGGACCGGGCCGGCTCAGATCCGGCGGTCGATGAGGAACCTCGGCCGGTGCTTCACCTCGAGGTAGACCTTCCCCACGTACTCTCCGATGACCCCGATCCCCAGGAGCTGCACGCCGCCCAGGAAGACCAGCGGGACCACGGTGGAGGCCCAGCCCAGCACCACCCCCCCGGGCCACAGGAGCCGCAGCACCAGCGCCCACCCCGCCAGGACGAAGGAGAGGAGCGAGACCAACGTCCCGAGCAGCGTGATCCAGCGGAGCGGCACCGAGGAGAACGAGGTGATGCCGTCCCAGGCCAGGGCCAGCATCCGGCGCAGCGGGTACTTGGAGGTGCCGGCGTACCGCTCGCGGCGGTCGTAGGTCACCACCCCGCTTTGGAAGCCGAGGAGCGGGATCAGGCCCCGCAGGAACAGGTTCACCTCGCCGTAGTCGGCCAGGGCCCGGAGTGCCCGGCGCCCCAGCAGCCGGTAGTCGGCGTGGTTGAACACCACGTCCACGCCGCACCAGCGCAGGAGCCGGTAGTAGAGCTCGGCCGTGCCGCGCTTGAAGACCGTGTCGCTCTCCCGCGAGGCCCGCACCCCGTAGACGATCTCCTCGCCCCGGGCGTGGCGGAGCAGCATCTCCCGGATGGCCTGGAGGTCGTCCTGCAGGTCGGCGTCCACGGTCACCACCGCGTCGCCCGCGGCGGTGAGCATGCCGGCCAGGAGCGCGTGCTGGTGTCCGCGGTTCCGGGAGAGCCGGATGCCGTGCAGCCAGGGGAAGATCCCGGCCGCGGCCTCGATCAGGCGCCAGGTGCCGTCGCTCGATCCGTCGTCGACCAGCTCGACGGTGCTCCCCTCGGTGACCAGCCCCTCGGCCAGGAGCTGCGCGCGCAGGGCGGCCAGCCGCTCCACCGTCTCGGGCATCACCTCCTGCTCGTTGTAGCATGGCACCACCACCGCCAGCGTCACCGGTCCGGCCGGCGGCGCCGGGGCCGGCTCCTCCCCGCGGGCCGCCACCGCCGCGCGCCAGGCGCTGATCTCCGGGGAGAGCTCGGCCTTCGCCTGCCCGCCCTGGCCCGTCGCCTCGCCACCCTTCCCGTCCATGCGCTGCGACCTCCCCCGGGCCCGGCGGGGCCACGAGCGCAGGCATCATGCCTCGAACCCGGCGATCAGCCCAGCAGCCGGAGCAGATCCTTGTGCAGCTCCTCGCGGGCCGGCTCGGGGGCCACCGCCAGCGCCCGCTCCAGCGCCTCGGTGGCCTTGCGCCGAAAGCCCTTCTCCTCGTACAGGGAGGAGAGGGTGCGCAGGGCGGCGAGGTGGTTGGGCCGGAGCTCGGCGGCGTGCTCCAGTGCGGTCATGGCGCCGAAGGCGTCGCCCTGCAGCCGCAGCGCACGGCCCCGCAGGAAGTGGGCCTCGGCGGCGTAGGGATCGGCCCGGACCGCCTCGGAGAGGGCCTCCAGCGCGGCCTTGGGCTCGCCGGCGGCCAGCAGCTCGCGGGCCCGCTGCACCAGCGGCTCGGCCGCGGTCGGCTCGGCGGTGAGGCGCGCCGCGCTCGACTCTCGCACCGCCTGCACCCGGCGGTACAGGTCGTCGAGGCGGAACGGCTTCTCCACGTAGTCCTCGGCCCCGTAGTTGTCCCGGGCGTCCTGCGCGAACCGCCAGCCGCGGTAGATGGCGGTCATCATCACCACCGGGATGAGGCGGGTGCGGGAGGCCGACTTGAGCCGGCGGCAGGCCTCGAACCCGTGCACCTTGGGGAGCATGGCGTCGAGGAGGATGACGTCGGGCACCAGCGCGTCGGCCTTCTGCAGGGCCTGCTCGCCGTCGGCGGCCGTCTCCACCTCGTAGCCCTTGGCCTCCAGCATCCTCTGCACCAGCTGGCGGATCTCCGGCTCGTCGTCCACCACCAGCGCCATGGGTCGCCCGTCGGCCCGGGCCGGCAGGGGCTCGGGGTAGGAGACCTCGATGGCCACCTCGGGCTCCGCCTCGGCCACGTCGGCCTCGTCGACGATCTCGATGACCTCCTCCTCCAGATCGGCGGCCAGCGGGATCACCACCTCGAGGTGGGGGTCGGAGGGGCCGACCTTCCCGCGCCACACCGCGGCCCCCCGGGCGTGCGCGTCGTACCCGCCGGCGATGGCCTCGACCAGCGACTGCCGCACGGCGGCGTAGGGCGAGACCTCCATGCCGGTGACGAAGCGCACCTCCGAGACCACCCGCTCGTCGAGCGGGTGCGACATGGCCAGGTGCAGGCGGCCGCCCTCCAGCGACATGGGCAGGATGAGGTCGCTCTCGGCCACCTGGCGCGGCACCAGGGCGATGGCCTCCAGGGTGAGCGTGGAGCGGGAGAGGTTCACCCCCGGCATCCGGTGGCGCTCGGCCAGGGCCCCGGCCAGCAGCCCCTCGTCGGCCCCGGCGAGGAGAAGGTAGGAGAGCAGCGGCACGCCCTTGGCGTTGGCCTCGCGGACGGCACGCTCGACGTCCTCGCGGGTCGCCACCCCCCGCTCGACCAGCAGCTCACCGATCCGGAGCGCCAAGAAGTCACCCCTCCCGAGGCACGGCCCGGGGGATTGTAGCGCGCCCCGGCCGCGGGGGATCCCCTGCGTGCAGGGGACAGGGCCGGGGGGCGCCGGCTATCCGACGGTGTCGGCGTAGGTCATCACCAGGTACATGACGGCCTCGCGCTCGGCCGGGTTGCGGTAGATGTGCGGCACGTCGGCCTCGAACACGATGGCGTCACCCCGGGTCAGCTGCTCCCTCCGCCCCGAGACCTCGATCTCCACCGCCCCCTCGGCCACCACCAGGTTCTCCACCGTGCCGGGGTTATGGGCGTCGGCCCGCTCGGCGCCGCCGGGCGACAGCCGCAGCTCGTAGAACTCCACCCGGCGCGGCTCGTCGAAGGGGAAGAGGGCGCGCGAGGAGAAGGAGCCGTCGTGGCTGGTGAGGAGCTTGGCCTGCTCGCTCCGGAGCACCTGGATGCCCCCGCCCCCCCGGGCGCTGATGAGCGCCGAGAACGGGACCCCCAGGGCCGACGAGATCTTCCAGAGCACGTTGATGGTGGGGGCGCTCTGACCCAGCTCCACCTGCCCGAGCATGGCCCGGGACACGCCGGAGAGCCGGGACAGCTTCTCCAGCGAGAGCCCGCGCTGGCCGCGGAGCCGCCGCAGGTTCGACCCCACCACCGGGGTGAGGTCCTTCCCCACCGGCGCGGTCTCATGGGGCTCGGGGCTGCGGGACTCGGCGGACGACGGACGGCGGCCGCGCCCGCCCCTCTCTCGGGCGGTCTTCATGGCCCCCGACTTTTCCGTTACAACAGAGGAGTTGTCAACGCGCACGAGCCCCCGGCCCGGCCCCTGGCGGCTGACCCTGGTCGCCGACCCCGACGACTGCAACCTGGCCTGCGACATGTGCCGCCTGGGCCGCGGGACCGGACGCCCTCCCCGGCGCATGGACCCCGGCCTGGCGCTCTCCGTCCTGGCGGAGCGGGAGGGCACCCCGCTCCGGGAGGTGATCCCCTCGACCCTGGGGGAGCCGCTCCTCTGGCAGGGGCTGGACGCGGTCCTGGGGGCCTGCGCGGCGAGGGGGCTCCGGGTGAACCTCACCACCAACGGCACGTTCCCGGGGCGGGGGGCGGAGGCCTGGGGCGAGGCCCTCCTCCCGGTGGCCTCCGACGTGAAGCTCTCCTGGAACGGCGCCACCGCCCGCACCGCCGAGGCGATCATGGCCGGGCTCCGCTTCGACCGGGCGGTCGGCGACGCCGCCAGCTTCCTGGCCGTCCGCGACCGGCTGGCCCGCCGCCAGGGCGGGCACCGGGCCACGGTGTCCTTCCAGGTGACGGCCCAGGAGGCCAACGTCGACGAGCTGGCCGAGATCGTGCGGCTCGCCGCCCGGCTGGGCGTCGACCGGGTGAAGCTGAACCACCTGCAGCCCTGGCGCCCGTACCTCGCCGCCCGCTCGCTCACCCGCGATGCCCCCTCCATCGCCCGCTGGAACGCCGCCGCGGCCGCCGCGCTCCGCGCCGCCGAGGAGGTCCGCCTGCCCTGGGGCGCGGCGGTGGTGGTGCAGAACGCCGCGCCGCTCGCCCCGGACCCGGCCGCGCCGGCGCCGGCCGGCCCCTGCCCCTTCGCCGGCCGCGAGGCCTGGGTCCGATGGGACGGGCGCCTGGCGCCCTGTCCCCACCCGGCCGCCGGGGAGGCCTTCGGCGACCTGGGCTCGGTGGCCGACGCGCCGCTCTCCGCGCTCTGGGAGGGGCCCGCCTTCCGGGCGCTCGTCGCCGGCGTTCCCGACCACCCGCTCTGCCGGAGCTGCCGGTTCCGCCGGCCCGGAGGGGCGTGAGCCCCGCTACTCCCTCTCCACCCGGATCGCGTCCTCGAGCTCGTTGGGCGAGGCCTTCGCCGCCGGGTCGCGGGGGAAGTGCGCGGCGAGCCGCGCGCCGCAGAGCGCCACCGCGTCCACGAAGCCCCGGCCCGGGTCGCCGGCCCGCATCCCGGCCACCAGCGCCGAGACGGCCCGATCCCACTCGCCGTCCCCCATCTTCTCGTGGATCCCGCGATCGCCCAGCACCACCGCGCGCCGCTCGAGGAGCGAGGCGAAGAGGAGCACCCCGGTCCCCTCGGCGGTGCGGTGCAGCCCCTCCTCGTGGAAGGCCCGCTCCGCCCGGGCCCGCACCGCCTCCTCGGTCGCGCCCCCGACCAGGAGGCGCTCCACCGGAGCCCACAAGGACGAGAGCGCGCCCAGGGCGCCGGCGGCGACCTGGAGGAGGGCCAGCTCGGAGAGGCCCAGGGGGAGCTGCAGGACCAGGACGACCCCGGTCGCCAGCGCGGCCAGGAGGAGCCCGCCCCGGAAGCGCGCCTCGGGGTAGGGACCGGACCTCTCCACCACCACCGGCACGATCTGGCCGCGCGACAGCGCCTCGGCCCGCCGCACCGCCTCCCGCACCCGCGCCCGGACCGCCTCGGTGAAGAGGGACTCGACGTGCATGGCGCTCACCACCCCCCCGAGGCGCCGCCGCCGGAGAATCCGCCGCCGCCCCCCGACCAGCTGCCCCCGCCGCCGCCGAGGCCTCCCCCGCCCCAGCGGCTCCCGCCGCCCCAGCCCGAGCCGACGATCCAGGGCAGCCCCCAGAGCCAGCGCCGCCGCAGGCCGAACCCCATCACCATCCGGAGGAGGATGAAGAGCACCACCAGTCCCACCACGCCGATGGAGGACAGGTGCACCGCCGGCCGCGCTGGCCGCGGCGCGGCCACGTTCTGGGGCAGGGCGCCGAGCGCTCCCAGGATCTGCACGCCGGCGGCGTAGAGCCCGTCGCCGTAGTGGCCCTGGCGGAAGGCCGGGGCCATGGTCTCGCGGATGATGCGGGCCGACTGGAGATCGGTGAGGCCGCCCTCCAGCCCGCCCCCCACCTCGATGCGGACCTCGCGATCCTCGACGGCCACCGTGACCAGGACGCCGTTGTCCGAGCCCTTCGAGCCGAGCTTCCAGGCCTCGGCCACCCGCATGGAGAAGGACTCGATGGGCTCGGTGAGGAGCGAGCGGACGACGAGGTACTGGAGCTGCACGCCCTGCCCGCCGTCCCGGGCGCGCGCCGCCCGGCAGAGCGCCTCGATCCGGGCCACCTCGTCCCGGCCGAGCAGCCCTGCCTGGTCGACCACCGGCCCGGTGAGCGCCGGCACCGCCAGGTCGGCTCGGGCCGGGGCGGCCCCGAGCAGCAGGGCCAGGGCCGCGGCCAGCGCCGCCGCGGGGGGGCCCGTCGAACCGGGGCGTAGCCCCCTCACTTGAAGTTCACCTTGGGCACCTCGGCGGCGCCGGCGGTGGTGGCGGTGAACTGGGGCTTCGCCACCTTGTGGTAGAGGAGCGAGTTGGTCCAGCTGGTGGGCGGGACCGTCACCAGGTTGTCGAAGTCCTGCACCGCCTCGATGTAGCGCCGGCGGGCCACGGCGATGCGGTTCTCGGTCCCCTCCAGCTGGACCTGGAGGTCGCGGAAGTTCTGGTTGGCCTTGAGGTCCGGGTAGTTCTCCGCCACCGCCAGGAGCCGGCCCAGCGCGCCGCGCAGCGCCCCCTGCGCCTCCTCGAACTTCTTCAGGTTCTCGGGCGTGAGCTCCTCGACGCTCACGCTCACCTGGGTGGCGCGCGCCCGGGCGTCGACCACCGCCTGGAGCGTCTCGCGCTCATGGGCGGCGTAGCCCTTCACGGTCTCGACCAGGTTGGGCACCAGGTCCGCCCGCCGCTGGTACTGGTTCTCGACCTCCGCCCAGGCGGCGCCGACGGCGTTGTCGGCCCGGGGGATGGCCTGGAAGCCGCAGCCGCTCAGCGCCAGGGCGGCCGCGGCGAGCACGGGGGCAAGGCGTCGGGTGAGGTGTCGAGCGTTCATGAGGCCGTGCATAGCGCAGCCGCGGGCCTGCGAAAATGACGAAATGTCGATGCAACCCATAGGTCGGGTCGAAGTGCCAAAAGCCGGAGTCGCACCGGGAAGATACACTCCGGCCCATGCGCGCGCAGCCCGCCGGCTGGGAGGAGATCTACGCCGTGGTCCGCAAGATCCCGCGCGGCCGGGTGACCACCTACGGGGCGGTCGCGGCGCTCCTGGGCAGGCCCCGCGGGGCCCGCCAGGTCGGCTACGCCCTGGCCGCGCTCCGGGGGGCGCGGCACGACGTGCCCTGGCAGCGGGTCCTGGGGGCCCGGCCGCGCAAACGGGCGGCGGTCTCCATCCTCGACCCCATGGGCGCGGCGGTGCAGGAGGCCAAGCTCCGGCGCGAGGGCGTCCTGCTCGACGGGCGGGGGACGGTGGACCTGGACCGGTTCGGGTGGAGGGCGGTGCCGAGGCGGGGCGGGGCCGGCCCTGCCGGGCCAGCCCCTGGCCGCGGGGGGGCGAAGCGGGCTGGGGCCCGTCGACGCCATATCCGCTGAGGGCCCGCGGCCGCCCTGCCCTGGATGCAAGCCGGATCCCCCGCGGAGAAGGTCGCGGGCGCCCTACTCCGCCTTCACCGGGCTCACCTTCCAGATCTCGTTGGCGTACTGCTGGATGGTCCGGTCGGAGGAGAACTTCCCGGAGCGGGCCACGTTGAGGATGGCCATCTCGTTCCAGCGCTCCGCGTCGCGGTAGGCCCGGTCGACCTCGTCCTGGCAGGCGCAGTAGGCGGCGAAGTCGGCCAGCACCAGGTACGGGTCGCCGCCGTTGAGCAGCGCGTCGATGATGGGCCGGAACAGCCCGGGCTCGGCCGGCGAGAACACGCCGGTGGAGATGGCGTCGAGCACGGCCTTGATGCGCCGGTCGCTCCGGTACCACTCCCAGGGGTCGTACCCGCGCTTGCGCAGCGCCGCCACGCCCTCCACCGTCAGTCCGAAGAGGAAGAAGTTCTCCGCCCCCACCTCCTCGCGGATCTCGATGTTGGCACCGTCCAGGGTCCCCACCGTCAGCGCGCCGTTCAGGGCGAACTTCATGTTGCCGGTGCCGGAGGCCTCCTTGCCGGCGGTGGAGATCTGCTGCGAGACCTCGGCGGCCGGGAAGATCCGCTCGGCCAGGGAGACCCGGTAGTTCTTGAGGAACACCACGGTGATCCGCCCGCGCACGTCCACGTCGCGGTTCACCACCTCGCCCACCGAGTTGGCCAGCTTGACGATCCACTTGGCCAGCGCGTAGCCCGGGGCGGCCTTCCCGCCGAAGAGGTAGCTGCGGGGGACGGGGTCGTAGCCGCGGTCCTCCTTGACGCGCAGGTACTCGTAGGCCACCCGGAGGATGTTGAGCAGCTGCCGCTTGTACTCGTGGATGCGCTTCACCTGGACGTCGAAGATCGACTCCAGGTCCAGGGAGACGCCGTTCTCGGCCCGGACGATCTCGGCCAGGCGGGCCTTGTTCTCCCGCTTCACCTTGCGGAAGGCCTCGCGGAAGCCGGCGTCTCGGGCGTGGGGCTCCAGCCGCTTGAGCAGGCTGGCGTCGGTGACCCAGTCCGGGCCGATCGCGTCGGTGAGGAGCCCGGACAGCCCCGGGTTGGCCTGAAACAGCCAGCGGCGCGGGGTCACCCCGTTGGTCTTGTTGTTGAACCGCTCCGGCCAGAGCTGGTCGAAGTCGTGGAACAGCTCGCGCCGCAAGAGGTCGGTGTGCAGCGCGGCCACGCCGTTCACCGAGTGCGAGCCGACCACGGCCAGGTTGGCCATCCGCACCTGCTTGGGCGTCCCCTCCTCGATGATGCTCATCCGCGAGATGGCGCCGTCCTCCGCCCGCCGCTCGGCCCGCACGCTGTCCAGGAACCGCTTGTTGATCTCGAAGATGATCTCCAGGTGCCGGGGCAGGACCCGGCCGAACAGGTCCACCGACCACCGCTCCAGCGCCTCGGGCATGAGGGTGTGGTTGGTGTAGCCGAAGATGGCCCGGCCGATCTCCCAGGACTCGTCCCACTCCAGCCCCTGCTCGTCGACCAGCACGCGCATGAGCTCGGCCACCGCCACGGCCGGGTGGGTGTCGTTCATCTGGATGGCGACCTTGTCCGGGAACTCCCGGAAGCCCTCGTGGATCTTCTGGTAGCGGTTGACGATGTCGTGGATGGCACAGGAGACGAAGAAGTACTGCTGCTGCAGCCGGAGCTCCTTGCCCATCACCGTGAGGTCGTTGGGGTAGAGCACCTTGGAGATGTTCTCGGAGACGTTCTTGTCCTCCACCGCCGCCAGGTAGTCGCCGCGGTTGAAGTCGCCGAGGTCGAACTCCTCGGAGGCGCGGGCCCGCCAGAGCCTCAGGGTGTTCACCGTGCCGTTGCGGAAGCCGGCGATGGGGGTGTCGTAGGGCATGCCCAGCACCCGCCGGGCGTCCACCCAGCGCACCCGCAGCTTGCCGCGCTCGTCGGCGTAGTGCTCGGTGCGGCCGTAGAAGCGCACCGGGAGCTGGTGCTCGGGGCGCGGGATCTCCCAGGGGTTGCCGAAGCGCAGCCACTCCTCGGGCCGCTCCACCTGCCAGCCCTCGCGGATCTCCTGGTCGAAGATGCCGAACTCGTAGCGGATGCCGTAGCCGTAGGCCGGCAGCGCCAGGGTGGCCATGGAGTCGAGGAAGCAGGCGGCCAGGCGCCCCAGGCCGCCGTTGCCCAGGCCGGCGTCCGGCTCCTCGGGGTAGAGGTCCTCGAGGTCCAGCCCCAGGCCGTCGAGCGCGTCGCGCATGGCGTCGAGCAGCCCGAGGTTGATGAGGTTCGACTCCAGGGCCTTGCCGAGGAGGAACTCCATCGAGAGGTAGTAGACCCGCTTG
>DATKMW010000013.1:0-11140 GCA_035541675.1 Anaeromyxobacter sp. | reverse complement strand
GGAGGTCTTCCGCCTCCTGGCGGGCGCGCGCGGTCAGCTCCTGGCGCACCGCCTCGACCTCCTGCCGGCTCTGGCGAGCCAGCTCGGCGGCCTCGCGCTGGGCCCGGGCCAGGCCCTCCTTCTGCTCCTCCAGGAGCTTCTCGGCCTGCTGGCGCTCCCGCCGGGCGGCGTCGATGGCCTCGCGGATGGTCCGCTCCCGCTCATCGAGCGTGCTCACGATGGGGCCCCAGGCGAAGCGCTTGAGGACGACGAGCAAGACCAGGAAGGTGATCCCGGTCCAGACCGTGAGGCCCACGTTGATGTCGGTGATCCCTCCGGCAGCCAGGACCGAGGGGACGAAGGGAAGGACGGGCATTCAGGCTCTCCTGGTGAGGCTGCTGGGACGGAGCAGCGCTACCCCGCCGCCTTGAGGGCCAGCAGCAGGCAGACCACGATGGCGAAGAGCGTCACGCCTTCGATGAGGGCGGCGGCGATGATCATGCCGGTGCGGATGTCGTTGGTGGCGGCGGGCTGGCGAGCGGATCCCTCCATGGCGGCGGCGGCGAGCTTGCCGATGCCCATGCCGGCGCCGAGCACGGCCAGGCCGGCCCCGAACCCGGCGGAGAGGAAGGCGAATGCGACGGCGTTCATCTGGTTCTCCTCGTCACGATGTCCGCGGAGCTTGTCCGGCCGCGGGTCCCCGGGGCGCGTACCGCGCTCGACTACCCATGGCCGGGGACTTCCCCGGCCACGTGCGAATCAGGGTCCTCGCGCTCCCCGTCCCCGTGCCCGCCGCCGTGGCCGCCGTGCGGGGCGAGCCCGGCGCCGATGAACAGGGCCGAGAGCATGGTGAAGATGTAGGCCTGGACCAGCGCCACGAAGAGCTCGAGGAGGAAGATGCCCAGCGCCATGGGGACGGCGCCGAAGGCGACCCAGGGCGAGATGACGAAGATGAGCCCGAGGAGCGCCAGGATGACGAAGTGGCCGGCCACCATGTTGGCGAAGAGACGGACGGTGAGGGCGAAGGGCTTGGTGAAGAGCCCCATGACCTCCACCGGCACCATGATGAACCAGAGGGGCCAGAGCGAGGCGGGCACGCCGCCGGCCAGGTGCTTGAGGAAGCCCCACGGCCCCATGGAGCGGATGGCCGTCGCCTGGGTGATGACGAAGGTGAACAGGGCCATCATCACCGTCACCGACAGGTTGGCGGTGGCGGTGGCCGACCAGGGCACGAGCCCCAGCAGGTTCATGAAGAGGATGAAGAAGAAGGCGGTGACGAGGTAGGGCACGAAGCGGTCGGCGTGCTCCGCGCCCATGTTGGGCAGGGCGATCTCGTTGCGGACGAACGCCACCATCACCTCGACGAAGTTGTAGAGGCCACGGGGCACCAGCTGCCGGCGGCGCGCGGCGGCGAGGGCGGTGATGGCCAGCAGCACCGCCGCCAGCCACATCATCACCACGTGGCGGGTGGGGGTCATGTCCACCGCCCCGAACACCAGCGAGCCGCCGAAGACGCGGTGCAGGTCGATCTCGCAGTCCCAGGCCAGCCGGCCTCCGCACGCGCCGGGCAGCTCCAGCACGTAGCCGTCGGCCACGTGGTGCAGCATGACCGCGCCGATGTCGGTGGCCGGCTCGGCGCCTCCGGCCCCGGCCTCGGCGGCCCGGGCCCTGCCGCCGGCCCCGGCCAGCGCCGCCGCCAGCACCACGGCGAAGAGCCTCGGCGTCTTCATGCTTGCGACCCCGCGCTCCGGCCCAGGCGCTGCGCGTAGGCGCCCTCCAGGCCGGCCAGGACGAAGTAGACCACGAAGAAGGCCACCACGAAGCCGGGGACGCTCTCCCCGGTCTTGACCACGAGGATGGTGCCCAGCGCCACGAGCAGCAGCCGCACCAAGAAGCCCAGGGCCATCACCGCCAGCGCCTGGTGCACAACTCGGCCGCCCCTGGCGAAGCGCCCCATGGCCTGCATGGAGAGGAGCCCGGTGAGGCCGGAGATGGCCACCCCGAGCAGCGCGCCGCGGCGGTGCACGCCGGAGGACGCGGCGAGCGCGAGCGCCACCGCCACCCCTCCCACCGCCCAGGCCTTCTGCCTCATCGCTCCGATCCCTTCCCCAGCACCTGCCGGAAGAAGCTCACGAACCCACCCACCATCCCCAGCACCGCGCCGCCCAGCGTGAACCAGGGCGTCCGGTCGCCCACCTTGCCGTCGATCCAGTAGCCGAGCAGCGTGAAGCCCGCGACCGCGCCCACCAGGCTCGTCGCCGCGCTCATGTAGGGCGAGGCCTTCCGGTAGGCCTCCCCCAGGCTCTCGGGCGCACGCCCCTCGCCGCGTCCGCCGCGCTCGTCGCCGCCGGGTCGCGGCATGTCGCTCCTCGTGGCCCGCGCCTGCCGAATTCCCCCGCGTCCCTGGATACTTGGCCCGCGAGGGCACGCTTCCATAGCAGGCGGGCCACCGCCCCGTCAATGGGCGTGCGGCCCGGGCCCGGGCGCGGCGCCCGTCGGCCCCGGGCATGTCCTAACCGCCTGGCGGGACGGAGGATCCTTCCAGGCTCGCCAGGGGGCCCCTCACGGGGGCTCAGACCTTGGCGGCGGCGGCGTAGGCGTCCCTGGCGGCGGCGAGCGTGGCCTCGATGTCCACCTCCCCGTGGGCGATGGAGACGAAGGCGGACTCGAACTGCGACGGGGGGAAGTAGACGCCGCGCTCGAGCATGGCGTGGAAGAAGGCGGCGAAGCGCCGGGTGGAGGCGGCGCGGGCGCTCGCGGCGTCGAAGACCTTGGCCGCGGCGAAGAAGACGGTGAGCATGGAGCCGACCCGGTTCACCTGCACCGGCACCCCGGCCTCCTCGGCCAGGCGCCCGAGCCCCTCGGCGAGCTGGGCCGAGCTCGCCTCGAGCCGCGCGTAGGCCTCGGGGGTGAGGAGGCGCAGGGTGGCGAGGCCCGCCGCCATGGCCATGGGATTCCCGGAGAGGGTGCCGGCCTGGTAGACGGGGCCGGCCGGGGCCACCCGGTCCATGACCTCGGCGCGGCCGCCGAAGGCACCGACCGGCAGTCCGCCCCCGATGACCTTGCCGAAGGTGACCAGATCCGGACGGATCCCGTAGCGCCCGCAGGCGCCGCCCGGCCCCAGCCGGAAGCCGGTCATCACCTCGTCGACGATGAGCAGGGCGCCGGCCCGGCGGCAAGCCTCGAGCAGGCCCTCGAGGTAGCCGTCCCCGGGGACGAGCACGCCCATGTTGCCCACCACCGGCTCCAGGATCACCGCGGCGATGGACGGGCCGCGGGCGGCGAGGAGCGCCTGGGCGGCCCCCAGGTCGTTGTAGGGCAGGGTCAGGGTGTGGCGGGCCAGGTCGGCGGGCACGCCGGGCGAGTCGGGGAGGCCCAGGGTCTCCACGCCGGATCCGGCCTTCACCAGGAGCGAGTCGCCGGCGCCGTGGTAGCAGCCGTCGAGCTTGACCAGGTCGTCGCGGCCGGTGAACCCGCGAGCCAGGCGGATGGCGGCGGTGGTGGCCTCGGTCCCGGAGGAGCAGAAGCGCATCCGCTCCAGCCAGGGCATGCGGGCCTGCACCTCCTCGGCCAGGGCGATCTCCCGCGGGCAGGGGGCGCCGAACGACGAGCCCTCCTTCATGGCCTCCTGCACCGCCCGCATCACCTCCGGGTGGCAGTGGCCCAGGATGAGCGGCCCCCAGGAGAGCACGTAGTCGACGTAGTCGTTGCCGTCGACGTCGACGAGGTGGCTGCCCCGGCCGCGGGCGAAGAAGCGCGGGGTCCCGCCCACGCCGCGAAAGGCGCGCACCGGGCTGTTCACGCCGCCGGGGAACAGCTTCTGGGCCCGCTCGAAGAGCTTCTGGGAGAGGTCGGTCTTCATTGGATCTCGCGGGAGGAGCTGGGCCGCACCTTGTCCTCGTCGAAGGCGGCGGCCCGATCCCCGGGCTTGGAGGGTGCGGCCTTGGCCCGCCGGTCCTTCACCGCCGCCAGGTTGGTGCGGATGGCGTCGGGGTTGGGGTGGATGGGCAGGGCGCGCTCGTAGAGCTCGATGGCCCGGTCGAAGCGGCTCGCCTGGGCGAGGAGGTGGGCCTGCCCCTCCAGGGCGCGGGCCAGGATCTCGTTGCGCGGCTTGCGGTCGACCAGCGCCTGGAAGGCGGAGAGCGCCTCCTCGTTCCGCTTCTCCAGCACCCAGGACTGCGCGGTGAGGAGCTGCGCGTCCTCGGCCAGCGGGTGCTGGGGCCATCGGTCCATGAGGATGCGGGCCTCGGTGCGCGCCTGGTCGTAGTTCTTGAGCTCGAGGTAGGTCTCGGCCACCTGCAGCTGGTAGCGCGGCGCCTCGGGGGCGTCGGAGGCGGCCACGTCGGCGTACTGGGCGATGGCCGCCAGGTCGTCGCCGAAGCGCTCCCGGTAGATGTCGCCGATGGCCACCCGCGCCTCGCGGGCCTCGGGGGTGGCGGGGTAGAGCGAGATGATCCGCCGGTAGTAGGAGATGGCCCCGGTGTAGTCGCCCAGCTCCAGGTAGGAGACGTCGCCGGCGCCCTTGAGCGCCTTCCAGCGGATGGCGGCGGCGTCGGGGGAGAGGGCCTCCTCGCCCAGGTCGGCCAGGATGGCCTTGTAGCGCTGGAGCGCGCCGCGCGGGTCGCCGCCGTGACGGAGGGTGTTCGCCTCCTCCAGCCGCCGGGCCGGCGAGCGGCAGGCCGGGCCCGCCGCGGCCGCCGCCAGCAGCGCGGCCGCCAGGCCCACCCGCCGGACCGCGCCCATGCTCAAGCCTCCTCCTCCGGTCCTCCCCCGCCCCCGCCCTCGTCGCCGCCTTCCTCCCCGTCGCCCCCGGCCTCCTCCTCGGCCGGCTCGGACTCCAGCGGCGCCTGGCCGCCGGGCGCCTCGCGCACGCCGGCCGCCTCGGCCTCGGCGGTGGTCTCGGCCACCCGGGCCACCGCCACCACCTCCTCCTCGCGCGACTCGACGGTGATGAGCCGCACCCCCTGGGTGTTCCGCCCGATGACGCTGATGCCCTCGGCCGGCATGCGGATGAGCATGCCCTTGTTGGTGATGAGCATCACCTCCTCGGCGTCGGTGACCAGCGTCGCCGAGACCACCGGCCCGTTCCGCTCGGTGGTCTTGATGGTGATGATGCCCTTGCCCCCCCGCGACTGGATCCGGTACTCGGACAGCTCGGTCCGCTTCCCGTAGCCGTTGGCGGTGACGGTGAGCACGGTCGGCCCGGGGCCCCCGCCCTCGGCCGGCGCGGCCGGGAGGGTCTCGGCCGAGACCACCGCGTCGCCCTCCTCCAGGGTGATCCCCTTCACGCCGTAGGCCCCCCGCCCCATGGCCCGGACGTCCGACTCCTCGAAGCGGATGGCCATGCCCCGGGCGGTGGAGAGGAGGAGGTGGCTCCTCCCGTCGGTGAGGCGGGCGGCGATGAGCTCGTCGCCCTCCTCGATGCCCAGGGCGATGATCCCGGCCGGCCGCGGGCGGGCGTACTGGTCGAGCCGGGTCTTCTTGATGATCCCGTTGCGCGTGGCCATGAAGACGTACTGCTCGCCCTCGCCGCCCGCCGCCGGGGCCCCCTCGGCTGCCTCGACCTCGGCCCCGTCCTCGCCGGCCTCGGGCAGGTCGGGCAGCCGGCGCACGGGCAGGATGGCCGCCACCTTCTCGCCCTGGGAGAGCTGCACCAGGTTGACGATGGGCTTGCCACGGGCGGCGCGGCTCGCCTGCGGGATCTCGTGGACCTTGAGCCAGTAGACCTTGCCGCGGTTGGTGAAGACGAGCAGGTAGCTGTGGGTCGAGGCCACGAAGAGCGACTCGAGGAAGTCCTCGTCCCGTGTGCCGGCCCCGGTCTTGCCGCGCCCGCCGCGCTTCTGGGCGCGGTGCTGGGCCACCGGGTTCCGCTTCACGTAGCCGGCGTGGGAGATGGTCACCACCATCTCCTCCTCCGCGATGAGGTCCTCGGTGGAGAGGGCGTCCACCTCGCCCTGGATCTCGGTGCGCCGCTCGTCGGCGAAGAGCTCCCGCACCTCCTTGAGCTCGGCCACGATCACCTCGAGGAGCACCTTCTCCGAGGCCAGGATCTCCTTCAGGCGGGTGATCTCCTTCTGCACCTCGGCCAGCTCCTCCAGGATCTTCTGGCGCTCCAGGCCGGTGAGCCGCTGGAGCTGCATCTCCAGGATGGCCTTGGCCTGGACCTCGGAGAGCGCGAAACGCTCCATCATCTGGTCGCGGGCGGCGTCGCGGTCGGGCGCCTTCTTGATGAGCTCGATGATCTCGTCGATGTGGTCGAGGGCGATCTGGTAGCCGAGCAGGATGTGCTCGCGCTCGCGGGCCTTCCGGAGATCGTGCCGGGTGCGGCGGGTGACCACGTCGCGGCGGTGGGCGATGAACCGCTCCAGCATCTCCTTGAGCGTGAGGATGCGGGGCTGGCCGCCGTCGATGGCCAGCAGGATCACCCCGAAGCCGGTCTGGAGCTGGGTGTGGGCGTAGAGGTTGTTCAGCACCACCTGCGCCACCGCGTCCCGCTTCAGCTCGATGACGATGCGCATCCCCTCCCGCGAGGACTCGTCGCGCAGGTCGCTGATCCCCTCGATCTTCTTGTCCCGCACCAGCTCGGCCACGTGCTCGACCAGCTTGGCCTTGTTCACCTGGTAGGGGATCTCGGTGACGACGATGCTCTCCCGCTCGGTGCGGGGGTGGACCTCGACGGTGGCCCGGGCCCGCAGCTGGATGTTGCCCCGGCCGGTCTCGTAGGCGGCGCGGATCCCGTCCCGGCCCAGGATGATCCCGCGGGTGGGGAAGTCCGGGCCGGGGATGTGCTGACAGAGGTCGGCCAGGGTGGCCCGGGGGTTGGCGATGAGGTGGATGACCGCGTCGATCACCTCGCCCATGTTGTGGGGCGGGATGTTGGTGGCCATCCCCACGGCGATGCCGGCCGACCCGTTGACCAGGAGGTTGGGGAAGCGGGTGGGGAGGACCTTGGGCTCGAGGGTGGAGTCGTCGAAGTTCGGGCCCCAGTCGACCGTGTCCTTGTCGATGTCGGCGAGGAGGAAGTCGGACAGCCGCGCCAGCCGCGCCTCGGTGTAGCGGTAGGCCGCCGGCGGGTCGCCGTCGATCGATCCGAAGTTCCCCTGACCGTCGATGAGCGGGTAGCGGAGGTTCCAGTCCTGCGCCAGCCGGACCAGGGCGTCGTAGACCGCGGCGTCGCCGTGGGGGTGGTACTTCTTCAGGACCTCCCCCACCACGCCGGCGCACTTCGAGTGCTTGCGGTTGTAGAGGAGCCCCTCCGTCAGCATCGCGTAGAGGATCCGCTTGTGGACCGGCTTCAGCCCGTCGCGCACGTCGGGGAGCGCGCGACCGATGATGACCGACATCGAGTAGTCGAGGTACGACTTGCGCAGCTCGGCCTCGATGTTGACCTGCGCCCGGTGGCCGTCGCCCGGGGGGCCGCCGCCCTCGTCCGGGCGGTCTGGGGGGAGGGTCTCGTCTGGCATGCGATGGGTCGGCGGCGAGCCGGCGGCAGGGGGGCTGTCCCGGGCTGGTCGCGACGGCGTAATCTAGCCGAATTCCCAGGGATATTCAAAGCGTTTGCGCTCGTTCGGACCTCCTCGGGCCGGCCTCTCCATCCGGTGGCGCGCGAACTGCAGCAATGGGAGCCATGGACTCGGGAGATCCCTCCACGGCGGCACCCGCAGACCGCCCGCGGGTCCTGGTCTGCGACGACAGCGCCTCCATGCGGGCGCTGCTCCGGTCCCTCCTCGAGCCCGGCTGCGCGGTGCACGCCACACCCACCGCAGAGGAGGCGCTCGCCGACGCCCCGCGCTTCGGCCCCGACCTGATCCTCTCCGACCTGCTCCTCCCCGGGATGAGCGGGAGCGAGCTTTGCCGGGCCGTCCGGGCCCTCCCCGCCCTGGACGGCGTGCCCTTCGTGCTCGTCACCACCTTCGGCGGCCCGGACGCAAGGGCCGACGGCCTGGAGGCGGGGGCCGATGACTACCTGGTGAAGCCCATCCGGCCCAGGGAGCTCCTGGCCCGCGTGGCTTCCCTGGTCCGCCTGCGGCGCGTCCTCCTCGCCCTGGAGGAGCGCAGCCGCGAGCTCGAGCGGGCCAACGAGGCCCTGCGCGACACCCGGGACCAGCTGGTGCGCGTCGAGAAGCTGGCCGCGGTGGGGTCCTTGGCCGCGGGCCTGGCCCACGAGATCAACAACCCCCTCGCCTACATCAAGGCGGGGGCGGCGCAGCTCGTCCGGTTCGTGGACGAGCTCCGGAGGGACGCCGACGCGGCGCTCGGCCTGGCCGGGCACGGCTGGGAGGCGGAGGAGCTCAGGACGCGCGTGGCCGACACCCACTCCGAGGCGACCGACGTGGCCCGGGCGCTCGCCGACGGGAGCAAGCGGCTGGAGCGCCTGGCGGCCGACCTCCGGGTGGTCTCCACGCCCACCAGCGGGACCGAGGAGCTGGTGGATCCCTCCGACGCGCTGGACGCCGCCTGGACCGTGATCCGCAGCCGCTTCCCGTCCCTGCCCCGCTACGAGGTCCACCTCCAGCCCGGGCCGCCCATCCAGTCCTCGCACGCGCTCATCACCCAGGCGCTCCTGCCGGTCCTGGAGCGGGCGGTGGTGGCGGCCGGCCCGGAGGGCTCGCTGCTGGTCGACCTCGAGCAGATCCCCGGGGGCGTGGAGCTCCGGGTCCGGGACTCTGGGCCGGGGATACCGCCCGAGATGCTGCCCCGCATCTTCGACCCGTTCTTCACCGCCCGGCCGGGCAGCAGCGCCGGCGGGCTGGGGCTGGCGGTGGCCTACGGCATCGCCCACGGCCTGGGCGGCGACATCTCGGTCCTGTCGCCGCCGGGCGCGGGGGCGACCTTCCGGGTGCGGATCCCCAGGCTGCCGGGGAGCTTCGTGCCCGCGCGCCTGGCCCGGCCCGGGATGGCCGCGGTCCCTACTTCTTCCCGGCCACGCTGATCCGGGCGGCCGCCCGCGCCACGCGGGCCGCCTCCTGCCGGTAGCTCTCGTCCTGCTCGGCCATCTTGAGCAGGGCGGTCTGGCCCTGGGAGAGGGCGCGCCGGGCGCGCTCCACGTCGATGTCGCTGGCCGCCTCGGCGGTGTCGGCGAGCACGATGACCCGGTTCTCCGCCACCTGGAGGAAGCCGCCGCCCACCGCGTAGTGGTGCTCGCGGCCGCCCTCCACGTAGGTGAGCAGCCCCGGCACCAGCGCGGACATGAAGGGCTCGTGGCCGATGCGGATCCCGAAGCCGCCCAGCACCCCGGGGGCGCGGACCTCGTCGACCGCCACCGAGAGGACCCGGCGCTCCGGCGTCACGATCTCGAGCGAGAGCGGCATGGGCTCACCCCACCGCCAGCGCCTTGGCCTTCTCCACCGCCTCCTCGATGCCCCCCACCATGTAGAACGCCTGCTCCGGCAGATCGTCGTGCTTGCCCTCGACGATCTCCTTGAAGCCGCGGATCGTGTCGGCGAGCTTCACGTACTTGCCGGCGTTCCCGGTGAACTGCTGGGCCACGAAGAACGGCTGGGAGAGGAAGCGCTGCATCTTGCGCGCCCGGGCCACGGTGAGCTTGTCCTCCTCGGAGAGCTCGTCCATGCCCAGGATGGCGATGATGTCCTGCAGGTCCTTGTAGCGCTGCAGGATCTCCTGGACCTGGCGGGCCACGGCGTAGTGCTCGGCCCCGACCACCAGGGGGTCGAGGATGCGGGAGGTGGAGTCGAGCGGGTCCACCGCAGGGTAGATGCCGATCTCGGTGAGCTTGCGGGAGAGCACCGTGGTGGCGTCGAGGTGGGCGAAGGCGGTGGCCGGGGCCGGGTCGGTGAGGTCGTCGGCGGGAACGTAGATGGCCTGCACCGAGGTGATGGCCCCCTTCTGCGTGGAGGTGATCCGCTCCTGCAGCTCGCCCATCTCGGTGGAGAGCGTGGGCTGGTAGCCGACGGCCGAGGGGATGCGGCCGAGGAGGGCCGACACCTCCGAGCCCGCCTGCGTGAATCGGAAGATGTTGTCGATGACGAGGAGCATGTCGCGCCCCTCCTCGTCGCGGAAGTACTCGGCGATGGCGAGGGCGGAGAGGCCCACCCGGGCGCGCGCGCCGGGCGGCTCGTTCATCTGGCCGTAGACGAGGACGCACTGGCTCTTCGAGAGGTCGTCCTTGTTGATGACGCCCGACTCGATCATCTCGTGGTAGAGGTCGTTGCCCTCGCGCGTGCGCTCGCCCACGCCGGCGAACACGGAGAAGCCGCCGCGCGCCTTGGCCACGTTGCCGATGAGCTCCTGGAGGAGCACGGTCTTGCCCACGCCGGCGCCGCCGAAGAGGCCGATCTTGCCGCCGCGCAGGTAGGGGGCGAGCAGGTCGATGACCTTGATGCCGGTCTCGAACGCCTCGATCTTCACGTTCTGCTCGACGAGCTTCGGGGGCGGGCGGTGGATGGGCAGGCGCTTCGTGGCGGGGACCGGGCCGCGCTCGTCCACCGGCTCGCCCACCACGTTGAGGATGCGGCCGAGCACCTCCTTGCCGACGGGCATGGTGATGGGGGCGCCGGTGTCCTTCACCGTCATGCCCCGCACCAGGCCGTCGGTGGTGTCCATGGCCACGCAGCGCGCGGTGTTCTCGCCGAGGTGCTGGGCCACCTCGATGACGAGGTTGTCGGGCCGCTCGTCGATGCCGGGGTTCGTGACCGAGAGCGCCGTGTAGATGTCGGGCAGGGTGCCGGGCGGGAACTCCACGTCGACGACGGGGCCGATGACCTGGGTGATCCTGCCCTGCTGCTTCGCTGCGGCGTTGGCCATGGGTTCTTCGTTTCCTTTCCCGGTGCGTCTACTTGAGCGCCTCGGCGCCGCTCACGATCTCCATGAGCTCCTTCGTGACGGCGGCCTGGCGAGCCCGGTTGTACTGGAGGGTGAGCAGGGAGATCATCTCCTCGGCGTTCTTGGTGGCGCTCTCCATCGCGCTCATGCGGGCGCCGTGCTCGGAGGCCGCGGACTCGAGGAGCGCCCGCCACACCTGCATGGCCACGTGCCGGGGGAGCAGGGTGCGCAGGAGGCCGTCCCGCGACGGCTCGTACTTGAAGTCGATGACCGCCTGGCCGGGCGCCGCCTCGGGCGTCTCGATGGGCAGGAGCTGGAACACCACCACCTTCGGGGAGATGGCGCTCTTGAACTCGTTGTAGCAGAGGAAGACCGCGTC
>DATKMW010000012.1:0-3949 GCA_035541675.1 Anaeromyxobacter sp. | reverse complement strand
GTGTGCCGGGTGGTAGCTCTGGACCAGGGCCGACACCCGTCGCACGTGCCAGGGCGCCAGCCGGGCGCCGGGCTGGTAGGTGGCGCCCAGGTCGGTGGGGACGCCGAGGATCACGGCGCGCGCTCCGGGCGGCACCTCCTTCACCCGGAGCGGCAGGCGGAAGAAGGGCGTCTGGCCGTGGCGGAGGTAGGTCAGGGCGTCTTCTTGAGCCATCGGGTCCGGTCCTCGAGCAGGGCGAGCGTCCGCTCGCGGGCGGCGGCGGCCAGGGCCTCCGCGCTGGGGTGGAGGCGGGAGGGGATGGGGTCGCCGAAGGCGACCCGGGCGCGCGGCGCCGCCATGGCCGCGAACCTCAGGTAGTGGGGCAGGAAGGTGGCGTCGCCGGTCCAGGCCAGCTCGTCCGGCTGGTAGGAGATGGCCACCGGCACCACCGGCACGCCCAGCTCGCGGGCCACGGCGAAGAGCCCGCGGCGGAAGGGCAGCACCGCGGAGCCGTCGGAGGTGGTGCCCTCGGGGAAGTTCAGCACCCTCCCGCCGTCGGCGAGGACGCGCTCCACCGCCCGCATCACCTCGCGGCGGGAGCGCGGGTCGGCGCGCGACACGAAGAGCACGCCGGTCCGGCGGGCCACCGCCCCGAACACCGGCCAGCCGGCCAGCTCCGCCTTGGAGACGGGCAGGCAGTCCGCCTGCGCCGCCACCACCAGCGGGTCCAGGTAGGAGCGGTGGTTGGCGGCGAGCAGGGCCGGCCCGGGCGGGATGGCGCCGGCGACCTCGATGGCCAGCCCGTGCGCCCCCAGGGCGCGCCGCGAGGCGTCGGCCAGCAGCGCGGCGCGCGCCCGCGTCACCGCGGCCGGGCCGCCGCCGCGCCCCGCCGCGGCGCTCCGCCCCAGCGTGGCCGCGGCCAGCGCGGCGATCCGGGAGAGCCGGCCCGCGGCGCGCAGCGCGCCGGGCAGGCCCGTCACGCCGCACCCAGCGCCGGCCGGAGTGCCGCGGGCCTCGCCTCGGCTGCCGGGGCCGGGGCGGGCTCGACCAGCCCCATGCGCTCGAACCGAGCGCGGAGCCGCTCGAACCCCTCCCGGTCGATGCGCGACATCAGCCGCCGGTCGCCCGGGCCGTAGAAGGCCTCCCGGACGCCGACCTCCCGGGCCCCGAGCGCCGCGTGCAGCGAGCGGGCCTGGAGGTTGTCCTCCTTGACCGTGAACCAGCAGGAGTCGCACCGGGTGACGAGCGAGGCGATGAGCGCCCGGATGAGCAGGAAGGCGACCCGGGTCCCCTGGTAGGCCGGGGCCACGGCCAGGGTGGTGCAGTACGCCTCCCGCCCTCGCACGAAGGCGAGGGCGTAGCCCACCGGCAGGTCGCCGTCGAGCGCCAGGAAGCAGCTGTCGGGGAAGAACTCGCAGCAGAGCCGCACGTAGTACGGCCCCAGCACCGCCTCCCCGTCGGCCCCGAAGATCTCGTCCTCCATCCGCATCAGGACGCCGAAGTCCTCCGGGCCGATGGGCCGAACCGTCTTCTCCGCCATGCCTAGCCTCCTTGGCTCGGTCGGGAAGCTAGGCGCCCCGTGTGACCGGACGGCCTCGGCCCGGCGACGATTGGGCGAACCGCGACACCAGGGCGCGGTCGTTCACCCAACGTTCACGTAGACGCTCCGGCGCCGCCACCGGTCCCGGGCGACATTGCCGGGGCCAGGCAGGGGACAGGGGCGCGGGAGATCGCGGAGATGCTCATCGCACATGCGTCGGACCTCCACCTCGGGCGCGATCGGGCCACCGACCGCGCGGCGCGGCTGCTGGCCGCGACGCTGGAGGACGCTGGCGTCGCCGCCACGGTGGTCACCGGCGACGTGACCCACCGGGGTCGGGCCGCCGAGCTGGAGCTCTTCGAGGCGCTGTTCGGGCGCCTGCGGCGCACCGGCCGGCTGGTGGTCGTCCCCGGCAACCACGACCGGCTGGGCGAGGACGCCGGGGCGCGGCTCATGCCCGGCGGCCGGGTCCAGGTGGCCTCCCGCCCTGGCCTGCACGTGGTGCTGCTCGACTCCACCGCCCCGCACAACCGGCGGCTGCTCGCCGCCCATGGCCGACTGGATCGGGCGGACGTGAGCGCGGTCGACTCCGCGCTCGCGGCCGCCCCGGAGGGAGCGCTGGCCGTGCTGGCCCTCCACCACCACCTGCTGCCGCTGCCGCCCGACGCCCTCTGCGAGCGGCTCTCCGGCCTGCTCGGCTGGCCCAACGCCGCCGAGCTCTCGCTGGGCCGCGAGCTGCTCGAGCGCGTGCGCGGCAAGTGCGACCTGGTCCTGCACGGCCACCGCCACGTGCCCTCCGCCGTGGTCCTCGACCCGGCCTCGGCGCGCCCGCTCCAGGTGCTGAACGCCGGCTGCACGCCCGAGCTGGGCGCCTTCCGCGTCCTCGCCTCTCGCCACGGGCGGCTGGCGCACCAGGCCTGGGTGGAGGTGGAACGCGCTGGCCCGGCACCGCTGGCCGGCGCGCTGGCCGGGGCGGCCTGAGGCGGGCTCAGCCCGGCGCCCGCCGGGCCTCCAGCACCAGCTGGGTGCGCAGGTCGTGCAGACCTCGCTCCAGCCCCACCGGGAAGCGGTGCGGGTTCACGAAGCGCTTCACGCCGCCGTGGAACTTGGCGAGCTGGGCGAGGGTGCGGGCCCGAACCTGGTCGAGCGGCGGCGGCCGGTAGACCTGCCGGCCGCCCCGGAAGACCGGCACCAGCAGATCCTCGCCCCTGCCCTCGGGGACCTCGCGGCGGCGGGTGGGGTCGAGCGGGTCCACCATCACCGCCCGCGCCGGCAGGCCCATGAGCTCGTCGTAGATGACGTCGGCCTGGGCGCGCCCGGCGGCGTCCTCCACCCGACGCACCTGGAGGAGGCCGGGGATGTTGATCTTGGCGGCCTGCTCGGAGACCTTCACCTTGCGCACCCAGGGCGCGCCCGGGCCGTCGCGCACCGCCCCCAGCTTGTAGACGCCCCCCAGCGCCCCGTCCCCCTGGCCGGTCACCAGGCGCGTGCCCACGCCCCACACCCCGATGCGCGCCCCCTCGTCCTTGAGGCTGCGGATGATGGTCTCGTCGAGCTCGTTGGAGGCGAGGATGGCGGCCTCCGGGAACCCGGCCTCGTCGAGCATGCGGCGGGCCTCCACCGAGAGCCAGGCCAGGTCGCCCGAGTCGAGGCGGATGCCGACCAGATCCTTGCCCCGCTCCCGCAGCCAGCGGCCCACCTCGATGGCGTGCCGCACCCCGTCCAGCGAGCCGTAGGTGTCGACGAGGAATACGCAGTTGCCGGGGAGCGCCCGGGCGTAGGCCAGGAAGGCCTCGCGCTCGTCCCCGTGGATCATCACCCAGGCGTGGGCGTGGGTGCCCTTGACCGGGATCCCCCACAGCTTGCCCGCCAAGGTGTTGCTGGTCGCCGCGCAGCCGCCCACGTAGGCCGCCCGGCTGGCGGAGAGGGCGCCGTCGACGCCCTGGGCCCGCCGCAGGCCGAACTCCAGCACCGGCTCGCCCTCGGCCGCCAGGCACACCCGGGCCGCCTTGGTGGCCACCAGCGTCTCGAAGTTGACGATGGCGAGGAGCGCCGACTCCAGGAGCATGGCCGGGATCACCGGCCCCGCCACCCGGAGCAGCGGCTCCTGGGCGAAGACCACCGTCCCCTCCGGCACCGCGTCCACGTCCACCGAGGGCTCCAGCCGCGCCAGGGCGGTGAGGAAGCCGTCGTCGAAGAGCGGCTCCCCGTCGGCCCCGCTCTGGGCGCGCAGGAAGTCGAGGTCGTCCGGCTCGAAGCGCAGGCCGGTGACCAGGTCGATGGCCCGCTCCAGGCCGGCCGCCACCGTGAACCCGCCCTGGAACGGCTCGGCGCGGAAGGAGAGCGTGAAGGCGGCCTCCTTCCCGGCCACCCCGGCCCGGTGGGCCGCGCAGGCCATGGTGAGCTCGTAGAAGTCGGTGAGCAGGGCCA
>DATKMW010000011.1:0-48653 GCA_035541675.1 Anaeromyxobacter sp. | reverse complement strand
CCGATGACCCGGAAGGGAAAGCCGTTCAGCCGGACGATGCGGTCCAGGGCCGGGCCGTCCCCGAACAGCTGGCGGCGGAGCGATAGCCCCAGGACGGCCACGCTCTCGGTGGCCCGGAGCTGGGCCTCGTCGAAGAAGCTCCCCTCGGCCACCTTCCAGCTGCGGATGGCGGAGTAGTCCGCGCCCACCCCGCGGTAGCGAGTCCCCCAGTTCGTGTCCGCGGCCACGGCCTGCACGTTTCCGTCGAGGTTCTCGGCGACCATCTTGACGAGCGGGATCTCGCGGCGGATGGCCTCGGCGTCGTCCGGGGTGAGGGTGATGGCCACGTGGGAGCCCATGCGGACGCCGTTCACGTTTCGTGACCCCGCCTCCACCCACACCAGCGCGTCGCCGAGCTGGGCCAGATCCTCCTTGGCCCGGGTGGTGCCGGCGTCGCCGACGGCCACGGCGAAGATGACCGCCGCCACCCCGATGGTGATGCCCACGGTGGTGAGGACCGACCGGGTCTTGTGCCGGAAGAGCGCACGCGCCGACTCCACCAGGAAGAGGCGAGACCAGAGGTTCAGGCGGGGCATGGGAAGGCTGGTCCGGGCGTCGGGGTCAGGTCCAGGCGCACCGCCGGTCGACCCACTCGGCCGAGCCGTCGCGGAGCCAGCCGTCGAGCTGGGCCTGATCCTTGAGCTGCTGCCCCCGCTGGCGAGGCACGACCAGGTAGCGGGCCTCGACCTCGGGCAGCATGGTCATGTCTCCCCAGAGCTTCTCGAACTGGGTGACCGGAAAGACGTCCTCCTGTCCGTGGCCCCAGCGCTTCTTCACCTCCTTCAAGGTCACGTAGGTGGGCATGCGGGCGGCCAGGGCGCGGACGGCGGCCTGGACCCGGGGAGAGTCGCCGGCGGCGACGTCGTGGCGAGAGAGGCCGAAGACGTGGAGGAGGCGGTCCAGGTCGATCCAGCAGGTGGCGGCGTTGTAGTAGGCCAAGCGGAACTCGTCCTCCTCGCGGGGCATGGCCAGCCCTTCGACCAGGCGGGGCCGGCCGTTCACCCGGGCGAGTCCCCCGCCGTGGTCCTCGATGCGCTTGCGGATCACCTCGAAGGTCAGGCAGGCGCCGGAGGCGAGGTGGTGGCCGAGCACGGCAGGGTCGACGTCGGCCCCCACCGCGTCGACGTTGTGCAGCATGAGCACGCGGAGCTGGGGCCGCTCGGCCAGGAGGCGGGCCAGGACCCCGTTCCGGAGGAGGTTGGGGAGCTCGTACCAGTGGCCCACCGGGTGGAGGCACTGGAGCGGGAGGTTGTCGGTGTAGTCGGTGGCCTCGCCGGTGGCCCGGGTCCAGCCGATCAGGGCGGCCCGCAGGCTCTCCCGCACCTTCTGCTGCTGCTCGTCGAGCACCTGCTGCGCCGTCTCCTCCCAGAGGAAGCGGAGATCGCGCTCGGTGGGGACGAGCCGCAGGCCCACGGCGCGGCCGGGCGAGAGGAGGAGCGGGCCCTCGTAGCCGTACCGGTCCAGGCGCTCGAGGAGCTCGGCGATGGGGCCATGGGTCAGGTAGCTGGTGGTGACCACGTGGGGGATGGGCGTGCCGGCCTCGCGGGAGACGCGGCGCGACTTGGCCAGGTGGGTCTCGAGGAAGGTGCGGTGCCGGCCGGAGAGGCGGCAGAACGGGTGGAGCGCCTTCACCACTCCCGCCCCCTGGGTCCATCGGCTCCCCGATCCCGCCGCCAGGGTCACCACCGCCACCTCTCCGCGCCGCAGCGCGGAGAGGCCCGCCTCCCGCATCTCCCGGTCGCCGGGTCCGCCCAGGGTGGCCACGTCCTCGGCCCGGACGTCCTCGATCGCAGCCGTGACCGGAAGCCGGTTCTGGGCGAGCCCGATGCGCCCGTCGCGCAGGTCGGCGCGGATCTGCTCGTGCTGGGCGCGGTCGAAGCCGTGCTGCTCGAGCAGCTCGAGGAGGGCCTGGCCGCCGGTCTCGGCCCGGGTGCGGGGCAGGAGCGCGTCGAAGAGGGCCTGGACCATCCCGCCCAGCTCCGGCCGGTTGCGGCAGGCGGCGCCGAACTTGTCCATCTCGGCGCGCCGCGGCGCGGGAAGGACGTGGCGGTCCTTTCGGACCAGAGAGGGAACGGTGAGCGCGTAGTAGCCGGGAGGCATGAGCCCCTCGGGGCCCGCGAGCAGGTCGGCACAGGTGCCTCGCTCGTTCAGGGCGAAGTCGTAGACCACCGGCTCCATGGCGAAGGGCAGGGCGTGCCGGAGCTCCTGCTTGGTCTGGGACATGATCTGCTGCATGCGGGACTGGGCCTCGGCCTTGCGGGAGGGGGCGAAGAGGAACCCCATCCCGCCGCCGGACATCCCTCCCAGCATCCAGAACCCCCAGTAGTCGGGGCCGAAGGCCTGGCGGGCCCGCTCGATGAGCAGCTCGGTATAGGCGTTGGTGGCCCAGGGGATGATGGCCAGGAGCGGGCCGGCGAAGTTGCGGGTGGTGGCATCGCCCAGGCCGCGCAGGTCGCTGCCGCGCAGGGCGGCCCGGATCTCCTCCAGGATCCCCAGCATCTCCTTCCGCGCAGCCCACTCGGCCTCGGAGCGGAGCAGGTACTTCTCGGTCACCATCTCCAGGATGGGGCCGACGTTCTGGGCCAGGCCGCCGTGCACCAGGACCAGGCTCTCCTGGAGGGCGGCCCGGGTGCGGGGCGAGGCGTCCTCGGGGCCGAGGATCTGGTGGGAGGGGAGCAGGCGGCCGCGGCTCACGCCGTACTCCGGGTCCCCCTCGGCGGCGAGGACGCCGCTGATGAGCTTCACCCCCGGCCAGACGCCTCCCGAGTCCTGCCAGCCGCCGCCGGAGCCGCCCAGCCACTCGCCCAGGAGCGCACGGGCGAGGACCAGCCGCCGCTCCTCCTCGAGCAGCGAGCCGGTGAGCGCGTGGGCCTGGCCGGTGGCGCGCATGCAGGCCGACACCAGGGCCGCGAGCAGGGTGGTGGAGACGGCCAGGCGCGAGCCCTTGGGGACGCCGTTCACCGAGCTGACGATCTCCAGGCCCAGCCCGGGGCCCACCACCCGCGCCAGCAGGTCGGCCAGGCTCTGCCCGGCGCCCTCCACGCCGGGGGGGACGATGCCGGCGGCGATGACCGCGGCCTTGAGCAGGCCGAGGTAGTCCCTGGCGAAGTCGAAGACCTCGGCCAGGCTGGTCACGTCGGCGGTGGCGCCCAGGTCGACGCTGGCCAGGCGCAGCACCGGTTCCTCGACGACGCGAAGGTAGGCCTCGACCGGCGGGCGGGGAGCGGCATCGCGGCCGTGGATGCCCAGGTCCACCGAGGCGTTCAGCACCCGGGCTCCCTCGGGGTGATCCATCCCCAGGAAGAAGATGTCGCTCCAGCCGCAGTGGGTGAGATCCATGCGAACGGGGGTTCGCTCGCGCAGCACCGGGTAGGTCCCGTCGGCATCCTTGCGGAGGAGCTCGGTCCGCAGGCGAAGCGGGTGGTCGGCGGGGTGGCCGACGCGGAACATCCACTGGTTGCCGCGCACCGAGCGGACGCTGCGCCGGACCTGGTCGGCCAGGGTCTGGAAGGCGAGCCGCTGGTAGGCCGCCGCGAGGGCGCTGGAGATGCCGTCGCTCGGTCCCTCCGCGGCCTGGACGGAGAGGAAGGCGTCGATGCCCTCCTCGAAGCGGCGAGCCAGAAGCTGCTGGAAGCCGCGGAAGGGGACGAGCCCGCGCCGGACGTCGGCGCCCGCCCCCGGGCCGAGGCGCGCGGGGAGGTGGAAGCGGTGGATGGCGTAGAGGAAGAAGAGCGCCCGGACGCGCTGGTAGAGGTTCTCGCTCCGCCGCCGGAAGGCTTCGAGCTCGGCGCACTCCTCCAGGAGCGAGGCCAGGTCCAGCCCCCGGCAGGCGTCGTCCAGCGATCGGTCGCGGAGGGCGGGCTCGGTGGAGGTGATGAGCCCCGTCAGCATGGAGTCCTCGTCGCCAAGAGCTCGACCAGGAGGGAGAGCACCTGGTCCCGGTCGTGGCCGGACAGGGCCAAGGCCAGCTGGGCGGAGAGGAGCCCATAGGTGAGGCCGATGTCGTACCGGCTCCCCAGCACCTCGTGGGCCAGGTAGCGCTCGCGGGAGGCGAGCGTGGCCAGGGAGGGGGTGAGGGGCACGCTCCTCTGGCCGTCGGCCTCTCGGAGCGCCTGGCCGAGGAGCTCCATGAGCAGCGGCGAGAGCACGTGCATGCCGAAGAAGCACAGGTAGTGGCCGGCGCGGAGTCCGGGGACCAGCAGCTTCTGCTCCGCCTCGGTGGGCGTGGGCTTCTCGATGACCTGGGTGATCTCGTAGAGCCCCTGGCGATTGGCGACGCGGTGCCCACCCACGGTGCCGTAGTAGGGGAGCTTGCTCTCATGGGTCGGCTGGACGGTGGAGACCGCGCAACGCTCCGCCCGGGCCACCTCGACCAGCTGCTGGGCGCAGCGCTTCTCGGCCCGGCTGACGTAGAGGTGGTCGCCGACCATGAGGAGGAAGGGCTCGCCCCGGGCGAAGTCCCTGGCGCAGTGCACGGCGTGGCCGTAGCCGGCGGGACGCTCCTGGACCACGAAGCGGAGGCGGCCGCGGTGCGGTCCGGCGGCGGTGGCGTAGGCGGCCTCGTCGCCGGCGGCGACCACCACGCAGATCTCCTCGATCCGGGCGGAGAGCGCCTCCTCGACCAGGATGCGCAGGGCGGACTTGGTCTCCCCGTCCTGATCGACCAGGGTCTGCAGGGGCAGCGTCCGCTGCGATTCGCCGGCTGCGGTGATGATGGCGCGCTTGGTATCCACGGCCGTTGGCCTCGCTGGGTCGATGACCCGCCGCAGCGGGTGTGGGCCTCACACTACCGCATCTGCAGGACTTGCCCGTCGCATCGCCGGGAGGCGTCAGCGGTGGGCGACGCCCCAGGCGATCACCAGCGCGCAGCCGCCGGCCACGAGCAGCAACAGACCCCCCAGGGAGGCGAGCAGCGGGGCGAGGAGCGTGGGGACGAGACTGAGGCCGAGCCGCAGGCCGATCCCCTTCGAGGCGTAGGCGATCGGGAAGAGGACGGCGCCCGCGGCGTAGGCCAGGGCGAGCGCCCGCGGCGCCCAGGGGGGCCCGCGGTAGGCGGGCGCGAGGAGCCGCAGCGCGGCGCCGAGGGCGGCCGCGCCCAGCCAGGCGAGGCCGTCGAGGTGCGAGTGGAACGACTGCAGCGCCTGGACCACGGCGGGGTCGGTGTCCATGGCGAGGTGCGCGGGGCTGGCCCGGAGGGTCCCCAGGCCGATCGCCGCCGCGAAGGCGAGGAGCGAATAGACGAGCAGCAGCCGCGCGGCGCGTTCCATGGCCTCGGTGGGCATCCCTCCCTACGCTACCCGGCTCGCCGGCTTGCGCAAGAGGCCCCGGTCACTTGGCCTGGGAGGGGGCCGTCGGGGCGGCCTGGGCGAGCTGCCCGCCCGAGAGCGTGGCGGCCTTCACCTGGGCCTGGCGTGCGAGATCGATGGACTCGCCCAGGAGGCGGGCCATCTCCTGGGGGGCGTGGAAGCCCATGGAGTTCTCGGCGGCGACCAGGTCCAGGCGCCACTGGGCGGCGCGCTGCAGCTCCTCCAGCTCCTTGAGCGCCGGGGTCTTCTCCACCTCCGTGCGCCAGGCGGCGAGCAGGCTGGCCTTCACCTCGGCGTCCATCCGCCTCTCCTGCTCGTCCCGGGCAGCCTTCTGGAAGGCGTCGTCCTTCTCCAGCGTGGCGCGTGCCTTGGCGGTGGCCCCTTCGCGGGCCCGGTCGTCGTAGGGCTTCCGCACCGTCACGATGGCGTCGATCATGTCCACCGCGGCCTTGCCGGCGCGGGTGAGCAGGGCGAAGTGCCGGTCCTGGATGGCCAGCACCCGGGCCTTGAGCTCGTCGTCGCCGTAAGGGTGGCAGCCGGCGCAGGAGCGGTTCACCTCGAGGAGCGGGCTGCGTACCCAGTGCTCGGAGATCTTCTGCGCCCCCTCGCGGCGGTAGGGCATGTGGCAGTCGGCGCAGGCCACGCCGCTGCGGGCGTGGATGCCCTGGCTCCACATCTCGAACTCGGGGTGCTGGGCCTTGAGCAGCTCGAAGCCGGTCTCGGCGTGGACCCAGTCCTTGAAGCGGTGGTTCTTCACCTGGAGCGAGTCGTAGACGTGCTCCATCTGCTCGGTCTTGAGCCCCTCGGCCCAGGGGAAGAAGAGGGTCAGGCCCTTGCCGCAGTAGTACTCGACGTGGCACTGGGCGCAGACGAAGGAGCGCTTCTCCTGGCGGGTCCCGTCGAGGTTGGGGTCGTAGGGCTTGGAGCGGTCGCCCCTCCGCCAGCGCTCGACGGAGGGCAGGTGGGGGACGTCGGCCGAGGAGGCGGCCAGCTTCTGGATCCCGGCGATGAAGGCCGGCCGGGTGACGCGGATCTCCATCGACTGCGGGTCGTGGCAGTCGACGCAGGAGACCGGGTGGGCCTTGCCGCCGGAGACCTGCTCCAGCGCCTTGTGGGCGTCCCAGTAGCCCATGTCCGCGACCTTCTGCAGCCCGACCTGGACCTGCTCGGCCGGGCTGGCGCCGGGGGCGGCCTCCTTCCCCAGCTTCCGGTAGAGCGGCATGATCGAGCCGTGGCAGTGGAGGCAGTTGCCCGACTGCTTGTTCTCGGCCGGGACGTTGCGCTTGGTGGCCTCCTGGTCGAAGAGCATGAAGGCATGGCCGCGGCGGTCGCGGTAGTCGACCGCGAAGGGGTACCCGGCAAAGATGCGCTTGAGCCAGGGGTCGCGGTCGGCCTTCTCCGGCGCCGGCAGGCCCTCGCTGGCCTTGGCGGCGCCGCCGTACTTGGTCCCGGTGGCCTCGGCGGTGCGTTGGTAGCCGTCGAACTCGCGCGGCCAGTTCTTGCCCCACTGGGCCGGATCGACGTCGTCCTCGGACACGTCCACCAGCTTCACGTAGGCCTGGCGGGCCTCCTGCTTGCGCTCGGCGATGTTGGCGAGCAGGGCGGCGGCGCCCACCGCCACCAGGGCGAAGACGCCGGCGACCAGGGCGACGAGGAGGCTGCGGTTCTTCCCGGGCTGCGAGTGGTTCGGCATGGCGTGTTCCTCGGGCGGTGTGGCGCGCTAACGAAGGTGGCCGACGGAGGCGTGGCAACGGATGCAGGAGACGTCCCCGCCATGGGCGATGCCCTCCACCAGGTCGGCGTGACAGCGGCGGCAGTTGGCCTCGACCACCGCGCTGCTCTCCGGGCGGGCCCGGATGACGTCCGGATAGTTGCCCAGGGTGAAAGCCATGGAGTGGTGGTAGCCGTTCTCCGCCTTCACCAGGTACTTGGAGAAGAAGCCAGCCGGCGTGTGGCAGTCGTTGCAGGTGGCGACCCGGTGATGCGGGGCCGCCTGCCAGCCGGCGTAATGCCCCGCCATCACGTGGCAGTTGGCGCAGGTGGCCGGGTCGTTCCCCAGGTAAGACGAGCCCTTGGCGTAGTGGAAGGCGTATCCCACCACACCCAGGGCCAATCCGGCGAGGGCGGCCAGGGTGAGCGGGACGGGGAAGGCGGAGAAGCCGCGGCCGTCTTCGGCGGTTCCTGGGAGCGTGGCGGGGGGGATCATGCGCCTAGGGCTTCTCGCAGACGGGTCCGGGAACGACGCTGGAAGAACTCACACGCCCGGGTCGGTACGCCCTCGCCACGGAGGCGCCGGGCCTTACGCCGTGGCGGTGAGGAGGACCTTCTCGGCGGACTTGCCGAAGAAATGGTAGCCGGAGCCGCCCTCGGAGAGAACGTCGAGTACCTCGTCGGGCCGGGTGACACGGATTCCCCCCACCATCGTCACCCCACGGCGGAAGAAGGCCCCCGGCAGCATGCTGGCGGTGGGGCCCACCACCACGACCCGTGCGTCGGGCCGGACCAGCGAAAGGAGTCCCTCCAGGGTGCCGTTGAGGAGGGTGGTGCCGGTGGCGATGAGCAGGTCGGCGCGGGGGACGACCTCGGTGGCCCGATCGGCCGGCGCGTAGAAGGGGAGCTCGTCGGCCTTCAAGGTGGCCGGGTCCTTCTCCAGCACGCAGAAGGGCTGGCCCCGCCGCTTGAGGACCTTCAAGTAGGGCACCAGGGCGCCCACCACCACGGCGTAGGCGCCGGCCTCGAGATCGACCTCGTCAAGCGGGTCGACCCCCTCCCGGACGGTGTAGCCGGAGGGCGGCTCTCGCGCCCAGCGGGCGTTGGAGAGGGCGTTCAGGGTGGCGATGCCGACGGCGCGCCGGATGGGGCTGTCGGAGAGCGCGTCCTCGGCGAGGCGAGAGGCCGAGGCGCCCCGGAGCTTCCCGGAGGTAGGCATGGCCCGGGCGGAGCTCGGGCAGCAGACTGCCTCGGGGATGGCCTTCACCGGCGTGAAGCAGACGCCGCCGTGACCGTTGGACAGCTTCACCCCCGTGAAGAAGAGGCCGATCACCACGCGCTCCACGGTGGCCGCGGCATCCGGACCCAGGCCGGCGCGGAGCCCGGAGAGCGTCTCCCCGAGGATGGCGTCGGGGGCGTCCGGAAGGTCGGGGCGCGCCCTGCCGGCGAGTGCGACGCTCATGGCCGGCTCGGCGGTCCCTCGAAGGTGGCCCGCAGCTTCCGGGCGTCGTAGAGGCGGAGCTCGTCGAGCTCACCGGGGGAGAGGCCGAAGTCCCGCGCCACGCCGATGGGGTCGGCGAGGAAGGTCTCTCGGAACAGGGGGTCGAGGGTGGCCTTGCTGAAGAGCGACAGCTTCCTGCCGCTGGCGTTGATGCAGCACATGGGACCTCCCGGGGTTCCACGCCCAACGAGCAAACAGGTACGTGATTACCTCAATGAGCAGCCCAGCGTCAAGGCGATCCCGGGCCCGGCCCCTCAGCGCCGGCGCAGCGCGGCCCGAGCCCCGGCCCGGGCTGCGGGGCGGCGGGGGGCCGGGGCCAGGGGCGGGGGGGCGAAGGAGCGGCCCACGTCGGAGAGGCGGGTGTGCGCCAGCTGCCGGTGGAGGACTGCCCGCGCCCGCCGGAGCGCGTCGCCGAGGATGCACTGGGCGCAGCTCTGCGGTCGCGAGAGGAGGCAGCAGGAGTCGTCGGGGCGCCCCTCGATGGCCTGGTGCACGTCGAGGAGGGAGATGCGGGATGGGTCGCCGCGCAAGCGGAAGCCGCCGGCCGGCCCGCGGGTGCTCTCCACCAGGCCGGCCCGCGCCAGCCGCTGCAGCACCTTGGCCAGGTGGTTCTCGGAGACGGGCAGGCGGCCAGCCAGGTCGCGGATGGAGGTTCGCCCCTCCCCGGCGCCGGCGAGGACGGCCATGGCGTGGAGGGCGATGGCGGAGGCCTCGGAGAACCTGACGACGTCGGTCACGGGCGTGCCCCGCTGAAGGAGTGAACAGGTACTCCTTTACCGACAAAGGGCCCAGGGGGTCAAACGCGATCCGGCGCGTCTGCGACCGGCAAGGCCCGGCGGCGCCAGGCGGTCGTCGTCGCCGAGCGGCCCCCCCGGCGTCGCTGGCCGACGCGGGGCGGGGGGACCTGGGGCGGGTGTACCGGGCCGGGCTGCTGCCAAGGAGGGCGCGCCTGCGCAGCGGCGGAATCTGCAGGCCCGGACGGCGCGCCATCCCCACCGCCACGGTGCAGGTGGGGCGCGGCCGTGCCCACGCCTGCCGGTACTGCTCCATCGCCGCCTTCCACCGCTCCGGCTGTCGTCCCCGTCCTGTGGCCGAGGGTGGAATCCCGCCCGAGGCCGCGCCTTCTCCGGTGGGGTGGCCCGTCTCGGCCCCAGACCAGCCCCACCGGGAGGGTCGGCCCTAGCCTGCCAGGAGGAGCGGCCGGTCCGAGCCAGGGACGAGCGGCATCGTCTCCCAGGCGGCGAGGCGGAGCGGCGCGTCGGCGCAGAGGGCCAGCCGGTGCCCGGCGTGGTCCCTGAGCGCCAGGTGCCAGCGGGCGGGGTCGTCCGCGAGCGACGGCCCGAGAGCCAGGCCGACCCCGGAGGGCGCGGCCAGCGAGAACGTGATGTCCCCGAGCGGCACCGAGATCCCCAGGCCGCGCGCCTTGAGATAGGCCTCCTTGAGCGTCCAGAGCGACAGGGCGCGGTCGGCGCGCGCGTCGGCGGGGAGGGCGTCGAGGGCCCGGCGCTCCTCCCAGGAGAGGACCCTCGCCGCCAGGCGAAGGATCTGCCCGGCGCGGTTCCTGGGCTCGAGGTCGAGCCCGACCGCGCCGCGGGAGACGGCGCACCCCACCAGCCCCGGAGAGTTGGAGATGTTGAACTGGAGCGCGGCCGGGGGATCGAGCTCCGGCCGGCCGTGGGGGCCCTGGGCGAAGCGCCACTGGGCCGGCGGGGACGCCCCGTAGCGCGACAGGACCGTGCGCACCAGGGCGCGGGTGAAGAGGTACTCCCTGCGGCGTGGCTCGAGGCGGATGGCGTCGAGCCGGTCCCGCTCGGCGGGGGCGAGGAGGTCCCGGTAGGCCTGGAGGAGCCCGGGGTCGGTGGCGCGATCCAGCCGGGTCAACCAAAGGTGGACGCCGCCGAGCTCCATCGGGCCCGGGTGTGCGCTCACCGCCGCCGGGGCCGGCGCGCGGGGCCGGGGCCGAGCGCGTAGGTGGTGATGGACAGCTCCACGCCCAGGTCGGCCGGCAGCCGCAGGGCCTCGGCCGGGAAGCGGAGCTGCCGGCTCGAGGAGCCCCCGTCGGGCGCCACGCCGAAGTCCAGGTGAAACCGGGCGCCCAGGGCCCTTCCCTCGGCGAGCATGAGGGACAGGGTCCGCAGGCGGTGGGTGGTGGCCAGCACCACCTCCTTCCATTCGCGGCCGGCGGCGACGAAGAGGGTGAAGCCGCTGTCCCGCCGCCGGCGCCCGTGAGGGTCGGTGCCCCCCGCCTTCCAGACGGCGTCGGGCTTCACCTGGGGGAAGGCCCGCAGGAGCACTCCGAGCCCGGGAGCGCGGGACGACGCACGCAACATGCAGACGAAGTCGCTCGCGGTCCCTTTCACGAGAGAGGAGGATAGCACAGGGCCCACTGCGAGGAGGCGCGCGGGGCGCTGACGCGGGGGCGAGGCCGCGGTATACCTCCGGGTGCGTTTTCCTGACCCGGAGAGTCCATCGTGACCAGGCGCCGCGCGCCAGAGCCCGCCCTCCGCCGCTTTCTCCGCTACGCCCGCATCGACACCCAGTCCAGGGAGGGCAGCGACGCGGTCCCCAGCACCGCCAAGCAGCTGGTCCTGGCCCGGCTGCTCAGGGACGAGCTCAAGGCCCTGGGTGCCCGGGCGGTCACCCTCGACCGGCACGGCTACGTGCTGGCGACGATCCCGGAGACCCTGCCCAAGGGCCACCCGGCGCGGGGGCGCGTGCCGCGGGTCGGCCTGGTTGCCCACATGGACACCTCTCCCTCCGCGCCCGGGGCTGGCGTGCGACCACGGGTCTTCACCTACCGTGGAGGTGACATCCAGCTGCGCAACGGCGTGGTGATCCGGGCCAAGGAGAACCCGGAGCTCAAGAGGAACCTGGGCAAGCGGATCGTCACCGGCGACGGGACCACCCTGCTCGGCGCCGACGACAAGGCCGGGGTGGCCATCATCATGGCGCTCTGCGACGAGCTCCTCGGCGATCCGGCGCGCCCCCACGGCGAGCTGCGCATCGCCTTCACCCCGGACGAGGAGGTGGGCAACGGCACCCGCTACCTCGACCTGAAGCGCTTCGGGGCCGAGGTCGCCTACACCATCGACGGGGACGCGGCCGGGGAGCTGAACCAGGAGACCTTCAGCGCCGACGCCGCCGTCATCACCGTTCGCGGGCGGAGCATCCACCCCGGCCAGGCCAAGGGGGTGATGGTCAATGCCATCAAGGTGCTGGCCGACGTGGTGGTCCGGCTGCCCCCGGACATGGCCCCGGAGACCACCGAGGGGCGGGAGCCGTTCGTCCACCCCCACCACGCCGAGGGCGAGGAGGCCGAGGCCACCCTGCACCTCCTCCTGCGCGACTTCGACACCGGCGGGCTCACCCGGCAGCGGCGCCTCCTGGAGCGCATCGTCAAGGAGGTGGAGCGGCTCCACCCGGGTGCCCGGATCGAGCTGCAGGCCAAGGCGAGCTACCGGAACATGCGCGAGGGGATCGCCCGCGAGCCGCGCGTCACCGCCGCCGTCGAGGAGGCCACCCGCCGGGCCGGGCTCACGCCGCACTGGGTGCCCATCCGCGGCGGCACCGACGGCTCGCGCCTCACGGCCATGGGCGTGCCCACGCCCAACGTGTTCGGTGGCGGCCAGAACTTCCACGGGCCCACCGAGTGGCTCTCGGTCACGGGGATGGAGAAGTCGCTGGCGACCTTGCGCCACCTGGTCGGCGTGTGGGTGGAGCTCTCCGTGCCGCGCGCCCGCTGAGCGCGCCGCCGAGGGAGGGCACACCCGAGGGGGAGGGCCGGCGGCGGAGGCCGCGGGTGCGCATGTTGCTGCGGAGGAACCGCATGCCTTCGCCCCACCGCCCAGCGATCGTCACCCTGGCTGCAGGGGGCGCGGCCTACCTGGCCCGCCGCCTGCTCGGGGGGCGGGGGAGTTGCCTGGCTGGCGAGGTGGCGCTAGTCACCGGCGGCTCGCGCGGCCTGGGGCTGTGCCTGGCGCGGGAGCTGGGGCGCCGGGGAGCGAAGGTGGCGCTGTGCGCCCGGGACGAGGAGGAGCTGGAGCGGGCCCGGGCTGGGCTCGAGGCCGAGGGCATCGAGGCCGGGGCCTTCCCCGGAGACGTGACCGATCGCGAAGGGATGCGCACGCTGGTGGCCGACGTGGAGGAGAGCCTGGGCCCGGTCGAGCTCCTCGTGAACAACGCCGGCATCCTCCAGGTCGGCCCGGCCGAGACCATGACGCTCGAGGACCTGCGGCGGGCCATGGACACCATCTTCTGGGGTGCGGTCCACTCCGCCGAGGCGGTCCTGCCGGGAATGCGGGCGCGCCGGCACGGCACCGTGGTCAACGTCACCTCGCTGGGGGCGGCGGTCGCCTTCCCCCACCTCTCCACCTACAGCGCGGCCAAGTTCGCCATGCGCGGCTGGTCCGAGGCCCTGGCCGCCGAGGCGGCCAAGTACGGGGTCCTGGTGGTGACCGTCATCCCCGGGCTCATGCGCACCGGCTCCTTCGGCCGCGCCCTGGTGAAGGGCAAACGCTCGGCCGAGGCCACCCTCCTGGCGGTGGCGGCCTCCCTGCCGCTCCTCACCATCGGCGCCGAGGGGGCGGCGCGGAAGATCGTCCGGGCGGTGGAGGCCCGCCGCCGCTTCCTGGTGGTGGGGCTGCCGGCCCGCCTGCTGCGGCTCACCCACGCGCTCTTCCCCGGGTCGCTGGTCGGCGCGCTCGCGCAGGCGAACCGGCTCCTGCCCAGCTCGCCGCGGGACGAGGGCGGCGACGACCGGATGCCGCTCCCGGCGGAGATCTTCCGGCGCGGGCTGGCGCGGTCGGTCCTCACCGCGCTGGGCGAGCGCGCGGCGCGCGAGAACAACGAGGAGCCGATGGCGCGGGAGGGGAGCTAAGCCGGCGATGGCCGGGCCGAGGCAGGGCCCGGCCGGCGCTCGCCTACCGCCCGCCGCCCAGGTCGGTCCGCCAGGTGAGGCCCAGCGAGGCGATCCAGACGTTGGTGCGGTAGCTGCCGGGAAGCTCCTGGTCGCCGGTGACCGTGACCTTGTCCAGCCAGGCGTAGAAGAAGGCCGCCTGGATCGCCAGGTCGCGTTGGAGGCTGTAGCCCAGGCCCAGCGCCGCGGCCCAGGCGTTGCCGTCGGGGAGGGTGGCCGAGTAGGTGTCGGTGTCCAGCCCGGAGAGGTCGCGCAGCACCCCGGCGCGCAGCTGCAGCGCCCGGGCGGCGTCCCACTCACCGCCGAGGCGGAAGGTGCGGCCGTTCTTGTAGTTGCGCTGCACGGTGATGCTGGTGCCCTTGTCGCCCTGGAACACGTCGGACTTGTAGACGGAGTACCAGTTGTAGGTGAACCCGGCGGTGATCAGGACGGGCGGGGTCACCCGGTAGGCGGCGCCGACGTTGAGGACGGCGGGGTAGGTCAGGTCGTGCTTCACGCCCTGGTCGACCGGCGGCGTGGCGCTGCCGGGGAGGAGCCCCTCCGGCACCACGAAGTGGCCGTTGCCGGAGAGCTTCATGGTCCCCTTGTACTTGTAGTCGGCGGCCAGGGTGAGGGGGATGGGGGCCAGCTTGTACTCGGCGGCCAGGTCGTAGGAGAAGGCGCCGCCCTTGGTGGACAGCTCTCCGTAGGCGTCGGGGAAGGGCTGGATGCCCTGCTTCAGGTACTCTGTGCCGTAGTAGTAGACCGCCCCGCCGCCGATGCGGAGCCCCTCGAGAAGCTCCAGGCCGCCGGTCAGGTAGAAGCCGTAGATCTTCCGGTCCACGGTGATGATCCGGCCCCGGCCGGCCCAGTCGTCGGGGTAGTAGACGTTGCCGCCGGCGGGGACGTTCATGCCCAGACCGACGCCGGCGGCGTGGCCGCCGACGGGGAAGCCGTAGGCGGCGAAGAGCGAGACGGGGTAGGCGGGCTTGAACTGGGTGTGGGAGCTCTTCCCGGCCAGGTCGCCGCTCGACGGGCCGTTCCACTCGGTCCGGTTGTCGAGGAGGGAGGCGGCCAGCGAGAGGTGCAGCCCGCTGAGCTTGGAGAGGGCGGCGGGATTGGCGTAGGCCGATTCGGCGTCCACCTGGGCGGCGGTGGCGGAGGCGGCCAGCGCCAGGTCACGCGGGTTCACGTTGGGGACGTCGTAGCCGTTGGCCAGGGCTGCGGCGGGGAGGAGGAGCGAGAGGGCGAGTGCCTGGGTGGCGGTGCGCATGGGGTCCTCGAGGGCTACGGCCGGACGGTGGCGGGCTCAGCCGAGGGCGAGCTCAGGAAGGAGGCGGCCGTGGTCTGCGCCTGGGTGGTGAGGGACAGGTTCACGTAGTCCAGGAGGAAGCCGTGGGTGGTGGCGTCGGCGGGGCAGGTCGCGCCCGAGGCCGCGTTCACGTACCACTGCACGTAACCGTTGGTGGTGTCGCCGGCGGTCGGGACGAGCAGCCCGAGCTGCGAGTCGAAGAACGCGTTCTCGGTGTTGGGGATGCTCCCGTCGCAGAGGGCGTTCTGCACCAGGATGGCCCCGACGCGGTCCGGGTTGGGGAAGCTGGCGTTGAGGGGGCTCACCAGGGGATCGAGGGCCACGTGGCTGCCGAAGTTGGCCGGCTCGGCGGGATCGAGGATCCACTTCGCCAGCTGGAGGGTCTGCAGGTAGGCGGGGGTGTTCTCCTGGATCGGGGCGAGGAGCGCGAGCAGCGCCGCGTGGTAGACAGAGGCGGGGTCGGCGAAGATGTCGACCACCGTGGCCCCCGGCACGTCGAGGACCGCCCGGGAGATGCGCGGGTTCACGGCGATGTCCACCGCGCCCTGGATCGAGCCCAGCGAGTGGCTGACCCAGTACACCTGGGTGTAGTCGACGCCGATTCCCTCGCCGGCCAGGTGGGCGGCGAAGGCGTCGGTGGAGCCGCCGGCGGGGGCGAGAGCCTTCACCAGCGCCGACTGGTCGATGATGTCCTGGCGCAGCGAGTCGCGGGTGCGGAAGAAGTTCAGGGACACGAGGTAGTTGGCGGAGACGTAGGGCACGCCCTTGGGCGAGAGGCAGGCCGGGTTGGGCGAGACGCCGTCCGCCAGGAAGGGCTCGGTGCAGTCGTCGCGCTTGTTGAGGTACGACCCCCGCACGCCCGGCGCCGACTCGCAGTAGCCGATGGAGGTGCCGCCGTCGACGGGGGTGGTGAGGTTGGCCTTGAAGGCGCAGGTGCTGGCGGCCGTGCCGGTGGCCGCGCCGCACACGCTGGCGGGGCAGCACTGGGCGTCGCTGGTGCAGTAGGACCGGTCGCCGTGCTTCTCGCCATCGATGGCCGCCACCACGAAGCCCTTGCCGGTCAGGGCGGCGGCCATGGTCAGCATGTCGGCCTTGCTGCGGCCGATGCCGTGCCGGAACACCACCAGCGGCGCGCAGCGGGTGGCCCCGACCCCGGCCGGACAGCTGCCGGTGACGAGGAGGGGGTTGGGCACGGCCACGAGCGCCGTCACCACCTCGGCGGCGGCGTTGGCCGGGTCGAAGGCGCCGCTGTTCTGGGAGTCGATGAGGAGGCTCACCGTCGGCAGGGTCACCTCGGCGAACTCGGCGATGGGACCGGCGGGGGCGGCGGGGAGGAGGGCGGCGCTGATGCCGTACTCGGCGGCGACGGTGGCGGGGTCGAGGAAGCTCGCCGAGAGCACCGTGCCCGCGCCCGCCGTCGAGTAGGGGAGGGCGGCGATCCCCAGGGCGGTGGGGGTGATGGACTGGGTCTTGAAGGTGTAGGCCAGGGCCACGTCGTCCAGGGTGATGCCCGTCGGCAGCGCCGCGAAGACCGGCGCCAGGTCGGTGCGCATCTGCTCGATGGCGGCGGCGGTGGTCGCGTCGACGCCGCCCACCAGCGACTGGCCGCCGGCGGTGAGGGGGTTGGCGTCGAGCAGCAGCGTCATGAAGGTCGGGCGGGCGACGGAGTTGCCGGCCAGGTCGTGGACGCCCTTGGTGATGACCACCGCGTAGGAGGTGCTCTCCTCGAGGGGTGGCAGGTAGAGGCCGAGGCCGGTGTTGACCGCCGGCTGCAGGCCGATGACCGAGGAGCAGCCACCGGCGATGGGGCACAGGGTGCCCTGCGGCACGACGATGGGGGAGGGCTCGGCCACGTACTTGGCGCTGGACGGATTGCCGCCCAGGCCGTGGGTGGCCTTGTAGAACTCCCACTGGAGCTCGTTGAGGAGGGTGGGGGGGGTGGTGCCCAGCTGGTAGACGAGGACGCTCGACCCGTTCACGGTGCTGGCGTCGATGGCCGAGGCGCTCGAGCCGGGGGTGATGACCGGGGCGAGCATCATGGCGGTGGTGGAGAAGCCGTCCAGGCTGGTGAGGCCGGCTGCGGCCGAGCCGAAGGCCGGGTTGTAGGCGATGGTCCCGCCCTCCCCGGTGCGGAGGAGGTCGAAGGGCAGCGGGGCCTGGCCGGAGACCGAGTCCACCGCGGGGATGGTGAGGCCGGTGGCCGGCGCGATCTGGAAGGCGGCGATGCTCGCCACCTCGGCGTGGGGGAAGGCGGCGTCGACGGCGGTGAAGGCGGGGGTGACGGAGAGATCCAGGCCCGCCGTCCAGAGGCCGCCCACGTCGGACCAGCCCACGGGGTTCCAGAGCGCGGCCTGCACGGCCGAGATCTGCGCCAGCTGATCGGCGCTGAGGCCGCCCGGCGGCTGGTTGGCGGGGTCGGAGAGGTCCTTGTTGGGGATGGAGAGCGCCACCGGCTTGTCGGCGGCGATGGGGAGGCCGGTCGTCGTCCTCACGCCGCTCAGGCCGCCGCGGATGGCGAACACGTAGCGCCCGGAGGCGAGCCGACGGCTGCCGCTCGCGTCGGCCTTGGGGACGAGGGTCACCGCGCCGTCGACCTGCGTCGACGCCGCCTCCAGGTCGACGCGCAGCGGCGGGGTCTCGTCGACCTTGAAGAGCGCGGCGGTGTCGGCGGTGATGGTGGTGGCGTCGACGCCGGGCAAGGCGGAGGCGGCCAGGTAGCTGTGCGTGGAAGCGTCCCAGTCGTAGGCGGCGATGGGCACGGAGAGCGCGGGCGCCTGGTCCGCCGGGAAGCCGCCGGCCACCACCAAGGACTGGAGCAGGTCCTTCTGGGCGCTGGCGGGAAGGGTCGGGGTCGCCTGCAGCGCCAGGTCGTTGGGCGTGGGGATGACGGAGCTCGTGAAGGTGGCCACCACGATCTCGTTGATGGGCGCGTGCTGGCTGACGTCCTTGCATCCCGCCGCCGCGAGGACCGCGGCCAGGATGAGGGAAGCGAAGCGGCGGGAGTGCATCGGCGGCCTCCTCGACCCGGGTCGACCCCGGGTGAAGCTCATTGGGGATGCGGCGAAGCGCCCCCCTGTTTGGCCCTGGCCGACTGGGATGTCAAGGGCGCGCACCACCAAGTGGCGCCCGCCGAGGGGGCCAACGGGCGTTGACGCACTGCATCCTCTCGCCCGGGCCTCGCGCGGGTACTGTGATCACCCAGCGTGATCCCGGCCGGGGCTGGAATCGGTCCCGCGCCGCACGGCGTCATGGGCCGCCTCCAGCCCTGCGTTCGCCCCGGCGAGCCGCCGGGCTCGTCTCGCCCGGCGCACGGCCACCAAGGCGATCCCGAGGAGGACCGCGATGGCCAGCACGCTGAGCTCGACCCGGCGGAGTGCGCCGTGGACCGCCGCCAGGTGGTGGGCGCCCAGGTAGCCGGCAGAGACGACCAGGGGGACGGAGACCAGGGCCGACAGCCCGTCGGCGAGGAGGAAGGTCCGCGGGCGGACGCCGTGCGTGGCGGCCAGCGCGAAGGCGGCCAGCCGGAGCCCCGACAGGTGGCGGGAGATGAGCACCGTCAGGAAGGCGTGGCGGGCGAGGTGGGCCTCCACCTTCTCCCTGCGCTCCCGGGTGAGGAGCCGCCGCACGGCGGCGTGCGAGAGCACCAGCTCCCCGTGCCGCCTGGCGAGGAGGAACCAGGCGAGGTCGCCGCACACGATCCCCAGCCAGCAGGTGATCATGGCCGGGGCGAGCGAGAGCAGCCCCTCGCCGGACAGCGCTCCGGCGGCGAGCTGCGTCGGCTCCTCGGGCAGCGGCACGCCCACCCCGGCCCCGAGGAGCAGGAGGAAGACGGCCAGGTAGCCGAAGCGGGAGAGCAGGGTCTCGACCACGATCCGGCAGTGTACCGGCTCGCGCGGCTGCGGGCTCGGCCGCCGGTGGGCAGTGCGACCGCCTTTCGGTTGCGACGCCCCGGCCCGTCGAGCAAGATTGGGCGCCTGCTGGCCAGAGACCCAGGGGGACCCCGCGCATGCCGCTCAAGATCCTGGTGACCGCGAAGCGGGTCGAGGACCCGGAGTCGCGCATCCGGGTCCGGCCCGATGCAGCCGGCATCGTCACCGACGGGGTCAACTACAAGCTGAACCCCTTCGACGAGATCGCCGTCGAGGAGGCGCTCCGGCTCAGGGAGCGCCACGGCGGCGAGGTCCTGGTGGTCTCGGTGGGCGGGGAGCGCTCCCAGGTCGAGCTCCGCGCGGCCATGGCCATGGGGGCCGACCGCGCCATCCTGGTGCGCCACGACGGCTTGCTCGACCCCTCCCTGGTGTCCGACCTGCTCTCCCGGGTGGTGGCCTCCGAGAAGCCGGACCTGGTGCTCATGGGCAAGCAATCCATCGACGACGACCAGGCCCAGACCGGCCCCTACCTGGCCGAGCGGCTGGGCTGGCCCCAGGCCACCTTCGCCTCCAAGGTCGAGTCGCTGGAGGGCGAGGCCGAGCAGCGGCGCGAGCCCGGCCTCGTGCTCCAGGGGAGCGAGCTCATCGTGGTGCGCGAGGTGGACGGCGGCGTGCAGACCCTGGCCGTGACGCTGCCAGCGGTGGTCACCACCGAGCTCCGGCTCAACAAGCCGCGGTTCGCCTCCCTGCCCGGCATCATGAAGGCCAAGAAGAAGCCGCTCCAGGAGATCCCCGCCTCGTCGCTGGGGGTGGACCTCGCGCCCCGGGTGGTGGTGCGCCGCCTGGCCGAGCCCCCGGTGCGAAAGGGCGGGGTCAAGGTCGCCGACGTCGACGAGCTCTTCCACAAGCTGCGCGAGGAGGCCAAGGTCCTCTAGCGGCGAGCCGCCGGACCGGCGAGTCATGGGAAACGTCCTCATCCTGGCGGAGCACGCCGGCGGCGCCGTGAAGAAGCCGAGCCTCCACGCCCTGGCCGCGGCCCGGGAGCTCGCAACCCGGACCGGCAGCGAGCTCCACTGCGCGCTCCTGGGCGAGGGGCTCTCGGCGCTGGCCGGGGAGCTGGCCGGATACGGCGCCCCGGTCCACCTGCTCGAGTCCCCGGCGCTCCCGCAGCCCGTGGCCGAGTCCCTGGCGCCGGCGCTGGAGCGGCTGGCGCGCGAGCTCGGGACGACCTACCTCCTGGCGGCGGCCACGGCCTGGAGCAAGGACCTCCTGCCCCGGGTGGCGGCGCGGCTCGGGGCGGGGATGGCCTCCGAGGTGCTCGGCTTCGGTGGCGACGGCCCGGCGGTGACCTTCCGCCGCCCCATGTGGGCGGGGAACGTGCTGGCCGAGGTGGAGATCGCCACGCCGGTCAAGGTACTCACCGTCCGTCCCACCGAGTTCCCGCTGGCCGGTCCGGTCGGGGCCCCCGGGCCGGTGGTCCGGGCCGACCCTGGGCCGGCGCCGGCGGTCCGGGCCCGGGTGGTGGGCTTCGCCGAGGTGAGGACCACCCGGCCGCAGCTCGGCGACGCGCGGGTGGTGGTGGCCGGCGGGCGCGGGACCAAGGGTGACTTCCGGGCGGTGGAGGAGCTGGCCGACGCGCTGGGCGGGGCGGTGGGCGCCACCCGCGCCGCGGTGGACGCGGGCTGGGTGCCCAACGACTGGCAGGTGGGGCAGACCGGCAAGGTGGTGGCGCCGGACCTCTACGTGGCCGCCGGCATCTCCGGCGCCATCCAGCACCTGGCGGGCATGAAGGGCTCGCGGGTGATCGTGGCCATCAACAAGGACCCCGAGGCGCCCATCTTCCAGGTCGCGGACTACGGGCTGGTGGCCGACCTGTTCCAGGTGCTGCCGGCGCTGGTCGCGCGGGTGAAGGCCGGGCGGTGACCGAGGCCGACCTCTTGGCGCTGGGGATCCACCGGGTCCCCGTCCCCCTCCCGTTCCCGCAGGCAGGGGGTCCGGTCAACGTCTACCTGGTGGAGGACGAGGGCGGGGGGATCGTCCTCGTCGATTCCGGCCTGGGCTCGCCCGAGGCCGAGGCCGTCCTCCTGGACGGCCTGGGCCGGGCCGGCCGGAGCCCGGAGGAGGTCCGCCGCATCCTCGTCACCCACGGTCACGTCGATCACTACGGCGGTGCCCGTGGGCTGGAGGAGCTGGCCGGCCACGCCGTCCCGGCGTTGGTGCACGCCGCCGACCTCCCCAAGGTGGCCGAGACCGGTCCGCGCTGGACGGCGCTGGCAGCGCACTACGGCGCCCACCTCGCCCGGCTGGGCGTTCCGGAGGCGGCCCTGGCGGTGGCGGGGCGGGAGGCGGAGCGAGGCTTCTCGCTGGCCCGCCGGATCCGCGAGGTGCGGCCCACCCTCCCCGGGGAGCGCCTCAGGACGCGCCACCTGGATCTGGAGGTGCTGCACATGCCCGGGCACACGCCCGGCCTTCTCTGTCTCTACGACCGGGCCCACCGCCTCCTCTTCTCCAGCGATCACCTGCTGGAGCGCGTCTCCCCGAACCCGCTCATCGAGCTGGGGCCGGACGGCCGCGACGGCTACTTCCGTCCACTGGTCGAGTACCTCCAGAGCATGGAGCGGACCCGGGCGCTGGAGGTGGAGCTGGTCCTGCCCGGACACGGGCCACCCTTCACCGGCCACCGGGCGGTGGCGGACAGCCTGCACTCGTTCTACGCCCGTCGCCAGGAGCGGCTCCTGGGACAGCTCCGCCGTGGCCCGCGCACGCCCTGGGAGCTGGTCCGGGCCCTCTTCCGCGAGCCCAGGCCCGGCGACGTCTTCCTGGCCATCTCCGAGGTCGCGGCGAACCTGGAGCTCATGGAGGAGCGCGGGGTGGTGGCGCGCGAGGAGCGGGACGGCGTCCGCCGCTACCATCCGGCGAGGTAGCGCCGGCGCCGTCGCGAGCCCCGCCGCTGGCGGCCCGAGCCTGCAGCCGCTGCCTCGAGGGCTCCACCAGCACCAGGGCCCGGCCGGGCGCGGCCGCAGTCGGGGGTCGGCGCCGGGGTGGAGGGCCTGGACGCCACACGGCGATCGAGGCATTCGCGGTGGGCTGCGCACCGCGCCCCGGGTCCGGTCCATCACCCCGATCGGATCGAGGAAGGGGAGCGGCCCGGGCTCGCCCGGGCCAGGCCCGCCGCCTGCCTGCTGCGACCCTCCGTGACGCCGGGGCATCACCGGCGCCTGCGCTCTGCCCTCTGGCCCCGAGCCCGTGGTAGGACCTCCCCGTGGCCGACCTCGCCCTGCTCGTCCTGACGCTGTTCTGGGGGACGACCTTCACCTTCGTGAAGCAGGTCCTGGAGGTGGCCTCCCCGGGCGTGTTCCTGTCGGCGCGCTTCGGCGTGGCGGCGCTGGTCCTGGGGGCCATCGCCCTGTGGCGGCGCGACCGGGTGGGGCAGCGCTTCCTCCTCCACGGCGGGATCCTCGGGCTCTGCCTGCTCGCCACCTTCGTGCTCCAGACGATCGGCCTCCGCTACACCACCCCCTCCCGCTCCGGCTTCCTCACCGGCCTGGCGGTGCTCCTGGTGCCGTTCGTGAGCCGCTTCTTGCTGGGGCGTCGGGTGCGGGCGGCGGCCTGGACCGGGGTGGCGCTGGCGGTGGTGGGGCTCTTCGTGCTCACCCGTCCCTTCGGCGGGGACCTGAAGGCCTCGGTCCGGGTGGGAGACGCGCTCACCGCCGGCTGCGCGGTGGCCTGCGCATTCCAGATCGCCCTCATGTCGGAGTGGTCGCCGCGACACCCGCTGGTCGCCTTCACCCTCCTGCAGATCGGGGTCACCCTGGCCGGCGCGCTCCTGATCCTGCCCTTCGAGCAGGCCCGCCTCGACGCCGCTCGCCTCGGTACCTTCGCCGGGGTGGTCGCCTTCACCGGCGTGTGGATGACCGCGCTCGCCTTCTTCGTCCAGAACTGGGGGCAGCGCCACACCACCGCGGTGCGGGCGGCGCTCATCTACACGCTGGAGCCGGTGGTGGCGGCGCTGTTCAGCCACTTCTACGGCGGGGAGGTCCTCTCCCCCGCGGACTGGCTGGGCGGCGGGCTGGTGGTGGCGGGGGTCCTGGCCGGGGAGCTGGGAGGCGCGCTGGAGGCGCGGGCCGGCGGCCGCGGCCGGGTGGAGGCGCCGCTGGCATGAGGGGGGCGGACGGAATTCCCCGGACCGGCGGCGGTTCCGTGGGCATGCCTGCGCGCACCGCCCTGGCCTGCACCGCGGCGCTCCTCCTCCTCCTGGCGGCCTGCCGGACGGTGCGCCCGCCCCCCGAGCCGGCCCGTACCCCGGAGCGGGCCCTTCTCGAGCTCTCCCCGGCCGACTTCCCCGCCTTCGCCGACGATCTCGCCTACGCCGGCCTGGACGAGGCGCTGGATCGCTCCATGGGCTGGCTCTCCCGTACGGCCGCAGCCGACCCCGGCCGCACCTTCGCCTTCGGCAAGGAGCGCGTCCCGGTGCAGAAGGTGTGGGAGACGCTGGCCCGCTTCCAGGAGCTGGTCCGCGACCGGCCGTCGCCTTCGGCGCTCGCCGAGGCGCTGCGCCGCGACTACCGCGTCTTCCGCTCCACCGGCGATGGCCAGGGCCAGGTGCTGGTCACCGGCTACTACCTGCCCGAGCTCCGCGGCTCGCTCGTGAAGCAGGGGCCGTTCGAGGTTCCGCTCCACCGGGCCCCGGACGACCTGGTGGAGGTGCGGGCCAAGGACTTCCCGCAGCTCTCCGAGGACCTGGTGGGCAGGGTGGTCTCGGGCAGGCTGGTGCCCTACCCCACCCGCGCCGAGATCGCCGCCGGCGCCCTCGACGGGCAGGGCGCGGAGCTGTGCTGGGTCGACTCGGCGGTGGACGCCTTCTACCTGGAGATCCAGGGGAGCGGGGTGGTACGGCTGCCGGACGGCACGGCGCGGGTGGTCACCTTCGCCGGGAAGAACGGCCACCGCTACGCCGCGTTGGGCACCGAGCTGGTGCGGCGCGGGGCCCTGAAGCCGGACGAGGTCTCGATGCAGTCGGTCCGGGCCTGGCTGGCCCAGCACCCCGCCGAGCAGGCGGAGCTGCTGGCCAGGAACCCCTCCTACGTCTTCTTCCGCTTCGCCGACGCCGCCACCGGCTCCCTGGGGGTCCCGGTGACCGCCGACCGGACGGTGGCCGCCGACGCCCGCGTCTTTCCCAAGGGCGCGCTGGCCTTCCTGGAGAGCGAGCGGCCGGTCGACGCCACCGGGTCGGCTCTGCGCCCCTTCTCCCGCTTCGTCCTCGACCAGGACGCGGGCGGCGCCATCCGCACCGCGGCCCGGGTGGACCTGTTCTTCGGGGCCGGCGCCTACGCCGAGGGCGCCGCCGGGCGAATGCGCCAGGGCGGGCGGCTCTACTACCTGCTCCTCAGGTGATCAGTCGTAGGTGGGCCGCTCGAGCAGCGGCAGCCAGGCCCGGGCCGAGGCCGGGTCGGCGGGGCCGAGGGTCAGGTAGCGGCGGCCCAGGAGCGAGAAGGTCGCGTTCTGTGCCGCGGGCCAGCGCTCGCCCAGCTCCTGCATGAGGCCCTGGACCTGCCGCCCCGCGCCCAGCAGCCGGAGCAGATCGCGCTCCGCGGAGGTGAGCAGGGGCTCCACCGCCGGCGGCGGCAAGGGGGAGAGCGTGCCGTCGAGGGGGATGCGATCGGGCGCCCGGCCATAGGTGTCGAGGCCGGGGTAGGCGGCGGCGAGCCTCTCGAAGAAGCGGCCGGCGACCACCACGCTGCCCTCGTCGAAGGCGATGCCGCTCCGCCAGGGCGGCCGGGTGCTGGACCAGGCCACCCGGCCCGAGAGCTGGAACGGCCCGGGTACCCTCTCGTTCACCAGCTCCAGGAAGAGGCGGGAGCCCGGCTCGAGCCGAAGCGGCGCCGCGACCTGGCACCCCTGGGGCCCGTAGTCGCTGGTGGGCCCTGCCCAGAAGCCGCCCTCGCGCAGGGCCACGCGCGCCTCGCACCGCACCGGGGCTCGAGGTGACCTGCGCGGGTTCTCGATGAACTCGGCCATGGCCAGAATCTACAGGAGGAGGGGCCCGGGCGGGAATGGGTCCCCGCTAACCACCCTGCCGGTCGAGGGGTCGGAAGCCGTCGGACGTTTCCCCAGATCGGTCCACACGCCCGGTGAGGGCGGCCCCGGCGAGGGCGGAGGAACAGGCGGCGCGGCCGACGTCCTGGAGTCCAGCTCCCGCGAGCGGTCCGCTCCTCGGCCGGTTGCCGTGGCGCGTGGCCTCTGCCAGCATCGCCGCCCCCATGGGCGCCACCCCCTCGAAGACCACGCTGGCAGAGGACCTGCGGTCGCTGCTCCGCTCCCCACGCGAGCTGTGGCTGCTCTACCTCGCCACCTTCCTCGAGTGGCTGGGGATCTTCTCCTTCCTCCCCACCTTGACCTTGTGGCTGACCGGCGACTTCGGGATGGACGACCGGACGGCAGGCTGGTGGGCGGCCATCTTCGCCACGGCCATGGTGGGCCTGGTGGTGGTGGTCGGCTCGGTGGCAGACGCCTTCGGGGTCCGGAACACCCTCATTCTCTCCTTCGCGCTGGCGGCGGTGACGCGGCTGGGGATGGCGCTGGCCGGGAGCCCGGGCTCGGCCATCGCCTGGCTCATGCTCTTCGCCTTCGCCTACGCCAGCATCTCCCCGGTGGTGCAGACCGCCATCCAGCGGGCCTCGAGCTCCCGGACCCGGGCCTTCGCCTTCTCCCTCTGGTACGTGAGCTTCAACCTGGGCGGAGCCCTGGCCGGGCCGCTGGTCATCGATCCGATCCGCCGCGCCTTCCTCGATCCCGCCACCGGGAAGCTGATCCGGCGGGAGGTGCCGCTGCCGCTGCTCGGCGCGCGGCCCATGAGCGCCTACGCCGCCATCCTGGGGCTGGGGTTCGCCTTCGCGGTGGGAGGCCTCCTCGCGACCCTGCTGCTCCGCCGGGGGTTCGAGGAGCGGACCGACCCCGAGGACGCCGGCGCGCCGGCTCGGAAGAGGGCCTTCTTCTCGGCCCTGGTCGAGGCGGCCCGCGACCGGTTCTTCTGGCGGTTCATCCTGCTCATGGTCTTCCTGTCGCTGGTGCGGATGATGTTCCAGCACATGCACTTCACCTGGCCGAAGTACGTCCTGCGCGAGCAGGGCGAGGCCTTCCCGGTGGGGACGGTATGGTCCCTGAACAGCCTGCTCATCCTGTTCCTGGCGCCCATCACCACCGCCTGGACCCGTCACCGTCGGCCCTTCGAGGTGCTGCTCCTCGGGGCCTTCGTGTCGGCGCTGAGCCCGTTCGTGCTCTGCCTGGGCTCGTCCCTGCCCTTCCAGGTGGCGATGATCCTCGTGCTCACCCTGGGTGAAGCGCTCTGGTCTCCGCGCCTCTACGAGTACAACGTGGCCATCGCCCCGCGAGGGCGTGAGGCGACCTACGTCAGCCTGGCCATGCTCCCCTACTTCCTGGCCAAGTTCCTGGTGGGGCCGGCCTCCGGCTACCTGCTGGAGGCCTTCTGCCCGGCACAGGGGCCGCGCCACCCGGCGCTGCTCTGGGCGATGATCGGCCTCTCCACCATGGTGGGGCCGGTGGGCATCCTGGCCGGCCGGCGCTGGATGACGGGAGAGCGCCCGGCGGCCCGGGCCGCAGCCGCCTGACCCGCGCCGGGCCCGAGGTTGACCCGCCACCGGCCCTCCTCTAGCGTGGCCGGACGAGGCCCAGGCGCCCGTGACCATCGACTACCACAGCGCCGCCGAGTACACGGTCTTCCGGCTGGTGAACGCGGACGGCGGGCGCGTCCTCGACCTCGCCTTCCTGACCCTGTCCGCCCGCTGGTTCGGGATCCTCTTCGGGGTGGCGCTGGCTGCGTTTCTCTGGTTCCGCGGCGGCCGCCGGCGGGTGGCGCTGCTCGTCGGGCTGGCCCTGGCGCTCCTCTTCTCAGATTTCCTGGGCGCCCAGGTGCTCCGGCCGCTCTTCCAGAGGATGCGCCCCTGCTACGCCCTGCCGCCCGGCGGGGTCCGCTGGCTCGGGGCGGCGAGCGACGTGGGATCGCTCCCCAGCCTCCATGCCTCGAACTTCTTCGCCATGGCCGGGGTGACCTGGGCCGCGAACCGGCGAGCCGGGTGGACCGCGGCGGGGGTGGCGGCGCTGGTGGCGCTCTCCCGGATCTACCTCGGTGTCCACTGGCCGACCGACGTCCTGGCCGGCGCCGCCTGGGGGCTCGGCTGCGCCTCGGGTGCGGTGGGCGCGGCGGTCAGCGCCGTGGCCAACCTCAGGGAGCGCGACGCCAGGCACCAGGCTCCCCGCCCCTGAGCGGCCCGCCGGGTGGCGGCTCGGCGAGCCGTTCGCCCGCGTCCCTCGGGCGTGCCATGCTGCGCGCCGATGCTGGCCGTGTGGACCTGGCACCTGCTCCTCTGCGCCGCGCTGGCGCCGCTGGTGGTGCTGGTCCACGAACTCGGGCACGCGCTGGCCGGCGCGCTGGTGGGGTTCCGCTTCCAGCTGGTCCAGGTCGGGCCGGTGGCCCTCTTGCGGGGGCCGGAGGGCCTCCGCCTGCGCTGGCACCAGCGCGTCCCGGGCCAGGTGCTGGGGCAGCAATCCAGCGCCCCGGAGGACGACCGGGCGCTGCCAGCTCGCCTGGCGGTGCACGGCGCCGGCGGGCCGGCCCTGAACCTCCTCACCGCCGTGCTCGCCTGGGGAGCGGTCGCCGCGGCGGGGCAGCCATCGGGCCCGGCCGGCGCCGCGGCCCTCGGCATCCTCGAGGGCCTGGGCGCCCTCTCCGTCTTCGGGCTGGTGGATCTCTTCCCCATGCGGCTCAGGGGCCAGCTCTCCGACGGCGCGCGGATCGTCCACGCGCTCCGGGCGGCGCGGAGCCCGGCCGGGATCGCGCTCCTCCGGGCCAGCATGAGACAGGCCCGGGCGCTTCGGCCGCGGGAGTGGAGCCTCTCCGCGCGGGAGCTGGCCGGGCTCTCCGAGACCGACGCGCGGGCGCGCGACGAGCTGCTCCTCTTTGCGCTGGGCCTGGCCAACGACCAGGGGGACCGCGCGCTGGCGCGGGAGCTCGTCGAGCGCGGGGGCGCGATCCGCGATCCGTCCACCCAGGTCGAGTTCGGTCTCCAGGCGGCCATGCTCGAGGCGCTGGAGGGAGAGCCGGCCCGGGCCCGGCAGCGCCTCGAGGTCGTGGGAGGACACCCCTCGCTCCCGGAGTACTCGAGCCTCGCCCACGCGGCCGTGCTCGCCGCCGAGGGCCGGGCGGAGGAGGCGAGCCGGGCCCTCGAGCGCTGGGAGCGGCTCGTGGCCGCGCTCCCGCCGTACGTGAGGGTGGGGAACGAATGGGCCGAGGAGGCAGTCCGGGCTCGTCTCGCCCCCGTTGCCGATCCCGGTTCGGATCAGGCCCAAGGGCGGACCGGGGTCTCCTGGCCTCGCTGACCGGCGGGGGGCAGGGGCCTCCCCGGGGTCCACGGGGTGTGCGCCAGCCGGGCGCCGGCGTTCCCGTGCCGCCCGCCGTGCCCGTGCCCCGGAGGCTCGGGCAGAGCCGGTTGCACGCCTCCGGCCGCGCGCCACCCTCGACCAAGGGCGGGAGGGGGGCGGCCCGGCCGCCGAGGTTCCGGGCAGGGTGCGCGAATCGACAGGGTCAGCGCCCAAACGGGCGTGGCCCCGCGTACCGCGCCTGGGACCCGAGCTCCTCCTCGATCCGCAGCAGCTGGTTGTACTTCGCGACCCGCTCGCCACGGCAGGGCGCACCGGTCTTCAGCTGGCCCGCGCCGGTCGCGACCGTGAAGTCGGCGATGAAGTCGTCTGCGGTCTCGCCGGAGCGATGGGAGACGACCGTCCCGTACCCCGCTGCGCGCGCGATGCGCATGCAATCGAGGGTCTCGGTCACCGAGCCGATCTGGTTCAGCTTGATGAGGACCGAGTTGGCCACCTTCTTCTCGATCGCCTGGGCCACGATGGCTGGATTGGTGACGAAGATGTCGTCGCCCACCAGCTTCGCCTTGCCACCGAGCCTCTCGGTGAGGAGCCGCCAGCCATCCCAGTCCTGCTCGGCGAGCCCGTCCTCCAGCGACCAGATGGGGTACTGGCGGATCCAGTCCGCCCAGAACTCCACCATCTGCTCCGAGGTCTTCCTGCTCTTGTCGGACTTCGCGAACAGGTAGGCCCCGTCCTCGAAGAACTCGCTGGCGGCGGGGTCGAGCGCCAGGACCACGTCCTTGCCCGGGGCAAGGCCGGCCTTCTGGATGGCGGCCAGGATCACGTCCACTGCCTCGACGTTCGCCCGGAGGTTCGGCGCGAAGCCACCCTCGTCGCCGACCCCGGTGCCCAGGCCCTTGGACTTCAGCGTGCTCTTGAGCGCCTGGTAGCACTCCGCCGCCCACCGCATGGCCTCCTGGAAGCTCGGGGCGCCCACCGGCGCGATCATGAACTCCTGGAAGTCGACGCTGTTGTCGGCGTGCGCGCCACCATTCAGGACGTTCAGCATGGGGACCGGCAGGAGCCGTGCGTCGACGCCGCCGAGGTAGCGGTAGAGCGGCAGGTCACGCGAGTCGGCCGCGGCGCGGGCCACCGCCATCGAGACCCCCAGGATGGCGTTCGCCCCCAGCTTGTCCTTGTTGGCGGTGCCGTCGAGGGCGAGCAGCCTGGCGTCCACCGCGCCCTGGTCGAGCGCGTCCGTGCCGACGAGCGCGGGGGCGATCGCCTGGTTCACGTTTCCGACCGCCCGGGAGACCCCCTTTCCCCCGAAACGCTTCTTGTCACCGTCTCGGAGCTCGAGCGCCTCGCGAGTCCCGGTCGATGCTCCCGAGGGCACTCCGGCCCGACCGGTCGAACCATCCTCCAGCTGCACATCGACCTCGACGGTGGGGTTGCCCCGTGAGTCGAGGATCTCCCGCGCCTTGACCTTCGCGATCGCGGTCACGTGGACCTCCTTGTAGGGATCGGCTCCTGGGCCGCTCCTGCGGCCCAGGGCTGGACCACTCCAGTTCTCGCTCCGCGCCGGAGGAGGTCCTTGGTGTCCGGGATGCCTCCCGCGAGCGCGTCGCGTCGCCAGGAGTCATTGGCCACCGGAACGGTGGCGGTTTTCGGCGGACTCCACCGCCTTCCTGATGGCCGGAGCGTACCAAGCGCGGAATGGGGCCGCAACGAGGACATGCCGGAGGGGAGCGCACGTCGGCTGGTTCGCCCGCGGTGGCTGCGGCGGACGGCGGTGGCCTTACCGGTCCGCCGGGGACGGGGTGCCCGGGTGGACCGGCCGGGGACCGGGACGTCGCCTCGGGCCAAGCCGCCCCCGCCCAGGCCACGCCTAGGCCGCCCAGTCCAGGATCACCTTCCCCGACCGCCCGCTCCGCATGACGTCGAAGGCGCGCTGGTACTCGGCGATGGGGAAGCGATGGGTGATGACCGGGCCGATGTCCAGGCCGGTCTGCAGCATGGCGATCATCTTGTACCAGGTCTCGTACATCTCCCGGCCGTAGATGCCCTTCAGGAGAAGCCCCTTGAAGACGACCTGGCCCCAGTCGATCGCCTCCTCGCCGGGCATGATCCCGAGGAGGGCGATGCGGCCGCCGTGGTTCATCACCTCGAGGAGCTGGCGGAAGGCCTGGCCGTTCCCGCTCATCTCCAGCCCCACGTCGAACCCCTCCTTCATCCGGAGCTCGCGCATCACCCCGCGCAGGTCCTCGCGGGCCACGTTCACCACCCGCGAGGCGCCGAGCTTCCGGGCCAGCTCCAGCCGGTAGTCGTTCACGTCGGTGACCACCACGTGGCGGGCCCCCACGTGGCGGGCGATCCCGGCGGCCATGACGCCGATGGGGCCTGCGCCGGTGACCAGGACGTCCTCGCCCACCAGGTCGAACGAGAGGGCGGTGTGGGCGGCGTTGCCGAAGGGGTCGAGGACGGCGGCCACGTCGTCGGGAACGTCGTCGGGGATGCGGTAGACGTTGTCGGCGGGGATGACCAGGAGCTCGGCGAAGGCGCCGGGCCGGTTCACGCCCACCCCCACGGCGTGGCGGCAGAGGTGGCGGCGGCCGGCACGGCAGTTCCGGCAGAAGCCGCAGGTGACGTGGCCCTCCCCGCTCACCCGCTCGCCGGGGCGGAACGCCTCCACCTCGGCGCCCACCCGCTCCACCCGCCCCACGTACTCGTGCCCCACCACCATGGGCACGGGGATGGTCCGCTGGCTCCAAGCGTCCCAGTTGTAGATGTGCACGTCGGTCCCGCAGATGGCGGTCCGGGCGATGCGGATCATGACGTCGTGGACGCCCACCTCGGGCTCGGGCAGGTCGTCCGCCATCCAGATCCCCTCGCCCCGCTCCGCCTTCACGAGACCCTTCATCGGCCGCCTCCCGCACCACCGCGCACGGTGCGCTAGATCACGCCCAGCCGGCGCCCCACCTTCTCGAACGCCAGGACCGCCAGCTCCAGGTCCTCGCGCGAGTGGGCGGCGCTCATCTGCGTGCGGATGCGCGCCTGTCCGCGCGGCACCACCGGGTAGAAGAAGCCCACCGCGTAGACGCTCTCCTCGAGGAGCGCGCGCGCGAACTGCTGGGCGAGCGGGGCCTCCCCCAGCATCACCGGGATGATGGGGTGCTCGCCGGGGAGGAGCCGGAACCCCAGCCGGGTGAGCTCCTCGCGGAAGAAGCGGGCGTTGTCCCGGAGCCGGGCCCGCAGCGCGTCGCCCGACTCCAGAAGGTCGAGGACCGAGAGGGTCACCCCGGCCACCACCGGCGGGAGCGCGTTGGAGAAGAGGTAGGGGCGCGCCCTCTGCCTGAGCCAGGCCACGACCTCGCGCGGGCCGGCCAGGTAGCCGCCGGCGGCCCCGCCCAGCGCCTTGCCGAGCGTGCCGGTGAGGAGGTCCACCCGCCCCTCCACCCGGTGGTGCTCGGGCGTGCCCCGCCCCCTCTCGCCCACGCAGCCGACCGCGTGGCTGTCGTCGACGAGGACCAGGGCGCCGTGGCGATCGGCCAGATCGCAGATCTCGGGAAGCCTGGCGAGGTAGCCGTCCATGGAGAACACGCCGTCGGTGGCGATGAGCTTGAAGCGGGCGCCGGCGGCCTCGGCGGCCTCGAGCTGGCGGGCCAGGTCGGCCATGTCGCCGTTGGCATAGCGGAACCGCTGGGCCTTGCAGAGCCGTATCCCGTCGATCAGCGAGGCGTGGTTGAGGGCGTCGGAGACGACCGCGTCCTCCTCGCCGAGGAGCGCCTCGAACACCCCGCCATTGGCGTCGAAGCAGGAGGAGAAGAGGATGGCGTCCTCCATCCCCAGGAAGCGGGCCAGGCGTGCCTCCAGCGTGCGGTGGACCTCCTGGGTCCCGCAGATGAAGCGGACCGACGAGAGCCCGAAGCCCCAGCGCCGGAGGGCGGCGCAGCCCGCCTCGACGAGTTCCGGCCTTCCCGAGAGACCCAGGTAGTTGTTGGCGCAGAGGTTCACCACCCGCCGGCCGTCGGCCTCCACCCAGGCGCCCTGGGGGCTGGCGAGGACCCGCTCCCGCTTGGTGAGCCCCTCCGCCTCGAGCTGGGCGAGCTGCGCCCTGAGGTGCTGGCTGAAAGCGCCCTGCATGGCGGCCTCCGCGGGTGGACTATAGCGCCGCCCGGGCGGCGAGGCCCCGGGTGAACGTCCGCGCTATAACCGGGCCATGGACATCCTGGCCCTGCAGGCGGCGCTCGCGGAGGCGGAGCTCGACGGCTGGCTCCTCTACGACTTCCACGGCCAGAACCCCACCGCGGTGGCCGCGCTCGCGCTCGAGGGGCACATGCTCTCCCGGCGCTGGTTCTACCTCGTGCCCCGGCAGGGCCAGCCGCGGGCGCTGGTGCACGCCATCGAGGAGGGCTCGTTCCCGCCCGGCGTCGCGGGGGCGCGGCGCAGCTACTCCTCCTGGCAGTCGCAGCGCCAGGAGCTCGGCGCGCTCCTCCGGACGCTCCGGCCCGGGGCCCGCATCGCCATGGAGTACTGGCCGGAGGGCGCCATCCCCACCCTGTCGCGGGTGGACGCGGGCGTGCTGGAGCTCGTCCGCTCCTTCGGCGTCGAGGTGGTCTCCTCCGGCGACCTGGTCCAGCGCTTCCTCTGCCGCTGGGACGAGGCGCAGGTGGCGAGCCACCGGCGGGCGCTCGAGGTCATCGACGCCGCCAAGGACCAGGCCTTCTCGCGCATCGGGGACGCCCAGCGCCGGGGGGAGGCGCTCCTGGAGACCGACGTCCAGCGCTTCCTCTCGGAGCGCTTCGACGAGGCGGGCCTCGAGGCCGACCACCCGCCCATCGTGGCGGTGAACGGCCACGCCGCCGACCCCCACTACGAGCCGTCGCAGGCGACGCCCACCCCCATCCGCAAGGGCGACCTGGTGCTCATCGACCTGTGGGCGCGGGGGAAGGGGCCCCGGGACGTCTACGCCGACATCACCTGGGTCGGCTTCTGCGGCGAGCACCCGCCGGCGCGGCTCCAGGAGATCTTCCGGGTCACGGCCGAGGCGCGCGACGCCGGGCTCTCGCTCCTCGAGCGGGCCTTCCGGGAGGGCCGGACGCTGCGCGGGTTCGAGGTCGACCGGGCGGTGCGCGACCACATCGCCGCCCATGGGCTCGGCGACCGCTTCCTGCACCGCACCGGCCACTCCATCGGCACGCGGGTCCACGGCGACGGCGCCAACCTCGACGACCTCGAGACCCACGACACCCGGCCGCTGGTGCCGGGCCTGGGGTTCTCGGTCGAGCCCGGCATCTACCTGCCCGCCGAGGGGCTCGGGGTGCGCCTGGAGGTCGACGTCTTCCTGAGCGCGGATGGGCCCCGGGTGTTCGGCCCGATCCAGCGCGAGCTGGTCCGGGTATGAGCGGGCCGCCCGGCGACTACCTCCTCCTCGCGCTGCGCACCCCGACGCTACCGCCGGCCAGCCACACCAACGCCTGGATCGTCCCCGACGGGCAGGGCGGCGTGGCGGTGGTCGACCCCGGCGCACCCGAGCCGGACGAGCAGGCGCGGCTCCTCGGGCTCCTCGACCGGCTGGCCGCGCAGGGGCGTCCCCTGAGGGCCGTGTGGCTCACCCACGCCCACCCCGACCACGTCGGCGCGGTGGCCGCGGTGGTGGAGCGCCGGGGGGTCCCGGTGCGGGGACACCGGCTCCTCGGGGCGCGGCTGGGGATGCCGGTCCTGCCGGTGGCGGAGGGCGAGCGGCTGGGCCGGTTCCGGGTGCTGGAGACGCCAGGGCACGCGAGGGAGCACCTCTCCTTCCTCGATCTCGAGACCGGGGCGCTCGTCTGCGGCGACATGGCCAGCACCGTGTCCACCATCGTCATCGACCCACCCGAGGGCGACATGGCCGAGTACGTCCGGCAGCTCGAGCGGCTCGGCCGGCTCGCCACCGGCGCGCTCTGCCCCGGGCACGGGCCGCCCGCTCCCGACGCGGCCCGGACGCTCGAGGAGGCGGTGGCCCATCGCCGGGCGCGCGAGGCCCTGGTGCTGGCCGCGCTCGAGGTGCCGGGCACGCTCGAGGAGATCACGGGGCGCGCCTACGCCGACGCGCCGGCAGCGGCACTCCCTGCGGCGGCCCGGAGCTGCCTGGCCGGGCTCCTGAAGCTCCGCGGGGAGGGGCGGGCGCGGGAGCGCGCCGGCATCTGGAACGCCTCCTGACGGCCTGCGTCAGTTTTCCGAGCGGGTTTGACGAAATGACACGCGGAAGGAGGCTTGCTGCGCGCTAACTACCGGATATTCCCGAGTGCGCAAGAGGGTACGGCCGTTGCAGCTATCGCCGCCATGGCCACGCGCCTCGTTCGGGTCGTGAAGGTGGCGGCGCTGCTGTCGAGCGCCTTCCTCTTGGGCGGGGCGTCCGCGGAGGTGGCGGTCCGGGCGCGGGAGGCGACCAGGCTCGAGCGGCGGCGGGGCGTGGCCGGTGAGCTCGTGGCCCTGAAGCTCACCCGGCCCGACGGGTCGGTGGTGGCCCAGCCGCGGCTCATCGCCGCCGCCGGGAAGTCGGCGCGGCTCGTGCTCCACCCCCCGGGCCGGCCCGACGACGTGAAGGTCTCCTTCCGCATCAGCGTGGCGCGCCAGCTCGGGGACGTGATCGCGCTCGACTACGAGCTGTTCCTCCCCGACGAGAGCGTCTTCTCCCACGGACGCCTGCACCTCTCGCCGGGCGTCCAGCAGGCCATCCAGCTGCCGGACGGCGAGCTCCTCGCCACCTGGCTGGCCGTCCCCTTCCCCTCGGCACAGTTCGACGACTACATGAAGGCCCAGCGGGTGCTCGAGGACGGCGCCACGCTCATCTAGACGGGGGCTCGGCGGGCTCGGCCGGCGCGCCCGTCGCCCGGCCCTGGGCGCCGTTCTCCAGAGCCTGCGCCTCGAGCTCGAGCCGCGCGGCCTGTGCCTCGAGCACCCGCGCTCGGATCGCGAGCTGCATCCGCTGGTCTACCAGCGAGGCGATGGCGGTGACCAGCGAACGCTTGCTCGCCGGGGACGCGGGCGCCGCCCCGTCGTCGTCGGACGCCGCCCATGCGGGCGAGGCGTAGGGGGCTCCGCCTCCCGCCTGGGCGGGGGCGCTGGTGGCGCTGCGCAGCGCGGCCAGGATGCGGGCGTCGAGCACCGCGCACCTGCGGCGCAGCCGGTCGGCCTCGTCGCGCAGGAGGTTGACGCGCTCCACGAGCTCGTCGGCCCGCTCGTGCGCGGACTCCTCGGGCGAGCCGCCGGCGGGGGGAGCGCTCGCCCCGGGCCGGAGGCGCTCGAGCTCGACGGCCAGCTCCTGCGAGCGCACCAGGAGCGGCTCGAGCTCGCCCTCCACGTCCTCGCCGGCCAGGCGGCGCTCCTTGAGGGCCTCGATGCGCGCCGCCAGGTCGTAGAGCTCGTGGCGGAGCGCGCCGGCGTCGGGGCTCGGGCCCGAGGCGAGGAGGGCGGCGAGGAGGACGGGTGCGAGCATGCGAGTACCGTCAGGGACGGGAGCAACGATCGTGCCGGCAACCCGGCCCCGGCGTTCCGCGAGGTTATGCGCGCCCGGCGCCGACCTCCCCGGCACAACGGTCCGGCGGGCCTCGAAAATTCGAGCGGGCCTGGCTCAGGGGTCGGTGTCGTCCCGCGCGATGCCGTACTTCTCCAGCTTGTAGTAGAGCGCCGAGGGCTTGATGCCCAGGAGCCGGGCCGCCTCGGCCTTGACCCCGTGCGCCTTCTCGAACGCCTCGAGGACCAGCCGCCGCTCGAGGTCCTCGAGCACCTCGGGGAGGCTCCGGTCGTCGGAGGGCGCGGGCTCGCGGGCCGGGGTCGGGCCGCGACGCAATCCCTCGGGGAGGTCCTTCTCGCTGACCAGCGGGCCCTCGGCGAAGACCAGGGCCTGCTCCACCAGGTTCTGCAGCTCGCGCACGTTGCCCGGCCAGCGGTGGCGGCGGAGGAGCTCCAGCGCCTGGGGCGCAAAGCCCTGGACCTTCCGCCCCAGGCGCGGCGCGGCCCGGGACAGGAAGTGGGCAGCCAGCTCCTCCACGTCGCCGGGCCGGTCGCGGAGCGGGGGCAGGCGGATCTGCACCACGTCCAGCCGGTAGTAGAGGTCCTCGCGGAAGCGCTCCTCGGAGACCAGGCGGGAGAGGTCGCGGTTGGTGGCCGAGACCACCCGCACGTCCACCTCCACCGACCCTTCGCCGCCGACCCGCTCGATGCGCCGCTCCTGCAGGACGCGCAGGAGCTTCACCTGGACGGAGGGCGGGATCTCGCCCACCTCGTCGAGGAAGAGGGTCCCGCCGTGGGCCAGCTCGAAGCGCCCCAGCTTGCGCCTCACCGCGCCGGTGAAGGCCCCGCGCTCGTGGCCGAAGAGCTCGGACTCGAGCAACCCCTCGGGGATGGCGGCGCAGGAAACGGAGACGAAGGGCCGCGCCCGGCGCGGGCCGGCGTCGTGGAGGGCGCGGGCCACGAGCTCCTTGCCGGTCCCCGATTCCCCCAGGATGAGCACGGTGGCGTCGGTGGGTGCCACCTTGCGGATCTGCTCCAGCACCCGCCGCATGGGCTCTGAACCGCCCAGCAGGCCGTGCGGGTCGTGTTCCCGGAGGAGGTCCGCGTCGAGGGCCTCGGCCCGGTCGCTCTCGGTCCGCGCGAAGCGCCGTTCCTGCGCGATCTGGATCGCCTTCTCCACCCGCGCCCGCAGCACCTCGGGCGAGAACGGCTTCTCCACGAAGTCGATGGCCCCCTGGTGCATGGCCTCGACGGCGGTGGCGACGGTGCCGTGGGCGGAGATCACCAGCACGGTGGCGTCGGGGTCGAAGGCGCGGAGCCGGCGCAGCACCTCGATGCCGTCCACCGGTACCATGCGAAGGTCGGTGACGACCACGTCGGCCGGGCGCTTCCGGTAGGCGGCCAGGGCCTCCTCGCCGCCCTTCACCCCCAGTACCTCGTGGCCCATGCGCGAGAGCACCAGCACCATGCCCTCGCGCATGGCGTCGTGGTCGTCTGCCACCAGGATGCGAGCCATCTCCCCGGAGTCTACTGCACGCCCCGGCCCGGCCGGGCACGGTGGAGCCATCGATTGTTTCAAAGTGTTCCTGCGGTTCTTCGTATTTGCGAACCGAGGGGGAGTGGTTACGCATCTAAGAGAACGGGGGCGGACATCCCGCCCGGGTGATCTCAATGAACAAGCAGGCGACCAGGTTCAACGTCGGCTTCCTCGTCATCGCCCTCCTCTCGGTCCTGGCCTTCCAGGGGCTGTGGGCCCGGGCGCAGGTCGTGGCCATCCCCTACAGCGAGTTCCAGAGGCTGGTGCGCGAGGACAAGGTGGCGCAGGTGACGGTCTCGCAGGACCAGCTCCAGGGCGAGCTGAAGGAGCCGCTGCTCGACGGGAAGAGGCGCTTCGTCACCGTGCGGGTCGACGCGGAGATGGCCAAGGAGCTCGACGCCCACAAGGTGCAGTACGCCGGTCGATTCCAAAGCGACCTGGTCCCCATGGTCCTCTCCTGGGTGGTGCCGACCCTGATCTTCTTCGGGATCTGGATGTGGCTCTCCCGGCGCATGTCCAAGCAGCTGGGGGGCATGGGCGGGGGGCTCATGTCCATCGGGAAGTCGAAGGCCAAGGTCTACGTGGAGACGGACACCAAGGTCGCCTTCGCCGACGTGGCGGGCGTGGAGGAGGCCAAGGCCGAGCTGCAGGAGGTGGTCTCCTTCCTCAAGGACCCGAAGTCCTACGGCCGGCTGGGGGCGCGCATGCCCAAGGGCGTGCTCCTGGTGGGCCCGCCCGGCACCGGCAAGACCCTGCTCGCCAAGGCGGTGGCGGGCGAGGCGGGGGTGCCCTTCTTCTCCATCTCCGGCTCCGAGTTCGTGGAGATGTTCGTGGGGGTGGGGGCGGCGCGAGTGCGCGACCTGTTCGAGCAGGCCCGGGCCAAGGCGCCGGCCATCATCTTCATCGACGAGCTGGACGCGCTGGGGCGGGCTCGCGCCAGCGTGGGAGGGCTCTCCGGCGGACACGACGAGAAGGAGCAGACCCTGAACCAGCTCCTGGTGGAGCTGGACGGGTTCGATCCCTCCTCCGGGATCGTGCTCATCGGGGCCACCAACCGGCCCGAGGTGCTCGACCCGGCGCTGCTCAGGGCCGGCCGCTTCGACCGGCAGGTGCTGGTGGACCGGCCCGACCGCGCCGGCCGGGTGGCCATCCTGGGCGTGCACGCCCGCAGGGTGGCGCTCTCGCCCGGGGTCAAGCTGGAGGAGGTGGCGGCGCTCACCCCCGGCTTCACCGGGGCGGATCTGGCCAACCTGGTGAACGAGGCGGCGCTGGTGGCCACCCGGCGGGGCGCGGAGCAGGTCTCGCTCGAGGACTTCAACGTGGCGGTGGAGCGGATCGTGGCTGGGCTGGAGAAGAGGAACCGGCTCCTCAACCCCCGCGAGCGGGAGGTGGTGGCCCACCACGAGATCGGCCACGCCCTGGTGGCGGCGGCGCTGCCCGGGACCGACCCGGTGCACAAGATCTCCATCATCCCCCGGGGCATCGGCGCGCTCGGCTACACCATCCAGCGGCCCACCGAGGACCGCTACCTCATGACCCGCGAGGAGCTGGAGGACAAGATGGCGGTCCTGCTGGGAGGGCGCGCCGCCGAGCACCTCGTCTTCGGCCACCTCTCCACCGGCGCCGCGGACGACCTCAGCAAGGCGAGCGAGATCGCTCGCAGCATGGTGACCCGCTACGGCATGGGCGGGCAGCTCGGCCCGGTGGCCTACGGCACCGAGCCGGACGGCTTCCTCGGCCCGGTGGCCGGCACCCGCCGCCTCTACTCCGAGGCCACGGCGCGGGAGATCGACCTGGCGGTGCGAGAGCTGGTCGACTCCGCCTTCCGGCGGGCCCGGGAGGTCCTGGAGGCGAACCGGGCCGTGCTCCTGGAAGGGGCGCAGGACCTGCTCAGCCGCGAGACCCTCTCCGGCGACGACCTCGGGGCGCTGCTCGGCCGGGTGAAGGCGCAGGAGCCGCGGGCTGCAGCCTAGAGGCCCCCGGGCTGGGCACGGGCCACCCGGTGGACCTGGGCCCGGAGAGGGCAGACCGGCCGCTGGGAACCCCTCGGCTGCTCCTCGGGTCCACTCAGGGCTCACTCAGGACCCCGGCCGGCGGCGCCGGGCGCGGAGCCTGCATCTCGAGTCGAGGCTCATCCTGCTGCGCCGCAGGCGAGCCCGAAGAGGGCCAGGCGCCGCCGGGCCCGGGCCGCCCTCCAGGCCCTGCTCCGCTCCACCCCACGCCTGGTCGTCCTCCGCTCCGGGGGGCTCGGGACAGCTCGCCGGGACGCCGGAACTGCGGCGCCGTTTCCTGGTTGATCGCTGGGCGCACCCTAGGAAATGCCTACCGGGGCGGCCCGGGAGCGATGGCTCCCGTTCTCAGTCCCACCAGATGGACAGCACCGGTGCGCCAGCGTGGCGCTCGGCGATGGCCGGGGGGACGTCGTCGGGGACCAGGAGGTCGACCTCGTCGGGCATGAGCCTCCTCACCTCCCCGCGGAGCACGGTGGCGGGGAGGGTGCCGACCACGAGGACGGTGTCGGCGAAGGGCCAGTACTCCTCGCCGGGGTCGACCTCGAAGATCTGCGCGTAGACGCCCTCGACGCCGGGCTGGCGGAGCAGCCCGGATAGGACGTCCCGGAAGACCTGCACCCCGGGGTGCTTGGGGAGGTTGCAGCCGATCGAGGCCACGTCGTCGTTGCCGTCGAAGAAGCGCTCGACGGAGACGACCTGGGGCTCGGGCATCTGGGAGAGCTCGCGCTTCAGCGCGGCGCACTTGGCTCCGTCCATCGGACGATTCTACGGCGAGGGGGCGTGGGCAGTACAACCGGAGGGTCAGGGGGCCGGACTTTTCTCGCCCCGGCGCCGGATCTCTGGTTCGATCGGCGATCGGTGCTGGCGGATCCCTGGAAGCTCGCCGCCTCGGTGGCGGCCATCCTGGTGGCGGTGGTGGCCGCGAGCCACGCCATCTTGCACAAGCGCGACGTTCGGGCCGCCCTGGGCTGGGTGGGCCTCATCGCCTTCGCCCCGATCGTCGGCGCGGCGGCCTACCTGGTCTTCGGCGTGAACCGGATCCGCAGAAGGGCCCAGGCGCTGCGCCTGCCGGCCATCCGGGCCCGGCCCGAGGACCAACCGCCGCCGCCCCCGCTCCCCCCAGGCGCCGAGCATCTCGAGCCGCTCCTCCAGCTGGCGGACGCGGTGGTGCGCCGGCCGCTGGTGGCCGGCAACGCGGTGGAGCTCCTCCAGGGCGGCGGCCAGGCCTATCCGGCCATGATCGCCGCCATCGACGCCGCCGAACGCTCGCTCACCTTCTGCACCTACATCTTCGACCCGGGCACGGCCGGGGACGCCTTCGTGGAGGCGCTCTCGCGAGCCCGGGAGCGGGGCGTGCAGGTACGGGTCTTGGTGGACGCGGTCGGGGTCCGCTACCGCTGGCCCCCGGTGCACCGCATCCTCAACCGGCGGGGTGTCCGCACCGCGCTCTTCCTGCCCCGGCTCTCGCCGGCCTGGCTTCCCTTCGTGAACCTCCGCAACCACCGGAAGATCCTGGTGGCCGACGGCCGGGTGGGGTTCACCGGCGGGATGAACGTGAGGGACACCTTCCTGGCCAGGGCGGACGGCCCCCCGCCGTCCCTGGACCTGCACGCGCGGCTCAAGGGGCCGGTGGTGGCCCAACTCCAGTCGGCCTTCTCCGAGGACTGGCTATTCACCACCGGTGAGAGCCTGGACGGCCCGGCCTTCTTCCCCCCGGCCACCTCGGAGGGGCCGGTCCTGGCCCGGAGCATCCCCGACGGGCCGGACGAGGACTTCGAGACCATCCGGTGGATGCTGCTCGGGGCCATCGCCGTGGCCCGCCGGCGCATCCGGGTGGTCACCCCCTATTTCCTGCCCGATCCGACGCTCATCACCGCCCTGAACGTGGCGGCCATGCGCGGCGTGGAGGTGGACGTGGTGTTGCCGGAGCGGACCAACCTGCCCCCGGTGCAGTGGGCCCAGAACGCCCAGCTCTGGCAGGTGCTCGACCGCGGCTGCCGGGTGTGGTTCTCGCCCGGCCCCTTCGATCACACCAAGGCGATGACAGTGGACGGCGCCTGGTCGCTGCTCGGCTCGTCGAACTGGGACCCTCGGAGCCTCCGGCTCAACTTCGAGCTGGACGTCGAGGCCTTCGACGCCGGGGTGGCGGCGGACGTGGATGCCCTCGTCGACGCCCGCCTGGCCGGGGCACGCCCGGTCAGCCTCGAGGAGATGGACGTGCGGCCGCTCCCGCTCAGGCTCCGGGATGGCATCGCCCGGCTCTTCTCGCCGTACCTCTAGAAGTAGCAGCGCCTCGGGCTGACCCGGAGGAGTCGCGTCCTTCGGACCGCCATGCCTGGGTCAAGGTGTGGAACAGTCCAGAAGCCGACCCGCCCGGCGAGATCCGCCTCGTTCGCTGCGCCGTTCCAGCTTTGGCGAGCCCTCGAAGAAGTGCACTCGTGGGGATCACGTCTCCGGAGGGGTCACATATGAAACGAGCCAGCCGCCTCCTTGCCTCGGGCCTGTTCGCGGCGGTCCTCTCGCTGAGGTGTGGCGGAGGCGGAGGGCCGGCTCCGGCGACCTACACCGTGACGTACGACGGCAACGGGAACACCGGCGGCACCGCCCCGGTCGACTCGAAGGCGTACCCGACCGGCCATCTCGTCACCGTGCTCGGGAACATCGATGCGCTGGTGAAGACCGGCGACACCTTTGCCGGCTGGAACACGCTGTCGAACGGAACCGGCACGGCCTACGCTCCGGGCCAGACGTTCCCGATGGGTGCCTCGAACGTCACCCTCTACGCCGTCTGGACGGTGGCCCCGAACATCGTGTTCGTCACCTCGACCGCCTACGCGCCGGGCGCGCTCGGCGGCCTGGCGGGCGCGGATAGCGACTGCCAGGCGCGCGCCACGGCTGCGAACCTGCCCGGCACCTACAAGGCCTGGCTCTCGACCAGCGGGACGGACGAGGTGGACGCCATCGCGCGGCTCGGGGCGGCAAGCGGCTGGGTGCGCCCCGACGGAAAGCCGTTCGTCGACACCATCGCCGACCTGGCCAGCGGCAACATCCTCTACCCCCCGCGCCTCGACGAGTTCGGGAACGACCTGGGCCAGGCCATGGTGGTCACGGCCACCGCGTCGGACGGCAGCCTGAGCACGACCAGCGTGACCTGCGGCAACTACACGGACACCACCGACACGGGCAACATCCTGGGCGGCCTCTCGAGTGCCGGGAGCTGGTTGTTCACCGACTATGAAGCCTTCCCCTGTGCCACGCTGGCTCACCTGTACTGCTTCCAGGTCGACCAGGTGGCCGCCGTGTCGCCCACCCCGGTCAGCGGGCGTCGCGCCTTCGTGACCAACGGAGTCTTCTCGTCGGGCGGCGGGCCGGCGGTGGCCGATGCGCTCTGCGCCTCCGAGGCGAGCGCGGCCGGGCTGAGCGGCACCTTCCTGGCGGCCCTCGCGACCACCACCGCATCCGCGCGGTCGCGTTTCGACACGACCGGCGCGCCCTGGGTGCGCGCCGACGGCCTCGCGCTGGCCCCGACCGCCGCGGCGCTCTTCACGGGGGAGTACACGGACGTCAGCCTCGACATGAACGCGGACGGAACCCGGCGGTACGACCTGTGGGAGGTCTGGTCGGGTGCGCCCGGCTGGGACGAGGTCGGCACGGCCGCGGGCACCTGCAGCGACTACACGTCCACCGCCGAGAGCAGCACGGCCGTGATCGGCCTGATCGGCGACACCGCCCTGACCACGCTCCTCGACCTGGGAACGGACTACTGCAGCACCGGCACCAGGCTGATCTGCCTGCAGGAGTGAGCGAGACGGCTCGGGGCGCCGGGATCCCGGCTGCCCCTGCCATCGGCTGGTGCTCGTGCTGCGGCGCGGGAACCTCGTCCCGCGGTCCCGCTGCACCTCGGGCACGCCCGGAAGAGGAAGGGCCGGCGCCCTGGGACGCCGGCCCCGGGATCTGCGGGTGAGATCTCTCTCAGGCCTCGGGCTCGACGGTCACCTTGACCTTGCCGACCACCTCGGAGTGGAGCTTCACCGGGACCTCGAAGTCGCCCACGGTCTTCAGGGGCTCGCTGAGGTCGATGGCGCGCCGGTCGATGGACAGGCCGCGGGCGGCCAGGGCCTCGGCCACGTCTAGGGCGGTGACCGAGCCGTAGAGCTTGTCCTGCTCGCCGACCTTGCGCTTCAGGGTGATGGGGGTCTCGGAGAGCCGCCTGGCCACCGCCTGGGCGCTGGCCCTGAGCTTGGCGGCCTTGGCGGAGGCGACCGCCTTCTGGTGGTCGAGCTCGCGGACGTTCTTGGGGTTGGCCGCGACGGCCAGGCCGCGGGGGAGGAGGAAGTTCCGGCCGTAGCCGGGCTTCACGTCCACCACCTCGCCGCCCTTGCCGAGGTTCTCCACGTCCTCACGGAGGATGAGCTTCATGGCGGCCTCCTCACATCTGCCCGACGGTGTAGGGCAGGATGGCCAGCATGCGGCCGCGCTTGATGGCGGTGGCCACCTCGCGCTGGTGCTTGGCGCAGTTCCCGCTGATCCGGCGCGGGATGATCTTGCCGCGCTCGGTCAGGAAGTACTTCATCTGGTTCTGGTCCTTGTAGTCGACCTTCAGCGCCTTGTCGGCGCAGAAGCGGCACACCTTGCGCCGCCCGAATCCGCGCCGGCCGCCCTCCTCGCCGCCGCCGCGGTCCTCGCGCTCGCGGTCCCGGTCCTTGTCCCGCCCGCCGGAGCGGCCGCCGAACCCGCCGCCGTAGCCGCCGCCGAACCCGCCGCCCATCTTCGGTCCACCCATGTCAGGTCGCGCCATGGCTCACTCCACCCCTTCCGCCGGCTCGCCCTCGAAGGGCTCCTCGCCGGACGCGAACTCGCCCCGCTCCTCGCGCGGCTTGGGCTCCTCCTCCGCCGGCTGGATCTTCACGTCCGGCTCGACCTGGCGGGCGTCGAAGTCCACCTCGTCGGAGAGCTTCACCGACTGGAACTTGGTCACCACGTCCAGCATCTTGAGGTTGCGCTCGAACTCGTGCACCAGCCCGGGCTTGCCGACGTAGAGGCAGTGCATGTAGAGGGCCTTGGCGTTGCGGGCCACCGGGAAGGCGGTCTTGCGCTTGCCCTGGTTGGTGAAGCGGATCACCTTCCCGCCCTCGCGGCTGACCACGCCGCGGAGGCGCTCCTTGATCTCCTCCACCTGGTCGTCGGGCGTCTCCGCCTTGAGCAGGTAGATGGTCTCGTACTCGCGTACGATCTTCTTCGTCTCGGCCATTTCGCTCCCCTCGGGTTCGAAGCAGCGGCGGTTCGCCCGCCGCGAGGAGTCTCTGAAGCCACCCGCGCGCCGGCCCCATGCCGGCCGCGGTGTCCAGCTCATCCCTCCGGCGCCTCTCCCCCGCGGGCCCGCCGGTTCACCTGGTTCATCGCCTTCACCGCTCCCAGCTCCACGGCCAGCCGGGCCGCTTCGGTGGCCTGCTCCAGACAGGCCCTGAGCGCCGGCTCCTCGTCCTTCCCGAACCGGCCCAGCACGTAGTCGCTCGGGTCCATGACCGGCGGCGGCCGGCCCACTCCCACGCGCACGCGCGGATAGTCGGGGCCGGGCAGGTGGGCGTTCAGGCTCTTCACGCCGTTGTGCCCGCCATGGCCGCCACCCACCTTGAGCTGCACGCGATAGGGCTCGAGCTCCAGGTCGTCGTGCACCACCACCAGGTCGAGGAGGTCGAGCCTCCAGAAGCGGAGCGCGGCGCCGACCGCCTCCCCGGACCCGTTCATGTAGGTCTGCGGCTTCATGATCCAGACCTTCTCCGGGCCGAGGCGGGCCTCGGCCAGCTCGGCCGCGAACTTGTGCGCGGTGAAGCTGGCGCGGGCGAGGTGCGCGAGCCGGTCGGCCACCATGAAGCCGACGTTGTGGCGCGTCCGCGCATACTCCTCGCCCGGGTTGCCGAGGCCGACCACGAGCTTCATGGACGCTACTTCTTGCCCTTGCCGGCCGGCCTGGCGGGCGGGGCGCCCGGGGCCGGGGCAGCGCCGGCGGCCGGGGCGGCAGCGCCAGGAGCCGCCGGGGCGCCGGGAGCGCCCGGGGCGGCGCCGGGGGCGCCCGGGGCACCGGGGGCGCCGGGAGCGCCAGGGGCGCCGGGGACGGCGGCAACGCCCTCCGCACCAGGCACGGCGGCCGCCACCGGGGCGACGACCTCCTCCTTCTCGGGCACGGCCACGAACACCACCACGTAGTCGGTGGTGTAGCGGAACTTGCAGCCCTCGGGCGCCTTGATCTCCGAGATGTGGAGCGAGTGGCCGATCTTGATCTCGGTGACGTCGACCTCGATCTTCACCGGGATCCGGTCGGGCAGGGCCTCCACCAGGATGTCGTGCGTGGCCAGGGAGAGGATGCCGCCGTCGACCTGGCCCACGGCGCGGCCCACGGTCTCGACCGGGACGTGCACCCGAACCGGCTTGTCCATCCGGACTTCCAGGAAGTCGGCGTGGAGCAGCCGGCGGCTGACCGGGTCCACCTCGTAGTCCTTGAAGAGGACGTGCTTGTCCACGCCGTCGAGCTTCAGGACCAGGATGGTGTTGAACTTGTGCGGGGTGTCGATGGCCTCGAGCAGCAGGGCGGGGTCGACGGCCACGTGGGCGGGGCTCGCCCCGCCGCCGTACACCACCGCCGGGATGAGGCCCTTCTCGCGCAACCGGCGGGCCGGACCCTTGCCCCGCGAGTCGCGCTTCTCCGCATTGAGGACGTTCTGGGACATCGCTTCCTCCCAATGGACTCGCCGCTCCACGCGGGGAGCTCGGCGAGGGGCCTTCGCTGGTGCTCGGGCCCTGGGTGGTCAGGGGGGCCGGCCATCGCTGCCGGACCGTGAAAGAGGGCGTCTTTAGCCGAAAAGCCGCGTGACGTCAAGGCTGAAGCGACGGGCACGGAATTCAGCCATCGGCGTCCAGCACCCTCCGAACGCGCTCGAGGAGCGCCGAGGCGGTGAAGGGCTTCTCCAGGAGGTGGAGATCGGGCTCGGGCATGCCGCGCCCGGCGGCGTGGTCCTTCGACTGCCCGGTGACATAGAGCGCACGCAGCCCGGGGAAACGCTCGGCCAGCCGGTCGACCAGGGCTCGCACGCCGAGGCCGGGCAGGCCCAGGTCGGCGACCACCAGGTCGATGCGGTCCGGCCGCTCGTCCGAGAGCCGGAGGGCCTCGGGACCGTCGCGGGCCACCCTCACCTGGTAGCCCGCGCCCTCCAGGGCGCGGGCGGTGACCGCCCCGACCAGGGCATCGCCCTCGATGACCAGCACGCTCTCGGTCCCCCTGGCGGGGGACGAGGGAGGCGGGGCGGGCTGCACGGCCGCGGGCCGGTCGGTGCGGGGGAGGTCGATCTCGAAGGTGGTCCCGCGCCCCGGCTCGCTATCGACGCGGATGTGGCCGCCGTTCCGGGTGACGATGCCGTAGACGGTGGCGAGCCCGAGGCCCGTGCCCGCCTGCTTGGTGGTGAAGAAGGGCTCGAACAGGTGCTTCCTCACCTCGGGCGACATGCCCACGCCCTGGTCTCGGACGGTGAGGCGCACCCACTCACCCGCCGCGCGACCGGGCCCGGGGGCCGGACCGCCAGAGGCCGCCCGGACGTTCCCGGTTGCGAGGGTCAAGGTTCCCCCGCCGGGCATGGCGTCGCTGGCGTTCACGGCCAGGTTGAGAAGCACCTGCTCGATCTGGACCGGATCGCACAGGACGGGCCAGAGCGCCTCGCCCGGGCTCACCCGCAGCTCCACGTCCTCGGCCAGAAGGCGCCGGAGCAGCTTCTCGCTCCTCTTCAGCACCTCGTTGAGGTCGAGGGGCTCGGGGGCGATGAAGTCCCGGCGGGCGAAGGCCAGGAGCTGCCGGGTCAGGTCCCGCGCCCGCTGGCTGGCGAGCCGGATCTGCTCGACGTCGTCTCGGGCGGCGGGGCTCGCCGCGCCCACCTCCTCGGCGAGGGTCTCGGCGCAGGAGAGGATGACGGTGAGGAGGTTGTTGAAGTCGTGGGCCACGCCGCCGGCGAGGCGTCCCACGCTCTCCAGCTTCTGGGCACGGTAGACCTGCTCCTGCAGCTGGCGCTGGAGGGTGACGTCCTGGGCGATCCCGGCCACGCCCACCACCTGCCCGGCCTCGTCGCGGATGGGCCCCCATCGGCTCTCGAAGATGACCGGCCCGATCCGGTTCTCGGACACGAAGGTCTCGCCGCCGAGGGCCCTGCGGAAGTCGGCCAGGATCCGCGGGTTGTCGCGGTACACCTCCTCCACGGTCCGTCCGATCACCTCCCCGGACATCAGCCCCAAGGTCTCCAGCCCCAGCCCCTCGGAGAGGGTGAACCGTCCGTCCCGGTCGGTGGTCCACTGCACCACGGGTACGCTCCGCACCACCGAGCGGTACCGGGCCTCGCTCTCCTGCAGCTGCCGCTCCTGCGCGCGCTCCGCGGTCTGGTCGCGGAACACCAGCACCGCCCCGTCCGGCGCGCCCTCCGCGTCGTCGATGGGCGCGCAGCTGTCGGAGATGGGCCGGCGGGTGCCGTCGCGCGCCACGAGCTGGGCCCGGCCCTGGAGGCCGACGGCCCGCCCCGCCTGCAGGGCTCGCTGGACCGGGCTCTCCTGGGCCGCCCCGGACTCCTCGGAGAGGATGCGGAAGATGCGCTCGAGCGGGCTCCCGATCCCCTCGGTCGCCGACCAGCCGGTGAGCTGCTCGGCCACGGTGTTCATGAGGGTGACGCGCCCACCGGCGTCGGTGACGATGACGCCGTCGCCGATGGAGCGCAGGGTCACCGCCAGGCGGTCCTTCTCCCGGGCCAGGGCGCGCTCGGCCCGTTTGCGATCGGTGATGTCCTGGAAGGCGGCTGCCATCTCGCCCGGCGCGGTCTGGAAGGCGTGCACCTCGAAGGCGCCGGCGATCTGATCGTGGTCGTAACGGATCTGCTCGGCGTGCCAGGGCGTCCCCTCGCGCGCCACCTGCCGGTAGCGCCGCGGGACCTCCGTGTCCCGGAGCGCCGGGAAGGCCTCCTCGATGGTCTTGCCCAGGTAGGTGGAGTTCCGGACCCGCAGGATCCGGTCGGCGGCGGGGTTGGCGCCGGCGAAGACCAGGCGCCCGTCCGGCTCGAGCCGGTAGAGGTGCATGCCGAAGGGCGCGGCCTCGATGAAGGCGTCGAGCCGGCTCAAGGGCCCCGGGCCCTCGCCGCCCGCAGCGCTCGGGGGCTTCCCACGACCGGCCATGGTCGCCTCTCCCGGGAGGATACCACCGGAGGGTCAGACGAAGAGCGAGGACAGCGAGTCGGCCGAGTGGATCCGGCGGACCGCCTCGGCCAACAGGCCGGCGATGGAGAGCACCTTGATCTTGGAGCAGGCGGCGGCCGCGGGGGAGAGTGCGATCGAGTCGGTGATCACCACCTCCTCGAGCGGGCTCCGGGAGATCCGGTCCACCGCCGGCCCGGAGAACACCCCGTGGGTGGCGTAGGCGAGGACGCGGACGGCCCCCTTGTCCATGAGGGCGTTGGCGGCGGCGGTGAGGGTGCCGGCGGTGTCGATCATGTCGTCGACCAGCACCGCGGCCTTGCCCTGCACCTCGCCGATGACGTTCATGATCTCGGCCACGTTGGGCTTGAGCCGCCGC
>DATKMW010000010.1:0-30362 GCA_035541675.1 Anaeromyxobacter sp. | reverse complement strand
CTGGTGGAGAGCCGCCGCGGCAAGGGGCGGGTGCTCCTCTTCAGCTCCAGCGTCGACCGCGACTGGACCGACTGGCCCATCCGCACCAGCTTCCTCCCCGCCCTGCAGCGCTTCGCCGCCTGGCTGGCCGGCGGCCTGGAGGCCCGCCGCGAGGTGGCCTCCACCGTCGGCGTGCGCCGCGCCATCGTGCTCACCGAGGGCCAGTCCCTCTCCGCCCTGATCGGGCCGGATGGCCGGGAGCGGACGGTGGCCGAGCTGGAGCGGACCGGGCTCCTCTCCGGCGCGGCCGCGGCCCAGGATCGCCGGGACGCCGGCGGCCCGGCGTACAGCTGGGCGCCCCCGGAGCCGGGCCTGTGGCAGGTGAAGGTGTCGGTGCGCGGCGAGGAGCGGATCGATCCGGCGCTGGCCTTCGCGGTCTGGCCGGACGCACGGGAGTCCGACACCCGCCGCCTCGACCCGGCCGAGCTCACCGCCTGGCTGGGCGGCCAGGACCACGCCCGCGTGGCGGAGCAGCGCGCCGCCGGGAGGGAGCTGCCGCTCTGGTCCATCCTGCTGGCGCTGGGGGTGGGGCTGTTCCTCCTGGAGGGCGGCCTCCTCTAGCCCGGGGTCGGACAGGGTCGCACCCCTCGGATCTCGTCGCCGCCGGGAAGCTCGGCTACAGTCGGTCCGGACATGAACGCCCGTCTCGATCGCGACGTCGCCGGCCTGTTCTGCGTGGGCTTCCACGGCCTCACCCCCTCGCTCGAGGTCCTGGACCTGGTGCAGCGCGGTGTCTACGGGGTGATCCTCTTCTCCCGCAACGTGGAGAGCGCCGAGCAGGTGGCGGACCTGGTGGCCAAGCTCAAGCGGGCGGCGCGCGGGCGGAGGCTGCTGGTGAGCATCGACCAGGAGGGCGGGCGGGTGGCGCGCCTCAGGGCGAGCCACGGCTTCACCGAGCTCCCTCCCATGCGGGCGCTGGGGCGCACCGGCGACCCGGAGCTGGCCCGCGACGTGGGGATGCTCCTCGGGCGCGAGCTCCGCGCGGTGGGCATCGACCAGGACTACGCCCCCTGCGTGGACGTGGACTCCAACCCGGAGAACCCGGTCATCGGCGACCGCGCCCTCTCGGCCGACCCCCACGACGTGGGCTGGCTGGGCGCGGCCCTCTGCGAGGGGCTCCAGGCGGCCGGGGTGGCCGCCTGCGCCAAGCACTTCCCCGGCCACGGCGACACCAGCCAGGACTCCCACGTCGACCTGCCACGCCTGCCCCACGGGCTGGAGCGGCTCCGGCAGGTGGAGCTGAGGCCCTTCGCGGCCCTCTCCCACGCGGGCGTGGCCTCGGTGATGACCGCGCACGTGGTCTTCGAGGCGCTGGATCCCGAGCGGCCAGCCACGCTCTCGGCCCCGGTCCTGCGCCTCCTCCGCGAGGAGCTGGGGTTCGAGGGCTGCTGCATCTCCGACGACCTGGAGATGAAGGCGGTGGCCGATCGGTTCCCCCTGGAGGAGGTGGCACCGGGGTGCGTTCTGGCCGGGGTGGACGCGCTCCTCGTCTGCCAGACCGCGGCCACGCAGCAACGGGCCATCGACCTGGTGCGCAAGGCGGTGGAGCAGAAGCGGATCCCGCGCGAGCGGCTCTTGGAGGCGCGGTCCCGCGTCGAGAGGCTCCTCACCTTTGCCGGCCCGCCGGCCGATCCGGCCGCGGTCCGGTCCTCGCTGCGCACCCCGGAGCATCTGGCGCTGGCGGCCAGGATCCCCCCGCTCGCCGCGGAGCGAGGCCCCGCGGCCTAGCGTGCAGGGGCGTCAGCGAGGTGCGGGCTCGGGGCGGCGGGCGATGCCGCCCGTCACGGGTCGCGCTGAGCGAAGAAGGCCCGGAGCGTGCGGCGCCGGCGCCGTTCCTCGATGACCAGATCCCCGGCGATCACGAGGAAGATCGCCAAGGCCACTGCGGTGAGCAGCACGTTTCCCATGGTGGATACTTCTACCAGGAACAGGGGACGCCAGGTCTGGTCTCGTGGGGACAGGTGCGGCTGCACCCGACTCTGCCCGAGCTCCCGTGACGAGCTGTCCTGGCCGCGACCATCCCGGCGAAGGGCCGCCACGCAACCCCTCGCCACGAGGCGATCTTGCCGAACGGTGGAGCCCGGCCGGGCGCGGGAGTCGCGCGCGAAAGGGGGAGGGACGAGCTCTGCCGCGCGCGAGCTGCGCCGGAGGGGTTTGCCGCCGGTGCAGCGGTGATTGGTCGCTATCGCGCCACCCGGTCGAGGATTCTGAGGGCCACGAGCCCGTAGAGGAACCCGTAGACGACATGCTCGGGCCGCTGGGCGATGTGGACGAGCTCGGCCATGGTCCGGGTTCCGTCGACCTTGGGGAGCAGCTCCGCCTCCCAGCGCTCGAGCTCCACCTCGTGGAGCTGGTAGTCCGGCTGGGGCGAGGGGATGAGCCGGTCCTCGGGGGAGAGCAGGCGGTTGAGCCGCTCCGGCTTGTAGAGCTTCTTCACCCCGCGGGTGATGAGGTTGGTCGGCTTGAGGTCGATCTTGATGGCCTCGTGGGCGGCCAGGTCCGCGAAGTGCAGCCGGTAGCGGCCCTCCTCCCAGGCGAAGACGGAGTAGATGATCGCCTTCACCTGCTGTGCAAGGTAGTAGAGCTTCTCCGTCTCCTTGAGCAGGCCCATCTCCGCCAGCACGTCGCCGGTGCGGTGCCCGGTCTTGTCGGCGGCGGCCTGGCACAGCTCGAGCTGGGCACCGGTGATCTTGCCCACCCGCACCAGGAACGGGCCCAGCCGGTCGGAGAGCAGGTTGGAGATGGCGAAGCAGGGGAGCCCCTTCTCGAAGAAGATGGTCTTCTTCACCTTGCCCTTCTGCAGGGTGAGCTCGCCGGTCTGCTGCGCCAAGTAGAAGGCGGTGATCAGCTCGGGCAGGTTCTCGGCCAGATGGCCCTCGGTGGCCTCCAGCGCCACCCGGGGGTCGCCGCCGGCGTGGCGGGGTGCGGGCGCGGGGGTGGGCCGGTGCGGCCGGGGGCTCATGGGCGCGGCGGTGATGGGGTCGCCGGAGAGCACCGCCGAGACCTTGCCGTCCTCGGTCAGGGACACCTTGCCGGTGAGCTCCATGGCGTCAATGGGCTCGTCGCCCTCGACCGCCACCTCCACGTCGAAGTCGGAGCTCTCGGCGGCCCGGCGCGCGGCCGGGACCGGGGCCGGCACGGCCGGGGCCCTGGCCGGCACCATGGCGCGAAGCGCCTCGAGGAGCTTCCTTGCCTCGAACGGCTTCTCGAAGTACCCGGCGGAGCCGTGGAGGGTGCGGGCGTCGGCGGCGGCGCGGCTCCCCTTGAAGACCCCGGTCATGAAGACGAAGGGCACGCCGGCGTTCTTGAGGCCGTGGGCGACGTCGTAGCCCATCATGTCCGGGAGCAGCACGTCGACCACCGCAGCCGCCGGCCTCTCGGCGACCAGGCGCTCGAGCGCCACCCTGCCGGTCTTGGCCGGAACCGCCGCCCAGCCCTCGGATTCGACCAGCCGGGCGAGCAAGGCGAGCAGCTCCTGGTTGTCGTCGACGAGCAGGATCTTCGGCGGCATCCCCGGCGACCATAGCGAGCGAAAGGCTCGTGATCAACGGCGCTTCACCTACCGTTGCCCACATCGACGGGAGCGCTCGATACGCCGGGTCCCCGCGCGGGTTCCCGGCCGAAGGGGCCCCGGAACGCCCCATCTCGGTCGATCGGTCGCATACCCGAATAGTGACTCACGGTGGGGACGGCTGCATGTGAGACTCAGCGCTTGTCTTCGCACAAGGAAGTTGACGGTAGGTACGTCACCAGTACCAGAGGGAAACCCATGGCTAGACCGTTGCGCCTCCTGGCAGGGCTCGCGCTTGCGCTCGTCCTGCCCGTCTCCTCGCTCGCCGACGATCCCGGGTACTTCAAGGTCCCGGGGACCGACACGACCCTCAAGCTCTACGGCTACATCGAGCTCGACGGCACCTACGACATGAGCGGCCGGATCGGGGACATCGAGAACTACGACTGGGCATCGATCGTCCCGGTGCAGCCCCTCAAGAACACGCCCCAGGCCAAGGAGACGGGCCAGCTCTACTTCACCGCCCGCACCTCCCGCTTCGGCCTCCAGACGTCGACCCCCACCTCGTACGGGCCGCTGGGCACGAAGCTCGAAGGCGACTTCAACGGTCCCAACGGGTACCAGGGCCAGACCTACACCAACTCCGTCCTCTTCCGGCTGCGCCACGCCTACGCCACGCTGGGCGGCTTCCTGGTCGGCCAGACCTGGACCCTGTTCCTCGACTTCCCCTCCTCGCCCGAGACGGTCGACTTCAACGGCCCGGGCTCGGTGGCGCTCGTCCGCCAGCCCCAGGTTCGCTACACCTTCAGCCCGTCCGACGGGTTGACCCTGGCCGCGGCGATCGAGAACTCGCGCAACGGCGGAGTGGGCCACGTCCCCGACGTCACCGCCAAGGTCTCCTACGCCGCCGGCTGGGGCACCGCCGGGCTGGCGCTCATGACCAACCAGTACCGCTACGACCAGCCGGGCAGCTCCACCCCGCGCAGCGGCACCCGGCAGGGCTACGGCCTGGCCCTCTCCGGCAGCTACAAGATCGGCCCCTCGGACAGCCTGCAGGGCCTCATCAGCGGCGGCGACGGCATCGGCCGGTATCTCTTCAACACCGCGGCGGGCCAGTTCGCCGGGGAGGCGCCGGACGGGTCCGTCAAGCTGTGGCGGGTGTGGGCCTACCACCTGGGCTACGCCCACACCTGGAACTCGGTCCTCCGCTCGAACCTGGTCTGGAGCCAGACCTTCTTCAACCGGAACGGGATCGCCGCCACCTCGGTCGCTGACGACGAGGGGAGCGGCACCTTCGACCCGAACTGGCGGATCGACCAGCTCTTCGTGAACGCGTTCTACTCGCTCACCAAGAACGCCGAGCTGGGGCTGGAGTACGAGCTGGGCCGACGGCACACCTTCGACCGCCAGATCGGCTCCGAGGACCGGATCACCGCCAGCGCGCACTACAACTTCTTCTAGACCGCGGGCTGCCCGCGCCGGACCCGCGACGCGCTGCGGGACCGGCCGCGGGCACTCGGACGCGGCGCAGACAAGCAAGCAGTGATGACTCAGCGCGTCATCGGCTTCGCCCACAGGCCAAGGGCCGCTGGGCGGCGAGTTGCTGCCCGCCTCTCGAGCAGCACCGCGAACGCTGGCCGAGCGGCCGGGCAAAGGGCCGCCAACGCGTTGACAAGGCGCTCCCAAGGCAAGTAAGGACTTTCCACTCGGTACTGGAGGTCGTGATGCGTTTCCTGCGCGTAGTGGCGGCGGCGGCACTGGTCTTGGCCATCGGCTGCAGCAAGAAGGAGTCCTCGGAGATCCTCATCGGCCACGTGGCCTCGCTGACGGGCTCGGAGGCCACCTTCGGCCAGTCCACCGACAACGGCATCAAGCTGGCGTTCGAGGAGCTCAACAAGGCCGGGGGCGTGAAGGGGAAGAAGCTGGTCCTCAAGACGCTCGACGACCAGGGGAAGCCGGAGGAGGCGCAGGTCGCGGCCACCCGGCTCATCGTCAACGACAAGGTCACGCTGATCATCGGCGAGGTGGCCTCCAGCCGCTCGCTGGCCATGGGGCCGGTCGCCGAGAAGAACAAGGTGCCCATGATCTCGACCGCGTCGACCAACCCCAAGGTCACGCTCGACCAGCAGGGCAACACCCTGAAGTACGTCTTCCGCGTGTGCTTCATCGACCCGTTCCAGGGCACGGTGATGGCCAAGTTCGCCCGCGAGAACATGAAGATCTCCAAGGTGGCGGTGCTGCGCGACGTGGGCAACGCCTACTCGGTCGGCCTGGCCGACTTCTTCGAGGACACCTTCAAGAAGATGGGCGGCGAGATCGTGACCGACCAGAGCTTCAAGGCCGGCGACCAGGACTTCAAGGCGCAGCTCACCAAGATCCGCGAGACCAACCCCGAGGCCATCTACGTGCCGGCCTACTACACCGACGTGGGCCTCATCTCCCGCCAGGTCCGCGAGCTGGGGATGAAGGTCCCGCTCATGGGCGGCGACGGCTGGGACTCCGAGGAGCTCTACAAGATCTCGCAGGGCGCGCTGAACGGCTCGTTCTTCTCCAACCACTACACCACCGAGAGCCCGGATGAGCGGGTGAAGAGCTTCATCGAGAAGTACAAGGCCGCCTACGGCTCCGTCCCCGATGCCCTGGCCGCCCTGGGTTACGACGCGGCCCTGGTCGCCGCCGACGCCATGAACCGGGCCAAGGACCTCTCCGGCCCGGCCATCGCCGACGCCCTGGCGGCCACCAAGGACTTCAAGGCCGTGACCGGCAACATCACCCTCAACGAGCAGCACAACGCCGTGAAGTCGGCGGTGGTGATCGCCATCGACAACAACGCCGGGAAGTACGCCGCCACGGTCTCGCCGTAGCGCAATCGCCCGCGCGGGCGGCGGGTCCTCCCCGCCGCCCGGCCCCGGCAAAGACCCCGCCGACCCGCTCCCCCTCCCGGTGACCGAGTTCCTCCAGCACCTCGTGAACGGCGTCTCGCTGGGGACCATCTACGCCCTGATCGCCCTGGGCTACACGATGGTCTACGGCGTCCTGAAGCTCATCAACTTCGCCCACGGCGACGTCTACATGGTGGGCGCGTTCATGGGCTACTACCTGGCCGGCTTCTGGCGTCTGGGCGGCGCGGCCTCGGCCGGGGGCGGCGCCACACCCGGGTCGGTGGTGCGGGCCTTCCTGATCACCGCGGCCTCGATGGTCGTCTGCGGGTTCCTCGGCTACGTGATCGAGCGCTTCGCCTACCGGCCGCTGCGGGACCGCCCGCGCCTCACCGCGCTCATCACCGCCATCGGGGTCTCGTTCCTGCTCGAGTTCGGGTTCCAGCTGAACTTCCGGGGCTCGAACTTCCCGCCCGGGCCCACCCCGCGCATCTTCCCCACCCTGTTCGAGGGGCACGACACCGGCTGGCTCTCGGCCCTGGGGGTGAACCTCTACACCACCGACCTGCTCACCCTGGGCGTGGCCATCCTGCTCATGGTCCTGCTCCAGTGGATCGTCTACCGGACCAAGTTCGGGACGGCGATGCGCGCCGTCTCCTTCGATCACCAGGTCGCCGGGCTGATGGGAATCCCGGTGAACCGGATCATCTCCTGGACCTTCGTCCTGGGGAGCGCCCTGGCGGCGGCGGCGGGGATCCTCTTCGCCGTGACGCGGCCGCGCATCGACCCGCTCATGGGGCTCATGTTCGGCCTCAAGGCCTTCGTGGCCGCGGTGCTGGGCGGGATCGGCAGCGTGCCCGGCGCCATGGTGGGTGGGATGGTGCTGGGGCTCTCCGAGGAGTTCGTGGCCGGCTACCTGCTCTCGTCGTACCGCGACGCCATCGCCTTCGGCATCCTCATCCTCGTCCTCGTGCTCCGGCCCAGCGGCCTGTTCGGGCGGACCACGGTGGAGAAGGTCTGATGGCCTTCGCGCGCGGCGTGCTGCGGTCGGTCCTGCCCTTCCTGGTGGGCATCCCCCTGCTGCTGGCGCTCCAGACCTTCCTCGACTCGCAGGGGATCGACTACTGGACCATCATCCTCATCAGCATCGGGATCAACGTGATCCTGGCGGTGTCGCTCAACGTGGTGAACGGCTTCACCGGCCAGTTCTCGCTGGGGCACGCGGGGTTCATGGCCGTGGGCGGCTACACCACGGCCAAGGTCGCCCTGGCCTTCGCCAACGGCGCGCACGGGTTGACCCAGCAGGCCGCCTTCGGCGGAGCCCTCCTCTGCGGAATGGCCGCGGCCGCGCTCGCCGGCCTGGTGGTGGGGCTGCCCTCGCTCCGGCTGCGGGGCGACTACCTGGCCATCGTCACCCTCGGCTTCGGCATGATCATCGTGTCCATCGTCGAGAACGTGGACGCGCTGGGGAAGGCCATCGGCCTCTCCGGCCTGCCCGGGCTCACCAACGTCACCTGGACCGGGGTGGGGGCCATCGCCACCGTGGTCATGGCCCGCCGCCTGGCGGTGTCCACCCAGGGGCGGGCCCTCTTCGCCATCCGCGAGGACGAGGTGGCGGCGGAGGCCATGGGGGTGGACACCACCGGCTACAAGGTCCGCGCCTTCGTCATCTCGGCGGCCTTCGCCGGGCTGGCCGGCGGCCTCATCGTCCACCTGCTGCAGCTGGCCACGCCGCGCAGCTTCAACTTCATCCGCTCCTTCGAGGTGGTGGTGATGGTGGTGCTGGGCGGGCTGGGCTCGATCACCGGCTCGGTGCTGGCCGCCATCATCCTCACCGTGGCGCTGGAGGCCCTGCGCGAGTTCCAGCAGTACCGCATGGTGGTCTACGCCCTGCTCCTCATCGCGCTCATGCTCACACGGCCCCAGGGGCTATTCGGCACCCGCGAGCTGTGGGACCTGCCGCTCGTCCGACGGCTGCCCTGGATGCGGAACCGGGCGGCGGCGGGCCCAGCCGGCGCCCCGCCCACCGAGGTGCGCGGCGAGACCGACTCGGGAGGGGAGACGTGAGCGAGCCCGTCCTCCACATCAGCGGGGTCACCATGCGCTTCGGGGGTCTCCGGGCGCTGGGGGACTTCAACCTCAGCATGGTGCCCGGCGAGCTGGTGGGCATGATCGGCCCCAACGGCGCCGGCAAGACCACCGCCTTCAACGCCGTCACCGGGGTGTACACCCCCACCGAGGGCGAGGTCCGGGTGGCCGGCGAGCGGGTCAACGGCCTGCGCCCGCACGAGATCTGCACCCGGGGGGTGGCCCGCACTTTCCAGAACATCCGCCTCTTCAAGCAGCTCTCGGCGCTGGACAACGTGCGGGTGGCCTGTCACGCCGGCGCCAAGAGCGGCTTCGTGGACTCGCTCTTCCTCACCCGCCATCACCGCTCCGAGGAGCAGCGCATCCTGGAGCGCGCCGAGAAGTACCTGGGGGTGATGGGGCTCTCCCCGCGGCGCGACGAGATCGCCCGCAACCTCCCCTACGGCGAGCAGCGGCGCCTGGAGATCGCCCGGGCGCTGGCCACCGGCCCCAAGGTCCTGTGCCTGGACGAGCCGGCCGCCGGCATGAACGCCGCGGAGAAGACCGAGCTCATGGCGCTCATCCGCTCCATCCGCGACCGCTTCGGCGTGGCCATCCTGCTCATCGAGCACGACATGCGGGTGGCCATGGGCGTCTCCGAGCGCATGATCGTCCTCGACCACGGGGTGACCATCGCCCAGGGCAAGCCGGAGGCGATCCGCAAGGATCCCAAGGTGATCGAGGCCTACCTGGGCGACGCCTACCTCGAGGAGAGGCACATCGCGGTGCCGGTCGGCCCGGGAAGCGGGGCGTCCCGGTGAGCGGCGACATCCTCCAGATCGAGAACCTGACCGTCTACTACGGGGCCATCCAGGCCCTGCGCGGCATCTCCCTGGCCGTGCCGCGGGGGCAGGTGGTGGCGCTCATCGGGGCCAACGGTGCGGGCAAGACCACCACCCTGCGCGCGGTGTCCCGGATGCTCAAGGCCTCCGCGGGCGCGGTCCGCTTCGAGGGCGAGGTGGTGACCCACCTCCCCTCCCACGAGCTGGTGGCCCGGGGCATGGCCCACGCCCCCGAGGGGCGGGGGATCTTCCTGAACCTCACGGTGAAGGAGAACCTCGAGCTGGGCGCCTACCTGCGCAAGGACCGGGACGGGATCCTGGAGGACAGCCAGCGCGCCTTCAAGCTCTTCCCCCTGCTGGCCGAGCGCAAGGCCCAGGTGGCGGGCACGCTCTCCGGCGGCGAGCAGCAGATGCTGGCGGTGGCGCGCGCGCTCATGAGCAAGCCGCGGCTCATGCTGCTCGACGAGCCGTCCCTGGGGCTGGCGCCGCAGGTGGTGGAGCGGATCTTCGGCGTGCTCCGCGAGGTGAACCAGGGCGGGGTGGCGCTCCTGCTCGTCGAGCAGAACGCCCACAAGGCGCTGCAGCTGGCCCATCGCGCCTACGTCCTGGAGACCGGCAACATCGTCATGGAGGGCACGGGCCGGGAGCTGCTGGCCTCGCCCGAGGTGCGCCGGGCCTACCTGGGCGAGTGACGGCGCCCTAGGCCACGTGGGTCCGGGCCGCGGCCGCCGGCCGGGCACCCCGGCGCTGGCGGCGGCGCCACAGGAGCGCGGCCAGGGCCGGCCAGGGCTCGAGGAGCCGGGCCAAAACCCCGCACCCCGGCGCCAGCGCCAGCTCGCGCACGGGGCGGCCCAGGGCCCGCGAGAGCAGCGAGTCGGCCAGCCAGCCGTCCTGCACCTCGGCGCCCGCCTTCGCCGGCGCGGCGTAGACCACGGTCAACGCCACCCCCTGGGAGGAGAGCTCCGGCTCGGCCGACAGCGCCCCGGCGCGCACCGCGCCCTGCCCGGGGCAGGCCTGGCCCGGGCACGGCGCCAGCGCCTCGAGCGAGTGGAGGAGCACCACCCGGCCACCGCCTCGAGGGGCCATGTGCGCCGCGGCCGCCCGGATCCCCAGGGCCTCCCCCGCCGCCGCCTCGCCCGATCGCCCGTCGGCGTCCGGCGGAGGCCGCCCCGCGGCGTGGAGCAGCACGTCGATGCCCCCGAAGGCCCTCGCGCCCAGCGCGAACCCGGCCGCCCACTGCGCCGGCTGCCGGACGTCGAGCGCGAAGAGCCGAACCTGGGACATGGGCCAGGCCGCGCGGCGAGCCGCCTCCTCCAGCCGGTGGTTGTCGAGATCGGCAGCCACCACCCGCCGGCCCAGCGACGAGAGGCGGCTCACCAGCTCCAGGCCGAGCCCGCTGGAGGCGCTGGTCACCAGGAAGACAGGATCGTCCAAGCGCGCCTCCCACGACGGGCCGGTGAGGCTGGACCCTCGAAACGGCGCCGATCGTGGGCACCTTTTCCGGATGGTGTCGACGCTGCCGGTGGTCGCAGGGCAGCGCGCCCGACGTGGCAGGAGGTCGCGGGCTAGGAGCGTCGCCCCAGCGCCTCGGGCGGGACGATCCCGGGCGGACGGACCAGGAGGAGCCCGATGGTGAGCAGGGCGGCGGCGGCGACGGTGCAGGCGACCGCGCGCGAGAGGGGCATCCCGCCCGGGCGCCCCAGCCAGGCCACGAGGAGCGGCGTGTGGGCGGCGAGGAGCGCCCCCACGTGGTACACGATGCCAAAGCTGCGGGCCCGCGCCTCGGCCGGGAAGAGGGCGGCGAAGAAGTAGGGCGTGACGCCCGAGATCCCGGCGCCCAGAGTACCCGCGAGGAGCGCGCCGGCCCAGAGCCACCCCGGCGCCGCCCCCACGTAGAGCGGCAGCGCCGCGAGCAGGAGGAGGAGCGGGACCACCTGGGCGCGCACCACCCCGTGGCGGCTGGCCGCGGCGCCGACCGCGACCGCGCCGGCCATCATCCCGGCGTTGAAGAGGAGGGTGGGCAGGCGGAGCGCGGCCGGGGAGAGGCCGAGCTCGGTCTGGAGGAGCGTGGCCCACATCCCGGTGAGGCCGTAGTAGACGGCGAAGCTGGCGCCGTAGACCACGCAGGCCCAGGCGATGCGCGCCCACAGGCCGGGCGCCCGCAAGCCGGCGACCGGCGCGCCGCTCGAGGGGGTCCCCGGCGCGGGCCGGGGCGCCTCCTTCACCCACAGGCGAATCGGAATCACCAGGAGCGCCGGGAGCGCGGCCAGGAGGAAGAGCGGCCGCCAGCCGTGCGCCGGGACCACCGCGGCGTAGGCCAGGCTGGCCAGGAAGTAGCCCACCCCGAATCCTCCCTGGAGGACGCCCGAGGCCAGGCCGCGGGTCCGCGCCGGCCAGCTCTCCATGGCCAGCGCCGCGCCGGCGGTCCACTCCGCGCCCATGCCGAAGCCGAACACCGTTCGCAGCAGAAGCACCCAGCCGAAGGTCGGGGCCAGCGCCACCGCGCCGTCGCAGGCCGCGAACCAGGCGATGGAGATCATGAGCGGGAGCCTGCGGCCGTGCCGGTCGGCCAGCCAGCCCGCCGCGATCCCCCCGGCGAGCCGCACCAGCAAGGTCAGCGTGACCGAGAAGGCGGTGGCCACGTAGCTGACCTGGAACTCCCGGGCCATGTCCTTCATGGCGAAGAGGAAGACGCAGAAGTCGAAGCCGTCGAGCACCCAGCCGAGGAGGGCGGCGAGGTAGTTGGTCCACTGAACCCGGGTGGGCTCACGCCAGAAGGGCGGGAACGCGCGGGCGGGGGCGGGGGCTCCGGGCTCGGGCATCGGGGCGGAGGCATTAACCCGCGGACCACGCCATGTAAAGGCCCGGGGCGGCGAGCTACCATCCGGCATGGCCACCCACGACAACGCCTCGGCCCACGCCGCCGCGGACTACGACGCGCAGATCGAGGTGAGCGTCCCGCACCACCGGCTCATCCACCGCGAGGTGATCCGGCTGGTGCGCGCGGTGGACCCCGCGCCGGGCGAGTGGCTCGACACCGGCTGCGGGACCGGGAGCCTGGCGGCGGAGGCGGCCGCCGCCTTTCCCCGGACGCGCTTCCTCCTCGCCGATCCCTCGCCGGGGATGCTGGGCGAGGCAGGCCGGAAGCTCGAGGCGGCCCGGGATCGCGTGGCCTTTCTCCCGCCGGCGGGGACGGGGGACCTCGAGCCGTCGGCGGGGCCGGTCGACGTCCTGACCGCCGTCCAGTGCCACCACTACCTCGGCCGCGAGGCCCGCGGGGCGGCGCTCGAAAGGTGTCGGGAGCTGCTCCGCCCGGGCGGCCTCCTGGTCGTCACCGAGAACGTGCGCTTCGCCTCGGCGCGGGCCCAGGAGCTGGGGAGGCGGCGATGGATCGAGTACCAGATCGAGGCGGGAAGGGTCGCCCAGGCAGCCCGGGCCCACGTCGATCGGATCGACAAGGAGTTCTTCCCCATCACCGTGGACGAGCACCTCGCGCTCCTCGGCCGGCTCGGCTTCCGCGACGCAACCCTCTTCTGGCTTTCCCACATGCAGGCGGGGGTCTACGCCCTTCGCTGACGCGCCCGCGGTGCTACGCTCCTCGCGGGAGGGGGCGCCAGGAAGGCGTCCTTCCAGGGAGGTCGACGATGCGCAAGATCGCTGGGGCGGTGGCTTGCCTGGCGGCGCTCTGGGGCGCCCGGGCGATGGCCGTTGACGACTACGCGCCGGAGCACCGGCACGAGGGGTTCTACCTTCACGTAGAGCTGGGCCTGGGCGGCATGGAGACCAGGGCCGCCGCCGCCAGCACCAACGAGGAGATGTCGCTCTCCGGCGGCGCCGGCGCCTTCGACATCGCCCTGGGCTGGTCCCTGGGCGACCACCTGGTGCTGGGCGGCGAGATCTGGGACATGGTGGTGCCGCAGCCGGACGTGAAGGTGGGGAGCTCCTCCGCCACCTCGGACTCCGACTCGCAGCTGTCTCTGGTCGGATGGGGCCCGACCATCCGCTACTACATCGCCCCCGAGCACCTCAACATGTTCCTCGCCGCCACGCCGTCCCTCACCCAGGTGAGCACCCGGCTCAACGGCAACGAGGGCTCGACCAAGACCGGCCTGGGGATCCGCCTCTCCGTCGGCAAGGAGTGGTGGCTGGGGCACTCGCAGTGGGGCATGGGCGTGGCCGGCCACCTGGTCCTCTCCACCAACAAGGACAACGGCGACAACGCGCCGACCTGGAACACCACCGGTGCCGGGATCGACTTCTCGGCGACCTGGAACTGACGCCGGGGGGGTCCGCAGGGGGGACGGGTCGCGCCGGCGGTGGCCGGCGCTCGGCGCCACGGAAGACCTGACCGCGGCGCCGCCTCCCCTCACCGAGGCCCTTCGAACGACCCCTGGTCCGTCCTCCACCTCGAGCGGCAAGAGGCGGGCTGCGTGCTCACCCTATTCGCTCCGGTCCCCGATCGGCCTGACCGACGCCCCAGCCCGTCCCTCCGACCGGCGATCGAGGCCTGGCCAGGTACGGTCGGCCTGGCTCGTGGCCCGAGCACGCGACCCGGGGCCCTCCCGGCCAGGTGGCTCGTTCCCCGTCGCCCGCGCCGTGGCCGCCCGAGTGTGCGAGGAGTGGGGCTGGAAGACGGTCAGGCCGCCGCCCGAGCGGCCGTGGCCAGCTCCGAGAGGCGTCGCCGGCGCGGGCCGGCCGCGAGGAGGTGTCCCAGGGCGACCAGCACGCCCACGGCCAGGCACCCCCACCACAGGGCCGGCGCGCCCAGGTGTCGCATCGCCTGCCCGCCCACCACCGGCGAGAGCGCCAGCGAGAGCCCCCAGACCATGGAGAAGGCGCCCTGGTAGCGGCCGCGGAGCTCGACGGGGGCGAGGTCCGCGACCAGCGCCGCGGCCACCGGGAAGCCCACCACCTCGCCCACCGTCCAGAAGGCCGCGCCGAGGAGGTAGAGCGGCAAGGTGGAGACCACCGCGTTCAGGCCGTAGCCCAGGCCGAAGAGGAGGGTGGAGGCGGCCAGGAGCCGCGCGCCGTCGACCTTGCGGAGGAGCGGGGTGAGCCAGGGCTGGAGGACCACCACCCCGATGCAGTTGGAGGCCATGAGCCAGGAGAAGCCGCGCGAGCCGACCCCGTGGTCCACCATGTCGAGCGGCAGCGCCAGCTGGAACTGGGTGAAGACCACCAGCGCCAGGAGGTGGAGCAGGAGGAAGGCGAGGTAGGGGCCGTCCCGGGCCACCCGGGCCAGGCCCAGGAGCAGGGGCTCGTGCCGGGCGATGGCGGGCCGGGTCTCGGGGACCTTCCAGGCGATGACCCCGGCGCAGGCGAAGGTGGTGGCCGCGTCACAGAGGAAGAGCCAGAGGAGGAGGCGCGAGGGGACGAGCCCGGCCGCGAAGAATCCGAGGGCCAGGCCCAGGTTGAGCGCCCAGTAGACGAGGCCGAAGGCGCGCGGCCGGTCGGCGGGCTGGACCACGTCGGCGATGGCCGCGCTGGACGAGGGGTAGAAGGACTGCTGGGTGGCCCCGCCGAAGAAGGCCAGCGCCGAGAGGAGCAGCGGGTCTCCGGCGAGGGCGATGGCCACCACCGAGAGGCCGTTCAGGACCAGCCCCCAGATCATGGTGGCGCGGCGGCCCCAGCGGTCGGTGAGCGAGCCGCCCAGGGGCGCGGCCAGGGTCCCGCCCAGCCCCCACAGCCCCACCACCCAGCCGGCCTGCGCCTGGTCGAGGCCGTGCTCCTGGCGCAGGTAGAGCGCCAGGAAGATCCCCACGAAGCTGGCCAGCCGGTTGACGAGCGTACCCCACCAGATGGCCCAGTAGACCGGGGGGAGGCCACCCGTCGAGGCGCGAAGGCGGTCGCGGAGCGCGCGCACGCGACGACGGAATAGCGCAGGAGCGGGCCGGCCTGCAAACGCTCAGGCGACCTCCGCCTCGCCGGGCGAAGCCTCCTCGCGCGCCCGCTCGGCCAGCCTTCGGCGGCGCGGCCCGGCCGCCAAGGCGTGCCCCGCCGCCACCAGCGCGCCGACGATCAGGCAGCCGACCCACACCGCACGCGCCCCGGCCCGGGCCGCCAGCTCGCCGGAGAGGAGCGGCGAGAGGGCGAAGGCGACCGAGAAGGTCGTGCCGTAGGCGCCCTGGTAGCGGCCGCGGAGCGAGGGCGGCGCCATCGAGGCGGCCAGGGCCGAGGCCACCGGCAGGCCCATCACCTCGCCCAGGGTCCAGAGCGCCACGCCCAAGGCGTAGAGGGGGAGGGTGGTGGCCACGGCGTTCAGGCCGTAGCCCACGCCGAAGAGGAGCGCCGAGGCGACCAGCGCCCGGGTGGGATCTCGCCGGCGCAGGAGCGGCCCGAGGATGGGCTGGAAGAGGATGGCCCCGGCGCAGTTCTCCCAGAGGAGGAAGGCGTACCCGCCGCGCCCCACCCCGTGGGCGGCCACGTCCACTCCCAGCATCAGCGCCCACTGCGTGAAGACGAGGAGCAGGAGCAGGTGCAGCCCCAGCAAGGCGACGAAGGGGCCGTCGGCCAGGACCCGAAGCAGACCGGCCAGGGCCGGGTGGTGCTCCGCCCGCGCCGGGCGGGTCTCGGGCACCCTCCAGGCGACGAGGGCGAGGAAGCCGCAGGTGGTCGCGGCGTCGAGGAGGAAGAGCGCGGGGAGGCTCCGGGTCCCGACCACGCCGGCCACGGCGTAGCCCACGCCGAAGCCGATGTTCGCCCCCCAGTAGACGAGGCCGAAGGCGCGGGGCCGCTCCGGGAGCGGCACCACGTCGGCCACCGCGGCGTTCAGGGCCGGAGGGTAGGCCTGGCCGGTGGCGCCGGCGAGGAAGGTCAGGGCGGCGAGCAGCGCCGGGGTGCGGGCGAAGGGGAGCGAGGCCACCGCCAGGGCGCTCCCGGCCAGGCTGCCCAGCATGGTGGCGCGGCGCCCGACGCGATCGGCCAGGGTCCCGCCCACCAGGGCGGCCAGGGTCCCGCCCGCGCCGTAGAGCGCCACCACCCGCCCCGCCTCGGCGGCGCCGTAGCCGCGCTCCTGCACCAGGAAGAGGGCCAGGAAGCCGACCACGAAGGAGGCGGCACGGTTCAGGAGCACGCCCCACCACAGCACCCAGAAGACGGGGGGAAGGCCGCCGGCGAAGGCGCGGATGCGGGCGCGGAGCTGCACGGGGCCGCGAACTCTACCGCGGATGGGCCCGGAAACAAGACGGCCGCCCTCGGGGAGGGCGGCCGTCGGGGCCCGGGGTGACCCGGCTCGACTAGATGTCGAAGTAGAGCGCGAACTCGAGCGGCGAGGGGCGCATCCGAACCGGGTTCACTTCCTTGTCGTACTTGTACTGGATCCAGGTCTCGATCACGTCCTCGGTGAAGACGTCGCCCTTGAGCAGGAACTTGTGGTCCTTGCGCAGGCACTCCAGGGCCTCGTCCAAGGAGCCGGGCATCTTGGGGATGTCCTTCAGCTCCTCGGGGGACATGCCGTAGATGTCCTTGTCCAGCGGCTGGCCGGGGTTGATCTTGTTCTCGATGCCGTCCAGGCCGGCCATGAGCATGGCCGCGAACGCCAGGTAGCCGTTGCAGGACGGATCGGGGGACCGGAACTCGATGCGCTTCGCCTTGGGGCTGGGCGAGTACATGGGGATGCGGATCGAGGCGGAGCGGTTGCGGGCCGAGTAGGCGAGGTTGATGGGCGCCTCGAACCCCGGCACGAGCCGCTTGTACGAGTTGGTGGTCGGGCAGCAGATGGCGGCCAGCGTCGGGCCGTGCTTCAGGATGCCGCCGATGTACCACATGGCCAGGTCGGAGAGGCCGGCGTAGCCCTCGCCGGCGAAGAGAGGCTTGCCGCCCTTCCAGATCGACTGGTGGGTGTGCATGCCCGAGCCGTTGTCGCCGTAGAGCGGCTTGGGCATGAAGGTCACGGTCTTGCCGTGCCGGCGGGCGACGTTCTTGATGATGTACTTGAACCACATGAGCTGGTCGGCCATGGTGACCAGCGGCGCGAACTTGATGTCGATCTCGGCCTGGCCGGCGGTGGCCACCTCGTGGTGCTGCCGCTCGACGTGGATGCCGACCGACTCCATGACCCGGCACATCTCGGTGCGGATGTCCTGCTGGCTGTCGGTCGGGGCGACCGGGAAGTAGCCCTCCTTGTAGCGGGGCTTGTAGCCGAGGTTCCCGCCCTCCTCCTCGCGGCCGGTGTTCCACTGGCCCTCGGTGGAGTCGACCTTGTAGAACGCCTGGTTCACGCCGGCGTCGTACCGGACCTCGTCGAAGATGAAGAACTCGGCCTCGGGGCCGAAGAAGGCGGTGTCGCCGATGCCCGTGGACTTCAGGTACTTCTCCGCCTTGATGGCGATGTTGCGCGGGTCCCGGGAGTACGGCTCCTTGGTGATGGGGTCGGTGACGTTGCAGATGAGCGAGAGCGTGGGCTCCGCCATGAAGGGGTCGATCACCGCCGTCGACGCGTCCGGCACGACCAGCATGTCGGAGGCATGGATCGCCTGCCAGCCGCGGATCGACGAGCCGTCGAAGCCGAGCCCCGCCTCGAAGACGTCCTCGGAGAGCTCGTAGATCGGGATAGAGAAGTGCTGCCAGATGCCGACGAAGTCCATGAACTTCAGGTCGACGTAGGTGGCCTTCTTCTCCTTGGCCATCTCCAGGACCTGCTTCGGTGTCAGATTCGCCATCGCGGTGGGATCTCCGGGTTATCGGGGGCTTGCGGGCGACCCTGATAGCACGCTGCATGCCACCTTTGGCGAGGAAAGCGATTCCGCCCAGGTCGGCGAAAACAGGCCGCGCGCCTGCCCGGCCCGTACGCATTCGTGCCTCCCGATCGGGCAGGGAGCCCGCGGGCGGAGGGCGGCGATCGGGAGCAGTTTCCGGCCATCTCCGAGGGAGGTAGGCAGGAGCGCACACTCCCCTTCTGGGGGTGGGCGGGGCCGCACCGTCGCTGCGCGGGCCCCTCGAGGCCTGCGCGACGCGCCAGCGAAGAGCCTCCGGCAGGACCGCCTGCTCGAAGATCGTGCACGGGCTGCCCGCGCACCAGGCACACCCACCTGGCGGGCCCCTGCCTAGCGCGGCTTCATGCCGAGGGCCCGCATTCGCTCGCGCAGCGTGTTTCGGTTCATGCCCAGAAGCTCGGCGGCGCGGAGCTGGTTCCCCTTGGTGCGGGCCAGCGCGGCGCTGATGAGCGGCGCCTCGACCGCAGCCAGGACCGCCTGGTAGCGCCCGCCCTCGGGAGGCGGCGCGTCCAGCGCCGACTCCACCAGGCCGGAGAGCCCCCGGTCGGCGCCCCCGCCGGCGGGAAGGAGGCCGCTCAGGTCCTTGGCGGTGAGGCGCGGCCCGGCCAGCTTGAGCAGCGCGCGCTGCACCACGTTCTGCAGCTCGCGGACGTTGCCCGGCCAGGCGTGGGCGAGGAGGAGCGGCTCGGCGTCGCGGGCCAGCGCCACCGGCCGCCCGCGGAGCTGCTCGCCGTACTTGGCCACGAAGTGGCGGGCGAGGAGGACCACGTCGCCCTCGCGCTCGCGCAGGGGCGGCAGGCGGATGGGCACGACCGCCAGGCGGTAGTAGAGGTCGCGGCGGAAGCGGGCGTCCTCGACCGAGCGAGCCAGGTCGGCGTTGGTGGCGGCCACGATGCGCACGTCCACCGGCATCGGGCGGGAGCCGCCCACCCGATCCACCTCCCGCTCCTGCAGCACGCGCAGGAGCTTGGCCTGAAGCTCGAGCGGCATCTCGCCGATCTCGTCGAGGAACAGGGTCCCGCCGCTGGCCAGCTCGAACTTGCCGGGCCGGCGCTCCACCGCCCCGGTGAACGAGCCCTTCTCGTGGCCGTAGAGCTCGCTCTCGATGAGGTCCCGGGGGATGGCGGCCATGTTCACGGTGATGAACGGGCCGCGGCTGCGGGCCGAGTTGCCGTGGATGGCACGGGCCACCAGCTCCTTCCCCGTCCCCGACTCGCCCGTGAGCAGCACGGTCATCTCCGTCCGTGCCACCCGGCCGATCTCCTTGTAGACCTCGACCATCACCGCCGAGCGGCCGATGAGCGTGTCGAGGAGCGACACCTCCCGCCGGCCCTCCTCCCCGTCGGCGCCGGAGGAGGGCGACGGGGCGTCGTGCTCGGCCAGCCCCTCGGCCGGCTCCGGGACCGGCACCGAGAGGTCGCGGACGATCCGCTCCACCCGGTTCAGGTCGAAGGGCTTCCCCAGGTAGTCGGCGGCGCCACGCTTCATCGCCTCCACCGCCGAGCGCATGGTGTCCTCGGCGGTCATCACCACCACGAAGGGCGAGTCCGCCCGGCCGCCGATCTCGGACAGGAGCTTGAACCCGTCGTCCCCGGGCAGCCGGACGTCGAGGAGCACCAGGCCGATGCCGTTGCGGCCGCTGCCCTGGACCCGCAGCTTCTCGCGCGCCTCCTCGGCGCTGCCCGCCTCGTCGAACGGCACGCCGGCGCGCTCGCAGGTGCGGGCCAGGACGAAGCGGACGGAGGGTTCGTCGTCGACGATGAGGACCTTGCGCAAAGATGCTCTCCCGATGGGTCGCTGCCCGGTTCCATAGCAAGTCCGGGGCCAGCCCGCCCATCACCCGGGCAGCGGCTGGGTGAGGATCGCGCACCCCCGGTGCTCACGCGGGGGGTTCCGCCACGGTCAGGGGACGTCGAGGGGCAGGTAGACGGAGGCCTCTGCCCCGGATCCGCTCCGGTTCCGCACCTCGATGCGCCCGCCGTGGGCCTCGACGATGCGCCGGGAGATGGCGAGGCCCAGTCCCGTCCCGTGGGGCTTGGAGGTGGCGAAGGGGGTGAAGAGGCGGTGGATCATGTCCTCGGGGACGCCGGTGCCGTTGTCCAGCACCGCGATGCGCGCCAGCGGTCGGGTCCGGCCGCCCGCCTGGCGCACCCGCAGGCCCGCCACGCCGGTCTCGACCTGGATGGTGGGCTTCTCCCGGTCTGCCACGGCCTCGACCGCGTTCCGGACCAGGTTGAGGAGCACCTGGGTGAGCTTCTCCTCGTCGCCCTGGACGGGCGGGAGCGAGGGATCGTACTTCTCCCCGAAGGCGATCCGGTCGGCGCCGGGGAGGCCCCGGGCCAGGACCAGCACGTCGCCCAGGACGTCGTGGACGTTCAGGGCGGCGGTCTGCAGGGCGGCCGGGCGGGCCAGATCCAGGAGCTCCCGCACCAGCCCGTCCACGCGCTTCGCCTCGCGGGCGATGACCTGGGCGTACTCGCGCGCCGCCCCCTCGGCCTCCCGGGCCAGCAGCTCGGCCGAACCCTGCAGGCCGGCCAGGGGGTTCTTGATCTCATGGGCCAGGCCGGCGGCCAGCGCCTCGAAGTCCAGGACCTGCTCGCTGGAGCGCGGGCGGCGCAGGACCAGCACCGCCCCCACGCAGGCGACGCCGTCGACGAGCGGCGTCGCCTCCACCGACACCGGCTGCGAGTCGGACGGGCCGGGGAGATCGACCGACTGGCTCTCCTGCGAGAGCCGGGTCCGCTCGGCCAGCCCGGCCAGGGGCACCCCACCCGGAAGGGCCCGCACCGGCAGGTCCACGGCGCGATCTCGCGATCGCCCGAAGAGCTCCTCGGCGACCGGGTTCAGGTGCATCACGCCGCCGTCGGCACCGACGACCAGCACCGCATCGGCCAGGGAGTCGACCGTCGCCCGCGCGATCGCCGCGGGGAGCGGCGCCACCTTGCCGGTGCGGGTCAAGGCCAAAGCACGAGGCTAGAGCGCCTCGTCCCCACGCTCGCCCGTGCGGATCCGGATGACCTCCTCCACAGGGACGACGAAGATCTTGCCGTCGCCGATGCGACCCGTCTTGGCCGCCCGCTCGATGACCTCGACCACGCGGCCGACCATGGCGTCGGCCACCACCACCTCGATCTTCACCTTGGGGAGGAAGTCCACCACGTACTCGGCGCCGCGGTAGAGCTCCGTGTGCCCCTTCTGCCGGCCGAAGCCCTTGACCTCGGTCGCGGTCAAGCCGGCCACGCCGACCTCGGTAAGGGCCTGCTTCACCTCGTCCAGCTTGAACGGCTTGATGATGGCCTCGACCTTCTTCACGGTGCACCCCTGCGGTGGATAGGTGGATTCGCCTCTCCCTCCCGGGCTACCGAGAGGACGGGCGCACGGCCCAGGTGGATCCTCGTGACCGGATTCTGTGCTCGTGCTGCCCAGGTTTCAATCAGTCTGCTCGCCACCTCCGCGCCAGACCCCGGCGATCGCGCCTCCTGACGCGCTCCCGCGGCCTCCGACCAACCCGGCGCCGCATCGCGCTGCAACGCCCGGGCCACGGGGGCGGCGAGGCGGTATCCTCTCCGCCGCATGGCCCAACCCGTGCCTTGGCTCCCGGTCGCTCTGGCCGCGGTCGTCGCCCTGGCCATGGCGGCGGCGCTCCACCTCGCGTTCTGGTGGCGGCGGCTCCGGCTCGCGCCGCGCGAGGACGAGCTCCTCTTCGCCCGGACCCGGGACGGCTGGGAGCTGGCCCTGGGCCGCTGCCGGCCGGCGGGCCCCGCCCTCCACCCGCCGGTCCTCTTGGTGCATGGCATCGCCATGAACCGGCAGGCCTTCGAGCTCGGCCTGCCGCCCTACGCCCTGGCCGCACACCTCGCGGGGGCGGGCCTCGATTGCTTCTCCCTCGACCTGCGCGGCCACGGCGCCTCGCGCCGGGTGGACCGGGCGGCGCCGCGCCGCTTCGACCTCGACACCTACCTGGCCGAGGACCTGCCCGCCGCGCTCGAGGCCATCCGCGCCGCGACCGGGTCGGACCGGGTGCTCTACGTGGGGCACAGCCAGGGCGCGGTGCTGGGGATGGCGGCCGCCGCGGCCTACCCAGCGCGGATCGCCGGGCTGGTGGCGCTGGCCGCGCCGGTGCATTTCCAGGCGCAGCCGCGGCTCAGCGAGCTCGTGGCCCGCCGCCGGCCCTTCCTCACCCTGCACACGCGGCTCCTGGCCCGGCTGCTGGCGCCCTTCTCCGGCCGGTGGCACCCGCGGCCGGCCGACCTGGCCCTCAACCCCGCCAACGTCGAGCCGGGCGTCACCCGCCGCGTCCTCTTCAACGCCATCTCGGACCTCCACCGGGGCGAGCTGGCGCAGTTCGCGGCCATGATCCGCGAGGACTCGTTCCGCTCCATGGACGGCGCGGTGGACTACCGCGCCGCGCTCACGCGCTGCCGCCAGCCGGCGCTGCTCGTGGCCGCGGCCTGCGACCCCATCGCTCCGCCGGCCGCGGTGGAGGAGGCCTCCCGTCGCTGGGGCGGCCCGGGCCGCCTGCTGGTCTTCGAGGGGGATTACGGCCACACCGACCTCCTCTTCGGCCGGCGGGCACCCGAGGAGGTGTACCCGGCCATCCGGGAGTTCCTCCTCGGCCTCGCGCGGGCGGACGCAGGGTCGCACGGGCGGGCGGCTCCTCCCTGACGGGCCTCGCTCGACCACCCACCCGGCATGCGCGCGGGTGGGCAGACACACGACCTCCGGGCGCGCCAGCGCGTGCCGCCCGGCCCGGGAGCTCGCTCACCGGGCGTCCGCCCTCGGTCCGCTCGCCCCGCTCCGCGACGCCCGCGATACGATCGGATCCGCGTGGCCACCCTATCCGCCTCGTCGTCGGTGAACCAGGTCCGACGCCACCCGACGGACCTCGCTCGCCAAGAGCCGGAGCTCGAGGCCGCAGTGCCGACCGTACAGCCAGAGCCCGGGCAGGTAGAGGGGGGTGTCGCCCCCCTCGCGTCGGAGGGCCCGGGCGGCCGGAATGCCGTGCCGCAGTCCAACGCGAGCCGGAACCCCTCCTCGTCGAGCAGCTCCTTGCCAAGCGCCCCGGACGCCTGGGCGGGCGACATCCCCCACCGCACCGGGTCGATCGCGATCGAGCCGTGGCTGTCCCTCCCGAGCGGCCGGGATCTCACCCGGCGCAGGTGCCAGTAGGAGCAGGAGGAGAAGCGGCCCGCCGACCCAGGAGAGGAGGAGCTTGGCCGTGCGGGAGTCGAGATCCAAGTCGCTCCCCCGGCCCAACGACCGCAGCAGCAGCCGCTCCCGGCGGCCAGCGCCGACGGCGCGTGGAGGAGTCGGCCGGAGGCCTCCGGCTCCTCGCAGGCTCGCCCTCGGCCCTGCCTCTCGCCGGGCCAGCGATCGGGGCCCAGGTCGTCTAGCATGTCGGGGTGCGCCGCCGCTTCGCCCTCGCCGCCGCCCTGCCGGCGCTCGTCTCCCTGGCGGTGCTGGGCCTATTCGCCGACCGGCTGGTGCGCCGGGCCCTGGAGGACGAGCTGGGCGCCCGCCTGGTGGTGGCGGCCGGCGCGGCGGCGGTGGCCCTCCCGGCCGAGCGGCTCCTTCGCCTCGCCCCGGGCGACGAGGGAGGCCGCGCCTACGCCGCCATCCGCGGCCGGCTCGAGGCGCTCTCGGCCGCGACCTCCACGCGCCTCCTGGTCATCCGCCCGGACCGGACCGCCCTGGCCGACTCGGCCGGCCGGGTGGCCATCGGCGAGCCGGTGCCGGAGCTGGAGCGGGACCGGTTGGAGATCGCCCTGGCCGCGGGCGGCCGGCCCACCCCCAGCCAGGTGATGTTCGAGGGGTCGGACGGGCTCCTCTACAAGTCGGGCTACGCGCCGCTCTTTGACCCCTCGGGCAAGGTGGTGGCGGTGGTGGGCGCCGATGGCACCGCCCGATCCTTCGCCACCTACCGGCGCTTCCGCCGGCTCTTCGCCCTCCTGGCCGTGGCCGGGGCGCTGGTGGGGGCGCTGGTGGCGGCGGCGGCCTCGCTGTCGGTGACCCGGCCCATCACCCGGCTCACCGCCGCGGCCCGTCGGATCGGGAGCGGCGACCTGGCCACGCCGCTGTGGGAGCGGCGGCGCCGCGACGAGATCGGCACGCTGCGGGACACGCTGGAGGAGATGCGCCGGGCCCTGCACGCCAGGGACGAGGACCGGGAGGTGCTGCTGGCTGGCATCGCCCACGAGGTTCGGAACCCCCTGGGCGCCCTCGACCTCTTCGCCGGGCTCCTCGCCGAGGAGCTCGCCGGCCGGCCCGAGGCGGCCCACGTGGACCGGCTGCGAAGCGAGCTGGCGGCGCTGGAGAAGGTGGTGGGCGAGTTCCTCGACTACGCCCGGGCAGGGCCGCAGCTGCGCGAGGAGGTGAACCTCTCGGACCTGGCGGCCGAGGTGGTGGACCTGTGCGGGCCCCTGGCGTCCGGGCGCCAGGTGGCGATCCGCGCCTCCGGCGAGGGGGCGGTGCGGGGCGACCGCGAGCAGCTGCGGCGGGCGGTGCTCAACCTGGTTCGCAACGCGGTCGAGGCCGCGCCCGCCGGGAGCGAGGTGGAGATCGCCGTGCAGCTCGAGCGCGGTGCTGGCGCCGTCGAGGTGAGGGACCGCGGGCCCGGCCTCGGGCCGCTGGCGCGCGGGAACCTCTTCCGGCCCTTCTTCACCACCAAGGAGAAGGGCTCGGGGCTGGGCCTGGCGCTGGCCAAGAAGGTGGCCGACGCCCACGGCGGGACCCTGGTGCTGGCGGCCCGCCCGGGCGGGGGGACGGTGGCCCGGCTGGAGCTGCCCGCGTAGCCAGGCCTAGCGCCTGGGCCGCAGATCCTCGACGGAGGGGAAGGACCGGACCGGGACAAAGGTCACCGGCTCCACCTTGTCGCCGCGCAGGAAGCGGGCGACCACCTCGATGCCCGGCCCGGTGGTGGGGGGGGTGACGATGGTGGCGGCGAGGACCTTCTCCTTCACCAGCCGCTGGCCGCCCTGGGGGAGGCCGTCGCAGCCGATGGCCGGGATCTCCCCCCACTGCGGCCGGTTGGTCCGGAAGGCCCTCTGGGCGCCGACCGCCATCTCGTCGTTCAGCGAGGCGATGAGGTCGGGCTTGGCGGCGTCCTTGCCCATGAGCTTCAGCCAGGAGGTGGCCACCTTCTCGGCGTGGGGCGCGGACCAGTCGGAGGAGAGGGTCTTGTAGATGGTGACCCCGGTGCCCTTCAGCACCTCGTCGGCGCCGCGCCGGCGGTGGAGCGAGGCGCCGGCGGCGCTGGGTCCTTCGACCATGAGCACGCGCCCCGCGCCGCCCAGGAGCGTGATCATGATCCGGGCCTCCAGGCGGCCCACCTCCAGGTTGCTGATGCAGGTCGAGGAGATCAGCCGGTCGGTGTACTCGCGGCGCAGCGCGTCCATGAACATCGGCGCGTCGCTCACCAGCACCCAGCCCACCTTGGCCTCGACCACCTGCCGCGCCACCCGCTCGAAGCCGGCGGAGCCGGTGGTCTCCACCACCACCGCGGCGGGCCGGGTGCTCTCCGGGCCGCCCACGGCCTCGGCGATGGTCCGGATCTGCACCGTGGGGTCGAGGTTGGCGTAGACGACCTTCACCTCGAGGCCGGCCCGCGCCCCCGCGGTGCGCGCGTCCTCGGCCTGCGCCCGCTGGTACTCCTGCGCGTCGGTGAGCAGCGAAACCAGGACCCACGGCCTCATGGGGACTCCCCGTGCTGGACGCGAAAAGTAAACCATGAGCCCGGAGCGCCGGCCAGCCGGAGACCGTGTGCGCGAAGGGCCTACCCGGGGCCGGGCGGCCGGCCAGGCGCCGCGTCAGCCCGGGGGCTTGCGGTGGTCGACCACGCGCCGGGCCTTGCCCGCCGAGCGCTCCAGGGTGTTGGGCGCCACCAGGTCGACCGTCATGCGCACGCCGGTGACGGCGTGGATCTCGCGGTCGATGCGGTCGCGCAGCTCCACCATCTGGCGCATCTCGTCCTTGAAGTCGGCGGGGCGCACCTCGACCTTCACCACCACCTCGTCGAGCGCGCCGGGGCGCGAGACCTCGATCAGGTAGTGAGGGGCCGTCCCCTCGGCACGGAGCAGCGCCTCCTCGATCTGCGAGGGGAAGACGTTGACGCCGCGGATGATGAGCATGTCGTCGGAGCGCCCCCGGACCCGGCTCATGCGGGCGCCGGTGCGGCCGCAGGGGCAGGGGCTGCGGTCGAGCGAGGCCAGGTCGCGGGTCCGATAGCGGAGCACCGGCATGGCCTCCTTGGTGAGGGAGGTGAAGACCAGCTCGCCCAACTCGCCGTCCCGGACCGGCTCGAGGGTCTCCGGGTCGACGCACTCGACCAGGAAGTGGTCCTCGGAGACGTGCATGCCGCTCCGGTGCAGGCACTCGCCCGAGACCCCGGGGCCGATGACCTCGGAGAGGCCGTAGTTGTTGAAGGCCACGATCCCCAGAGCCTTCTCGATCTCCGCCCGCAGCTCCTCGGTCCAGGGCTCGCCGCCGAAGTGGCCGTAGCGCAGGGGGATCCGGTCGGGCCCGATCCCCTGGGCGTTCATCACCTCGCCGATGTGGAGCGCGTAGGAGGGGGTGCACACCAGCACCTCGGCCCCCAGGTCCTGGATGAGCTGGACCTGGCGCGGGGTGTTGCCGCCCGCGGCCGGGACCACCGCCGCGCCCACCCTCTCCACGCCGTAGTGCAGGCCGAAGCCGCCGGTGAAGAGGCCGTAGCCGAAGGCGATGTGGACGGTGTGCTCCGGCCGGAGGCCGCCGGCGACCAGGAAGCGGGCGCACAGGCCGGACCAGGTCTCGAGGTCGGCGCGAGTGTAGGCCACGAAGGTGGGCTTGCCGGTGGTGCCAGAGGAGCCGTGGATGCGGGCCACCTCGGCGCGCGGCACGGCCAGCAGGCCCAGCGGGTAGGTGCGGCGCAGGTCGTCCTTGACGGTGAAGGGCAGCCGCCGGACGTCGTCGGCCGAGCGGATCGAGGCGGCCGAGACGCCGGCGGCCGCCAAGGCCTCGCGGTAGAGCGGCACCCGGGAGACGCGCTCGACCACCTGCGCCAGGCGGCGCGCCTGGAGCGAGCGGAGCGCGTCGCGGGGCAGCGCCTCGGCGGGGTCGAAGAGGTGGTCCTCGAAGTGAGGCGCGTTCACGCGAAGGCTCAGCGGTCCGCGCGGGCGAACAGCTCCGCGGAGGGGACCAGGCGGACGCCGTGCTCGGCCAGGATGCGCTCGGCGCGGTCGGGATCCTCCACCCGGAAGAGCAGGGTGGCGGCCCTCCCGCGGCCGTAGGGGTACATGTACTCCACGCCCAAGGCGGCCTTCTCGAACCCCTCCAGCACCTCGGCCAGGCCGCCCGGGTGGTCGGGGACGTCCAGCGCCAGCATCTCGGTGACGTTGACCACCACCCCGGCGGCCTCCAGCACCTTCTTGGCCCGCTCGGTGTCCTGCACCACCAGGCGGAGGATGCCGAACTGCTGGGTGTCGGCCAGCGACATGGTGAGCACGTCGATGCCGGCGTCGCCCAGGATCTTGCACGGGGCGCGGAGCTGGCCGGGCCGGTTCTCCAGGAAGAGCGACAGCTGGCGGATCTTCATGGCTCTCTCGCGGTTACGGGTTCACACCTTCCGCTGGTCCTGCACGCGCTTGGCCTTGCCCTCGCTGCGGGCCAGGGTGCGCGGCGCCACCAGGGTCACCTTCACCCGGAGGCCCAGCACGTGCTCGATGGCCTGGCCCAGCTTGTCCTGCAGCGCCTGCAGGCCGCGGATCTCGTCGGAGAACACCTCGGGGGTGACCTCGACCTGCACCTCCATCTCGTCGAGCCCCTTCTCCCGGGTGAGGACGATCTGGTAGTGGGGCAGGGTCCCCTCCACCCGGAGCAGCGCCGTCTCCACCTGCGACGGGAACACGTTCACGCCGCGGATGATGAACATGTCGTCGGAGCGCCGGCCGATGCGCCGGATGCGGCGCAGTGTGCGGCCGCAGGCGCAGGGCTGGGGGTCGATGGCGGTGATGTCCCGGGTCCGGTAGCGGATCATGGGCATCGCCTCCTTGGACAGCGTGGTGAGCACCAGCTCGCCCTCGCTGCCGTCGGGCAGCACCGCGCCCGTCTCGGGGTCGACGATCTCCGGGTAGAAGTGGTCCTCGAAGATGTGGAGCCCGTGGCGGTGGACGCACTCGATGCCCACCCCGGGGCCGATGATCTCCGACAGGCCGTAGATGTCGTGGGCCCGGATCCCGGACTCGGCCTGGATGAACTCCCGCATCGACTCCGACCAGGGCTCGGCGCCGAAGACGCCCACCTTGAGCTTGCCGAAGCCGATCTTGGCCTCCTTGGCCCGCTCGATGAGGTGGATGAAGTAGGAGGGGGTGCAGGCGATGGCGGTCACCCCGAAGTCGGCCAGCACCATGAGCTGGCGCTCGGTGTTGCCGCCGGAGATGGGGATGACCGTGGCCCCCAGGGCCTCGGCGCCGTAGTGCGCGCCCAGGCCGCCGGTGAAGAGGCCGTAGCCGTAGGCGTTCTGGATGACGTCGCCCTTGTGCAGGCCGCAGGCGGCGAAGGACCGCACCATGACGCTGGTCCAGACCGCCACGTCGGCCTCGGTATAGGCCACCACGATGGGCTTGCCGGTGGTGCCGGAGGAGGCGTGGAGGCGCACCACCTCGTCCATGGGGGAGGCGAACAGGCCGAAGGGGTAGGTGTCGCGCAGGTCGGTCTTGACCGTGAAGGGGAGCTGGCCCAGGTCCGGCAGGGCGCGGAGGGACTCGGGCGCGAGCTTGCGCGCCTCCATCCGCTGCCGGAAGAGCGGGACCCGCTCGTAGGCCCGCCGGACCACCGAGCGGAGCCGGCCGAGCTGCAGGAGCTCGAGCTCGCGGCGGGGGAGGAAGTCCGGGGCGCTGGCCGGGTGGAACCCGCCGTCGGGGTCGTTCCAGAGCGTCTTCACGTGGCCTCCTCTCGGGCTAGGCGCGGCGCGGGGGCGGGGTCTCCCGCCCCAGCCGGAAGGCGGACTCGTTCACGGCGTGGAGGCGCTCGGGGAGCGCGGCGCGGACCGCTGCCCGCCAGTGCTCCTCCGCGATGTCGAGCTGGGCCGAGAGCATCCCCAACAGCGCCACGTTGAGGCTGCGCTTGTTGGCGAGCTTGGCCTCGGGGACGGCGTCGGGGGGGATGAGCAGGCCGCCCGGGGCGAGCATGGGCCTGGCCACCGGGATCTCGGAGGGCTCGAGCACCAGCACGAAGTCGGCCTCGCCGGCCGGCACCATGGGCGAGAGCACCGCCTCCCCGAAGCGGACGTCGGAGGAGACCGAGCCGCCCCGCTGGCTCATGCCGTGGATCTCGGCCTTCTTGACGTCGAGCCCGGCGCGGAAGGCGGCGTCGGCCAGGATGTCGGAGGCCTTGATGACGCCCTGCCCGCCCAGGCCGGCCACCACCACGTTGATCACCTTCCCGGCGCCCATCACTCGGCCTCCGGTGCCGCGGCACAGGCGCTGGCCCGCTTCTCGGAGGCGGCCCTCTCGTACCTGCGGATGTCGGCCGCGGCCAGGATGCAGGGCCGGCGGGCGACGATGACCGAGAGCTCCGGCCTGGCCAGCCGGTCCCTGAGCACGCGCTCGAAGGCGCCCGGGTCGGGGATGGGGTCGACCACGTCGACGTTCTTCACCCCCAGGGCCCGCGCCAGCCCCTCGATGGAGAGCTGGCCGGTGGGCTCGTGGCCCAGGGTCCGGCCGGTGCCGGGGTGCTCTTGCTGGCCGGTCATGGCGGTGGTGCCGTTGTCCAGGATCACCAGCACGTGGCCGCTCGGCGGCGGGTTGTAGATCATCTCGATGAGCCCGCTCACGCCCGAGTGGACGAAGGTCGAGTCGCCGATGATGGAGACCACCCGGCGGGCATCGGCCTCGGGCAGAACGTGGCGGAGCCCCAGGCCCACCCCCAGCGAGGCGCCCATGGCCACGCAGGTGTCCATGCCCTGGTAGGGCGGCAAAACGCCCAGGGTGTAGCAACCGATGTCCCCGGCCACGATGCAGTCCAGCTTGCGGAGGGCCGCGTAGACCGGATGGTACGGGCAGGCCTCGCAGAGCTGCGGGGGCTTGCCGCGCGGCGGCTCCGGCTCCGGCGATCGGTCCCGGGCCAGGATGCGCCGCACGCGGTCCACGCTGAGCTCGCCGAAGCGGAAGGACGGGTCCTTGGCCTCGATGGGGATCTCGGCGGCCCGCAGCGCGTCGGCCAGGTAGGGGTCGCCCTCCTCCACCAGCACGCACCGCTTCACGCTCTTGGCGAAGGCCCGGATGCGCTCGACCGGGAGGGGGTGGAGGATCTTGAGCTCGAGCAGGCTGGCCTC
>DATKMW010000009.1:0-19215 GCA_035541675.1 Anaeromyxobacter sp. | reverse complement strand
GGGGGTGAGCGCGGCGGCTCGTCGCAGCTCGGACCGCCCCTCCTCCACCCGTCCGAGGCGGAGGAGCAGCTCGCCCCGCACGCGGGACAGGAGGTGGTAGCCCCGCAGCGATGGCTCCTCGAGACAGCCTCGACCAGCTTCATCGCCGCCGCCGGGCCGTGGGCCATGGGCACCGCCACGGCGCGGCACAGCTCCACCACCGGCGAGGGAGCCCTCCGGGCGAGCGTCGTAGAGGGCCACGATGCCGGGCCAGTCGGTCTCGGAGGCGGTGGGCGCCCGGGCATGGCAGGCGGCCATGGAGGCCTGCAGCGCGTTCGGCCCCCGCTCCCCCGGCGCCAGGGCCTGCGCCAGGGCGGAGAGGCCGCGGAGGATGAGCAGGCGGTCCCAGCGCCCTCGGTCCTGGTCGAGCAGGAGGACCGGCGCCCCACCGGGGCCGACCCGGGCCGCCGCCCGCGTGATCAGGGGGTGGAGCGAGGGCGCCTGCCCGGGCGCCGCGTCGAGGAGCGGGTCCTCCGCCCCGGCGCGGGAGGCCCGGCCCAGCCTGGCCGCCGCAGGTCGCCTGGGCGGAGGCGCCCTCTTCCCCGGCGATCCCGGCCGGGGAGGCTCGGCCGAAGGCGTTGAGCGCCAGGCCGGCGGTGGAGCAGGCCATGCCCGTCCGCCGGGAAGAAGATGGGACGGCCCGGGCGGCGAGGGGCGCGGCCAGGGAGGGGCGGCCGGGCTCGCGGGAGCGCGCCAGCCATGGGAGGTGATGGCCGCCTCCCTCGCAGCAGGCGGCCGCAGCGGAGGATGGCCGGGGCGGACCCCGTGGAGGGGTCAGCCGACCTGGAGCGAGTCTCCCGGGGGGGAGCGCCGCCAGACGGGCTCGCCCTGGGGGGGGCCGAGGTGGGCCTCCGGCGCCTCCAGCACCTCCTGCACCAGCGCCAGCGAATGGGCGCAGGAGAAGGCGTCGTCGATCCGCTCGTCGAAGGTCCAACGCACCGGCAGGGTGTCCTCGATCGCCGGGCGGCCGTCCACCACCAGGCTGGCCCGGCGCGGGGCGGACATGGCGCCGAAGATGGAGACGGTTCCGTACTCGTACAAGTGGTGGAACACGTCGGAGACGCCCATCGACCCGAGGTTGGCCAGGAACAGGCTGGCGTACATGGGGTCGTTCCGCATCATGAACCAGGGGAGGAGGTTCCAGTGGTCGAGGGCCCGGGCCAGCGCCACGGCGAAGCGGACCAGGGGGCCGGGGAGCCGCATCACCAGCCCCACCTCCCGGTCGACGGCGCGCTCGATCTCCCGCGCCTCGTCCACCATGCGGGCCAGGCGGGCCGAGAAGGAAGGGAAGGTCTCGCCGGGCGGGACGGTGATCTTCACGGTCACGTCCGGTCCCTCGTCGCTGGCCTCCTTCTTGACCACGAAGGAGAGGGACACGCCCCGCCGCTGGTAGAGCCGGCCGCCGGAGACGAAGCGGTTCAGCCGGGGCCGGGCCTCCAGCGCCACCGCGCAGGAGTAGGCGAGGAGGTGGAACAAGGTGGCCCGCATCACGTGGCTGCGGTTGTAGGCCCGCAGCCAGGCGCGCGCCGCGCCGATACGGAAGACCGTGTCGTGGTACACGGCGCTCTCGTTTCGGCCGCGCATGAGGTAGGGCATGATGCGACGGACCGGGGACTCGCCGCGCACAAGGTCGCCGTCGGGTCGGCGGAAGAGGGGCATGGCGGAAGCGTCCGGCCGCGCGTGCCCCCTGTCAACCTCCCGGTCGCCGGGCCGTCCTCTAGGGGCGGGCGGCCCGGGCCTCGTTCTCGGCCAGGAACTCGCGGAGCAGCGGGAAGACCTTGCGAAACGCCTCGGCCTTCTCCTGGTAGATCGCGTGCCGGCGCGGGTCGGGGTGGAAGGCCCGACCGCGCCTGACGCAACGGGCCACGGCCTCGGCGGCGTCCCGGAAGGTCCCGGTGGCCATGCCGGCCAGCATGGCCGCCCCGAGCATGGCGCCCTCGGTGACCGCCGCCCGCACGAAGGGGACCCCGAACACGTCGGCCTTGATCTGCAGCCAAGGGTCGGAGCGCGCGCCGCCGCCGGTGGCCATGAACTCCTCCACCGTCACCCCCAGGGCCGAGAGCGCCCGCACGCTCTCGGCCAGGTAGAGGGTGGTGCACTCCATGATCGACTTGAGGATCTCGCCCCGGGTGGTGCCGAGCTTGAGCCCGAGGATGGCGCCCGAGGCGTCGGCCACGAACCCCGGGGGACCGGTGATCTCGAAGTAGGGGAGGGTGAAGAGTCGGGTGGGCTCCGGGGGGAGCTCGCGCGCCAGGACCTCGTACAGGTCGGTGCCTTCGCCCCAGAGACGCCGGTCGGCGCCGGCGAAGGTGTCGCGGAACCAGCGGATCAGCGCGCCGCTCTGGTTGTACAGGAAGGAAACGTAGAGCCCGGGCACGACGTGGTGCTCGACGTTGAGCCCGCTCCTGACCATGGGTCCGGGCTCGGGGAGGCGGTCGAAGGTCGGGGTGATGCACTCGAAGGTGCCGATGCCGCACACGGCGCGTCCGGCCCGCACGATCCCCGCGCCCAGGGCGTTGCAGCACTGGTCGTGGCCGCCCACCACCACCACCACCCCGGGCGGCAGCCCCAGGCGGCGCGCCGCCGCCGGCGCCACCACGCCCGCGGGCGTGCCGCTGGGCACCGGCGTGGCCAGCTTGCGCGGATCCACCCCGGCCAGGGCCAGCATCCGCTCCGACCACCGCTCGGCGCGGACGTCGAAGAGCAGCGTCCGGCTGGCCTGGGAGAAGCTGATGAGCGGATCGCAGCCGAGGAGGAAGGCCACCAGATCGCCCCACAGGAGCAGCCGGTCGGCGCGCTCCCACAACTCGCCCTGGTGCGCCCTGAGCCAGGCGAGCTTGGGGAGGGAGTACTGCAGGCCGGGAGGATTGCCGGTGATGGCCCAGAGCTCCTCGGGCGACAGCGCCCCCAGGGCCACGCTCTCGGGGCCACCGCGCACGTCGGAGGAGAGGATGCAGGGGCCGAGGATCTCGCGTCCGGCGGAGACCGGGGTCACCGCCTCGCCCATGGCGCTCACCGCCAGCACCGTGACCGGGTCGGCGGCGGCGCGGGCCGCTACCTCGGCGATGACCTCCTCGATGCGGGCATAGACCTGGCGGCTATCCAGCTCGGCCCAGCCGTCGCGGGGGTGCAGCGCCGGATACTCGCGGTAGGCCGTAGCCAGGCACTCGCCACCGGCGGAGAAGGCCCCGGCCTTGCAGCCGGTGGTGCCGACGTCGATCCCGAGCAGGCTCACGGCTCTGCCCTCCGGCCGATACCTGGCTCGTGGGTGCCGGTGGCGGGACCTTGGGTCGTGCTCGTCCGGTGCCTCCCCGCGGGCGGCCACGCGGGCTCGCCGATCGAGCCTCCGGGCCGCACTGCGCCCAGGCCCGGAGCGAAGCGGGCCCTGGCCACGCCATCCCGCCCGCCGGCCGGACCCAGCGCCTCGCCGCTGCCGTCGAGCACCCGCTCTCGGCCCGTCCAGACGGCGCCGCCCTGCTCGCCTCCTCCCCCCGGGAAGGTCGCGTCAACGCCGGCCGGTTCCGGGCCGGACCAGGCGACGGCCGGGCCCGCCTCGTCAGCGAGGAGCCTCTCGCCACCGAGGTCGGCGTGGCCCCGGCCACCAAGGACTCTGGCAAGAGCCAGGCGGTCGCCTTCCGCTGGGCCTGCGGCAGGCGGCGGCGGCGGGCCGTCGCCTGGTCCGCAGACCCCTCGCCCCCCTCCTCCGCCGGGGCCACCGGCCGAGCAACGCCAGGACGCGGGGTGTCTCACAGGGCGGTGATCTCGTAGCCCAGGTACTTGCCCAGGGCCTCGGCCACCGGGCCGCGGTGGTGGCCTGGCGCGACGCTGACGTGGTGGCGGTGGCCGGCAGCGCCGATGCGCAAGAGCTTGTCCTGGAGCCCCTCGATGTGGGCCACGCCCGCGCAGCCGAAGAAGGTGGCGGGGATGGGGTCGGAGGTGAACCGCCCCTCGCCCAGGTAGGCCTCGAGCCTCCCGTCCTTCGTGAGCAGGCTGCCGAAGGTGAAGGGCGCAGGGGCGATGCGGCCGACGTTGCAGCCCCAGCCGCAGCCCGGCCCGGTGGCATTGGCCAGGATGAGGTGGTCGCTCACCTGGCCGCGCCCGGCCATGAGCGACTGCGGCACCGGTCCGCAGTGGAAGAGGATGCAGCGGTCGTCGTCGTCGCCGTAGTTGTTGTTCCAGTCGAGGCAGGTGGCTGGCGCCCCAGCGGCCAGGCGCAGGGCCTGCATGGTGACGGCGTTGCCCAGGTCGAGCTCGCAGGCCGCGGCCAGCCCCCGGTCGTTGAGCTCCCCCAGGAGCACGCAGGGGGAGACGCCGAGCTGCTCCTGCAGCTCCACCCAGCAGCGCAGGGCGATGGCCCCCAGCCCGTTCTCCTCGATCATCGCGTCGAGCACCGCCCCCAGCCGCGCCAGCTTCTCCTGCGCCGCCTCGGGGACCCCCGCCCAGGAGGTGTAGCGGGCCAGCTGGTCGCGCCGGGCCCGGACGCGGTCGTCGCCGGAGGAGAGCTTGCCCACCCGGGCGAGCACGCCGGAGAGGTCGAAGGTCTCCACCGTCACGCCGTGGCGCTGCAGGGCCAGCTCGTCGCAGCGGACGGTCTTGAAGGCGGTGGTGCGGGCCCCGATGGCCCCCACCACCAGCGAGCGCATGCCCCGGACCACCCGGCAGATCCGGTCGAAGGCGTCGACGTTCTCGGCGAAGCGCGGGCTGCGCGGGTGGACGGTGTGGGGCTTCAGGGCGGTGAAGCGCACGCCGTACTGGCAGAAGACGTCCATCACCGAGAACTTCCCGCAGAAGGCGTCGCGTCGCTCCGCGGGCGACATCCGGTCCAGCTCGTCGGGGTAGGCGTGGACCAGGATGGGAACGCCGGCCTCGCGCAAGGCCGCCACGGCGCCAGTCTCGTCGCCGAAGTTGGGGAGGGTGAGGATCACGCCATCGTACCGCCCGGCGTTCTCGCGGAGGAAGCGAGCGTAGGCCTCGCCCTCGCGGGCGGTCTCCACCGCGCCGTGGCGGGTGGCGCCGGGGTCGAGGGTGAGGACCTGGTGCCCCAGCGCCTCCAGGACCTCCACCACCTCGCGGCGGGCGCTCTGAAGGAGCGAGGCGGGGAAGAACCCGCGGTTCCCGACGAAGAGGGCGAAGCGCGAACGGTCGCTGGCCATGGCGGCTCCTGGAGACGGCGGGTGGTGGCCGAGTATACCAAGCGGCCGGCCCGGTTCGGCTCCGCGCGAGGCCGGGCGCGCGACGAGGCGCCGGCGCGCCGGGCGTTGCCGGTTGACTTGTATACAATCGCGTATGTAGGGTTGCATACCCTCGCGCGAGGAAGGGGAGGCTCCATGGCACGGCCCATCGCGGTGGTCGCCTTCGGCGGCAACGCCATCCTCTCGGCCGGGGACGACGGCTCCTTCCAGACGCAGATGGAGAAGGCCAAGGCCGCCTGCCGGCAGCTCCTCTCGGTGGTGCACAAGGGCTACGAGCTGGTGCTGGTCCACGGAAACGGTCCGCAGGTGGGGAACCTCCTGCTGCAGTTCGAGAAGGCCCGCGACGTGCTGCCGGTGCCACCGCTGGACGTGGCGGTGGCCACCTCCCAGGGCCTGCTGGGACATCTCCTCGAGGCGGCCATGCGCACCGTCCTGGAGGAGGACAAGATGCAGCGCGACGTGGCCACCCTGCTCACGCAGGTGGTGGTCGACCCCGACGACCCCGCCTACCGCAAGCCGACCAAGCCCATCGGCCCCTTCTACACCCGCGAGCAGGCGGAGCGCTTCGCGGCCACCGAGGGCTGGCAGGTGGTGGAGGACTCGGGGCGGGGCTGGCGGCGGGTGGTCTGCTCGCCCAAGCCGCACAAGGTGCTGCCGCTCGGCACCATCCGGACCCTGGTGCGCGAGGGGACCATCGTCATCGCCTGCGGCGGGGGCGGGATCCCGGTGAGCATGCACAGCCACGTGGTGGAGGGGACCGAGGGGGTCATCGACAAGGACGCCACCGCTGCCCTGCTGGCCTACAACCTGGGAGCCGACCTCTTCGTCATCCTCACCGGCGTGGCCAAGGTGTGCCTGGACTACGGCAAGCCCACCCAACGCGCCATCGACGTCATGACCGCCCGCGAGGCCCGGCAGTGGCTGGCCGAGGGGCAGTTCCCCCCGGGCAGCATGGGACCGAAGATCGAGGGGGCCCTGGAGTACGTGGAGAAGGGCGGGCAGCAGGCGATCATCACCCACGAGAAGCAGGTGGTGGCCGCGCTGCGCTCCGGGGAGTGCACCCGCATCGTTCCCTGACTGCGGCGTCGGCCGGCCCCGTCGCCGTTGACTTGTATACAAGGTTGTATGTAGCGTTGCGCACCTCGTCGCCCGCGGCCCAGGCCGCGCGGAGCAGGAGCAGGACCACCGCCGCCGTCCCCGGAGGCCGACCGTGAAGCTGGCGCTGGTGCGGAAGGGAGCGTACTTCGACTCCGTCTTCCTCATGTCGCTGGGAGGGGCGGTCAAGGCCGCCACCGGCGTCGCCGACGCGATGGTGTCGATGGGGACGCCGCTCAACCTCGAGCTGCTCCGGGACCGGGGCTACTCCGCGGCCGAGCTGGCCCCGGCCACTCCCAACGACCTGGTGATCGCGGTGGAGGCCGCCGACCGGGCCGCGGCCGACTCGGCCGTGGCCGCGGCCGACGAGCTCCTCAAGCAGAAGGTCCGCCCCGTCTCCGGCGGCGCCGCCGCCGCGCCCACCAGCCTCGAGGGCGCGCTGCGGTTGCTGCCGGGCGCCAACCTGGCGGTGATCTCCGTCCCCGGCGCCCACGCCGCCCGCGAGGCCCGCAAGGCGCTCCTGGCCGGGCTCCACGTGATGCTCTTCTCGGACAACGTGAGCCTGGAGGACGAGGTCGCCCTCAAGCAGCTGGGGCGGTCGAGCGGGCTCCTGGTGATGGGGCCGGACTGCGGCACCGCCATCGTCAACGGGAAGCCGCTCTGCTTCGCCAACGTGGTCCGGCGCGGGCCGGTGGGGGTGGTGGCCGCCTCCGGGACCGGGCTCCAGGAGGTGACCTGCCTGGTCGACCGGCTCGGCTCGGGGGTGAGCCAGGCGCTGGGCACCGGCGGCCGCGATCTCAAGAACGAGAGGGTCGGCGGCATCACCATGACCATGGGGATCGAGGCGCTGGCCCAGGATCCCGCCACCCAGGTCATCGCCATCCTCTCCAAGCCGCCGGCGCCGGCGGTGGCCGCCCGGTTGATCGCGGCCCTGGGTGCGACCGGCAAGCCGGCGGTCGCCCACTTCATCGGGCAGGACCCGGCGGCGCTGGGGAAGGCCCCGGCCTCGGTGCGCTGGGCGGCGAGCCTGGAGGAGGCGGCGGCGCTGGCGGTCTCGCTGGCCGGCGGCCGGGCCGATCTGCGCCCCCCCGATCCGGCGGCCCTGGCCGCGCGTGCCCGGCAGCTGGCCCGGGGCCTCTCCCCGCGGCAGCGCCACCTGCGCGGCTACTTCACCGGCGGTACCCTGGCCGACGAGGCCCTGTTCCTGCTCCACCGGCCCGGCCGGCCGGTCCACTCCAACAACCAGACCGATCCCGCCTTTGTCCTGGCCGACGCCCGGACCTCGGTGGGCCACACCATCGTCGACCTGGGCGACGACGTCTTCACGGTGGGCCGCCCCCACCCCATGATCGACCCCTCCACCCGCACCGAGCGGATCCTCGCCGAGGCGGCCGATCCCGGGGTGGCGGTGCTGCTCGTCGACGTGGTCCTGGGGCACGGCTCCCACCCCGATCCGGCGGGAGCCCTCCTGCCGGCCCTGGCCGAGGCGCGGCGCGCCGCCGAGGCGCGCGGGGGACGGCTGCCGGTGGTGGCCTCGGTGGTGGGGACCCCCGGCGATCCCCAGGGCTACGCCTCCCAGCGGGCCAAGCTGGAGGAGGCCGGTTGCGCGGTCATGGACTCGAACCACCAGGCCGCGCTCCTGGCCGGCCGGATCCTGGACGAGGTGCCTGCCCCATGACCGACCCCGCCCGCGCGCCCGCCGGCGCCCGCCGTGCCTCGAGCCTGTTCCGGTCGGATCTCCAGGTGGTGAACCTGGGGGTCGCCTCCTTCGCCGAAAACCTGCGCCAGGCCGGCGTCGAGGTGGTGCAGGTGGACTGGCGCCCGCCCGCCGGTGGAGACCCGGCGCTGCTCGAGGCGCTGGACCGGATCGCCCGGACCTCTCGGGTCGATGTCGAGGCCGCCAACCGCGAGGCGGCGCGGCGCATCCTCGAGGGCCGCCCCACGCTGGTCGGGGTGGGGGTGGCCGGCGAGGTCATCCCCGGGATGACGCCCACCACCGTGCTCCACGCCGGCCCCCCGGTCACCTGGGATCGCATGTGCGGGCCCATGCGCGGGGCGGTCATCGGTGGCCTGCTCTACGAGGGCCTGGCCGGGAGCCGCGAGGAGGCGGAGCGGCTGGCCCGGAGCGGCGCCATCCGCTTCGATCCCTGCCACCACCACGACGCCGTGGGCCCCATGGCCGGGGTGGTCACCTCCCGGATGCCGGTGTGGATCCTCCGCAACGAGGCCTTTGGCAACCAGGCGTACTGCACCTTCAACGAGGGGCTGGGCAAGGTGCTCCGCTACGGCGCCTTCTCCGAGGAGGTGCTGGCCCGGCTGCGCTGGATCGAGACCACCCTGGCGCCGGTGGTGAAGAAGGCCCTGGCCCGCCACGGGCCCCTGGACATGAGGAACATCATCGCCCAGGCGCTGCAGATGGGCGACGAGGGGCACAACCGCAACCGGGCCGGCACCTCCCTCGTCATCCGCGAGCTGGCCCCGCACCTGGTGCGCCTGGGCGAGCCCCCCGAGACCGTCGCCGCCGTCCTCGAGTTCCTGAACGCCAACGATCACTTCTTCCTCAACCTCTCCATGCCCGCCAGCAAGTGCACGGTGGACGCGGCCCGGGGGATCGAGGGCAGCTCGGTGATCGTGACCATGGCCCGCAACGGCACCGACTTCGGCATCCGGATCTCGGGGCTGGGCGACCGCTGGTTCATCGGTCCGGCCTCGCGGGTCGAGGGGCTCTACCTCCCCGGCTTCGGGCCGGAGGACGCGGCGCCGGACATCGGCGACTCGGTGATCACCGAGACCGCCGGGATCGGCGGCTTCGCCATGGCAGCGGCGCCGGCCATCGTCCGGTTCGTGGGTGGCACGGCCGAGGACGCGCTGGCCTGCACCCGCCGCATGTACGAGATCACCCTGGCCGAGAGCGAGGCCTACCGCATCCCCGTGCTCGGCTTCCGGGGCACGCCCACGGCCATCGACGTCCGCAAGGTGGTGGAGACCGGGATCCTCCCGGCCATCAACACCGGCATCGCCCATCGAGAGCCCGGCGTGGGCATGGTGGGCGCGGGGCTGGTGAAGCCCCCGGAGAACTGCTTCCGCGAGGCGGTGGCCGCCTTCGCGGAGAGGTACGCCTAGCAGCACCCCAGCCTCCAGAGGAGCTCGACATGAAGATCATCGACCTGACCATCCCCCTCGGCGTCGGCACCCCGCCCTGGCCGACCTACATCCCGCTCCAGGTCCAGTACTTCAAGCGCCTGGCGCCCAACGGCGCCAACGGCCAGGTGGTAACCCACTCCAACCACGTCGGCACCCACCTGGACGGCGAGATTCACTTCTACACGCCGGGCAAGGACATCGCCTCGCTGGATCTGGACTTCCTGGTCCACGAGGGGGCGGTGGTGGACCTCTCCGACGTCTGCGCCGACTACGACGTCTACACCTCCAAGATGGTGGAGGAGCGGGTGGAGGTGCGGGAGGGCGACATCCTCATCATCCACACCGGGTTCCACCACTATGGCTGGGACCAGCCCACGGCCGACGAGGTGCGCTACATGATCAAGCACCCCGGCCCCGATCGCGAGTTCGCCGAGTGGGCCAAGAGGAAGAAGCTGCGCTGGATCGGGGTCGACTGCGGGTCGGCCGACCACCCCATGAACACCAAGATCCGGGAGTGGATGCCGGTCCAGGCCAAGGAGTGCGACCAGCACTTCCGGCAGAAGTACGGCAAGGGGCTCGAGGAGCTGTTCACCCCCGACAAGTACCAGCTGATGCACATCGAGATGTTCAACGTCGGGCTCATCCATGCGGAGTGTGTGGGCGGGGACGTCGACCTCCTCCTCAACCAGCGGGCGGTGATCGGCTGCTTCCCCTGGCGCTTCGTCGACGGCGAGTCCTGCATCTCCCGGATCGTGGCCATGGTGGAGGATGAGAGGCACGCGGCCCTCATGGCCAAGAAGGCCAAGGCCAAGCTGACCAAGTTCGGCGACGTGGCCGGCGCCCCCAACGCCTGGCTCCACCAGGAAGCGGCCCGGACGAAGAAGCCCTGAGGACCCTCGCAGGCAGTTCACCCAAAGGAGCAAGACGATGGCGATCGACGCACTGGAGCAGAAGCTGCGCCCCCCGGAGGTCACGCTCAAGCCCTACCCGGCCAAGGTGATCAAGCTCGCCTCCGGGGAGGACATGGTCGTCCGCGAGTGCCGGCGCGAGGACGCCGGGGCGCTGCTGGGCACGGTCTACCCGCTGCTGGGGGTCTCCAAGGACTTCTACGACGTGGTGGCGGCCCGCATGTACAACGAGATCCTGGCCTGGTTCCGCTACCGCATCGCCAACATGTTCGCCATCGTCGGCACCATCGACGGCGTGGTGGCGGGCATCGTCACCAGCCGCCACGTCGACCAGAAGCTGGGGATGAGCCTCCACACCCTGACCATCAAGCGCGGCCTCCGCGTCGGCGCCCAGCTCTTCGCCGCCAAGATGGAGCACCACCTCGACGTGCTGGGCGAGGAGGAGGTGTGGATCGTGGCCGAGAGCCCCATCGGCTTCAAGCGCTGGATGATCGAGTACGAGCTGGAGGACCGCTCCTCCGGCTTCCCGGCGGTGCGCCACGAGCTGGGCGGGGTGCCGACCTACGCCCTGACCCGCAAGCTGTGGGAGGCGGTGCGCCCGGTGAAGTGCACCGGCACCCGTCCGGTCGCCGACGCCCAGCTCCGCTCGGCCCACAAGCTCATCATGCCCAGCGAGTACGTGCAGCTGCCGGGCTGGAAGAGGGGAGCGTAATGGCACCGCGGATCGGCATCGTCGGGATCGGCCACTGCCGCTTCGGCAACTCCAGCGACTACGATCTGGTGGACGTGATCGCCTACTCGGCCGCCGATGCCTTCCTCGACGCCGGGGGGCTTGCGCTGCGCCACCAGGTCGATCAGGTCCTGGTGGCCAACATGGCCGCGGGCATGTTCAACCACCAGTCGGCGGTGGCCTCGTCGCTCGTCTCCCGGATGGACATGGAGCCCTGCCCGGCCGAGCTGGTGGAGAACGGCCCGGCCTCCGGGGCCAGCGCCGTTCGGCTCGGCTACATGGCCATCGCCTCGGGCATGGCCGACGTGGTGCTGGTGGCCGCCGGCGAGCTGATGCGGACGGTCACCGGCTGGGAGGCCACCGACATCGTGGCCACCATGGCCCACCCCGAGGCCGAGTACAACATGGGCCTCACGCTGCCGGGCTTCGCCGGCATGTTCACCCGGCTGTACATGAAGAAGTACGGCCTGACCGAGCGCGACCTCGCCTTGGTCGCGGTCAAGGACCACGCCAACGGAGCCAAGAATACTTACGCGCACGTGCAGATCCCGGTGACCATCGAGGCCATCGCCGACGGCGAGAACGCCGACGTGGTGAACAACTACGTGGCCGAGCCGCTGCGCATGTACTCGACCTGTCCGGTCACCGATGGCTCGGCCGCCGTGATCCTGGTCAATATGGACTCGCCCAAGGCGCGGCTCTTCAACAAGAAGCCGATCCGCATCGCCGGCCTGGGGGCGGCCACGGACACCCACTGCGTCCACAACCGCAAGGACCCGCTGGTCCTCGACGCGGTGCGTCTCTCGTCCGAGCGGGCCTACCGGATGGCGGGGGTCGGCCCCAAGGACATCTCCTTCGCCGAGCTGCACGACGCCTTCGTCATCTTCGAGCTTCTCATCAGCGAGGAGGTGGGCTTCTTCGAGCGAGGCAAGTCGTTCCTGGCCGTGCGCGAGCACCAGACGGACATCGACGGGCGGCTGCCCATCAACACCTCGGGTGGCCTGAAGGCCAAGGGCCACCCGGTCGGCGCCACCGGGGTCTCCCAGATCGTGGAGCTGGTCCGCCAGCTTCGGGGCGAGGCGGAGGAGGGCCGCCAAGTCAGGGACCCGAAGTACGGTATGGCCGTCAACTTCGGCGGCTTCGGAAACAACGTGGTCACGACCATCCTCGCCAAGGACTGAAGGGGCCGCCGAGATGATCGACTTCAGCGTCTACGGAGAGCAGTCGCCGCACATCAGCGCTTACCGCTGCCAGAAGTGCGGGGAGATCTACTACCCTGCGCCCATGGTCTGCAGGCGCTGCGACAGCAAGCGGGACCCGGTGACGGGGCGGGGCTGGGAGACCTTCGATCTGGAGGGGCCCTGCACCCTGCTCACCTGGACCCGCGTCTGGAACCTGCCGGAGGGATTCAACCGCAAGTTCCTCATGTTCGGGATGGTGGAGTTCGAGAACGGCCTGCGGGCCCCGGGCCGGCTGGAGGTGGATGGGGACCCGCAGATCGGGATGAGGCTCACCGCCAAGGTCGTGGAGGCGGACGAGCGTCCGGGGAAGCCGGTCAAGGTGTTCGTGTTCTCGCAGTGACGTAGCTCCGGAGCCAACGCAGCACGAGGGGCGCGGCCAAGGGACCGCGCCCGCGGTTCAAGGAGGAGTCCGATGGCGATCACGGCGGCCAGGGAGATCATCCAGGTGGAGGAGAAGGTGCCCTTCCTCAAGGGCATCCCCCTCAGCCTCCAGCACCTCTTCGCGATGTTCGGCGCCTCGGTCCTGGTGCCCATCCTCTTCAACACCTGGGCAGGCAAGGTGGTGGTGGACCCTGCCCTGGTGCTGCTGATGAACGGCATCGGGACCCTCATCTACCTGTTCATCTGCAGGGGCAAGGCGCCGGCCTTCCTGGGCTCCTCCTTCGCCTTCCTCTCCCCCACCGCCGTCTGCATCGCCACGGCCAGCAAGGCCGGGCTCGACCCGCAGCTCGGCTTCCGCAACGCCCTCGGCGGCTTCTTCGTCGCTGGCCTGGCCTTCATCGTGGTGTCGCTCATCATCCGCTTCGCCGGCCGGCGCTGGATCTCGATCGTCCTGCCCCCGGCGGCCATGGGCCCCATCGTCGCCCTCATCGGCCTGGAGCTGTCGCCGGTGGCCACCGGCATGGCCTTCTACAAGGACGGCAACATGGGGTCCGGCGTCCTGGTGGGGTCCAACATCGTCATCTCCCTCTTCACCCTGGTGGTGGTGATCGTCGGCTCGGTGGTCTTCCGCAAGTTCTGGGCGGCCATCCCGGTGCTGATCGGCGTCATCGCCGGCTACGTGCTCTCGGTGCTGATGGGCGCGGTCAACTTCGGCGCGGTGTCCGAGGCCTCCTTCCTCACCTTCCCGCAGTTCGTCCTGCCCGCCTGGGATGGGGCCTCCATCCTCATCATCCTGCCCGCCGCCCTGGTGGTCATCTCCGAGCACATCGGCCACCTCTTCGTCACCAGCAACATCGTGGGGCGCGACCTGCTCAAGGTCCCCGGCCTGCACAACTCGCTCCTGGGCGACGGCGTCTCCACCGCGCTCTCCGGGTTCGCCGGCTCCTGCCCCACCACCACCTACGGCGAGAACATGGGGGTCATGGCCATCACCAAGGTCTACTCGGTGTGGGTCATCGGCGGCGCGGCGGTGATCTCCATCGTCATCGCCTTCTTCGGCCAGGTGAGCGGCGCCATCCGCACCATCCCGGTGCCGGTCATCGGCGGCATCAGCATGATGCTCTTCGGCGTCATCGCCGCCTCCGGCCTCCGGATGCTGATCGAGGCCAAGGTGGACTACTCGCGCTCCAAGAATCTGCTGCTCTCGGCGGTGGTGTTCGTGGTCGGCATCTCCGGCGTGCCCATCAACCTGGGCAACACCCAGCTCAAGGGCATGGTCCTCGCCACCCTGGTCGGGATCGTCCTCTCGCTGGCCTTCTACATCGTGGAGAAGTTGGGCTGGTCCAACGAGCCGCCCGAGACCCAGGTCGACGACGGCCTGGAGACCAACCACGCCTCCGCCCAGGCCAAGGTCGCGCCGGGCTAGCGCCCAGGTGAGAGACGGTGCCCGGGTCGGGACAGAACCTGTGCAAGGCCATTCGCGCCAAGCTGAGCGAGCGGATCCTGCACTGGCAGTACCTGCCCGGGCACCGCTTCACCGAGGAGGGGCTCTGCGCCGAGTTCAGCGTCAGCCGGAGCCCCATCCGCGAGACCTTGAACATGCTGGTGGAGGACGGCCTGGTCGACAAGAAGCCGCGCCAGGGCTACCGGGTGCGGCTCATGGACTTCGAGGAGATCAACGAACTCTACGACGTGCGCCTGGCGCTGGAGGAGCACGTCGTGGTCCGGATCTGCCGGACAGGCATGGACGTGAAGCGGAACCGGGAGCTCCACGCCTTCTGGTCGGGAATCCTCCGGCACCTGCCCAGCGCCGCCAAGACCGTGGCCGCGGCCGACGAGCAGTTCCACGAGACGCTGGCCAAGCTCACCCGCAACCAGACCCTGGTCCGCTACCTCAAGGAGATCGACCGCCGCATCCACTTCGTGCGCCTGGCCGACATCACCAGCCTGCCACGGGTCAAGGCCACCTGCCAGGAGCACATCGAGCTGCTCAAGGCCATCCGCGAGCGGGATGAGAAGGGCGCACTGGCCGCGCTGCGGCGCAACATCGAAGGCGGGCGGTCGTCGGTGGAGTGGGCCATCAAGGAAGCCCTGGCCAATGCCTATCAGAAGCGAGCGTGACGGTGGTCCGACCGCCAGGTCCATCGGACCCGGGGTGCCGCGCGGCGAGTTCCCGCTGCGAGTGCACAGCGTGTTCCGTGGCGCGCTCAACCTCCGGCTCGAGGGCCGGGACCTGCTCATCACGCTGCTGGGGGCCGGCGGCCCGGACGGGCCCCAGGCGATCCGCTTGGGCACGGCGCCGGACTTCCGGACCTGGGGCGTCGTTCCCGGGGCCCGGGGGTACCTGGGACGGGACGCCCTGATCCTGGAGACGGGCCCGGGTGGCTCGGTCGGCGTCGACCTGTCCCGGGCGCAGCGGCTGGCGCCCCTGCCCCTGCCTCCGATCCGAAGCCTGGGGCCGGCCTTCGAGGCCTGCGTGAGGGCCCTGGAGGCCGAGCAGCTGGGCCGGGCCTGCGACCTGCGCATCGCCCCGCTCCTCGCCGGCGATCGCGGGGACGGCCGGGCGGCGGACCCGGGCGGGCGGCTCGTCGAGGCGGCGTGGGATCTGGGCGCGGCTGCGGCCCGGCTCGACGCGGAGCAGGCCCGGCTGGCGGCCTGCCGCCTGGTGGGGCTGGGGGCGGGCTCGACGCCGGCCGGCGACGACTTCCTCTGCGGCTTCCTGGCGGCGCTGCGCTGCGCCGCCCACGGCCGGAGCGCGCCCCTTTCCTTCCTGGACGGCCTGTGCCAGGTGGTGGCCGCCCTCTTGCCGACCACCACCGACCTGGGCGCCAACGCGCTGCGCTGTGCCCTGCGGGCGCTGGTGCCGGCGCCGCTCGGCGAGTTGGCCGCCGCGCTGGCCGCCGGGCGGATCCCCGAGGCCCTGGAGGGGCTGCGGCGCGCCTGCGCCCAGGGCCACAGCTCGGGGGCGGACCTGTGTACGGGATTCCTGCACGGCCTGTCGCTGTGGGCGGGCGCGGATGCAGGGTGGACGTCGAGCGTGCGACTCCCTAGTGAGGAGGCAGCATGAGCACCAGCTTCAAGTACCTGGCTCCGACGACGCGGGCGGAGCTCCTCGGGGTCCTGGCGGACCACGGGGAGACGGCCAAGCTCCTGGCGGGCGGCACCGACCTCCTGGTGAACATCCGGGCGGGGATCGCCCGGCCCGCGCAGGTGGTGAACGTCAAGAAGGTCCCCGGCTTCAGCGAGCTGGCCCTCGGCGAGGCCGGGCTCACCATCCGCCCGGCGGTCACCATCAACGATCTCCTGCGCAGCCCCCTGGTCCGGGAGCGCTTCCCGCTGCTCGCCTCCTGCGCCCACGACCTCGCCTCCTACCAGCTCCGCAACCGGGCCACGGTGGTGGGGAACGTGGTGAACGCCTCGCCCTGCTCGGACATGGCGCCGGCGCTCCTCTGCCTGGGGGCGCGGGCGGTCATCTCCTCCCGCCGCGGCCAGCGGGTGGTGCCGTTCCTGGAGTTCTTCCAGGGCGTGAAGAAGACCGTCCTCCGCCCGGAGGAGATCCTGGAGGAGATCGTGGTGCCCGCCGCCAGCGCCGGCGCGCGCGGCGCCTACCGCAAGCTGAAACGGATCCAGGGGCACGACCTGGGGATCGTGGGCGTGGCCGTCCACAAGCACGCCGGCGCGCTGCGCCTGGGCATCAGCTCCTGTGCGCCCACCCCCCTCCTGGTCGAGGGGCTGAAGGAGAGCGATCCGCCCGAGGCGGCAGTGGCGGCCGCCCGGGCCGCCATCCGCCCCATCAGCGATCTGCGCTGCAGCAAGGAGTATCGCGCGCACATGGTCGAGGTCTTCGTTCGCAGGTTGCTCCAGGAGGTGCGGTGATGCTGATCTCGGTGAGGGTGAACGGGCACGTCTACCAGCGCGACGTGCCGGAAGACCGGACCCTGCTGCGCTTCCTTCGGGAGGACCTGGGCCTCATCGGCACCAAGGAGGGCTGCGGGGCGGGTGAGTGCGGCTCCTGCACGGTCTTCCTGGACGGCCGGACGGTGAACGGGTGCATGGTCCTGGCCGTGGAGGCAGACGGCGCCTCGGTGGAGACCATCGAGGGCGAGGCCAAGGATGGCGTGCTCTCGCCCATCCAGGCGGCCCTCGATCGAAACCACGCCGTGCAGTGCGGGTACTGCACCGGGGGCATGGTGCTGTCGGTCCGGGAGCTGCTGCAGAACAACCCCCGCCCCACGGTCGAGCAGATCAAGGAGGGCATCGAGGGCAACTTCTGCCGCTGCACCGGCTACCAGCAGATCATCGAGGCGGTGCTGGAGGTCTCGGGCCAGCTCACGCCGGGCGCGAAGGGGGAGCTCAAGCATGTCTGACCAGGCCAGCCCCTCGGGGACCACGCAGATCGGCCGGAGCCCACCGCGGCTCGACTCGGTGGGCAAGCTCACCGGCCAGGCGCTCTTCACCAGCGACCTGGTGATGACCGGCATGCTCCACGCCCAGGTGAAGAAGAGCCCGCACGCCCGGGCCCGGATCCTCTCCATCGACACCTCGCGGGCCGAGGCGCTGCCCGGCGTCCACGCGGTCCTCACCGGCAAGGAGCTCCAGTACCGGCTGGGCCTGTACGTGGTGGACAAGGACATCCTGGCCAAGGAGGTGGTGCGCCACTACGGCGAGGCGGTGGCGGCCGTGGCCGCCGACACGGTGGAGATCGCCCGCCGGGCGGTGGAGCTCATCGAGGTGAAGTACGAGGTGCTGACGCCGGTGCTCGATCAGCGCAAGGCGCTGGAGCCCGACGCGCCTCGCGTCCACCCCGACCTGGCCAGCTACGATTACGTCAAGGCCGTCTTCAGCCCGCAGCCGGGGACCAACATCCCCAACCTCACCCGGCTGCGCAAGGGGGACGTGGAGAAGGGCTTCGCCGAGGCGGAGTGGATCGTCGAGCGGGAGTACACGAACCCCTCGGTGCAGCACGTGCCCCTGGAGACGCACGTGGCCATCGTGGAGTGGAAGGCCGGCGACGAGGTGACGATCTGGACCAGCGCACAGTCGCCCTTCACGGTTCGTGCGCTGTTCTGCTACACCTTCAAGCTGCCGCTCAACAAGGTGCGGGTGGTGGTCCCCAACGTGGGCGGGGGCTTCGGGGGCAAGGCCGGCATCCACCTGGAGCCGCTCCTGGCCTGCCTCTCCCGAAAGGCGGGCGGCAGGCCCGTGAAGTTCCAGGCCAGCCGCGAGGAGGAGTTCAGCCTCCTGCCCTGCCGCAGCGCCCTGACCTACCGCATCAAGACCGGGGTCCGCGCCGACGGCAAGATCGTCGCCCAGCAGATGACCATGTACTGGGACGCCGGCGCCTACGCCGACTACGCCGTCAACGTCACCCGCGCCTCGGGATACTCGGCGGCCGGGCCCTACGAGATCCCCAACGCCTGGATCGACGCCTACACCATCTACACCAACAAGCCCTACGGCACCGCCTACCGCGGCTTCGGCCACGTGGAGTTCTTCTGGGGCCTGGAGCGCCACATGGAGCTGGTGGCCCACGCCATCGGCATGGACCCGCTGGAGTTCCGCAAGAAGAACCTCCTCCGGCCGGGGTCGGTGACCCTCACCGGCGAGGAGATCACCGAGCACAGCGGAGACCCGAGGAAGTGCCTGGAGGCGGTGGCCAAGGCCATCGGGTACGGGAAGCTCACCCCGGAGGAGGAGGCGCGCCAGCAGCGCACCGGACGGAAGATCGGCAAGGGGCTGGCCACGCTGCACAAGGCCCCGGCCATGCCCTCGTTCACCTCCACCGCCGCGGTGGTGAAGATGAACTCCGACGGCTCGGTGGTGGTCAACACCGCCCTCACCGAGATCGGCCAGGGCTCGACCACCGCGGTGGCCCAGATCGCCGCCGAGCGGCTGCGCTTCCCGCTGGAGAAGGTCAAGGTGGTCGTCGAGAAGGACACCGACAAGGATCCCTACGACTGGCAGACGGTGGCGTCGAAGGGGATCATCCTCACCGGCCGGGCCACCGAGCTGGCCTGCGAGGACCTGCTCCGCCAGGCCTACCAGGTCGCTGCCCAGGTGCTCCGCGCCCAGCCCGAGGACCTGGACCACGACGGCGAGAAGGTGTTCATCCGCCACCACCCCAAGGCCTCGGTGAGCTTCGCGGCGATGGCGGTCGGCTTCGCCTACCCCGACGGGAACGCCATCGGCGGCCCGCTGGTCGGCGTGGGGCGGTACACCGCCCAGGGGCTCTCCAACCTGGACAAGGAGACCGGGCTGGGGCTGCCGGCGCTGGACTGGACCTTCGGCGCACAGGGGGTGGTGGTCGAGGTGGACCCGGGGACCGGGGAGTACACGCTGCTGAAGGTGGCCTCGGCCTTCGACGTGGGCAGGATCATCCACGAGGGGATCGTCCGCGGCCAGTGCGTGGGCGGCATGATCCAGGGGCTGGGGACGGCGATCTGTGAGGGCTACATCTACGACGAGCAGGGCCACCTCCTGAACCC
>DATKMW010000008.1:0-11790 GCA_035541675.1 Anaeromyxobacter sp. | reverse complement strand
CCGGTCGCCGGAGCCGGCTCCGCGACGAGCTACGCGGCCACCCTCACCCTGAGCGCCTACTACGGGCTCTCCAACACCTTCCACCTGGGCGGCCGGCTTCGGCTGGCCCGGAACCCCGATGTCCACTTCGGCGGTGCCGTGGTGCGCATGCCGGACGGCTCGCGTTCCCTCGGGGACGTCTACGAGGACGACCTCTCGCTCGGGATCGGCGCGCTGGCGCTATACCGTTTCGACACCCGGACCTCGCTCGCCCCGGTGGCGGAGGTGGAGGCCGGGTTCACCTCGCACCAGTTCCAGCGGATCGAGCACATCCCGGCGGGCGCCACCCACACCATCCCGGAGCGGGGTGTGTCGAGGGTCGCCCTGTACGGCGCCGCGGCGCTGCTCGTCGAGTACCGCTTCCGCGACCGGTGGGTGGCTGCGGCGGGGATCGCGCTCCAGGGCGAGGGCGGGGGCCTCATGCCGTTGGGGGTGAGGGTGCCGGTCCGCGTCGGCGTCATCTGGTGAGGGCGCCCGAGCGCCGGCGCCGCCCGAGTATGGGGATTACCCCAAGACCGATCTACAACGCTGGCGGGACCCCTTATGGAGGCACCAGGGGACGGGGCGATCGCGATTGAATTCACCGCAGGTTGCCGTGGTCCTGAGCGCAAGTCGAATCCGGGGGACACATGGGATTCCTGGACGAAGTCTCGGGGGCCGCCAAGGTCTGCTCGGCGGCCAGGGCATGAGCTGCGCGTCCATGGCGAGGTCCGCGCTCGGACTCCTGAGCCAGTCCGCCGGCCAGTCCGGCCGGGTCCAGGCCTTCGACGAGCTCGGTGCCGTCGCAGCTGCTCCCGGCTATGGTGGATCACCTGACCCCGAACGGTCAGCTCCCGTCGGGGAACGCGCTGGACCGGGGCCTCGCCTCCCTGCGCTCGAAGCTCGGCTTCTGAGGAAGAAGGGACATCGATGATCGTCAAGATTCGCAAGATCCTGGCCGTGGTGGTGGCGGCGGCGCTCGCCTCCGCCTTCGGGGTCGCGGCGGCTGCGGACAAGACGCCGGCGACCGTGGTCTGCAAGGACGGCTCGACCGACCAGGAAGGCCGGAGTGCCTGCCACAGCCACGGCGGGGTGGACAAGGCCGCGACCAAGGCCAAGGCCGGGGGGGCGGACAAGAGCAAGGCGGAGGAGAAGTCCCCGGCCAAGGCCGACAAGGGCAAGGGCGATGCGGCCGCCGAGGCGATGGTGACCTGCAAGGACGGCAGCCAGTCGAAGGGCGGGCAGGGCGCCTGCCACGGCCATGGCGGCGTCGAGAAGGGCGGCGGCGCCAAGCCGGCCGCGCCGGCGACCACCAAGCCCGCGGAGGCCAAGGCCGCCAAGCCTGCCGCGGCTGCGACCAAGCCCGCGGCGGCGGCCGCGACCAAGACGACCTCGAAGGCCGCAGCCACGGACGACGACCAGGATGCGTCGAAGGGGCCGCCCACGGCCAAGTGCAAGGACGGGACGCTCTCCTTCGCCCAGCACCGCTCCGGCGCCTGCTCGCGCCACGGTGGCGTGGCGGAGTGGATGGACAAGAAGTAGGCCGAGGGCGGGCGGAGGCGGAAGCCCGGGGAGGGCCGGGTCCCGCCGATCGCCCGCCTCACTCTCCCGCAGGCTGGACGCGAGCGTCCAGTTCCCGGGAGGAGAGGAGACCGCAAGTGCACTCGGATCGAGGGGTGGGCCTCGGGGAACCGGACGGCACCTCGGGCCCGATGGCGGGTGGAGGGATGGACGAGGCGCGGACCCTGGAGGAGCTCCTCGAGCTCATGCGAGCCGCCCCCGCGACCTCCTTGTCCATCGAGGTGCTCCGCAACGCGAGGAGCGTCCTGCTCGACCTCGAGCGCCAGGTGGGGGCCCGCATCGTCGAGGAGGCCATGGCCACGCGCAGGATCGGCTCGCACGACGAGCACATGATGCTGGCGTACGGCCGCGCGGTGAGCCACCTCCTCGACGAGTGGGAGGTCTGTCTCACCCACGGCGCGACCGCGGACGTCCCGGGCGTCGTCCGATCGCTGGTGAGCCTGATCCAGCGGTGGCTGGAATCGGCCTGGTGAGGCGCATGCCATCCCTGTCGGGGACAGGGTGTCGCCGGGGCACCGGTCGGCGGGGTCACGGTGACGCGCCCCCGCGCGAAGGGAGAGACGCATGCCTCATGCCAGGCAGACCCCGATCCGCGCGCTCCACCCCACGCAGCTCACGGTGGGGATGGCTGAGGTGAAGGAGAAGAGGGACCACCTCGCGGGGCTGAGCGCGCCGGAACGGGAGAGGTTCATGGAGGGGCACCCCATCCCGGCGGTGGTGGGGCCGGGGGGCAGGCTCTTCATCATCGACCACCACCACCTGGGGCGGGCCGCGCTGGAGGCGGGCCTCAAGGTGGGCTACGTCGAGGTGGCGGCCGATCTCTCCGGGCTGGCCGGCGACGCCTTCTGGACGGAGATGGACAAGCGCGCCTGGGTCCACCCCCTCGACCAGAACGGCGTCCGTCACCGCTACGACCGGATCCCCCAGCGCCTGGAGGGGCTGGTGGACGACGTCTACCGGTCGCTGGCGGGGCTCGTGCGGGCGGGCGGCGGGTACGAGAAGACGCCCTCGCCCTTCGCCGAGTTCGAGTGGGCGGACTACTTCCGGAGGCTCATCCCCGTCGAGGAGGTGGAGGCGGACCTCGGCGCGGCGGTGAAGGTCGCCGTCCGGCACGCGCTGAGCGAGCGCGCCCGGGGGATGCCCGGCTACTGCGGGAAGGCCTGAAGCCGGCCGGGCCCCTCCGGCTCGAGCCCTCGTTCCTCTTGCTCCGCCCGGGCGCCGAGCTCGGCGGCGAGCTGCTGGCCAGCGCCGCCGCCAGCGCCGTCCCGTCTGGCGAGCCGAGGCCGGTGCAGGCGTCCCAGCCGGCGGATGCCGCGAAGTCGCCGTTGTTCCCGCTCGTCACGTCGCGGAAGGCCGCGCCGTTCCGGTAGGCCGACGGGTTCAGGTATCCGAGGGGCCTGCCCAGGGATGCGTTCAGGCGAGCGAGGAGCCCGGCCCACAGCGGCGCCACCGCGCTCGTCCCCCCCACCACACCGTCGGCCCCGTCCACGCGCACCTGGTACCCCGTCCGCGGATCCGCGTCCCCGGAGACGTCTGGGACGCCGCGCTGCGCGAGGGCCTTCCGCCTGCCCCCGGTCCTCGTGGCCCCGAGCCCCTGCTGCCAGGGAGGAAGCGGGAAGACCGCGCTCACCCCACCGCCGGTGGCGCCGGCCTGGGCGCCCTCGTTCCAGACGACCTCGCTCGCGATCCTGCCGCCCGAGGCGGTGAGCCTGGTCCCGCCACAGCCCAGGGCGTGGGGGCTCGAGGCGGGGAAGTTGACGTGGTCCGCCCCGTCGCTGACCCCGTCGGCGGAGCCGCTGTCGCCGCTGGCCACGCAGACCGTGACCCCCAGGGCGGCCGCCGCCTGGAGGGCGGCGTCGAAGGCGGTCATCGCCTGCGAGGTCCAGGCCGATTCCGGCCCGCCCCAGCTGATGGAGACGACCGAGGGGCGGCGGCGGGCGTCGTGGATGGCCGTGGTCACCGCGTCGAGGAAGCCCGCGTCGGTGTTGGGGGCGAAGTAGACGGCGAGGCGCGCGCCGGGGGCCAGGGCGCCGGCCACCTCGATGTCGAGCATCACCTCGGCGTCGGGGCCGTTCGGGTCCCCGGTCGGCTGGTTCTTCCCGTGATCGACGGAGACGGCGGTCACCTCGGGCGCGGCGATCTGGAGCTTCGCGAAGTACGCCGCCAGATCGGCCGGCCGGTAGCCGCCGCCCAGCTCGACGATGGCGATGCACTCGCCCCGGCCGTCCCCCGCCGGGAAGCGGTAGAGGGAAGCCAGCTCGGTGGGGCTGAAGGAGGAGGCGGCCGAGGCCGCCTCGCCCCTGGCCCGCCACCGGAAGTGAGGCAGGGCCTGCGGGCGGTTGTCGAGGCCGAGGACGGCCTCGACCACGCCCTTGAGCTCGGCGGGCAGGCGCACCGGTCCTACCCGGCCTCGGTAGGACCCCTGCCCGTGCTCGTACACCTCGAGCTTCACCCCGAAGGCCTCCTCCATGGTGGAGACCGTCCCGGAGAGGATCACCGTCCGCCGGGGCGCGTCCTCCTCCACCACCACCAGGCCGTGCGCGCGGGCGAAGCGCTTCACCCGGGCCAGGTCGGCCGGGGCCGCGCCGTGCTGCCTGGCGAACTCCTCCCGGCTCATCGGCTCCCTGGAGCGGTCGCCCGAGGCGAGCTGGCGGACCCTGGCCGCCAGGGCGCTGGCCCCTCGACGCCTGAGGATCACCGTGACCTCGAGCCGCTCCCCGGGATCGGCGCGCCCCGAGGCGACGGCACCCGGCGCAGCGGTCCTCTCGCTCCCTCTCAGCGAATACCTGGCCATGGCCCGCGCCCTCCGTCCCTCGGGCCCGCTCCCGTCGACCGAGCGGCGGAGGGGCCCCTCCCGCCGGCCGTGACCCCTCGAGGAGGATCCCCGGGAACGCTAGCCCCCGTGGCCGCCCCGGGGCGGCTCCAAGATGGGTCCACCGCCGGTTGCTTTCCCGGCCGGGGCCCGCGACCACGGCCTCTGTCCCGACCGCGCGCTCCGACCTGGGAGCCGCGCGTTCCCCGCTGCGCCGGAGGGCCCGCCCTATCGCAGGGCCTCGTTCAGCACCCCGGCGAGGCGCGCTCCGGCCAGCTGGACCTGCTTCGTCGCGGCGGCGCGAGCCGCGGCCCGGTAGGCGGCCGTGAGCAGGTAGGGTCCCGCGCCGTCGCCCACCGGCGCGGCGTAGACGGTGGACTGCGCCAGGGCCAGGCTCTCGCGGATCCAGGCGTCGGTGGTGAGGTCAGTCGAGGGGGCCGGCGGGGTGGCGAGCTTCCTGGCGGCGGCGATCGCGGCCGTGGGGCTGGTGCTCCTTCCCAGGACGTCGTCCCAGAAGGCGTGCAGGTCCCTCTGGCAGGAGGGGGAGCAGGTGACCTTGACCTTGTTCCCGCCCTGGTCGCCGTGGGGGAAGGCGGCCGAGAACCGGGAGGTGGCGTGGAGCGGCTGGTGGACGTCGCCCACCAGGTGGAGGAGCCAGGTGAGGTCGTAGGACCTGACGTCGTCGGAGGTGCCGGGCGCGCGGAGGGCCGCCCGGAAGGCCTCGATCTGCGTCTCGGCGTTGGGGGCGACGGGATCCTCGAGGGGGGTGCCGTCGGTCGAGAAGGGGAGGTCGATGTAGTGCCAGTAGCGGTGCTGCAGCCTGTCGGCGTAGCCGATGTTCTGCGAGGCCTGTGGGCCGGAGGGGCGGTTCCCGTCGTCGGTGTAGCCCGCGGCGGGCCTCTTGATGAAGTCGGGCCAGGTCGAGGCGCGGAGGAAGGCCACCTCGGAGGCTCTCGACCTTGCCACCCCGCGCACCCAGCTCGCGTGCTGCGGGTTCAGCCGGAGGAGGGAGTCGACCCGGTCGCGCACGGCCGGGTCGAGCCGGTCGTAGGCGAGCGCCGCCACGATCATGTGGCCGCGGTCGTTCCAGGCCAGGGCCGGGCTCCCCCGCAGCAGGCCTGCGACCGCGGCGGTCAGCACGAGGAATCGAGCCAGGATGGCCATCCCTTCCCTCCGGTCGGGGTCGAGGCTCCCTTCTGCCAGAAGGCAGGGCTCCGCCGGCGTGACCTGTGGGACCCCCTCCTCCTGGGACGCTCCCCGCCCCGGCCCGCCGGCGTCACCTGCGCCACCGGCCGGCCTCGACGAAGGAGTAGTAGCCGTCGGCGGCGATGATGACGTGGTCGCGAGCGGTGACGCCCACGAGCTCGGCGGCGGCGCGCAGCCGCTCGGTGAGGTCGGCGTCGTCGGGGCTCGGCGAGGACAGGCCGCTGGGGTGGCAGTGCACGAAGACGATCCCGTGGGCGTTGGAGCGGACTGCCTCGCGGAGCACATCGCGGGGGTTGACCGGGCACTGGCACAGGGAGCCCTCGGCGACCCTGCAGCTGCGGATGAGGCGTCCCCGGACGTCGAGCAGGACGATCCAGAACTCCTCGTGGGCCGCGTGGGCGAGGTGGCGCAGGAGCTCGTGGACGCGCGAGGGGTCGAGGACCCGGTCCCCGCGGCGGGGCGGCGCCCATCCGGCGCGGCGGCCCAGCTCGAAGGCGGCGGTGACGGCGGCCGCCCGGGCCGGTCCGATCCCGGGGACGGCGGTGAGCTGATCCGGGGTGGCCCAGGCGAGCTCCTGGAGGGGGGCGGACTCGAGGAGCGCCGTGGCAGCCCGGGCGGCGGGGCTCGAGCCGCCGAGGAGGAGGGTGAGGAGCTCGGCGTCCGCGAGGACGCGGACGCCGAGGCTCTCCAGCCGCTCGTGCGCCGCGGGGACCGTCGGAGCGGGGATGGGCACGGCTTCCTCCCGGTGCTCGGTTCAGGCGGCCCGGGCGCCGGTGGAGGGCGTCGCCGAGGGCTCCTCGTCCGCCGGATCCGGCGGGTCGGCGAAGAGGAAGGGCGCGCCGTCCCAGGGCTGCTCGCCGTTCTCGGCGTCGGCCATGCAAGGGCGGTTCACGTCGGAGGGGTCCGGGGAGGGATCCGGACCGGGGGGCAGCGTCCCGGGGTCGGGCTTGTTCATGCCAGCCAGGCATGTTAGAACATGACCAGGCCCCAGGTCAAGACCGGAGCGGGACGTCTCCGTCTCGCCGGGCTGGCTCGGGGGCGAGGCTCCCGAGGACGGGAGGCGCTCCGGCGGCGGCGCCTCGAAAGGACAGCGCGGGCACGGTGCCCGGAACGGGCGCTCCCCGCGTCGAGGAACGCCAGGAGGTGGCGAGCGAGCACCGCCCGGGAAGGACATCCAGAAGGCCTCAGGTCGCGGGGCTCCGGCGAGGCGCCTCGGGGTAGTTCACGGTTTCGTCACACGGTCGACACAGGTGGCCCTCGCTCCCATCGCCCCCGGGAAAGCGCACGCCTTACGCGAGCGCACGCCGTATGCTGCCGGCCCACCTGCGAGACATCGGAATGCGCGTCACGTCGCGGGAGCTCGAGCTCCCATCGTCACAGGCGTCCCGGCAGCTGCTTCGGTCGGCCCTGCGCAGGACCACCCGAGCGCTCGAGGAGCTGGAGGCGCGAGCCGGAGAGGAGGCGCTCCACGACTTCCGGGTGTGGCTGAGGCGCCTGCGCAGCCTTTTGCGCATGTTCGGCCCCTCGCTCGGGACCAGCGTCCGGAAGAAGCACGAGCGCGGGCTGAAGGCCATCGGCGCTGCCACCTCCGGGACCCGGGACGCGGAGGTCCAGGTGGAGTGGCTCCTGGCCGAGCGCCAGCGCCTTCCCCCGCGGGACGCCGTGGGCGTCGACTGGCTCCTGTCGCGGCTGGAGCGTGCCCGGGACGAGGGGTTCCACGACGTGTCCGGGAAGGCCTCGAGCAACTTCCGGAGGGTCGCCCGACGGCTGGAGCGCGCGTTGCGCAGGCCGATGGGCCAGCGGGCATCCGGCGCCGTGGAGGCGCCCTTCCGGGCGCTTCTCGCCCGGGCAGTCGGGGAGCGGACCGCGGAGCTGCTCGCCGCGCTGGACGCGACCAACGGGCCGAGAGACCTCGGACAGATCCACCGCACCCGCATCCTTGCCAAGCAGCTCCGCTACGTCCTCGAGCCGCTGCGCGGTGCCGAGCGCCCCGCGGTCGCCGGGGCGGTGAGCGTGCTGAAGGAACTGCAGGACCTCCTCGGAGAGATTCGCGACGCGCAGGTGGTCGGTGATGCCATCGCCACGGCGCTGGTCGAGCTGGCGGCCGAGAGGGCCCGTCGAGCCCACGAGGCCATCCAGGCGGGAGCCATGGGCGGGCGCATGCTGCGTCTCATGACTCGCGACGCGCGCACCCGAGGGCTGATGGTCCTCGACCGGCGCGCGACCGAACGCACCCATGCCGCCTACGCAAGGCTGGCGCGGGAGTGGCTCCCCTCGCACCGGGGCGAGCTCGAGTGGACCGCAGCCATCGTGGCCGGGTCGCTCCTCTCGCCCCCGACGGCCCCGGGCGCCACCCTTCGACGGTTCCTGCTCATGCGGCTGCCCGACGGGGTCGCGGACACGGCCCCGCTGAAGCTGGAGACGGGGTGGTTGCCGGGCCCTCCTCCCCGCGCCTGGGTGGCGCGAATCGACGGCCCCGGACCCACGCGCTACCTGCGCGGGCGTGGGGACGCGGCCCGGGGCCTGGCGATCACCGCGGCACGATTCGCCACGCTGTGGCCGCAGACCGTGGGCCACCGCCTGGTGAAGCACCGCCGGTTCATCGCCCGGGGGCGGAGCACGTGGACGCTCGACCTGCTGGGCCACGGGGGTCCGGTGCTGGCCGAGACCCGGTCGGCCGAGGAAGGCGAGGCGGCGCTCCCCAAGCTCCTGCGGCCGCTCCTCGTTCGCGAGGTGACCGACGAGGACGGGTACCGGGGCGAGCGCCTGGCGGCGCGGCGGCGCCCCCACCCGCAGGGTGGCGACCCGCTCGCAGACGATCCCCCGGGTGTCGTCGAGGACCCCACGGCCTGGAAGAGGCCTGCCTGAGCCGCCGTCGCTCCCGCCTATCCGGGCTCCGGCGACGGGCATCGCTCTCCGCCCGAGGCGGTCCCGCGGTCGCGTGGGCACTGCGAGGAGGCCCTCCTGTCCCCACCCTTCGGGTCACGTCGTTCGGCGAAGCACCTGCGCTATGAGCGCATTTCAGGGAGCGACCCGGCCCGCGGATCCCGTGTCGCCGAGCCCGCCTCGACGGTGAATCCGTGACATTCCAGAAGCTCTCGTTCGGGAAGATCCGCATCGACGGCGTGACCTACGAGCACGACGTGGTGATCGAGCGCGGACGCGTTCGCAAGCGCAAGAAGAAGCCGTCCCGGAAGTACCGCGACGCGTTCGGCCACACGCCGGTCTCCGTCGACGAGAAGATCCCCTGGCGGTGCAAGAGGCTGATCATCGGCACCGGTGACGGCGCCCTGCCCATCATGGACGAGGTGCGGAGCGAGGCGAGGCGGCGGAGGGTGGAGCTCCTCGCGGTCCCCACGGCCAGGGCGGTCCTCATGCTCCGTCGAGCGCCGAAGGACACCTGCGCCATCCTGCACGTCACCTGCTGAGCCCCGGCACCCCTCGCCTCGGGTGGCGCGGACCGGCGGATACCTCATCGCGCTCGCCCAGGCCCCCGCGCAGGAGAACCCCAGGCACGCCGGGACGCAGCCGAGGAGGGTGGCCAGCGGGTAGGTCGCCGGCGAGACGGGCGTGGCGCCGAAGGCGAAGTTGAGGAGGGAGAAGGGCGCCACCGGTACCAGGCGGAGCAGGACGACGCCCCTTCCCGGTGGTCATGGCCCGCGCCATGGCGGCGAGCTCCCCGCGCCCGCGTGCCAGGAACCGGGGATGGCCCGACAGGACGCGGCCCACGGTGTAGGCCGCGCAGGAGGCGGCGGTGCAGGCGGGCACGGCGATCAAGGCCCCGATCGCCGGCCCGTAGAACCACCCGGCCGTGAAGGTCAGGAGCGCCAAGGGGACCCCCAGCAGCGCGGCCGGGACGTGGAGCAGGCCCAGGAGCGCCGCACCGGTCCAGCCCGCCCCCCGGGTGCGCGCGACCAGCGGGTAGAGGAGCTCCTGCGGCCCGAGGAGCTGGAGGCCCACGAGCACCGCGAGCAGCGTGCCCATGCCCAGCCAGAACCGGGCCCGGCCGCGCGCGGCCGCCGAGTCCGGAGGCAAGGTCGAGCCGGCGGGCGCGCAGAGCCTGCCCACTCCCTCGGCCCGCGCTCGTGGCGCAACGGTGCCAGCGGTGCAACCGCAACCGCTCTTTGGATGGGCATTCGGATGGCGGCGAGGTCCACTGCCCGGTTGCCCGTCAGGCCGAGCCCGGCCTGCGGGCACGGGCGCAACCCCCGCCGATCGCTCGCCATGGGGAGGACGGAGCGGGAGGACGCAGCGCCGCGGTGCTGAAGCGACGGGAAACGCAACACCGCCTCCACGCCGCGGCGCACCTGCCGATCGTTCGCACAACTGGCACGGCCAGCTCGCTCCGGGCTGGCTTACCTTGCCGTACTCGACAACACCAACGCGGGAGCTCCTACGCCAGCCCAGCGCACTCGAATCGTCGTGGCCGTCGTCGCCGGGATCGCGGTCGGGGTCGCGCTCGACCGCATCGCCGTCCACACCCTGGTGCGGCCCACGCCGCCCTCGCCCCCTTCCGCAGGGATGGCGGCGGCGCCGGCGAACCCCGCACCGCAGCCCGGCGCCGAGCCCGTGTACCGGGTGCCGCTCGAGGACTCGCCGCAGCGGGGCCCGAAAGCGGCGCTCGTGACCATCGTCGAGTCCTCCGACTTCGAGTGCCCGTTCTGCAAGCGGGTGGCGCCCACCCTGAAGCAGATCGAGTCGACCTACGGCTCCGAGGTCCGCTTCGTCTTCAAGCACAACCCGCTCTCCATGCACCCCAGCGCGCTGCCGGCCGCCAAGCTCGCCGAGGAGGCACGGGCGGAAGGGGGCGACGCCCGGTTCTGGGCCCTGCACGACAAGCTGTTCGCGCTGCCGGCCCTCGACCGGGCCGCGCTGGAGAAGGCCGGCCAGGAGGTGGGCCTCTCCGCGGCGGCGGTGCGGACGGCGCTCGACGAGCCGCGCCACCTCGACCGCATCCAGCGGGACCAGAACCTGGTCTCCTCCCTGGGGGCCTCCGGCACGCCCAGCTTCTTCGTGAACGGCCGCAAGTTCGTGGGCGCACAGCCGTTCGAGGCCTTCAAGGCCGTCATCGACGAGGAGCTCGCCAAGGCCAGGACCCTGGTCCGGTCGGGCGTCGCCCCCGCGGACGTCTACGCGCGCACCACCGAGAAGGGCGCCACGGCGGCCGTGGCCGCCGCGGCCGCCCCGGCACCGGCCCCGGCCGCCAGGGTCGCCCTGCGGACCGACGACCCGGTGCGCGGGCCACAAGCGGCTCCGGTGACGCTGGTGCTCTTCTCCGACTTCCAGTGCCCCTTCTGCTCTCGGGTGGAACCGACGGTGAAGCAGATCCGCGACCGGTACGGCGACAAGGTCCGCATCGCCTGGAAGCACCTCCCGCTGCCCTTCCACCCCAACGCCATGCCGGCCGCCCGGGCGGCCGAGGCTGCGCGCCAGCAGGGCAGGTTCTGGGAGATGCACGACAAGCTCTTCGCCGACCAGGCGGCGCTGTCCGAGCCGACCTACGCCCGGTACGCCAAGGAGCTGGGCCTCGACGCCGACCGGTTCGGGCGGGACGCGGCCGCCGAGGCCACGGCCAGGCGGATCGCCGAGGACATGCAGGTGGCGGCGGGCGTCGGCGCCACCGGAACCCCCACCGCCTTCGTGAACTGCCGGCGGGTGGTGGGGGCGCAGCCCTTCGAGTCCTTCGCGCGCGTCGTCGACGAGGAGCTGACGCGGGCCGAGGGGATGGAGGCGCGCGGCACCAAGCTCGATGGCAAGTTCTACGAGAAGATCTGCGATGCCAACCTGGCAAGCCCGCTGGCCGCGGCGAGGTAGGGCGATGCGGCCGCACGGCCGGGGTCGCCCGGAAGGGCGGGGCGGGGGCAGCCCGGGAGGCAACGCGCCGGTGAAGGTCGAGTGACGCTCCGGCCGCGACGCCATCTGAACGCGGCGAAGCGCCCGACCTGTCTCGCGGCGCCTTCTGAGCGGCACGGTCGCTGACCATGTGGGGTGATGGACAGGCGGAGGTGCGATGAAAGAGTCTCGCCAGTCGACATAGGCCGATATCGGTGCTCCCGGGTGCGGACCCGGGCCGGGTGAGGGGACATGAAGAACGGAGAGAAGTCGGCTGTGATCGACCTGGTCGGCGGCCAGGCCGAGAAGCTCATGCAGACGTTCCGGATGCCGCGTGACCT
>DATKMW010000007.1:0-5803 GCA_035541675.1 Anaeromyxobacter sp. | reverse complement strand
TGGTGGGCATGTGCCTCCTCCTGGTCCTGGCCCTGTCGGCCGTGCTGCTCATCGCGCTGCCCTGGGCCATGGACGCGCAGTCGCGGGGCTGGGTGTCGAGCCGCTCCCTGGGGCTGGGGAGGCTCCTCGCCAGCTCGCTCGAGGCCTCGGTCGACTTCGACGACTCCGCCTCCGCCACCCGGGTGCTGAAGGGCATCCGCACCAGCCGGGGGGCCCTCTACGCCGTGCTCCTGCGGGGCGACGGCATCACCCAGGCCCAGTGGCTGGCCCGGGCCGGGTCGGTGGTGCGGGCGCCACCGGGCGAAGGCGAGGCGGCGGTGATCGAGGGTTCGCAGCTCGACGTCCGCGTCCCCATCGCCACCCGCTCGGGCCGGAAGGCCACCCTGCTCCTGGGCTTCGACCTGCAGGAGCTCGAGGAGCGGCGTGGCGACGCGCGCCGCTCGGTGCTCTGGTCGGCGTTGGTGTTCCTCACCGTCGGCTTCCTGCTGGCCATGCTCCTCGCCAGGGTGCTCTCGCGCCCCCTGGTGCAGATCACCGAGGCGGCGCGGCGCGTGGCCAACGGGGAGCACCTCGACGACGCCGCCCTGCCGGTGGGGCGCGGCGACGAGATCGGCCAGCTGGCCAACTCCTTCGGGAACATGCTCGACCAGCTCTACCAGCACCGGGCCCAGATCAACCGCATCAACGCCGACCTGGCCATGCGGGTCCTGGAGCGGACCCAGGAGCTGCACCGGACCAACGCGGCGCTCAAGGAGCTGGGGCGCACCCAGGAGCAGCTGGTGATGGCCGAGCGCCGCGTCTCGGTGGGGAGGCTGGCGGCGGGGGTGGCCCACGAGGTCAACAACCCCATGGCCTCGCTCTCCGGCAACCTGGAGTACGCCGCCAGCGAGGTGGAGCGCCTCGAGGCGATGCTGGTCGCGGAGAGCGTCTCGGAGGCTCCCCGGGAGTCGGTGCACGAGATCTCCCTGGTGGTGGCCGACTGCCAGCGGAGCGTGCAGCGCGTCACCCACATCGTGCGGAGCCTCAAGACCTTCGCCCGCGACGACGAGGACCGGCGCGAGGTCCTGCGCCTGGACGTGCCGGTCGAGTCGGCCGTGGACATGTCCCTCCACGAGTTCAAGCACCGGGCCCGGCTCATCCGCCACTACGGCGCCATCCCCTACGTCGAGGCCAACGAGGTGCGGCTCTCGCAGGTGTTCCTGAACCTGCTCATCAACGCCGCCCAGGCCATCCCCGAGGGCGAGTACGAGAAGCACGAGATCCACATCACCCTCGACACCTCGCCCGACGGCAGGGCGGTGGCGGAGGTGAGGGACTCGGGCTGCGGCATGCCCCCGGAGGTGGTGGCGAGGATCTTCGAGCCCTTCTTCACCACCAAGGACGTGGGGGAGGGGAGCGGGCTGGGCCTGTCCATCTCGCGCAACATCGTCCAGAAGCTGGGCGGCGACATCTCGGTCAAGAGCCAGGTGGGGGAGGGCACCACCTTCACGCTCCACTTCCCGGTGGCCGGATCGCCCACCCCCCCGCCCCTGGCGCGGCGCAAGGAGCCGGGACCCGACCTGGCCGGCATGCGGCTCCTGGTGGTGGACGACGAGCCCGACGTGGCCGAGGCGCTGACCCGGGTCCTCTCGCGCGAGGTCCAGGTGGTCAGGGCCCGGGACGGGCGAGAGGCGCTCGACCTGCTGGCCCGCGGCGACACCTTCGACGGCATCCTCTGCGACATCGTCATGCCCGAGGTCGGAGGGGCGGAGTTCCACGCCGCGGTGGTGGCCGAGTGGCCTCGGTACCTCGGGCGCCTGGTGTTCATGACCGGCGGGGCGTTCACCGAGGGGGCGAAGGTCTTCGTCGAGCATTGGAGCGGACCGCTCCTGGAAAAGCCGTTCGACCCGGAGCTCTTGCGGAGGACACTCCATGGCCTGCGCTCCTGACGTCCGCAGGGGCCTCAGCCTCCTCCTGGCGGCCCTGACCCTGCTCGTCCCGTCGCTGGGGCGAGCCGACGACGCTACCTCCAAGGTGGAGATCGGGGCGCTCGACCTGCGCTCGCTGCTCGACCTCTCGGTGGAGGCGGTCACTCGCCGCGAGGAGCGGGCCTCGGAGGCGCCGGCGACGGTCTTCGTCCTCACCGGGGACGACATCCGCCGGCAGGGCTTCCGCACGGTGGAGGAGGTGCTGGGGTCGGTCCCCGGGCTGTTCTCCTATCCAGGCCGCTTCCCCCAGGTCGGGGTGCGCGGGCTGGGGATCATCGGCGACTTCACCACCCGCCTCCTGGTGCTGATCGACGGACACCCCCTCACCAACTCGGTGGGCGCGGACCTGGAGCGGGGGATACCGGTGCCGCTGTCGGCCATCTCACGCATCGAGGTGATCAAGGGGCCGGTGGGGAGCGTCTACGGCCCCACCGCCTTCTTCGGCGTCGTGAACCTCGTCACCACCGGCGGCGCCGAGGGGTCCGAGGGGTGGGTGGGGGGCGAGGCCGCCCAGGGCGAGGCGACCGCCTGGGAGGGATCGGCCACCTGGCGCGGCAGCGCCGGGCAGGCCGAGGTGCTGCTCTCCACCGACCTCTACAACAGCAGCGGCCGCGACTTCACCTACCCCGAGCTGGCCGGCACGCCCGGCGCGCCGGCCGACGGCACGGTGCGGGGGATGGACTTCGGCGACGCCCAGAACGTCTACCTGCGCACGCGCTGGAGGGGGCTGACCCTGAGCGGCGCCTGCGACCACTCCCACGGCGGCATCCCGGTCACCGCCTACCCCACCCAGGAATCGTCCCTGGACAGCTCGACCTGCCTGGGGGAGGTCGCGCTGGAGGGCGAGGTGGCCCGGGATCTGTCGCTCAAGGGCCGCGCCTCCTACGACTGGTTCCACCAGAGTGCCGTCCGGAACTTCCCCCCGCCGCCCACCAGCGTGGGGATCTTCCGCGACGGCGGCGACGACCGCTGGCCGACGGCGGAGCTGCGTGCCGACTGGCACCCCCAGGGCCCGCTTCGGCTCGGGGCCGGCTCCACGCTGCAGCTGCACCAGGTAACCGTGCACTCCTACTCCAGCGATGTCTCCGACCTGGACGTGCGCTTCCACCGGGACTTCCAGACCTCCAACACCTGGGTGCTGGCCGAGCTCCGGCTGCTCGAGGGCCTGGCCCTCCACGGCGGGCTCAACTTCTACGACCACTCCATCTTCGGGCACATGCTCACGCCCAAGCTGGCCGCCGTCTGGCAGCCCTCCCCCGACGACACCGTCAAGGCCATCTGGTCCCGGGGCTTCCGCCCGCCGACCTACGTGGAGGCCCTGCTCGACGACCGCGCCTTCTTCATCGCCAACCCCTCCCTCGAGCCGGAGACGGTCTCCTCCAGCGAGCTCGCCTACGAGCACCGCTTCGGCGACCACGCCTCCACCACCGCCAGCGCCTTCTGGAACGAGTACCAGCGGCTGATCGGCTACGTGACCGTCCCCGTGGTCCTGCCGCCGGATCCCTCGAACCCCAACGACTTCCGGCAGATCGCCGAGAACGGCGGCCGTCTCGACCTGGTCGGCGGCGAGGTGGCGCTGGTGCTCCGCTTCGGCGACGCGCTCCAGGCCTGGGGCGGCCTCAGCGTGCAGCACCTGAGCGAGCGGTCGCGCCCCAACTTCCCGGAGGTGACCGGCAACCTGGCAGTCTCCTCCCGCGCGCTCTGGCACCCGCTCCTCCTCTCGCTGCGCGCCGCCGGCGTCGGCCCGCGAGCCAAGGATCCGACCACCCTCACCCCCGGCACGAGCAGCGAGGTGCCTGCGGCGGTGGTGGTGAGCGGCCTGGCCGCGCTGGACGTGCCCGGGGTCCGGGGGCTCCAGCTCGAGCTCGGCCTCTTGAACCTCTTCGACGCCCGGGCGGAGAGCCCGGCGCCCGGCGAGGACGCCCCGGTGACCGAGCTCCCCGTCGCCCCCCGAACCCTTCGCTTCGACCTGCGTTACCGCTTCTAGCTCCCCGGATCATGGCCCTCCGGCGCGCCATCGCCCTCGGTCTCCTGCTCGCCACGGCAGCGGCGCTGCCCTGGCCGCGGCCGGCCCGCGCCGAGGACCTGCCCCCGCGCAGCCACGCGCTCCTCCTCCTCCGCGTCCTGGCCTACGACCGCAACGTTCGCCAGCGCGCCGGCTCGGTCCTGACGGTGGTCCTCCTCTCCTCGCCCGGTGACCGGGCATCGGAGCAGCGGACCTCGGCGCTCCGGGAGGCCTTCGAGAGCGTGGCCCGGGAGGTGGTGGTGGAGGGCCTGCCGGTGCGGGTCAAGGCCACGCCCTACCGCAGCGCGGCGGCGCTGGACGAGGACCTGGACTCGCTCCACCCCGCCTTGATCCTGATCGACCCGGAGCTCGCCCCGGCGCTCTCCGACATCGTCCGCCTGGCGCACCGCCACGGCGTGACCAGCGCCGGCACCCGGGCCATGGCCGAGGCGGGCGCCGCCGTCGGCGTGGCCGCGCGCGGCGGCCACGCCACCCTGTACGTGAACCTGGCCGGGGCGCGCGCCGAGGGCGCCAGCTTCGACCCTGCCCTGCTGGATCTGTGCGAGGTCATCCGCGAGTGAGGCGAGCTCGCCAAGGAGCCGAGATGCCCCCCATCGACGACCCCCTCCCCACACCGCCCGGGCGTCCCGCCTCCCCCGACCAGGAGGCGCGCATCCTCATCATCGACGACGAGCGGGACGTGGGCGTGGCCATGGCCCGCCTCCTCAAGCCCACCCCGGTGGTGTTCGCGCAGAGCGCGTCCGGGGCCCTGGGGCGACTCGACGCGGGCGGCCGGTTCGCCGCCATCGTCTGCGACATCCGCATGCCCGGCATCGACGGCATGCAGTTCTACCAGGCGGTGCTGGAGCGCTCCCCGGAGCTGGCGCGGCGGATCGTCTACGTGACCGGCTCCCTCGGCTCGCCGGAGCTGGACGAGTTCCTCGCGCGCACCGGCTGCCCCTGCCTGCGGAAGCCCTTCGACGGGCGCCAGCTGCGCCAGGCGGTGGAGAGGGCCGTGGCCATCACGGAGTAGCGGCGCGGGGCCCCTCCGGCCGCCCCCATCCGGCTCCCGCCCCTTCCGTTTGACCCCCCGCGACCTCTCCCCTACTGTCCGGCGGCATGCGGATCCTGGTCACCGGCGGCGCCGGCTTCATCGGCTCGCACCTGTGCGAGCGGCTGCTCAGCGGCGGGCACGACGTCATCTGCCTCGACAACTTCTTCACCGGGAGCAAGGCCAACGTGGCCGCGCTCCTGGGGAACCCGCGCTTCGAGCTGGTCCGGCACGACGTCACCCAGCCCATCCTCCTGGAGGTGGACCGGATCTACAACCTGGCCTGCCCGGCCTCCCCCGTCCACTACCAGCAGAACCCGGTCAAGACCACCAAGACCAGCGTGCTGGGGGCCCTGCACATGCTGGGGCTGGCGAAGAGGGTGCGGGCCCGCGTCCTCCAGGCCTCCACCTCCGAGGTGTACGGCGACCCGCTCCTCCACCCGCAGCCCGAGTCGTACTGGGGCCACGTGAACCCCGTCGGCATCCGCAGCTGCTACGACGAGGGCAAGCGGCTGGCCGAGACGCTGATGATGGACTACCACCGCCAGAGCCGGGTGGAGGTCCGCATCGCCCGGATCTTCAACACCTACGGGCCGCGGATGGCCATCGAGGACGGGCGGGTGGTCTCGAGCTTCGTGGTCCAGGCCCTCCGCGGCGAGGACCTCACCGTCTTCGGCGACGGCTCGCAGACCCGCTCCTTCTGCTACGTCGACGACCTGGTCGACGGGCTCACCCGCCTCATGGAGTGCGAGGGGACCACCGGCCCGGTGAACCTGGGGA
>DATKMW010000006.1:0-34435 GCA_035541675.1 Anaeromyxobacter sp. | reverse complement strand
TCGAAGCGCAGGAACGGCTCCAGCCGCGCCGCCCCGGCGGCCGTCGTGACCAGGCCGGGGCGCGCTCAGGGAACGGGACCTTTCCGCAGCAGCCCCGCGACGAGCGCCGTCCAGCCGGTCTGGTGCGATGCCCCCAGGCCCTTGCCGGTCTCCGCATCGAAGTACTCGTGGAAGAGAAGGAGGTCCTCGCCCCCCGGAAGCGCCGCAGCGGCCCCCTGGTAGGGCCTCCGCCCGTCGGGTCCCGGCAGGAAGAGCCTCAGGACCCGCCCTGCGATCTCGTCGGCTATCTCGGCGAGGGAGCGAAACGCACCCGAGCCGGTCGGGCACTCCACCCGGAAGGCGTCCCCGTAGTACCGGTGAAGCCGGCGCAGGGCGTCGATGATCAGGTAGTTGATGGGCACCCACACCGGGCCGCGCCAGTTGGAGTTCCCGCCGAACAAGCCGGTCCTCGCCTCCGCCGGCTCGTAGTCGACGGTGAAGGTCGCCCCATCTAGCGCGAGCCGGAAGGGCGCGTCCCGGTGGCACCGAGAGAGCGAGCGCACGCCGTAGGGCGAGAGGAACTCCGCCTCGTCCAGCATCCGGCGCAAGACCCGCTTCATCCGATGACCGCGGAGGAGCGCCAGAAGCCGCGTCTCGCCGGCGCCCGGCACGTGCCAGCGCGACACGAGCGCGGCCAGGTCGGGTCGGTAGCGCAGGAACCACGTCAGCCGCTCGGTGAACTCCGGCAACCCGGCCAGCTGATCGGCCTCCAGCACCTCCACGGCGAAGAGGGGGATGAGGCCGACGACGGAGCGGATCTTGAGCGGCACCGCGCGCCCGTCCCCCCGCCGCAGCACGTCGTAGAAGAACTCGTCCTCGGGGTCCCAGAGCGCGACGCCCTGCTGGCCGATGTCGTCCATGGCGCCCGCGATGTAGAGGAAGTGCTCGAGGAACTTGGTGGCCACGTCCTGGTAGATGGGCTCCTCGCGGGCCAGCTCCAGCGCGATGCGGAGCAGATCGAGCGCGAACATCGCCATCCAGCTCGTCCCGTCGGCCTGATCGAGGGCACCCTCCTGCGCGGCCCCCTGGCTGCGGTCGAACACGCCGATGTTGTCGAGCCCCAGGAATCCCCCCTGGAACACGTTGCGTCCCTCCACGTCCTTGCGGTTCACCCACCAGGTGAAGTTGATGAGGAGCTTGTGAAAGACGCGCTCGAGGAAGGCCCGGTCGCCGGGTCCACCGTGCAGCTGGCGATCGATCTGGAAGACCCGCCAGGCCGCCCAGGCGTGCACCGGAGGGTTCGCGTCCCCGAGGTTCCACTCGTAGGCGGGCAGCGCGCCGCTGGGCTGCATGTACCACTCGCGGAGGAGCAGGATGAGCTGCGCCTTGGCCAGCTCCGGGTCCACGGCGGCGAGCGCGACGCAATGGAAGGCGAGGTCCCAGGCCGCATACCAGGGGTACTCCCACTTGTCCGGGACGAGGAGCACGTCGCAGTTGTTGAGGTGGTCCCACCCGGCGTTGCGCCCCCGCCTGCGCTCGGGCGGCGGCGCCGGTTGCGCCGGATCTCCCTCGAGCCAGTGCGGGATGTCCCAGTGGTAGAACTGGCGCGACCAGAGGAGGCCGGCCAGCGCCTGGCGGTGGACCCGGCGCAGCTCGGGATCCTCGATGCCGGCCGCCGACTCCTGCCAGAACTCGTCGGCCTCGCGCTCCCGGGCGGCGAAGATCGCGTCGAAGTCGGCGAAGGGCGGCGGGGCCGGGTCCCGGCGCAGGCGCAGCCGCAGCACCTGCACGCCGCCAGGGGCCAGGTCGGCGCGGTGCCAGAGCGCCAGCTTCGTCCCCGCCCCGTCCCCCCGCAGCCCGTCGCGTAGCCCGTGCACCACCGCCTCGTGGATCGCGTCCTTCACCGCGCCCGCGGGTGGATGGCCGTACAGGCGCGCGAAGTTGGTGTCGTTGTCGCAGAGAAGGACCTCGGGCCTGCCCTCCCACTGGAGGTGGAGCGTTCCCAGCCGTGGGTGTTCGGCCCTGACCAGCCCCGCGCCGAGCGAGGTGAGGCAGGGCCGATCCGGCGAGCGGCCCCAGGACCAGGTGTTCCGGAACCAGAGCTGGGGGAGGACGTGCAGCGTGCAGGGCCCGGGCGCGCGGCTCTGGACCGACAGCCGGATGAGGATGTCCTCCGGGTCCGCCTTGGCGTACTCGACCCAGAGCTCGCACCAGCCGCCGGCGAACACGCCGGTATCGCGCAGCTCGAACTCGGGGGCGTCCCGGCCGCGGCGCAGGCTCTCGTCGCGGAGGGCCCGGTACGGGAACTCGGCGACGGGGTAGCGGTAGAGCGCCTTCAGGTAGGAGCTCGTGGGGACGCCGTCGACGTAGTGGTACTCCTCCTTCACGTCCTCGCCGTGGTTTCCCTCGGGTCCCCCCAGCCCGAAGAGGCGTTCCTTGAGGAAGGGGTCGCGGCCGTTCCAGAGCGCCGTCGAGAAGCAGAGCAGCCCCTCGTCGTCGCAGAACCCCAGCAGCCCGTCCTCCCCCCAGCGGTATGCCCGGCTTCGCGCGTGCTCGTGCGGGAAGTACGACCAGGGTGTGCCCCGGGCGCTGTAGTCCTCCCGGACCACGCCCCATTGCCGCTCGGACAGGTACGGTCCCCAGCGCCGCCACCGCTGCCGGCTCCCCTCGGCAACGCGCAAGCGCTCGCGCTCGGCACCCATGGGAGGGGACGCTAACCACCCGGACGCTTCGTTTCAGGGCGATGCCAGGTCGGCTCCCTCATGGGACCGGCGCCTGTCCAACCCGTGAGGAGCGCCGGCGCCGCGCGGGCGCTAGGGAATCCCTGGAGCGAGGGAGCGAGGAAACCGCACGGGAGACCGAATGAACGCGCCGCCGTCGGATGCCCTGGTGTTCTTCGGTGCGACCGGCGATCTCGCCTACAAGAAGATCTTCCCGGCCCTGCAACGGATGGTCAAGACCGGCAGCCTGCAGGTGCCGGTCATCGGCGTGGCCAAGGCGGGCTGGGGGCTGGAGCAGCTCCTGCAGCGAGCCCGGGAGAGCCTGGCCGAGCACGGGGGGCTCGACCGGGACGCGTTCGCCAAGCTCTCCGGCCTCCTGCGCTACGTCGACGGGGACTACGCGGACCCGGCGACGTTCGCGTCGCTGCGTCGCGAGCTGGGCGGGGCGCAGCGCCCCACCCACTACCTGGCCATCCCCCCGGCCCTCTTCGAGCTCGTGGTGGGCCAGCTCCGGGGCTCCGGCTGCACGGAGGGGGCGCGGGTGGTCCTGGAGAAGCCCTTCGGACGGGACCTGGCCTCGGCCCGCGAGCTCAACCGGATCCTGCTCGGCTCCTTCGACGAGTCCCGCATCTTCCGCATCGACCACTACCTCGGGAAGAACGCGGTCCAGAACCTGGTCTTCTTCCGGTTCGCCAACGCCTTCCTGGAGCCCATCTGGAACCGCCACTTCGTCGAGTCGGTGCAGATCACCTTGGCCGAGAGCTTCGGGGTCGAGGGGCGCGGGACCTTCTACGAGGAGGCAGGAGCCCTCCGCGACGTGATCCAGAACCACCTGCTCCAGGTGCTCGCCAACGTCGCCATGGAACCCCCGGCCGGAAGCGGGGACGACGAGAACGCCCGCGACGAGAAGGTGAAGGTGCTGAAGGCCGTGCCCCCGCTCTCCGCCGCCGACGTCGTGCGTGGCCAGTTCCGCGGGTACCGCAGCGAGGTCGGGGTCTCGAAGGAGTCCACCGTGGAGACCTTCGCGGCCGTGCGCCTGCACATCCAGTCCTGGCGCTGGCAGGGAGTGCCCTTCATCATCCGGGCGGGGAAGCGCCTGCCCATCACCGCCTCCGAGGTGCTGGTCCGGTTGCGCCGCCCCCCGCCCATCTACGCGGCGCTGCCGCCGGCGAACCACTTCCGGTTCCGGCTGGGCCCCGAGGCGACCATCGCCGTCGGCGCCATGGTCAAGCGCCCGGGAGACGCCTTCGCCGGCGAGGAGATCGAGCTCATGGTGGTGCACGAGGAAGCGGGGGAGGAGGGAGCGTACGAACACCTGCTCGGGGACGCGATGAAGGGCGAGCCCTTCCACTTCGCACGCGAGGACTACGTGGAGGAGGCCTGGCGCATCGTCGACCCCGTGCTGGGGGCGGCCACGCCCGCCTTCGAATACGAGCCGGGCAGCTGGGGCCCGCGCGAGGCCGACGCGCTGGTGGCCCCGGGCACCTGGCACGACCCCGTCGCCTCGACGGCCGCCGGCAAGCGGCGGTGACCTCGGGTCCCGGGGCGGTCGCGAGCCGTCCGCAGGCCGGCCCGCGAGGGCCACGGGCGCGCCGCGCGAGCGGGTCCCCCGTCGCCCCGGGGCCTCACCCGCGGGGCTTCCCCTCGATGTAGCCGGCGGCCGACTGCACGCCGATCACCGCCTTCCGGTGGAAGGCCGCCCAGGTGGTGGCGCCGACGTAGGTGAAGGCCGATTGCACGCCGGAGATCGCGTCCACCAGGAACGCGCCCACGCCCTCGCGCCCCTCGCGGATGTAGATGCGGGAGGTGGAGATCCCCTCGCGGAAGAAGGCCTTCTGCGCGCGCTCGAAGGGATCGAGCCGGGCGGTCCGGTCGCTCACCGCCCGGGCGCTGGCCATGCCGTAGTTCTCCTTGTACTGGCGACCGTCGCGGTCCTCCTTGACGTCGCCGGGGCTCTCGTAGGTGCCGGCCAGCGCCGAGCCGACCATGACCCGCGAGGCGCCGGCGGCCAGGTAGATGGCCACGTCGCGCGGGTCGCGCACGCCGCCGTCGGCCCAGACGTGCTTGCCGCGGCGGTGGGCCTCCCGGGCGCAGTGCAGCACCGAGGTGAAGGTGGGCCGGCCCGCGCCGGTCTGCATCCGGGTGGTGCACATCGCCCCCGGGCCGACGTTGACCTTGACGATGTCGGCGCCGGCCTCGAGGAGGTCCCGGGCACCCTCGGGCGTGCAGACGTTCCCGGCCACGATGGGCACCGCCGTGCCGATCGCCTTCCGCACCGCCCGGAGGGCCTCCAGCATGCGACGCTGGTGGCCGTGGGCGGTGTCGAGCACCAGCGCCGCCACCCCCGCCTCGGCCAGCCGGGCGGCGGCCGCCGCGGTCGAGCTGGAGATCCCGACCGCCGCCGCCACCATCAGGCGGCCGCGCGAGTCGACCGCGGGGGCCAGCAGCTCCAGGCGGACGGCGTCGTCGCGGGTGAGGACGCCCTTGAGCCTCCCGTCGGCGTCGAGCACCGGCGCCGCCTTGACCCGCTGCTCCTCCATGAGCAGGAAGGCGTCGCGGTTGGGCGTGCCCGCCGGGATGGTCACCACCCGCGAGGACATGAAGGAGCCGACCGGGGAGTACTGGTCGCGGTCGCGCAGATCGGCGTGGGTGACGATGCCGACCGGGCGCCGCGCGTCGTCCACCACCACCACCATGTCGTGTGCCCTCTTGCGGATGATGCCCAGCACGTCGCGCATGGGGGAGGTGGGCGAGACCGACAGCGGCGTGTCGTAGCGCGGGTCGGCAGCCTGCACGTGGGCGATGATCCGCGCCGCGGTGTCGAGGTCCATGTCCTGCGGGAGGACGCCCAGCCCCCCGAACCGCGCCATGGTCTCGGCCATCCGCTTGCCGGTGACGGCGTTCATGTTGGCCGAGACGATGGGATGCGAGCCCCCCGGGAAGTCGGCGGGGCGCAGGTCCACCTCCAGCCGCGAGGTGCCCTCGAAGAAGCCGGGGATGAGGAAGACGTCGTCGAGCGAGAGCTCGAGCTGCTCGTCGTGCTCGGGGTGGAGGAAGCGCATGTCCGAGCAATAGCGCGGGCAGCGGCGCGGGGGAAGCCTGGCGGCGGGGTGGCCGGGAGACGCGACCGCGGCGAAGGAGGCCACCCACGCTTCGACTGCAAGTGACGGGTGGTCCGATGCGCTGCCGCCTCCCGCTTTCCAGGCGGCAAAGGCCTGTGCTGGCGCTCGAGCCGGCGCTTTGGCCCAGGGGCGTGACGGGCAGACCGGCGGTGCCCGACCGCCAGGCCCACACCCCCGGGCGGGATTCCACGGCGCCCGCCCCAGGGGCTCCGGGCCCCCGGGCTCCCCGGCGCCTCGACAGGGGATCGACCGGGCTCGGTCCTCGCCCCAGGCATCCCGGGGCGATCCGGCTGCGGGGCGGGCGGTGGGCCTGTCCGGCCTTCACCGTCCCCTTCGCGTGGGGGCATCGGCACGGCCGCACGGGTGTGGAGTATCCTGGGGAGGTTCGACGCGAGGAACATGGGCGTGGGTGCGGACCTCGGCCGGCGTCGTCGCCTTCGCCGTGCTGGCGGTCGGCACCTCGCCAGGCGGCCCGTGGGGCCATATGATCGACCCCCACCCGAGAGAGGCTCGGCGGCCCCCGGTGGATCGCGTTCCCCCGGGTCGGCCCGCCGGCCGGCGGCGGGACGGCATCCACGTCCACCCCCGGTTCGTCACCCCGTTCGCGAGGACCGAAGGCTCCGCCAGGCTGCGTGACCGCCCGGCCCACCTTCCCACGGCGCAGGAGGACAGGACATGAAGAAGCTCATCAACAAGCCCGAGGACGTGGTCGCGGAGGGGCTGAGGGGCATGGCCCTCGCTCACGCGGACATCCTGAAGGTCCAGTTCGGGCCCGACTACCTGGTGCGCGCCGACGCCCCGGTGAAGGGCAAGGTCGGGATCGTCTCGGGCGGGGGTTCGGGCCACGAGCCCATGCACGGAGGCTTCGTGGGGATGGGCATGCTCGACGCCGCCTGCCCGGGCGCCGTGTTCACCTCGCCCACCCCGGACCAGGTGCTCGCCGCCTCGAGGGCGGTGAGCGGCGGCGCCGGGGTGCTGCTGATCGTGAAGAACTACACCGGCGACGTGCTCAACTTCGAGATGGCGGCCGACATGGCCCGCGCCGAGGGGATCGAGGTGGAGGCGGTCGTCACCAACGACGACGTGGCGGTGAAGGACAGCCTCTACACCGCCGGGCGGCGAGGCGTGGGGGTCACGGTGCTGGCCGAGAAGATGGCCGGGGCGGCCGCCGAGGAGCGCCGTCCGCTGGAGGAGGTTGCGGAGGTCTGTCGCAAGGTGAACGCCCAGGGCCGCAGCATGGGCATGGCCCTCACCTCCTGCACCGTTCCGCACGCGGGCAAGCCGACCTTCGACCTGCCCGAGGACGAGATGGAGATCGGGATCGGCATCCACGGCGAGCCCGGGCGCACCCGCATGAAGCTCAAGACGGCGGCGGAGATCACCGAGCTCCTCGCCACCGCGGTCCTCGAGGACCTCCCCTTCCAGCGAGGGGACCGGGCGCTGGCCTTGGTGAACGGCATGGGCGGCACTCCGCTCATCGAGCTGTACCTGGTGTTCCAGGAGCTGGCCCGGATCTGCAAGGGGCGCGGCGTGGCCATCGCCCGCAGCCTGGTCGGCCCGTACATCACCTCCCTGGACATGGCCGGCTGCTCCCTCACCCTGGTGCGGATGGATGACGAGCTGCTCCGGCTGTGGGATGCACCGGTCCGGACGTCCGCCCTCCGCTGGGGGGTCTAGGCCGGGCCCCTCCGGGGCGCAGGCAAGGGAGGACATCGTGCCCATCACCCGCGACGCGGTCCTGGACTGGCTCAAGGCCTTCGCCGCGGCCATCGCCTCCGAGAGGGACCACCTCACCGAGCTCGACTCCGCCATCGGGGACGCCGATCACGGCGCCAACATGGACCGCGGGTTCCAGGCCGTCCTGGGGATGCTCCCGGCCGTGGCCGAGCAGGACGTCGGGGCGGTGCTCAAGGCGGTGGGCATGAAGCTCGTCTCCACCGTCGGGGGTGCGAGCGGCCCGCTCTACGGGACCCTCTTCCTGCAGATGGGCGCGGCCACGGCCGGGAAGCTCACCCTCTCCCCGGCGGAGTGGGCCGCCGGGCTCGGGGCGGGCGTGGAGGGCGTTGCCCGGCGCGGAAGGGCCCGCCGGGGCGAGAAGACCATGATCGACAGCCTGGTGCCGGCGACGGAGGCGCTGTCCGCGGCGCTCGAGGGCGGCGCCTCCCTCGAGGACGCCCTCTGGCAAGCCGAGCGCGCCGCCCGCCGGGGAATGCTGGACACGACCCCCATGGTCGCCACCAAGGGGCGCGCCAGCTACCTGGGCGAGCGCAGCGCCGGCCACCAGGACCCCGGCGCGACCTCGGCGCACCTCCTCGTCCGGGCGGCCGCGGAGGCCTGGGCGCCGGAGCGGGAACCACACCATCCGTGAGAGCGGCATCGCCGCGCGGGAAGGGGAGCTGACGTGGTCGGACTGGTGATCGTCTCGCACAGCGCCAGGCTGGCGGAGGGCGTGGCCGAGCTGGTGCAGGGGATGGGCGGCCCGGAGGTCCCGCTGCGCGCCACCGGCGGCGTGGACGTGCCGGGCCGCCCCCTGGGCACCGACGCCCTGTCGGTGCTCCGGGCCATCGAGGAGGTCTACTCCGAGGACGGCGTGCTGGTGCTCATGGACCTGGGCAGCGCCGTGCTCAGCGCCGAGATGGCTCTCGACATGCTCCCCCCGGGGAGGCGCGCGCGGGTCGTGCTGTGCGAGGGCCCGGTGGTCGAGGGGGCGGTGTCGGCGGCGGTCCAGGCCCGCCTGGGCGCCACGCTGGAGAGGACGGCGGCCGAGGCGCGCGGCGCGCTGGGTGCCAAGAAGGCCCAGCTCGCGGGCGACGAGCCCCCTCCGACTGGGGGCGCGGCGCTCCCCGGCGGCCCGGCGGCCGCGCCCGCGGAACCGGAGCACGCGCTCCGGCTGACCCTCCGGAACCGGCTGGGGATCCACGCCCGGCCCGCGGCGCGCCTGGTGCAGGCGGCCGGCCGCCTCGAGGGGACCGAGGTCCTGGTCGAGAACCTGACCGCGCGGCGGGGCCCGGTGAGCGCGCGCAGCATCAACGCCGTGATCACCCTGGGCGCGCGCCAGGGCCACGAGCTGCTCGTCACCGCCTCCGGGCCCGGCGCGCGGCAGGCCCTCCAGGCCGTCCAGGATCTCCTCGACGACGATTTCGGGGATCGGGACGCGCCGGCGGCTCCGCCGGTGCCGGCCGCCACCGCCCCGGTGCCCGGAGCCGCCCCGACGCCCGGCGCCCCCGGTCGCACGGCCTTCTCCCAGGGGACCCCCGTCTCCCCCGGCATCGCCATCGGCGCCGTCCGCCTGCTCCGCCCGCCGCCCCTGGACGTCCCCATGGCCGAGGCCGCCGACCCGCAGGCGGAGTGGGCCCAGCTCCGGGCCGCCCTGCAGGAGACCCGCCAGGAGCTCACCGCCCTCCGCGATGCCGTGGCCCGCCGTGCCGACCCCGCCAGCGCCGCCCTCTTCGACGCGCACCTCCTCTTCCTCGACGACGAGGCGCTGGTCGCGCCGAGCCGCGCGGCCATCCTCGAGCAGCGGCTCGGTGCCGCCGCCGCCTGGAAGCGCTCCTTCGAGAGGGTGGCGGCCGACTACCGCGCCCTGGACGACGACTACCTCCGCGGCCGCGCCGCCGACGTCCTGGACGTGGGGCGTCAGGTGCTCGCCAGCCTCCTCGGGACCCCCGCCCCCGCAGCCTCGGCCCCCGAGCCGGGCGTCCTGGTGGCCGCGGAGCTGAGGCCCGCGGACGCGGCGCGGCTCGACCCGGAGCGGGTCCGGGGGATCGTCACCGCGCTGGGCGGCCCGACCTCGCACGGCGCCATCCTGGCCCGGGCGCTCGGCATCCCGGCGGTGGCCGGGGTCGGCGAGGGCATCCTGGCCCTGGAGGAGGGCACCCTCGTCGTGCTCGACGGGGAGAGCGGGCGCGTCTTCGCCCACCCTTCCCAGGCCGTGCTGGCGGAGTACCAGCGGCGCGCCGAGGCGGAGCGGGTGCGGGGTGCCGCAGCCCGCGCCGCGGCCGCGGGGGCGGCGGTGACGCGCGACGGGCACAGGGTCGAGGTCGGGGCCAACGTCGGCACGGCCGCCGACGCCCGGGCGGCGGTGGCGTCGGGCGCCGAGGGCGCGGGGCTGTTCCGGACGGAGCTCCTCTTCCTCGACCGCAAGGCGGCGCCGGACGAGGACGACCAGGTCGCCGCCTACCGGGCGGTGGCGGAGGCCATGGGTGGCCGGCCGCTGGTGGTGCGCACCCTGGACGCCGGCGGGGACAAGCCGCTGCCCTACCTCGACCTGGGGCACGAGGCGAACCCCTTCCTGGGGTGGCGTGCCATCCGCGTCTGCCTGGCTCTGCCCGAGCTGTTCCAGGTGCAGCTGCGGGCCATCGTCCGGGTGGCCGCGGAGTTCCCGCTCCGGGTCCTGTTCCCCATGGTCGCCACCCTGGCCGAGTGGCGCGCGGCCCGCGGGCTGCTCGAGGAGGCGCGCCTCGAGGTGCAGCGCCGGGGCCAGCCCGTCCCCGCGCGGATCGAGGCGGGCATCCTGGTGGAGATTCCCGCCGCCGCGCTGTGCGCGCCCCTGTTCGCGGCGGAGGTGGACTTCTTCTCCATCGGCACCAACGACCTCACCCAGTACACCATGGCCGCGGAGCGCGGGAACCCGCGCCTCCTCGCGCTCTCCGACGCCTGCCACCCGGCGGCGCTGAAGCTGGTCCAGATGGTGGTGGCGTCGGCGCACGCTCGCGGGCGGCGGGTGGGCGTGTGCGGGGAGCTGGCCGGCGATCCGGAGGGAATCCCGCTCCTGGTCGGGCTCGGGGTCGACGAGCTCAGCGTCAGTGCCCCGTCCATTCCCCGGGCCAAGGAGGTCGTCCGCGGGCTCGACTTCGAGGCGGCCCGCGCGCTGGCCGAGCGGGCGCTGTCGCTGGACTCGCCCGGGGCGGTGCGGGCGCAAGCGGGAGGGCTCTCCGGGCAACGGCTGCCTCGTCCTTCCAGCAAGCGTCCGTGAAGGCGGCGGCCGGTCCCCGGCACCCTCGCGGCCCCACCGTGACGAGGCCGACGGCACCGGAGAGGTCAGCTGCGGCGGCGACCGGTCGAGCTGCTGACGTGGCTCCCGTCCAGGGATCCGGTCGGTGACCTCGATCGTGGCCCGGCCGCGTGGACACGCGTGCCGCGAGCCGGGAGCGGCCACGCGAGCGACCACCCGGGGGACCGGGCGAGAACGGCTGGATGGTCATGATCGTCGTAACTGCCGACACCAAGGGGGTCGGCGCCTGGGTCGGCCAGGCCGAGGAAAGGGGGGCGAAGGAACGCCTTCGCGCTGCCGTTCAACCGGCTGCACATCTACGTGGGAGAAGCGCGGGCAGGGCCCAGACGATCAGATCCGGCCATTCACGCTCAGGCTCTTCCCCATCTTCGGTGCGCTGGTCACACGACGCAAGCGGACGGGGCCCGTCTGATTGGGCGGCACCCTCCTCTGACGGGAGGGTCAGGGGGTCGCGCCGCCCTCGGCCGCAACGCAGGGGAACCGGTCTGGGTACTCGGCGAGCCCGCGGATCTTCTCCTCCGGCAGGGAGATCCCAGTCAGCGTCAGGCTCGTGCGGATGAGCGTCTGGTTCTTGAGGGTGGAATACGCTTCCAGCTTTCCGGTCACGTCGCCGGCCAGCTTCGCGTTGACGTCCAGGACCGAGACCGGCGTCGCGCAGGAGAAATCCAGGCGGGAGAGGTCGAGGTCCTTGAGCTCTCCTTCGTCCCAAGTGCGGAAGTGGATCTTCTGGCCCCGAAGCTCGTAGACGATGTTCCATTTCGAGTAGGCACCCTGGGAGACCGAGGCCAGGATCTCCAGCGAGCGTCTCACCAGGGAGGCGCCGGGCCTGGTTGCCTCGAGCATGGTCGCAGCACGCAGGTACCTGGCGATCGAGGAGGAGTCCCCGGGCGCCGCCCGCCCCGATGCTCTGAGCGCGCCCAGCGACAGGACCGAATCGGCGCAGCTGTTGTTGGTGATGGCCTTGACCGGCAGCTCCTCGCCGGTCGTGACGACCAGCTTCCCGCCCAGGTACTCGAGCGTGCCGCAATCGCCGGCCGCGTCGCAGGCGAAGTAGTGCACGGCGCCGTGGATCCCGGAAACACGGATCCTGGCCATCGCCTCCGAGAGCTCGGCGAAGGTGGCGCAGGTATCAAGCCCGTACTGCACGGCTTGCAGCTCGTTCAGGGCTGGCCTTCCATCCGCAGGCGGGAAGACACTCTGGGTGAGCCAGAGGACCTCGATCGCCAGCCCGGCCTCGTTCATCCCGCCGTTGGGCATCTCGCGCCCGTACTGGTTGAAGGTCACGCTGCCGTACCGCGAAGCCCACCTCGCGCTCGCGTCGCCGGGTCGGGGTGGGATGCTCTCCTTGGCCACGCCGCGCTTGTTGACCACCAAGAAGCCCTGCCCCATGTCCCAGTCGTAGCTCTTGGCCATCACCACCTCCTCGCCCTGCCCCAGCCCGAAGGCGGTGCAGGCGCGGCCGGTGGAGGGCACAGCGCACAAGGTGGCAAGGGCGAGCAACCGGCGGAGGAACGTCATCGTTTCCATATAAGAACCGATCCCGAAGATGCCACAGGGCCTGCCGGGAAGGCGATGAGGGCACAGGCCAGGCGGAGGAGACCGAGGTGGTGGGCGCCCATCCGCTCCCAGCGCACGAGCAAGCGGCGAGATTGTGCCAGGCGTTGGTGCGCTCCACCACCCATCGGCGCGGCCGGCTTCTCCCCGCGGCACCGGATGTGAGGGGGGATCCCGCGGGGACGGACCGCTGCCTCGGCGTCCTCGTAGTCATGGCCCTTGTCGAGGCAGAGGTGCTCGGGACGGCGCGGACCCCGCGGCGCACGAGCGACCATCGCGTCGAGCGTCTGTCCGACGAGCCACTTGTCATGAACGTCGGCGCCGGGAATCTCGGCGGCCAGCGGACCCCCCGACCGTCGGCCGCGGAGGGTCCTCCGGCCCAGGGTAGATCACGCCTCCTATGGTTCAGGCGATCACCGCGGCGGCACGCTCTTCGGCCACCCTCATCCGCCGCCTGCTCTCCTTCGCTCGCGACGAGCCAGCATCGACGAGGCCGGTGGAGGTCCGGGCCGGGCTCCGGTTGCTGGTGAGGTGCTGCGGCGCACCCGCGCCCCCAGCGATCGTGCACATGCGGCGCGTCCATCCTCACGAGGACCACGCCGATCGGGCAGGTCGTCGCAGGAGATCTGCGCCCCCGGACGTGCCCCCTGTCGCCTCGGCCAAGCCGCTCGCCGCCTTGCCAATCCTCCAGACCTGGAGGTCGGCTCACCGGCTCACCGGGTCCCGCTCGAGACCCCGTTCGGGTTCTCGATGAGCCCGGCGGGGTCTGCGCGCTGCGATGGGGGATGGGTCCCTCATCGCGGAGACGAACATGGCCTACGGACGCACCCGGCTGCTCCTCGCCCTCGGAACCATCGGCGTCCTCGCCTCCTGCGGCGGCGGCGGCAGCTCCTCCCCGACGGTCCCGATGCTCAAGGCCTCGGGGGTCGTGGCCTTGCCGGCCGGCTTCGCCTCGGGTGCCGGCGGCCTCACCGTCGCGGCGGCCGGGGGCCCGGCCTCGGTGGGCGCGGGGGACGCCTTCACCGTCTCCGAGCCGGCGGGCGGAGGACCCGCCACCATCCTCCTCACCCAGTCGGACGGCAAGGTCGTGCTGCTCGGCCACGTCGACACCGACGACCCCTCCTTCAACGAGCTGAGCGTCACCTCGACCGCCGAGGAGCTGCTCTTCGTCTCGACGGGCTCGACCACGCTGCCGACGAGCGAGTGGTCGAACGTCTACAAGCTCCTCGCCGCCGCGCCGGAGACCGCCACGCTGGCGGGCGTGATCGGCGCCAGGATGGCGGTGAGCTCGACGGCGGTGGGCGACATGGACCCGGACATCGCCACCGCCGTAGCGAACGCCACGGCCTCGCTCTGGCAGACGACGCTGCAGGCGACGCGGGCGGCGATGCGCAGGGCACCCGGCGGCGCCATCCAGGGCAGTGCCGGGATCACGGTCACCCGCGCGTCGACCACGGCCTCCGACGGGGGCACCATCCTCTCGGTGTTGGTCGACCCGGACTCGGCGACCCCGACACCGAACGGGATCGGGGTGCAACCCAGCCTGGACAAGCTCGGCATCACCATCGAGAACGACATGCGCATCCACCGGAAGTACTTCGTCTTCCGGACCGGCTACGTTCCCTCCACCGGGAAGGTCACCGACGACCCCCAGCCCTTCGACCCCGACGTCTGGGTGGAGGTGGCCAGCGGCTACCTGCCCGCCGAGACCGGGGTCACGGGGGTGGTCAGCGCGTTCATCGACTACTTCGTCGGTGGGAAGGTGGCGTACGCCCCGGTGTGCGTCAACGGCAAGGCGCCGCCTTGCCCCACCGTCGTGCTGCCCATCGACCCGCCGGACGCCAAGGCCAACACCTTCCAGGTCTACGTGGTGGGCGCGGGAGGGAACCTGGGCCTCGCCGGCGTCCCCGCCCCGCTCGCCAAGCAGCCGGCCGCCGCCGCAGAGGTGCAGGCCGAGCTGGTCAAGATGGAGCTCCTCGAGGGCTTCAAGGAGCTGCTCTGGCCGATCCTCACCAAGGCGCTTCCCGCCAAGATCAGCGACGCGATCTGGAAGAGCCCGGACGAGGCGACCACCATCATTCTGCAGTTCGTCAAGGAGGGGGGAACGGCCGCTGCGAACTGGGCCGCCGCCATGGAGAAGGGCAACTACCTTCCGAGCCTGACCGACGCCGCCAAGGCGCTGACCAGCAACAAGCAGTTCAGGGACGCGGCCTACAACGCGGTGCTGGATCTGGCCTATCGCCAGGCGAAGGCGATCGACGCCCACGCCGTCGACAGCCTCGCGAGCTACTGGCAATCGGTGGACAACATCCTCCCCGTCATGAAGGTCCTCGACCAGGTGGCCACCGTCACGGACACGGCCTGCGTGTTCGTACAGATCGCGAACTCCTACGACTACAGCGTCTGGGACGTCCGAGCCTTCCCTCCCGTCTTCACCCTCGTCCCGCCCAGCGCCACCATCGGGTCCGCGAGCCAGACCGCCAAGTTCTCCGTGACCCCGACCGGCTATTCCAGCTCCGCCCTGAAGTACCAGTGGGGGCCCTCGACCTATGGCACGTTCACCACCAGTTGCGGAACCGGTGTGACCGTCAGCTGTCCCGGCGACCAGACCGCCACCTACTCGCTGATCGGGACGAGCCTCCCGAAGATGCCGAGCGACACCTTCCCGGTACAGGTATTCGACCCCGACGGGAAATCGCTCGGCGTCGCCACCGGTGTCGTGAACTTCCAGACGGTCGTCATCAATCCCCCCAACCCGACCGTCCTGGAGGGTGCGCACCAGACCTTCACGGCTGCCTTCACCACCGGGCCGGTGCCGGCGGGGACGAGCGTCACCTGGACTCTCACGGGCAGCGGCACCCTCAACGGAGGGACCTCCCCGGTCACCTCCACGTCGTTGACGGTGGACTACCTCGCCCCCATGGCTTCCGAGACGGACACGCTGGCCGTCCAGCTGACGGACGCGAGCCGGAACTCGCTCGGAGGCACCTCCACCCAGATCGCCGTGGTTCCTGCGCTCACCATCACCCCGGATGTTCCTCTCCCCCTGGGCGCCCAGCAGGTCTACACGGTCAGCGGTGCCAACGGGTTCGTCCTGCCTGCCGGCGCCAGCTACCGGTGGACGGTGATAGGGAACGGCAGCGTGAGCGGCGGCAGCTCGACCACCACCACCTCGCCCAGCGTGACGTACGCCGCCCCCAGCGCCAGCAGCCGGGACACGCTGCAGGTTCAGGTGATCGGTGCCGGCGGCGTGGTCGTCGCTCGGACCTCCCTGGTCATCTACGTGGGGGTCATCGTCTGGACCGGCACCTGCTACGACGTCACGAATGCGTCGAGCTTCCCCATCTACGCCACGTCCCAGGTGACGCTCAACGAGTACGTGGTGGACCCCACCCACGTCTACTTCATCGGTGAATCGAGCGACAACCAGGGTTCCACCTATCGCATGACCTGTGGCAGCGCGGCAGCGCCGGCGGCGGTCACGGGCAGCGAGGGAGCGCAGTTCATTGCCCTCCCCGGGTGCGCCCTGGACAACACGAATGGGCCGCTCTGCACGACCACCATGCCAGCCATGACCGTGGAGCAGACTGCGACCGAACTCTACGTCCCGGAGTGCTCCTACACCTGGAGCGACGCCTGCAGCAACGCCACGACCGACGCCTCCCCGTGCACGTTCACCAAGAACTGAAGGCGCCCAGGTCCGGTCCCCCCGATCCGACCAGCGATCCGGACGGAGGCCGGGCGCTCCGGGGCGCTGTGGGGAGGACCGGGAGGCGCCCGAGAACAGGGAGTCCACGATCTGGGCAGCACGCCGTCCGGTCGGAGGAGGCCGGGGACGACGGCGTCCGTGTCGAGGACGGGTCTCCTGCGCACCCTCCCTCCTCGACCGAGGCGGCTGCCTCGGTGAGGCGGTGGTGATCGATTGCGGATCGACCCGCCGCTCCCCGCCGCGCAAGTTCTGGGCCGTCTTGCGCCAGGGGCCGGGGCGGAGCAGCCCCCGGAAAACGCCTGCTTGGGGGTGATGGGGCAGAGGCTCGCCAGGCGCGGCACGGGCAGCCGCCGAAATCCGGAGGCACGACGAGATAGACTGGTCGGCAGATGGGTGAGGCCAACCCCATGGCCAACCAGGGAGTCCGGCTCGGGAGACGGTTCCGTTGGCCCACGCCGGGTGGGCTGGTCGTGCTCGGCGGGTTGTTGGTGAACGTCGCAGCGGTGGGCGCGGTGCTGACCTTCCTGCTCCAGAGCCGCGCCCAGGCTCGGTCCACCGCGGTCGTGACCACCCAGAACATGGCGCGGCTCCTGGACGAGGTGCTCACGGCCGCGTTCGACCGGATCGACCTGGCGCTCCTGACGGTGCAGGACGAGGTGGAGAGCGAGGTTGAGAGCGAGGTGGAGCAGCCACCCGACGGCGCCGAGCTGTACGCGGTGATGGCCAAGCAGAAGTCGCGGACCCCCGACCTGCTGGCGATCCGACTCCTCGACCGCGACGGGGTGCTCGTTCACTCCGAGCCGCTCGTGCCGGAGCTCACGAGCGTCGCCGACAGAGACTACTTCCTGCAGCTGCGCCAGGGCGCGGCCTCGGTCGTGACCCGGCCGATCTCCAGCCGGATCGCCAAGATCCCGGTGATGGTCTTCGCCCGCCGCCTCGTCGACGGCAAGGGGAGCTTTGCCGGCGCGGTGCTCGGCGTCGTCGATCTCCGGCACATCGCAGAGATGGTGTCCGACCCGGACATGGGCCCTCACGGCGCCATCGCGCTCCGCGCGGATGACCTCAGCCTGGTGGCCCGAAGTGGCCCCGGGGGCGCTGCGGCCGCACTGAGCCAGACCGCCGTGTCCGGCCGGATGACGGAACTGCGCGGCCAGAGCGCGGCCACGTTCGACGCCCTGTCTCCGGCAGACGGCGTCCAGCGCACCTACTCCTTCCGTCGGCTCCCTCACCACCCGTTCTACATCGTCGTCGGCCTGGCCCCGATCGACTACCTTGCGACGTGGCGCCGCCAGGCCGCGCTCGCCGCGCTCCTGCTCGCCGGCTTCGTGATCCTCACCAGCCTGGGCGTCTGGCTGGCTCGCCTGGCCTGGCAGCAGCAGCAGCGCGCCGAGGAGGACCTGGCGAGGTTCCAGCGGGTCGAGTCGCTCGCCGTGCTGGCGGGCGGCATCGCCCACGACTTCAACAACCTGCTCACCGGCATCGCCGGCAACATCTCGCTGGCCCGCGAGGAGGCGGCTCCGAACAGCCCGGCCGGCGAGGCCCTGGCCGACGCCGAGGCCGCCTCCATGCGCGCTCGCAGCCTCACCCATCAGCTCCTCACCTTCGCCCGCGGCGGCGCTCCCGTGAAGAAGCGGGTGGACCTCTCCCCGCTCGTCGTGGAGGCCGCCCGCTTCGCGGCCCACGGAGCCGGGACCGCCCTGGTGCTCGAGACCGCGCCCGGCCTGGAGGTCGAGACCGACGCCGGGCAGGTGGGGCAGGTGGTCCAGAACCTGGTGCTCAACGGCATCCAGGCCATGGGCTCCAAGGGAACGTTGCTGGTCCGGACCGAGCGCGAGACGCTCTCCGACGGCGACCCACGCGGCTGGCGCCCCGGCCCCTACGCCGTCGTCACCGTGGTGGACTCTGGCCCGGGCATCCCACCGGCGGTGCTGCCGCGCATCTTCGACCCGTTCTTCACCACCAAGGCGTCGGGAAAGGGGCTCGGCCTCGCCATCTGCCAATCCATCGTGCTGAAGCACGACGGCCACATCGAGGTCTTCTCCCCACGCTCGGGGGGAGCCACCTTTCGCGTCTGGCTCCCGGCCATCGATGCGTCGGGAAAGGAGGGCCGCCCCGACACACCCGTGCACGCCTCCCTCCCGGTGGCCACCCAGCGGATCCTGGTGATGGACGACGAGGCGGCGGTGCGCCGCCTGGTGGTGCGCCTGCTCCGGCCGCTCAACTATGAGGTGGTGGAGGCCTGCGACGGCGAGGAGACGGTGGCGCGCTACGCCGAGGCCCTGGCGGCAGGACGCCCCTTCGCCGCGGTGCTCGTCGACCTCACCATCCCGGGCGGCGTGGGTGGCCTCGAGGCGCTCGAGCGGCTGCGCCAGCTCGACCCGGAGGTGGTGGCGGTCGTCTCCAGCGGCTACTCCAACGATCCCATCCTGGCGAGCTGGGCCGAGCACGGCTTCCGTGCCGTCCTGGCCAAGCCCTACGTCGCGGAGGAGCTCCGGGACACCCTGCGCCGCGTGATGCAGCGGTGAGCAAGGAACCGGTCGGGCCGCTCCGTCGCGGCGGGCCCTCCGACCACGTCGCGCGAGGCGGGACCCGGTCGGCGCGACGGCGCCTCACGGTCTGGGCTCGCCTCCCCGCCCGAGCCGGCTGGCTCCCCGGGATGCCGCACGGGGCGGTGGCCGTCTGGCGAGGAGATCCGAGGCGGCGCCACGGGCCACTCCCGGCCCACGACCCCACGCGCTCGGATGCTCCTCGCGTTGGCCAGCACCCGGAAGCCTCGGTCGCCGGGCGCCCCGGGGGCCAGCGAGCTCCTCGCTCCGGCCCGCCTACCCCCAGCGCCGCGAGGCGCGGTCGAGCAAGAGGACCGCGGCGGCCGCCACGGCGGCCATCGCGGCGAAGGGGAGGTCCAGGCGGACGTGCCCGAGCAGGCCCGCGAGCGCCAGCCCCGGCAGGATCCCCAGGGCGAGAGCGCGGAGACGGCTGGCGAGGAGCGCCCGCTCCCCCGGCGCGTCGGGGGCACGCTCGCCGCGCGCGCAGAAGGCGGTCAGGTCCCAGGCCGCCAGGCCGGCGCCGGCCCCCAGCGAGGGGAGCCAGGCCGGGGCGTCGGCGAGGAGCGCCAGGGTCGCCAGGCCCAGCGCGGCGCCGAGGCAAGCCGAGGCCCCCGGAGCCGACCGGGCCAGGACCATCAGCCAGCAAGCGGCGCAGGCGGCCGCGGCGGCCATCCCGATCGGGCGGCCGGCAGCCGCGAAGGCGGCGACGAGCAGCGCCTGCGAGGAGAGGATGGCGCCGGCGGCGACGGCTCGGGGCGTCACGAGCGGCTCCTCCAGGCCGCGCCGCCCCGCGGCGGGCGGAGCGCGGCGCGCAAGAGCGGATCGAGCGGTCGGCTCACCTGCCAGTCCACCACCGGGATGTGGTGCTGGGCGACGGCGGCCAGGGCCAGCCGGCGCTCCACCCGCGCGGCCCGCAGCGCCAGCCGCGACACCGGATCCCGGCCCACCCGGGGCGCGTGGAAGTCGATGGCGTCGGGGCTCACCAGCACCACCCGGCGGCCGTGGGCGTGGAGGCGGAGGAGGAAGGGCGCGGTGTCGGCTCCGAGCGGCGAGAGCACGAACAGGATCGACCCGGCGGGGAAGAGGCGCACGAAGGAACGGCCGGGATCGGGCAGGGCGCGGTCCGGCCCGGCCCGGGCGGCGGCCAGGCAGGAGAGGATCCGCTGGAGGTGCACCCGGCCCGCGCCCGGGAAGACGCGCGCCTCGGTCCTTCCCAGGACGAGCAGGCTCACCCGGTTCCCCTGGCGCAAGGAGGTGGCCGCCAGCGAGGCGGCGGCGCGCACGGTGTGCTCGAACAGGCTCTCGTTACCGAGGCGGTCGCCGGCGGTGGCCCGCGCCTCGAGCACCACCCCCACGTCGGCCATCTCCTCCTGCTCGAACTCCTTGGTGAAGAGCCTACCGGGATGGCGCGCGTTCGAGTGCCAGTCGAGCCAGCGCAGCGCGTCGCCGACGTGGTACTCGCGGACACCGTAGAAGTCGGTCCCGCTCCCGCCGACCCGGGCCAGGACCGATCCCGGGGCGGGGAGCGTGCGGCCGGGCTGGAGCGGGAGCGGTCGGAGCCGTGCCGCCTCGGGCTGGAGGTGGACCTCGCCCGGCGCGGGCAGCTCGAGCGGTACCTCGACCAGGCCGAGCGGATCGGCGACCACCGCGGCCACGGCCCCCCAGGCGAAGCGACCGCGCTGGGCGCGGAGCGTGTAGGCGAGGGTGGTCTCGGCGCCGGCCGCGAGCAGCGCGCGCGTGCGGGCGCCGCCCTCCGCCGAGCTGGGCCCGTCGGCGAGCCGCAGGTGGACCGGCGCGTCGCCCTCGTTCCGCACCACCACCTCCACGGCCACGCCCCCGGCCCCGTCGCGCTGCACCGACCGCTGCGCCCGCAGCCGGGCGCCGCCGGGCGCGGGCGCGCGCAGCACGCCGGCGGCGAGCAGGGTGAGGAGCGGGGCGGCCAGCGCGGCCACCTCACCGCGCCGGGTCACCAGCGCGGCCAGGAGCAGGCCCATGGCCAGGGCCAGCAGGGTGGCTGCCTTGCCGTTCACGGACGGTCCTCGAGGACGGGGACCGGGACGGTCCGCACCGCCTCCTCGACCACGGCGCGGTCGGAGCGCTGAATGCTCCACAGGCCGGGGTCGAGCACGATGCGGTGGCTCAGCGCCCAGGGGGCGACCCGCTTCACGTCGTCGGGGAGCGCGTAGGCCCTCCCTTCCAGGGCGGCCCAGGCGCGGGCCAGCTTGAGCAGCGCCAGGGAGCCGCGGGGGCTCGCCCCCACCACCACCTGCTTGTGCCCCCGGGTCGCGGCGGCGAGGTCCACCATGTAGCGCCGCACCACCGGCTCGACGTGCACCTCCTCGACCGCCGCCCGCATGGCCAAGAGGGCGGCCGCGTCCGTCACCGGGCGGAGCGCGACCCGGTCCTCGCGGCGCTCCGCCCTCCGCCGCAGGATCTCGTCCTCCTCCTCGGCGGCGGGGTAGCCGACGGAGAGCTTCACCAGGAAGCGATCGAGCTGGGCCTCCGGGAGCGGGAAGGTTCCCTCGTACTCGATGGGATTCTGGGTGGCGATCACCATGAAGGGCTCCGGCAGGTCCAGGGTGGTGCCCTCCAGCGTGACGTGGTGCTCCTGCATGGCCTCGAGCAGCGCCGACTGCGTCTTGGGGGAGGCGCGGTTGATCTCGTCGGCCAGCAGGAGGTGGGTGAAGATCGGCCCCCGGCGCAGCTCGAACCGGCCCCGGGCGGTGTCGTAGGCGTAGCCGCCGGTCACGTCGCCGGGCAGCAGGTCGGGCGTGAACTGGATGCGCTTGAAGTCGAGCCCGAGCACGGCGGCGAAGCTGCTGGCGACGAGGGTCTTGGCGAGACCCGGGTTGTCCTCGACGAGGACGTGGCCGCCCGGGCAGAGGAAGGCCGCCAGGACCAGCCGGAGCACCTCGCGCTTGCCGATGACGGCCCGCTCCACCTCGTCGAGGATGCGGTCGCAGAGCGTCCGGACGTCGTCAGCGGAGAGGGTGGTGGTGGTCATGGCTCGGCATCTCCAGGGAGGTCTCGAGGAAGGAGAGGAACCGCTCGACGGCGGCCAGGCGCTCGGCGCGGTCCTGGCCGGTGAGCCGGCGCAGGAGGCGGCGCGGCGCCCCGGCGGCCCGGCGCGCCAGCCGCGCCGCCCGCGCCGGCCAGGTCGCCGGGCGCGGCTCGGACGGCGGGAACAGGAAGGCGTGGACCTCCGCGGGGAGCGGGACCCGGCCGGCGCGCAGCGCGTCGTGGAGCAGGTAGTCCGCCGGGACCCGGTGCTCGACCGCCCCGAACGACACCGCCAGCTGGATGAAGCCGCCCCAGCCGAAGGCGGGCGAGGCCGGCGCGCCCAGGGCGGCCTGCTCGATGACCCAGCGCCAGCTCTCCACCGGATGCGGGCGAGGCGGGGGAGGAACCACCGGCGCAGGCTCATCCAGGCGGGCGCGACGGAGCAGGAAGCCCAGGAGCAGCACGGCCCCGGCGAGGATCAGCACCACCCAGTAGGCGGCCTGGTGCACGCTCAGCACGAAGAGCCGCAGCAGGAGCCAGACCACCAGGGCCAGCGGCTCGATGACCGCGCTCCACAGCCAGGGACCGGCCAGGACCGAGGCGGCGAGGACCGCGCCGGCGGCGAGCACCCCGATCGCGCGGCGGCGTTCCCTCGCTCCCACTCACGCCTCCCGGCCGCCGCGGCAGTAGGCGACGATGGGGCCCAGGCAGGCGAGGGCGCGGGCCTCCTCCGCGGCGCCGGGTTGGCTCCCGCCGTAGCGCACGACCTCGAAGAGCCGGGTCAGCTCCTGCACCGGCGGGCTCGGAACGCCCAGGGAGCCGAGCAGCTCGCCGAACTCGCGGGCGGTCATGGATCCGGGCCGCTCGATGCCGCGCCCCTCGGCCAGGGCCGCGCTCATCCGCGCGTAGCAGGCCACGATGACGCCGCGGGCGTCGTCGCCGGCGAGCAGGGCCGCGCGCGCCCTCTCCGCCTCCAGGCCGACGAGGTCCAGGGTCCGCTGCCGCCGCGCCGGCGGCCGCAGCATCCGGGCCGCGACCAGGGCGGCCGCGACGAGCAGGCCGACCGCGGTGAGCCAGAGGAGGAGCGGCGGCGGCGTGCCGAGGGGCGATCGCGCTGCCGGGGCCACCGGGGGGCTGGGGATCTCCGGGACGGGGCGCCCACTGCTCGGCCCGAGGAAGAGCAGCGCGGAGACGGCCAGGCCCACCAAGGCGACGAGGAGGAGCCCCCGGAGCACGACCGCCAGGGCGCGCGAGGGGCGCAGGCCGCGGAGCACGCGCCAGAGCGCGTGGAGGAGCACGACGGCGCCGCCGGCGGCCAGGACCCACAGGATCGCCCTGTGCGCCGCCAGGGGTCCCGCGGCGGGCAGCGCGTGCGCGTCGAGCTGGACCACGCCGCCCTCGACCGCCGGCAGCGGCATCCCCGGGCCGAGGCGCAGCCCGGGCAGCGCCGCCGCCAGGAGCGCCGTGGCCGCCAGGGCCGCGAGGAGGAGGAGGAGGACGGTCCGCTGGCTGCGAGGCGACATGGCGTCCTGCACGCCGCGACCAGGAAGCGGCGCCCGGGGTGCCGGATGCTGGCAGGGAGCAGCCGGGCCTGCAAGCGGCAAGCGAGCGCAGCCGAGGCTCGCCCGCCGATCGCGCCGGCTTCGGCGAAGCGGGGAGCCGGCCCGTCGGTGAAGGTCTCGGGTGCCACGCAGGGACGCCTGGGCGATGCGGGCCATCCTCGTGGGGTCCGAGCGGGCGCCCTCGGCCAGACCCTCGTCCCCACCCTGCGCGGCAGACCACGGCGCGGGGCGGAGTTCGCGGGGCGGCAACGCCCGCCCGCCCGCAGCGCGAGCCCGGCAGGCTGGTCGCCACCCCCGCCGAGGGACCGGCTCGCGGCGACCTTCTGGAGCCGCTGGCTCCGCCCGCGCGGGCACCCCGGCCCGGCGCGCACCGGGTGCCGGCATGGAAGGCGGTCGCCGATGTCCCTCCTCGAGCTCGCGACGGCTCGGTCATGCCGCGGGAACCGCCTGGCATGAGGGCACTAAAGGGGACGACCCGGCCGCGAGGCCCGCCACGGATCTCATCGAGCGGTGCTAAGCGCGGGTGCCTCCCGGCCGGGTGCGCTCCCGGGTTCGACCCGCGCCCCCGCGCTCGCGGGCGATGGCCTCGCGCCGCGCGGCTCGTGATCATGGGGTTCTTCGTCTTCATCGGCGCCGAGCGCGACCAGAATGCGGTGCCGAGCCAGCGCAAGGAGCCCCGCGAAGACCGTTCCTACCGTGGCCGCGATCTGCCTCGCAGCAGCAGCCCCCGCGGCCGGCGACGAGAAGGGCGCGCAGGATCCGGCCACCATCCATAGGGAACGCCGGGAGCACGCTCGCCGCCCCGCCCGGGGTCGGGAGCGGTCAGAGGAAGCGATCGCGCCGGACCTGACTGGCGCGAAGCGTTCGTGCCCCGACCGACCACCCCGGACGGGAGGGTGCCGGGGTGGCCCGCCCGGCCAAGACTGAGCGGACACGCCGGATCGCGCGCACGGTGGCCGCGCCCGCCGTTGCGGACCGGCCCAGCGGCCCCGCAGGCGTTCCCAAACCCCAACGAGCGGACCTGACCGATGGCTAATCCTCGAAGCTCCCTCGCTCTCCGCTTCTCGTCGATCGCCCAGCCGTACTTCTTCCCTCGGACCCGGAGGGGAGGCTGGATGGCGATCGTACTCATGGTGCTCCTGCTCGGCTTCCTGTTTGGCGTTCTCGTTCTCCTGGTCGTTGCCATCACCGAGCTGGGAGACCGCCTGGCCCCTGCGCTCACCGCCACCATCGCGCCGGGTCTCACGGCGGAGATCGCCAGGGCCCATCGGTCCCACGCTTGGCTCGTGATCTCGGCCCTCCTGGGCCTGCCGCTGGTGGTGTTCGCCGCGGTCCGCCGCCACCTCAAGACGCGATGGCTCGCCTGGTCACTATTGGCCGCCCTCCTCTGCCTATCGCTTTCGGTGACCGGCATCAACGTCGCCCTCAGCTACATCGGCAACTACTTCACAAATGCGCTCGTCGCCAAGAAGCAGGGACTCGCCTACACCTTCGTCGCCGTCTACTTCGCCGCCTTCGTGGTGGGCATCCCACTGGTGGCCTTCTACGGCTACGTCCAAGACTACATGAGCATGCGCTGGCGCGAGTGGATGACGAAGGAGTTCGTGGGGAGGTACTTCGAGAACCGAAGCTACTACCAGATCGAGGCGAGCTCCCAAATCGACAACCCCGATCAGCGAATCATGGAGGACATCCGTACCTTCACCCGCACCTCCCTGGCGTTCCTCTTGATCGTCCTGGGCTCGCTCATGGACCTCATCTCCTTCACGGGAATCCTCTGGTCCAAGTCGACGCTGCTGGTGGTGGTGGTGCTGTCGTATTCGCTGGTAGGAACCGCATTGACCGTGCTCCTGGGCCGCCGCCTGGTGCGCCTGAACTTCAACCAGCTCCGCTACGAGGCCGACTTCCGGTATTCGCTCGTGCGCGTGCGCGACAACTCCGAGTCCATCGCCTTCTACCAGGGAGAGAGGCCCGAGAGCGGCCAGGTCGCCCGCCGGTTCGGCGAGGTGCTGAGGAACTTCGGCCTCCTCATCGGCTGGCAGCGGAACCTCTCCTTCTTCACCACCGCCTACAGCTACCTGCCGGTGGTCCTGCCGTTCCTCGTCCTCTTCCCCCCATACTTCGCCGGGAAGCTCGAGTATGGCGACATGGTGCAGGCGAACTTCGCCTTTACCCAGGTCTATGCGGCCCTGTCCTTGATCGTGTCGCAGATCAATCAGATCACCAACTTCGCAGCCGGGATCGATCGCCTCTCGGCCTTCTCCGACGTTCTGGAGCACAAGGGCAGGCCCGCCGCCTCGGAGATACGGTCGGAGGCGGCGAAGGGGTTCGCGCTGGCGGACGTGACCCTCATGACGCCCAACCGGATGCGCACCCTGGTACGCGGGCTCACGGTGGATGTGGGGGAGGGCGACAACCTGCTCATCGTCGGCCAGAGCGGCGTGGGCAAGAGCTCGCTGCTGCGGGCCGTGGCGGGCCTGTGGACGCAAGGGGATGGCCTGATCAGGCGGCCGCCCGCGGAGGAGGTGTTCTTCCTGCCTCAGAAGCCGTACATGCTGCTGGGCTCCTTGAGGGATCAGCTCCTCTACCCACGACTGCAGGGAGAGGTGCCAGACGACGCCCTGCGGGAAGTTCTCCGGAGCGTTCGGCTCGAGGAGCTGCCGGATAGGGCGGGTGGGCTCGACGTGGAGATGGACTGGGCCGACGTCCTTTCGCTGGGGGAGCAACAACGGCTGGCCTTCGCGCGCCTATTCGTAAACCACCGCCCGTTCGCGGTGCTGGACGAGGCCTCGAGCGCCTTGGGGATTGGCGACGAGTCTAGGCTTTACGACAAGCTCCGCCAGCTGGACATCCGCTACATCAGCGTGGGGCATCGTCGCAGCCTCCTCGACTACCACAATCGGGTGCTGGAGCTTCAGGGCGGGGACAGCTGGCGAGTCTTGTCCGTGGACGAGTACCGGGAACAAGCCGGTGAGTAGGGCGACCACCACGATCCTCGGCCCCGTGGCGAGCTCCCCGTCCACGTACCGGCGGGCACGGGCGCAGGAGCGCTTCGCGCCACTCCGAACGCCGAGTAGCCCACCCCCAGCGACGCCAGGATCAGTGCACCCGCCCGGAGACCCAGGGAGAGCGGGTCGAAGGTGTGGAGCCCCGTGAGGCCGAGGGAGCAGAGGTAGAAGATCACCCCGAGAAACGACGACGGGGCCTGGCCCGGCCATGCCGCACGTGATGGGGCGGTCGGGGAGCTCGGCGACAACGATGGAGCAGGCCTGGCTGGCGCCGGGGTCAAAGGGTCGACCGCGTTAGAAGCGGTCGCCACGTTCTCCGGAGCAAGGAGCGTCAGGTAGGCCAGGCCGATGCACAACGCCAAGGTGCCGTCGAGGGACGCATCCCCGCGGTGGTGTCATTTCCGCCTTCTCTTCAAGGTGATGTCAGCAAACACGGCCGCGATCAGCACCAGACCCTTGATCCCGTACTGAAAGTTCGAGTTCACGTTCATCAGCTGCAGGCCGGTGGAGAGCGACTGCATGAGGAGCGCGCCGATCACGGCACCAGGGATAGTGCCCTCGCCACCCAGCGTGGAGGTGCCGCCCAGGATGCAGCTGGCGATCACGTCCAGCTCGTAGCCGCCGCCCGCGTTGGTTGTGCCCGAGCCGACGTACGCCGCCAGCGCAATGCCCGAGACCGCCACCAGCACGCCCATGGTCACGTAGACCTTCAAGACAACATTCGCGATGCTTATCCCAGAAAGGCGAGCGGCCTCGCGATTGCCGCCAACGGCGTAGGTGTACCGGCCGAAGGGCGTGTTCTTGGCGATGTAGCTCAGCAGGATGACGACCACTCCCAGGATCGCCGCCAGGAGCGGTACACCTTTCTCATCCGGATCAGCGGACGGGTCGAGGGCGTGATTCACGATGAGCACGTACACGAACGCCAGGGCGGAGAGGAGGCTGGCCCGGAGCAACTCGAGCGGGAGCGAGCCGGGCCTCGCCCCGTACTTGGTCTTGCGGGCGCGAGTGATGAACACCCGCACGAAGAGGGCCACCGCAAGGAGGATGGCCAGCAGCCAGCCGGCAACGGGCGGAATGAGCCCCTGGGCGATGAACTTGAAGGCGTCGTTGTGGGAGATGTAGAGCGAATTGCCTTGGGTGACGATCAGGATCGCGGACTTGTAGATCGAGTAGCCACCCAGCGTGACGATGAACGGCGGGAGTGAGAGCCTGGCGATCAAGTAGCCATGGAACGCGCCCATCAGCAGCCCGAGAAGCAGGGACAGGATCACGACGACGATGGCGGCGCTTGCCTCCAGAGCGACCTCGCCCATTCTCGGAAACATCGACGAGAGAAGCCCGTCCACCACGCCGTAGTGGAAGAGGGCCGACGCCACGACCGACACGAACCCGGCGCCGTAGCCCACCGAGAGGTCGATGCCGCCGGTGACGATCACCAGCACCATGCCGCAGGCCATGATCCCGACGATGGCCATCTGCGGGATGATGTCCTGGATGTTGTTGGCGGTGGCGTAGCCCGGGGCGGCGATCCCAAAGCCGATCCAGATCATGATCAGGACCAGCACCAGGATGGTCGACTGCGAATTCCCGGCGGCTTCCTGGGCCAGCGTCTTCACGGCACTTGCGGGGCCCGGCGGGGGCACTGCGATCGTCTTACGGCCGTTCAGTTCGAGCATGGGAGCAACCCGGGCCCAAGGTGGACACCCGTCGACCGGCCGGCCGAGTAGCGGGAATACGGCCTCCACTGCGGGCGGGCGCCCACCGGGGCGCGCGGCGCATGGGAGCGGCGCCGTGTCCCTCGCCTGGGTGCCGTGCCAGTGAGTCCACCAGGTCGCTGTCGAGCGGTTGGTGCCCCGCGACATGGGCGAATGGAGACGTCCACGGTGGAATAACACGGCGCGCGCGCGTCCCGATTCATCGGCGCGCGGGTGCCTTTTGTGGCGCGATGCTCGCCCATGTTCGGGTCGGGCCCCTGGGGGGGCAACGGCAAGGCACGCGGTGTCCCGGGAGGTGATCTGGTGGTCACGGACGGGCGCGATGGCCGGCCCTGAGCTCCCGGGCGCCCACCCTGCCCGTTTGGTCGTACCGAGACCGTGCGGAGTCCACACATCTTCCCTGCTCCTCATTCGGGAGCCGACCTTCGCTCGGTGGACGTTCAGGAGGGCCCGGCTCGCGCTCCTGGACGGCCTGCGCGCGCTCGAGGAGGCTCCGTGAGCAGGACCGGGGCTTCGACACGCGCGATCCGTCTCGTCGAGCTCAAGCCCAGAGCGTGTCGATCGGACAGGCGGTCAGGCCAGGGCCGAAAGCCACCGAACTCGTGCCCAGGTGGAGCACGACTCCCTGGACCCACGAGCGGCCGGCCAACTCGGCCAGCGCCCGGAGCCCGTTGAGATCGCTGGGGTGCACTGTCGCGCTCGCCTTCACCTCCACACCGACGATCCGTCCCCGCTCGTCCTCCAGCACCAGGTCGACCTCGTGGCCACCGTGGCTGCGGAAGTGGTGAAGCACGGGCTTCGCCTGACTCCATCCAAGCTGCTTGGTGAGCTCACCCGCCACGAAGGTCTCGAGGACCGACCCCAGGAGCGTCCGCTCCTGCTCGAGTGCCCCGGCGGCGAGCCCGGCCAGGGTCAGAAGAAGACCCGTATCGACGAGATGGAACTTGGGCGCACGCACCAGCCGCTTGCCGCGGTGGGTGGCCCAGGCGGGGATGAGGCGTACCAGGAAGAGCGCCTCCAGGAGCGCCAGGTAGCGCTTGAGCGTGCTCACCGGGAGACCGAGGGTACGGGCCAACTCGCTGTGGTTGAGGAGGCCGCCGCTACGAGTCGCGGCGAGATGCAGCAGGCGGCGAAGCGCACCGGGGTCCTCGATGTTGGTGATGTCGCGAACGTCCCGGGTCAACAGGGAGGCCACGTACGCGTCGAAGAAGGCGCGGCGCCGCTCGGGACGCGGGCGGGCAACCGCCTCGGGGTAGCCTCCGCGCGCAAGCCGCTCCATCACGTCCGCGGCGCCCTGGGCGCGACCGGGGGGCTCCCCGCGAAGCGACCGGTCGACGAAGGACTCACGGTGGCCGGCCAGCTCCCCCTGGGACAGCGGCCAGAGGGTGGCAACCTCCATGCGTCCGGCGAGCGACTCGGCCACCCTGGGAAGCGTCAGCACGTTGGCCGAGCCGGTGAGTAGAAAGCGACCGGGGCGGCGATCCCGGTCGACGGACGCCTTGATGGCGGGAAGGAGATCCGGGGCCTTCTGGATCTCGTCAATCACGACCGCCCTGCTTCCCAGGCCGGCGACGAAGCCGACAGGGTCAGCACGGGCCGCCTCCAGCGGGAGGAGCTCGTCGAGGGTGACGTAGCTGGTGCCCGGCCGCTTGGCGGCCACGGCCTTCACCAGGGTCGTCTTCCCGGCCTGGCGAGGGCCCACCACCATGACGACGGGTGTATCGCCAAGCGCATCCTCGATCGAAGGCAGAAGGGAGCGCTCGTACACGGTAGAATAATGACCGTAGCGTGGCTGAAAATCAACCAAAGAACGGAGCGCGACGACGCTCGGGTGAGAAAGCCGCGCTGTTACGCTGGCCGAGCGCGAAGGCCTTCGAGACGCCGAAGCCCCCGAAACCTTCTGGCTTCGGGGGCTTCACGAATGGCGGGGTGTAAGGGACTCGAACCCTTGTCCTTCGGCGTGACAGTCGGTGAATGGCCGTTGGGAGGGGGTGGTCGTCCTTCGCAACCTATTGGGATCATTGCTGTCGGCGTCTCCGCTGGGTGCGCCGTTTCGCAGCGGTCAGCAGGCTTTTGCTCGCCGCTTGGTATCCCCTTGGTATCAAGATTCGACGGTGCGTCCGTCCAGTTCTTGACCGTGCGGGAAGTGGCCAAGGCGCTCAGGATTGCGACCTCGACTGTCTACAAGCTGTGCGCGGAGGGGAAGCTCGGGCACACGAGGGTGTCGAACGCGATCCGGGTGCCGGCGAGCGAGGTCGAATCGCTGCTGGCCGCGGGGCCGATCCGATTCACCCCAGGCTCGTCCCGATGACCTCGAACCCGCTCGCACGCGCGGCCGCTGCAAGCGCGAGGTCGTGGGTCGCGAAGCAAAGGCCCTCGAACTGCTCTCGCCAGCCCATGGCGGACACGAGGTGGATGGCATCGAGGGTGCCGAGCGGTGTCGGGAGAGGCTGCGCCGCTCGGGCTAGGACGCCGCGCGTGATCTCGATCGTCTCGAGCCCCTCCAGGATTCGGAACGCCGCTTCACGCCGGGCGGCCAGCGCCAAAGGATCGATCGCGGGGACCGAGAACCTGAGGCGATCGAGCGTGCGGAGGATCTCTACTTCCGCGAGCGCGCTGGTCACGGCTTGATGGACTTCCGGCCATTCACGCAGCGGTTTCGGCTCCTTCAAGACCAACCGAAGGATGACCGAGGAATCCAGGTACGCGATCACCTCTTCCGGTCCTCGAGAAGGATCGCGAGGCTGTCCACCGGAGCGCCAAGGGGAGCCAGGCGCTTCAGCAGCTGCTTCACGGTCGAAAGCGGACGGCCCGGCGGGCGGGTCACGATACCACCACGCGGATCTGTCACCGGAACGAGCCGAGCGACGGGCGTGCCGCGCTCCACGACGACCAGCATCTCGCCCCTCTTGACCGTCCGGAGGTGCCCGCTGAGATGTGCCTTGAGATCCGCGATGCCGACCCTCTTCATGACCATATAGTAACCAGTACTGGTCACGAACGCTAGCGGAGCCCGAACCAGGGGGACAGCGTCAACGCCCCGAGCGCATCGAGCGCCGGGGAGCAAGCGCAGGACCCCTCCGTGTCCCTCCGACACCCGTGCCGGTCCTGCAAAGGTCGCAGAGTTCCCGTCTACCCGGCCCGCACGATCGTCCCCACCTGCTCGCCGCGCAGGGCACGGAGCAGGTTGCCGGGCACGAGGCCGTTCACGACCTGGAACTGGCGGACGTGCTTCGCCCTGGCCAGGAGGTCCAGCACCGTCCGCTCGAACGGCAAGGTGGCCGGTCCCTGCGCCAGCTGGGGTGCGGAGGCCTCGGGGATGAGCCTGGCGCTCGAAGAGTCGGGACCGTGGGGATCGGCGGTGAAGACCCCGTCGACGTCCTCGACCAGGGTGAGCTGGCGGGCGCCCAGCGCGTCCGCGATGAGCAGGGCGCCGGCGTCGGCCCGGTGAAGCGGGAGGCGGCCGAGCGGGGGCGGGAACTCGTGGTGATGGTACGGCGGGTAGGCGCTGCCGACGACCGCCCGGCTCGCGGCAAGGTGGACCGCCAGCTGGTTGGCGATGGTGGGGTGCTCGAGGTAGGAGACGCCGTCGTTGGCCAGGAGGGCGGCCAGGACGTGGCCGTACTGGCCGGCCTCGCTGGCGGCCAAGGCCGCGAGCGACCCGGTGGGCAAGCCCAGGTCAAGGCCCACGCTGAAGAGATGCCGGGCCCGGATGCCCGCTCCGGTCAGGATGAGCATGCGGTGCTCGGGCAGGGCACGCCGCAGCTCGTCCACCAGGGGGAGGATGGCCTCCCGCCCGCGGTCCATGATCGATCGGCCCCCGATCTTCACCACCTGGAGCCAGGGGAGGATGCGGAGCGGCGACTTGCTCGTGACCGGTCGAGTGAGGTCCTTGTCGAGCAGGGTCTGGCGGGCAAGCGGGGAGGGGACGTGCTTGATGGCTGACTTGTTCTCGGTCATGGGGGTCCCTCAGTCCGCCGAGATGATCGTGCCGACGTGCTCGCCGGCCAGGGCTCGGGTCAGGTTGCCGGGCTTGAGCCCGTTGATGACCTGGACCTTTCGAACGTGTCGGGCCGACTTGAGGAGGTCGAGGACCGGGAACTCGAGCACCGAGTCCTTCAGCCCCTTGGCCTTCATCTCGTCGACGGTGATGGCGGGGATGAGCTTCGCGTCCGGGCTGGTCTTGGGGTTGGCCGTGTAGAGCCCGTCCTCGTCCTTCACGTAGATCATGGCCTTGCAACCGAAGCACTCCGCCACCAGGTAGCACCCCGCGTCGGTGCGGTAGGGGGGGATGAGGCCCTCGGTGGGCGGCTCCATCCACATCTTGAAGGGGGGCATGCCGCTGAAGACGACGGCGTGGACCTCGGAGAGGTACAGCGGGACCTGGGAGAGCCCGGCGCCGCTGACGTTGGAGATGCCGTACCTGGCCAGCAGCTGACCGAGCATGGAGGCGTTCTGGTCGGCGACCGAGGAGCCGATCTCGGTGAGGAGCCCGGTGGGCAGGCCCAGATCGGCGGCGATGGAGTAGAGGTGACGCGCCCGGGTGCCGGCCCCCGTCCCGATGAGCAGCTGGTGGGTCCTGCGAGCCGCCACGATCTCGTCGATGAGGGGGTAGACCGCCGCGCGGCCGCGGTCGATCACGCTCTGGCCGCCGATCTTGATCACGGTGGCGTCAGGAAGGATGCGGTGATCGGGGGCCGACTCCGTGGCCTTGAGCAGCTCGGGGTCGGTGAGCGACCGCGACAGGAGGAGGGCCTCCAGCTCCGGCGTGGTGGTTGACATGTGTGCACCCTTCCTTTGCCTGAGCAGGCAGGCCAGACCCGGGGAAGGGTAAAGCGCTACCAGGGCCTTATCGAGGCTACTTCCCGGACCCTGTCCCATCAGGGTGCAGAGACAGCTGCGGAAGCGACGCGCGAGATCCAGCCCGGCGCGATCCAGCGTCAGGGCAGGCTGTACCCGTACCTGCGGAGGATCTCTCGTCCCCTGGGACCCGTGACGAAGCTCACGAATGCCTGGGCGAGCGCGGCCTCCTTGGCTCCCTTGAGCACGATGGCCGACTGCTCCTGGGCGGGGTAGCTGCCAGGAGGCACCACCAGCACCTTCCCGTCCTTGAGCTCGGGGCTGAACGTGAGGGAGAGCGGGATGAGCGCTGCGTCGGCGGCGCCGCTCTGGGCGAACTGGGCGGTCTGCGAGACGTTCTCCCCCAGCACCAGCCGGTCCTTCACCGCGTCATAGACTCCCGCGGTACGCAGGGCCGCCTCGGCGGCGCGTCCGTAGGGCGCCACGGCGGGGTTGGCGATGGCCAGCTTCTTGACCGCGGGGTCGGCCACCGCGGCGAGCCCCTTCTGCTCCAGCGGCAGCGGCGAGTCCCGGGGCGCCCACACCACCAGCTTGCCGATGGCGTAGACGACCTCGCCGCTCGGCGCTCCCAGCCCCGCGGCGACGGCCTTCTGCGGGTAGTCGCGGTCGGCGGAGAAGAACACGTCGAATGGCGCGCCGTTCTGGATCTGCGTGAAGAAGTTGCCGGAGGCGCCGGTGGTGACCGAGACCTCGGCCTCCGGATGCTCGGCCTCGAACCCCGCCTTGAGGTCCGTCATCACCGCCTTCAGGTTGGCGGCTGCCGCCACCGAGACGGTCTTCCTCGCAGGTTCCGCTGCCTGCACCCCGGCGGCAGGAGGAAGGAGGGCGAGCGAGGCGAGGGCGACGAGAGTCGGGAGGCGGTTCATTCGAGGATCCCTCGGGGCCACTGAGCCACCCTTCATACCGGGAGGCTTAACGCACAGCAACAAGCTTAGTCCGGCAACGACCGGCCTCGGCACCTTCGGCGCGCCAGCGTGGCCGTCACGAACCGTGAGGCAAGTAACGCCCGGCCGCCTCTCGGCGCACTGTGCTGCGGTGATCACATGAGGAACTCGTCGCGATCGGGCTGGCAGGCGGCCTCCGGTCCCCCGGCTCGATCACGCCGCTGGTGGCGCGTCTCCAGGCGCCGCTCCCGCCCCAGGTCCGAGAGGCAGCCGTTCACCACGCTCACCTGGAAGCTCGTGCCCTGGCATCTGATGGAGTTGATGCAGGCAGGTTCCTGCCTGAGCCGGAAGAGGTTGGCGGGCAGCATGCCCAGCAGGTGGCAGACCAGGAGCCGGTTCACGCCGGCGTGACCCACGATCACCAGGTCGCCCGAGGTGGACCCCAGGATCTCGTGGAAGGCGCGGACCACCCGCTGGCTGCAGCCGACGAAGCTCTCGCCTCCCGGGGGCCGGAAGCCGCCCATGTCCCGCCCACGAGCCCGAAACTGCTCGGGAAACCGAGCAGCGATCTCCCTGAAGGTGCGCCCCTCCCATTCGCCCAGCGAGACCTCCCTCAGGTCGGCGCGTGCCAGGACCGGCGCGGCCGCGGCGAAGCCGACGGCCTCGGCAGTCTGCGACGACCGGGTCAGATCGCTGCAGTACACGCCGTCGAGCGGGACTCCGGCCAGGCGCCGCGCCAGCTCACGGGCCTGGCGCTGC
>DATKMW010000005.1:0-16199 GCA_035541675.1 Anaeromyxobacter sp. | reverse complement strand
CTGAAGAAGCTGCCGGTCGACGACCTGCCCAGGGTCTGCCAGGAGATCCGCGACGAGATCGTGGAGACCTGCGCGGTGAACGGCGGCCACCTCGGCTCCTCGCTCGGCGCGGTCGAGATCAACGTCGCGCTCCACCACGTGTTCAACTCTCCGGTGGACCGGCTGGTGTGGGACGTGGGCCACCAGGCCTACGGCCACAAGATCCTCACCGGCCGGAGGGACGCGTTCCGCACCATCCGCACGCCCGGCGGCCTCGCCGGCTTCCCGGAGCGCCACGAGTCCCCGCACGACGCGTTCGGCGTCGGCCATGCGTCCACCGCCATCAGCGCCGCGCTCGGCATGATCGAGGCGAAGCGCATGACCGGCAGCCCCGGCCACGTGGTGGCCATCGTGGGCGACGGCGCGCTCACCGGCGGCATCGCCTTCGAGGGCCTCAACCAGGCCGGCTACCTGGGGCGCGACCTCCTGGTGGTGCTGAACGACAACGAGATGTCCATCTCGCCCAACGTGGGCGCGCTCTCCGAGTGGTTCTCCAAGAAGTTCGCCTCGCGGACCTACAACCGCTGGCGCCGCTCGGTGAAGGAGTTCTTGGCCACCGTGCCCAAGGGGCCGCAGGCCATCGAGATGATCCGCCATGGCATCAACGCCACCAAGGCGCTGGTCACGCCGGGCATCCTCTTCGAGGGGCTGGGCTTCCACTACGTCGGCCCGGTCGACGGCCACGACGTGCGCGGCCTGGCCGAGACCTTCCAGCGCCTCTCCAGCTTCGACGGCCCGGTGCTGCTCCACGCCATCACCACCAAGGGCAAGGGCTACCACCCGGCGGAGTCCGACCCGGCCACCCGTGGCCACGGCCTCTCCTTCTTCGACGTGGACACCGGCGAGCCGGTGAAGAAGGCGGCCCAGAAGACCTACACCGACCACTTCGCCCAGGCGCTGTGCGAGGAGATGGAGCGGGATCCCCGGGTGGTGGCCATCACCGCGGCCATGCTGGAGGGGACCGGGCTCATCCAGGCCAAGCGCCGGTTCCCGGAGCGCACCTTCGACGTGGGCATCGCCGAGCAGCACGCGGTCACCTTCGCCGCCGGCCTGGCCTGCGAGGGGGCGCGGCCGGTGGTGGCCGTCTACTCCACCTTCCTGCAGCGGGCCTACGACCAGATCATCCACGATGTGGCCCTGCAGGGGCTGCCGGTCACGTTCGCCCTGGACCGGGCCGGCCTGGTGGGGGCCGACGGGAAGACCCACCAGGGCGCCTTCGACCTCTCCTACCTGCGCTGCGTCCCCAACCTGGTGGTGATGGCGCCCTCGGACGAGGGCGAGCTGCGCCACATGCTCCACACCGCCCTGCGCCTGCCTGGACCGGCGGCGCTCCGGTTCCCGCGGGGCACCGCCGAGGGGGTGGCCCTGGAGCCGGTGCGCCCGCTCGAGGTGGGGAAGGGCCGGGTGGTCAAGGACGTGCCCGGCAAGCCCGACGTCTGCGTGGTGGCGGTGGGGACGAGGGTGAGGGCGGCGGTGGCGGCGGCGGAGCGGCTGGCCCGGGAGGGGATCGCCGTGGTGGTGGTGGACCTGCGCTTCGTGAAGCCGCTCGACGAGGAGCTCGTCTGCGCCCAGGCGCTGCGCTCCGGCCGGCTGGTGACGGTGGAGGAGGGGGCGCTGGCGGGCGGGGCGGGGGCCGCCTGCCTGGAGGCGCTGGCGGCGCGCGGGCTCCTCTCCACCGGGCTCTCGGTCAAGCGGCTGGGGCTCCCCGACCGCTTCATCACCCACGGTGAGGTGGGCGAGCAGCGCGCCGCGCTCACCCTGGACGAGGACGGCGTCGCCGCCGCCTGCCGCGCCCTCCTGGCGGGGCGCGCCGCGCGCGGCGCGGCATGAGCGAGCGCCCGCGGCGGATGCGGCTCGACCTGCTCCTGGTGGAGCGGGGCCTGGCGGAGTCGCGCACCCGGGCCCAGGCCCTGGTCATGGCCGGGGCGGTGGTGGTGGGCGAGGCGCGGGTGGACAAGCCCGGCGCCATGGTCGACCCGGCGCTGCCCTTGCGCCTCAAGGAGGAGGCGGCGCCGCGCCGCTGGGCCTCGCGCGGCGCGCTGAAGCTGCTCCGGGCGCTGGAGGCGTTCCCGACCATCGACCCACGCGGCAAGACCTGCGCCGACCTGGGCGCCTCCACCGGCGGCTTCACCGACGTGCTCCTCGACCGCGGCGCCGCCAAGGTCCACGCCGTGGACGTGGGATACGGGCAGCTCCACCCCCGGCTGCGCGCCGACCCCCGGGTGGTGGTGCGGGAGCGCGAGAACGCCCGGGCGCTCACCGCCGGGGCTCTGGGCGGTCCGGTCGACCTGGTGGTGGGCGACCTCTCCTTCATCTCGCTGCGGCTGGTGTTGCCGGCGGTGTGGGACCTGCTCAGGCCCGGAGGCCAGGCCGCGCTCCTCGTCAAGCCGCAGTTCGAGGTGGGCAGGGGCGAGGTGGGGAAGGGCGGTGTGGTGCGCGATCCGGAGAGGCGGCGCGCCGCCCTGGAGCAGGTGGCGGCGGCGGCCCGGGCGCTGGGGTTCCTGGTGCTGGGAGAGGCCGAGTCGCCAATCGAGGGGCCGGCAGGAAACCGGGAGTGGCTGCTGGGCCTCCGCCGTCCCTGACGCGGTGCCCTTCTCGGGTCGCCGGGTACTCCCCCGAAGGTGGTGTCTTCCCTTGACGCACCGGCCTCGTTCTGTTACCTAACCGCCCGACATTTTCGCCCCCGGCTTGCGCTGGGTCACGAAAGTGGGCCGCGGTCGCCCACTTTTTCGTTTTTTGAGAGGTCGTGTGTCGGCCATCGGGCAGGAGCCCATCGCGGAGCAGGCGCGCCGGCTGCTCGAGCCCGTCCTGGCCAGGGACGGGCTCGAGCTCGTCGACGTGGAGTGGCTGCGCCTGGCCGGCCGCTGGACGCTGCGGCTGCTCGTGGACAAGCCGGGCGGGGTGACCCTCGACGACTGCCAGGCCGCGAGCCGCACCGTCGAGCCGATCCTCGACGTCGAGGACCTCATCGAGCCGGCCTACGACCTGGAGGTCTCCTCCCCCGGGCTCGACCGGCCCCTGAGGAAGCCCGAGCACTTCGAGCGCTACGCCGGCCAGCGGGCGCAGGTGAAGGGCTTCGCGCCGGTGCCGGACACGGCGCCGGGGCAGCCGCCCCGCAAGCACTGGACCGGTCTCTTGCGCGGGTTCCGGGAAGGCGCCGTCGAGATCGAGGTGGACGGCGTCCTCCACCGCATCCCCCTCGACCGGGTCGCCAAGGCGCACCTCGAGTACGACGCCGACGCCGACCTCAGGAGGAAGGACTGACCATGCAACAGAACGTGAACCTGAACCTCATCCTGGACCAGGTCGCGAAGGACAAGGGGATCGACCGCCCCAAGCTGATCGAGATCCTGGAGGAGGCCATCGGGAGCGCCGCCAAGCGCCATTTCGGCATGGAGCGGAACCTCAAGGCCCGGTACGACGAGGAGAAGGGGCAGGTGGACCTGTTCCAGGTGCTCACCATCGTCGCCGATCCCACCGAGGAGGCCCCCATCCCCGACCCGGTGAACATGATCCCGGTGAAGCTGGCGCACGAGAAGGGGATCGAGGTGGAACCGGGCGACGAGCTCGACTTCCCCATCTACTACCGGCCCGAGGACGAGGCCGAGGCCCGGGCCCAGGACGAGCAGTGGGGCGACCTGCTCAAGCTCAAGACCTACCGGCGCTCCTTCGGCCGCATCGCCGCCCAGACCGCCAAGCAGGTGATGATCCAGGGCACTCGCGACGCCGAGCGCGAGAACGTCTACAACGAGTACAAGGACAGGAAGAACGAGGTCATCACCGGCATCGTCCGCCGCTTCGAGCGGGGGAACGTGATCGTCGACCTGGGCCGGGCCGAGGCGGTGCTGCCGGTCCGCGAGCAGGTGCCGCGCGAGAGCTATCGCGCCGGCGACCGGATCCAGGCCTTCGTCATGGACGTCCTGCGCGAGTCCAAGGGGCCGCAGATCATCCTCTCGCGCGCCTCGGGGGACCTCCTGCGCCGGCTCTTCGAGATGGAGGTGCCGGAGATCGCCGAGGGGGTGGTGGTCATCGAGGCGGCCGCGCGCGAGCCGGGCGGCCGGGCCAAGATCGCCGTCTCCTCCCGCGACTCCGACGTGGACCCGGTGGGCGCCTGCGTGGGAATGAAGGGCAGCCGGGTCCAGGCGGTGGTCCAGGAGCTCCGCGGCGAGAAGATCGATATCGTCCCCTGGGACGAGGACCCGGCCCGCTTCGTGTGCAGCGCGCTGGCGCCCGCCGAGGTGTCCCGGGTGCTGCTCGACGACCAGAACCAGGCCATGGAGATCATCGTCCCCGACGATCAGCTCTCCCTGGCCATCGGCCGGCGCGGCCAGAACGTGCGGCTGGCCTCGCAGCTCACCGGCTGGAAGCTCGACATCAACTCCGAGACCCGGGTCAAGGAGATGCACGAGTTCGCCAAGGAGAGCTTCACGGCCATCGAGGTCCCCGAGGCCACCCAGGAGATGCTCTACGCCCACGGCTTCCGGAAGGCGCAGGACATCGCCAACGCCGCACCGGAGATGCTCACCCAGTTCCCGGGCTTCACCATGGACATGATCCCGGACCTGCAGAAGCGGGCCCGCGAGCAGGCCATCGCCGACGCCGAGAAGGAGATCCAGCTCGAGCAGGAGCGCGAGGCGGCCCGGATCGCCGAGGCCCGACGCCACCCGGATGGGCTGACCCAGGAGGAGCGGTTCGCGCGGGTCCGCGGAGTCGGGGAGAAGACCGTGGAGCAATTGAAGCTCGCGGGCTACCCGACCGTCGAAGCGGTGCACAACGAGGCCGACGTGAACAAGCTCGCCGACTCCTCCGGGCTGGGGATCAAGAAGGCGCGCCAGATCAAGCACGCCGTGGGTGTCTACCTCGAGGAGGAGGCCAAGCTTCGCGCCGAGCTCGACGCGGAGAAGGCCCGGCCCGAGGGGACGGAGGGCCGGCCCGCGTGAGCCCCTCGCCCGGCCAGCCCGTGCGCACCTGCGTCGGCTGCGGCCAGCCGGCCGCACGGACGGCGCTCGTGCGCCTCAGGGCGCGGGGCGGGAGCGTGGTGGTGGACGCGGCGCGGAGCGGCGGGCGCGGAGCGTGGCTCCATCCCGCCGGGGCCTGTCTCGACCGTGCGCTCGCGCGCCGCGCCTTCGCGCGCGCGCTACGAGCGGAGGTCCAGGTCGACGCGCAGGCGATCCGTACGGAGTTGACGGTCGGCGTTCGCAGGGACTAGGAGCCTAGGCAATGACGAAGAAGCGGGTCCACGAGCTCGGCAAGCAGCTGAAGGAGCACGGCATCGAGCTCTCCAACCAGGAGCTCGTCGAGAAGCTCCACGCCCTCGGCTACCTCGAGGTGAAGAGCCACTCGTCCTCGCTCGAGGACGACCAGGCGTCGGCGGCCTTCGACAGGATCCTGGCCGAGCGCAAGCCGAAGTCCGCCCCGGCGCGCCACGCCGGCCCCGGGTTCGTGGTCCGCCGCAAGGTCCACCACGAGGAGCCGGCCGCGGTCGCCGAGGCGCCCGCCGAGCCCGCCCCGGCGGCGCTGCCCGAGCCCGAGCCCGAGCCCGTGGCCGAGCAGCCGCTCCAGGCCGCGCCTCCCCCGCCGGCCGAGCCGGCGCCGGAGCCCGCGCCCCCCCAGGTCCAGGCCCCCGTGCCGGCCCCGCCCGCGCTGGCCGCCCAGGCGGCGGCCCCGGCACCGGCCGCCGCGGCCCCGCAGCCGCCGGCCGCTGCGGGGGCGCCCGCCCCCGCCCCGGCGGTCCCGGCGCCCCCGGCCATGGCCGCGAGCCCGGCCGCAGCGGCACCTCACGCCGCCGCCCCGGTCGCTCGTCCGTCCGCGCCGCTGCCGGCGCGCGGCGGGACCACGGTGGAGCACCGCCCCCAGATCGACCCGAAGACCCTGCGCCCCACCGCCACCCAGGCGGTGGTCATCTCCCGCCCGCTGGTGCCGGTGCGGCGGGTCACCCCGCCCACCACCGCCCGCCACAGCTTCCCCCAGGCCCCCGGACCGCGGGCGCTGGGCGAGGTCCGTGAGCTCAAGGTCGTCCCGGGCTCGATGGGGCGCGACCGGGAGTTCATCGACGTCTCGCGCGACAAGCGGCGCGGCAGGGGCGCCGGGCGGCCCCTGTCGGAGGAGGCGGCCAAGAACCTCTCCGGCAAGGAGCTTCTCCAGGCGGCCATCAGCGACCGGTCCTACATCCCCGTCCGCGGGAAGAAGAAGAAGCCAACCAAGAAGGGGGCCAAGACGCAGATCACCGAGCGGGCCGAGCACAAGAAGATCATCCGCATCGAGGAGACCATCTCGGTCTCCGAGCTCTCGCAGGCCATGGGCGTCAAGGCCGCCGACCTCATCCGCAAGCTGATGCAGGGCGGGAAGATGGTCACCATCAACGCCCAGATCGATGCCGACACCGCCGCGGTCCTGGCCATCGAGAACGGCTTCACGGTGGAGAAGAAGGGCTTCGAGGTCGAGGAGTACATCCCCGAGCTGCCCGAGGACGAGTCCAAGCTGGTCATCCGGCCGCCGGTGGTGACGGTGATGGGCCACGTCGACCACGGCAAGACCTCGCTGCTCGACGCCATCCGTCAGGCCGACGTGGCCGCGGGCGAGGCCGGCGGCATCACCCAGCACATCGGGGCCTACTCGGTGAACACGCCCCACGGGCCCATCACCTTCCTCGACACCCCCGGCCACGAGGCCTTCACCTCCATGCGCCAGCGCGGTGCGCAGGTGACCGACCTGGTGGTGCTGGTGGTGGCCGCCGACGATGGGGTGATGCCGCAGACGGTGGAGTCGATCAAGGCCGCCAAGGCGGCCGGGGTCACGATCCTGGTGGCCATCAACAAGGTCGACAAGCCCGGCACCTCGCCGGAGCGGGTGATGCAGCAGCTCACCGAGTACGAGCTGGTGGCGGAGAAGTGGGGCGGCACCACCATCATGCTGCCGGTCTCGGCCCGCACCAAGCAGGGCATCCCCGAGCTCCTGGAGTACATCGCCCTGCAGGCCGAGGTGTTGGAGCTCAAGGCCAACCCGGAGAAGCTGGCCTCGGGCCACGTGGTGGAGGCCAAGCTGGAGAAGGGGCGAGGCCCGGTGGCCACCGTGCTGGTGGAGGAGGGCACGCTGCGGGTGGGCGACGCCATCGTCACCGGCTCGCACTACGGCCGCGTGCGCGCCCTCATGAACGAGCACGGCGAGCAGGTGGACAACGTCGGGCCCGGCTACCCGGTGGAGGTGCTGGGGCTCTCCGGCGTGCCCACCGCCGGCGACGACTTCAACGTGGTACAGGACGAGAAGGCGGCCAAGGAGGTGGCCGGGCACCGCGAGGAGATCCAGCGCCGCAAGGAGCTGGCCGCCACCACCGGCAAGGCCACCCTGGAGGACCTGTTCGCCAAGTCCAAGGCCAACGCGCAGAAGGTGCTCAACGTGGTGGTCAAGGCCGACGTGCAGGGCTCGGCCGAGGCGGTCAGCCAGGCGCTGGAGAAGGCGGCCACCAAGAAGGTGGGCATCCGGATCCTCGACTCCGGCGTGGGCGCCATCACCGAGTCCGACGTGCTGACCGCCGTGGCCGGCTCCGGCATCATCGTCGGATTCAACACCAAGCCCGAGGCCAAGGTGGCGCAGAGCGCCAGCCAGCAGGGCGTCAAGATCCTCATCTTCGACATCATCTACGAGGCGGTGGACAAGGTCCGGGAGGAGATGGTCGGGCTGCTCGAGCCCATCATCCGGGAGAAGCCCCTGGGCAAGGTGGAGGTGCGGCAGCTCTTCAACATCCCGCGCATCGGCGCCATCGCCGGCTCGGCGGTCACCGAGGGCGTGGTCAAGCGCACCGGCACCGCCCGGGTGCTCCGCGATCGCAAGGTGATCCTCACCGGCAAGATCGCCTCGCTGAAGAGGCTCAAGGACGACGTCCGCGAGGTAGCCTCCGGGTTCGAGTGCGGCATCGCGGTGGAGGGCTACACCGACGTGAAGCCGGGCGACCAGCTCGAGGTGTTCGAGCTCGAGGAGCTGCGCCCGTCGCTCGACTAGCGGTTCCCGGGCCCGCCCGGGTCCGACCCGCGCCCGGGGAGCCCTCGCCCGGGATTGGGCCCGGGCTCGCTCACGGGGAGTGGCCAGATGTTCGTGGGAGTGCTACGGCTGACCCTCCACCTCCCCGAGCCCGGGTCGCTCAAGTCCAAGCGCCACCTGGTCCGCTCGGCCCTGGACCGGGTGCGGGCCCGCTTCAACGTCTCGGTGGCCGAGGTGGCCGACAACGACCTGTGGCAGAGGAGCGTGCTGGGGGTGGCCGCGGTGGGGAACGACCGCGCCTTCGTGAACGAGACCCTGGACAAGGTGGCCGACTTCGTGGCGTCGATGCACGGCGGGCAGATCCTGGTGACCGATCGCGACCTGGAGCTGGTCTCCTACGGCGACGCGATGGGCGAGGGCGAGCTGCGCACGCTGGCGGAGGCGGAAGGCGCGCCGGGATGGGAGGAGCGGGAGCAGGCCCGCTCCCCGGCCGCGCCTCACAGGCCACGGCCGCGGCCCCGGGACGACCCTGGCGAAGGGGAGGAGTGAGCCATGGCCACCCACGACCGCCCGGTCCGCGTCGCCGAGGAGTTCCGTCAGGAGCTCTCCACCCTGCTGGCCCGGGGCATCAAGGACCCCCGCGTCACCGGCTTCGTCACCGTCACCGGCGCCAAGATGTCGCCCGACCTCAAGGAGGTCGCCGTCTACGTGTCGGTGCACGCCGAGGGGGCGGAACGCACGCGGACCATGGAGGGGCTCCAGGCGGCGGCCACCTTCCTGCAGCGCCAGGTGGCGCGCAGCATCGGCCTGCGTCACACGCCCCACCTCCGCTTCGTCTACGACGAGTCGGTGGAGCGGGGTGACCGCATCGATCGGCTCCTGCGCGAGGCACGGGCCAAGGACCGCGAGTCCGCCAGCGCGGGCGAGGCCGGGGCCCCGGCCTCGAAGGGGCAAGCGCCCGAGGATGCGGAGCCCTGAGCGCCCCGGCCGCCCCGCTCTCCGGCGTGCTGGTCGTCGACAAGCCCGCCGGCCCGACCTCCTTCGAGGTGGTGGCCCGGGTCCGCCGCGCCCTGCGCCTTGGCAAGGCGGGGCACGCCGGGACCCTGGATCCGGCCGCGACCGGGGTCCTGGTGGTGTGCCTCGAGGACGCGGTGCGGCTGCAGCAGTTCCTCACCGGGGGGGAGAAGGCGTACCTCGCCACCGTGGCCTTCGGCGCGGCCACCGACACCCAGGACGCCGAGGGGCGGGTCGTGGCGGAGGCCGATGCCTCGGGGATCGCGGAGGAGGCGGTCCGCTCCGCCCTGCGCGGGTTCCTGGGCGAGGTGGAGCAGGTGCCCCCCATGTACTCGGCGGTCCGCGTGGGCGGGCGCCGGCTGCACGAGGCGGCCCGGGCCGGCGAGGAGGTCCCCCGCCCGGCCCGTCGGGTGCGGATCGACGCCCTGGATCTGCTGGAGCTCCTCCCACCAGAGGGCGGGCGCCGGCTGGCCCGCCTCGCCGTCCGGTGCGGGAAGGGTACCTACGTGCGAGCGCTTGCCGCCGACCTGGGAGGGGCGCTGGGGGTCCCGGCGCACCTGGCCGCCCTCCGGCGGACCGCCTCGTGCGGGTTCGGGCTCGACCAGGCGATCCCGCTGGCGGAGCTGGAGGCCGCGGCGCGCGCGGGCGGGCCCGAGGCTCTCCGGCCGCGCCTCGTCCCCATGGCGAGGGCCCTCGGCGCCATGCCGCGGGTGGAGGTCGAGTCCGCGCAGGCCTTGGACCTGGTCCACGGGCGGTCGATCGCGACGGCGTCGTCACACCCGCGGGGAACGCTCGTGGGGGTGGTCGACGGCCAGCTGCGGCTCGTGGCGGTGTGCGCAGCCGAGGAGGGGCGGCTCAAGCCGGTGCGGGTCTTCCTCCTGGCCCCGGCGCTGGCAAGCGGCGCAGATCCGCAAGATCATTGACTCTCGGGCCCCGATCGCTTAATAACGCCCGTCTCACCGGCCCCACTGCCGCCCGCGGCGCGCGCCTTCGCCCCCGCAGCGGTGAGCCGGCAACCCCGAAAAGAGAGGAACAGGTATGGCGCTCGTCCAGGAGAGAAAGCAGGAGCTGGTCCAGAAGTACAAGCGGCACGAGAAGGACACCGGCTCGCCCGAGGTGCAGGTGGCCCTGCTCAGCGAGCGGATCGCCTACCTCACCGAGCACTTCAAGACGCACAAGAAGGACCACCACAGCCGCCGCGGCCTGCTGAAGCTGGTGGGGCAGCGGCGCCGCCTGCTCGACTACCTGAAGACGGTGGACCCGGGCCGCTACAAGGCCCTCATCGAGCAGCTCGGCATCCGCAAGTAGCGGGGCCGGGACGGCGCCTCGGCCCGGTGGCCGGGGCGCTCGCGCACCCCCGAGGCCTTCTCGGGGGGCGCGGAACGGACAACGCCCGCGTGGAAGCGGGCCCGGACGTGGGGACGAAGCGGGACGCTTCCGTTTCCGATTCGACCGCCCCTCCCTGGAGGGGCAGCGGAGTCAGGAACAGAAGCGCCTTCCAGCGTTCCCAAGGCCGGGCCGGCAGCGCGGAGAGCCGGGCGGAGCGCTCTGCGCTCGCCCCGCAGGAAGGTGCACATGGAATCCATCCGCAAGTCGGCCAAGGTCGGCTCCCAGGAAGTCATCCTCGAGACCGGCAAGATCGCCAAGCAGGCCCACGGCGCCGCCTGGGTCCGCCAGGGCGACACGATCGTGCTGGTCACGGTGGTGTCGGCCTCGGAGAAGCGCGAGGGGATCGACTTCTTCCCCCTGACGGTCGACTACCAGGAGAAGATGTCCTCCGCCGGGCGCGTGCCGGGGAGCTACTTCCGCCGCGAGGGGCGCGCCACCGAGAAGGAGACGCTCACCTCCCGCATCGTGGACCGCTCCTGCCGGCCGCTCTTCGCCGAGGGGTACGCCAACGAGACGCAGATCATCGCCACCGTCTACTCCTTCGACCAGGAGAACGACCCCGACGTGCTGGCGCTGACCGGCGCCTCGGCGGCCCTGCACCTCTCCGACGTCCCCTTCAACGGCCCCATCGCCGGCGTCCGCGTCGGCCGCCTCGACGGCCAGTTCGTGGCCAACCCCACCCTGGCCCAGCGCGCCAAGTGCGACCTGGAGGTGGTGATGGCCGCCTCGCGCGAGGCCATCGTCATGGTGGAGGGCGGCGCCCAGGAGGTGTCCGAGGCGGTGATGGTGGACGCGCTGCTCTTCGGACAGGCGGCGGTCAAGGAGCTGCTCGACGCCCAGGATGCGCTCCGGGCGGCCGCCGGCAACAAGCCACGGCGCGCCTTCGACGCGCCCCCCAGCGACGCGGCCATGAAGGCCAAGGTCAAGGCGCTCACCTGGGAGAAGGTGAAGGAGGCCTACGGCCGGCACGAGAAGCACGACCGCTACGGCCGGCTCTCGGAGATCAAGAAGGAGCTCCTCCAGGCCCTGAAGGACGAGGCGGGCGGCGACGCGGCCCGGCTGGCCGGCCTGGCCGCCCGGGAGAAGGAGATCAAGGGCTACTACGAGGACGTGAAGTACGAGTACATGCGGAAGATGATCACCGACGAGGGTCGGCGCATCGGCGGCCGCGGCACCACCGACGTCCGGAAGATCACCTGCGAGGTGGGGATCCTGCCCCGGGCGCACGGCTCGGCCCTCTTCACCCGCGGCGAGACCCAGGCCCTGGTGACCACCACCTTGGGGACCTCCGAGGACGAGCAGCGGGTGGAGCAGCTCATCGGCATGACCTTCAAGAAGTTCCTGCTGCACTACAACTTCCCGCCCTTCTCGGTGGGCGAGGTGAAGCGGATGGGCAGCCCGGGTCGCCGCGAGGTCGGGCACGGCGTCCTGGCCGAGCGGGCGCTGCGGCAGGTGATGCCGCCCGACGACAAGTTCCCCTACACGGTCCGCATCGTCTCCGACATCACCGAGTCCAACGGCTCCTCCTCCATGGCCTCGGTGTGCGGCGGCTCCCTGTCGCTGCTCGACGCCGGCGTGCCCGTCAAGGCGCCGGTGGCCGGCATCGCCATGGGGCTCATCAAGGAGGGGGAGAAGATCGCCATCCTCTCCGACATCCTCGGCGACGAGGACCACCTCGGGGACATGGATTTCAAGGTCTGCGGCACCGCCCAGGGCATCACCTCGATCCAGATGGACATCAAGATCGGCGGCGTGACCCGGGAGATCCTGGAGCGGGCGCTGGCCCAGGCGGCCGAGGGGCGCAAGCACATCCTCTCCGAGATGGCCAAGGCGCTCTCCGCGCCGCGCGCCTCCATCTCCGCCTACGCCCCCCGCATCACCACCATCCGCATCCGGCCCGAGCGGATCAAGGACATCATCGGCCCCGGCGGCAAGACCATCAAGGACATCACCGCCCGCACCGGCACCTCCATCAACATCGAGGACGACGGCTCCGTCTCCATCGCCAGCCCCAACAGCGACAAGGTCGACGAGGCGATCAAGATGATCCGCGGCCTCACCCAGGAGGCGGAGGTGGGCAAGACCTACCTGGGCACGGTCCGCAAGATCGCCGAGTTCGGCGCGTTCGTGGAGATCTTCCCGGGCACCGACGGCCTCATCCACATCTCCGAGCTCTCCGACAAGCGGGTGAAGAGCGTCTCCGACGTCCTCAGCGAGGGCGAGGAGGTGCTGGTGAAGGTCATCTCCGTCGACCGCCAGGGCAAGATCCGCCTCTCGCGCAAGGAGGCGCTGGCCGAAGCGGCCGGGAAGAAGGCGGAGCACGAGCCGGCGAAGTAGGCGCCCGCCTCTCGGACTCCCGCTCGCCCGAGCCCGCGCGACTCGGGCGGGCGGTGCCGTCTCTGGAGGGTGAATGTCGGTCACGCTGAAGGTCCGTCGCGTCGGCAGCCGTGGGCCGCCCCTGGAGTTGCCGCGCTACGAGACCGCCGGCGCAGCCGGGCTGGACCTCCGCGCCGACGAGCCCTTCTCCCTGGTCCCCGGGGAGCGGCGGCTCGTCCCCACCGGCCTGGCGGTGGAGATCCCTCCCGGCCACGAAGGCTCGGTGCGGCCGCGCTCGGGGCTGGCCCTCCGCCACGGGGTGGGGATGGTGAACGCCCCCGGCACGGTGGACTCGGACTACCGGGGCGAGCTCTGCGTCATCCTGGTGAACCACGGGCAGGCTCCGGTCTCCTTCGCCCGCGGCGATCGCATCGCCCAGCTGGTCCTCTCGCCGGTGGTCCGGGCCGAGGTGGTGCTGGCGGAGGGCCTGTCGGAGACCGACCGTGGGCCGGGCGGCTTCGGCTCGACCGGGCACTGACTGGAGGGAACGATGATCCCCCGCTACACCCGCCCCGAGATGGGACGCCTCTGGGCGCCGGAGCGCCGCTACCGCATCTGGCTGGACATCGAGCTGCTGGCCTGCGAGGCCATGGTGGAGCTGGGCGAGGTGCCGGCCGAGGACCTGGCCACGCTCCGGCGGACCTTCGAGGGCTTCGCCTTCGGCCCCGCCGAGGTGGCCCGGGTCGAGGAGATCGAGAGGACGGTCAAGCACGACGTCATCGCCTTCCTCACCTTCCTGGAGGAGCGGGGCGGCCCGGCCGCGCGCCACCTGCACAAGGGCATGACCTCCTCCGACGTGCTCGACACGGCCTTGGCGGTGCAGCTCCAGGAGGCGGCGGGCCTGCTGCTCGCCGACCTCGACCGGGTGATGGCGGCGGTGAGGCGGCGGGCGCTGGAGCACCGCCGCACCCCCATGATCGGGCGGAGCCACGGCATCCACGCCGAGCCCACCAGCTTCGGCCTGAAGCTCTGCGGGTGGTATGCCGCCTGGGCCAGGCGGCGCGAGGCGCTGGAGCGCGCCGCCCGGGGGGTAGCGGTGGGGAAGATCTCCGGCGCGGTGGGCACCTTCGCCTCGCTGGACCCGCGGGTCGAGGCCCTGGTGATGGATCGGCTGGGGCTCAGCGGGGCAGAGCCGGCCGCCACCCAGGTGGTGGCCCGGGACCGACACGCAGAGTTCTTCGCGGCGCTGGCCACGGCCGGTGCAGTGCTGGAGCAGCAGGCCACCGAGGTCCGCCACCTCCAGCGCACCGAGGTGCGCGAGGCCGAGGAGCCGTTCACGCCCGGGCAGAAGGGCTCCTCGGCCATGCCGCACAAGCGGAACCCCATCCTCTCCGAGAACCTCACCGGCCTGTCGCGCCTCCTGCGCGGCTGGGCGGTGGCGGCGCTGGAGGACGTGGCCCTCTGGCACGAGCGGGACATCAGCCACTCCTCGGTGGAGCGTGTCGTGGCCCCGGACGCCACCATCGCCCTGGACTTCGCCCTGCACCGCTTCGCCGGGATGATCGAGGACCTGCGCGTCTACCCCGAGCGGATGCGCGAGAACCTGGAGCTCACCGGCGGCCTCTACGACGCCGGCCGGGTGCTCCTGGCGCTGGTCTCCAAGGGGGTGGCCCGCCAGGAGGCCTACGGCTACGTGCAGCGGAACGCCATGAAGGTCTGGGAGGAGAAGGTCGACTTCCGGACCGCCCTGAAGCGCGACCCCGACGTCCGGCGCCACCTCTCCGAGGCCGAGGTGGAGGCCTGCTTCGACCTGGCGCACCACCTGCGCCACGTGGACGAGATCTTCCGGCGCACGCTGGGGGAGTGAGCGGCACCCGTGGCCGGGTATGCGTTGCTCGTCTCGCCCAACGCCAACCGCGTCTACGCGGGGGCGGCCCCCGCGCTGGCCCGGGCCGAGCTCGGGCTCCTCTGGGAGAGGGTGACGGGCGGCGCGCTCCTCGACCTGCGCGAGGAGCGGATGGGGTCGGTCGAGTACCTGGTCTTCGAGGCCGGGGAGGAGCTCTCGGCGCCTGGCCTGGCGGTGCTCTCCAACCTCTCCTCCACCCTCGCGCTCTTCGCCCGCGCCGGCGGGGCGCTCCGGCCTCTCACGCTCGAGCGGATGGACCGGCTCGACCAGGACCTCCTCACCATCCCCCGCTACGCCGGCAAGACCAACGAGGCCTTCACCAAGCTCCTCCTCAACGTCACCCTGGCCTCGACCGACCGCGCTCCCCGCTTCGGCGCCCACGCCTTCCAGGTGCTGGATCCGCTCTGCGGGCGGGGGACCACGCTCGACCAGGCCCTCACCTACGGCTTCGACGCGGCCGGGGTGGAGATCGACCGCCGCGACTTCGAGGCCTACGCTGCCTTCATCCAGCGCTGGGTGAAGGACAAGCGCCTCCCCCACCGGGCGCAGCTCGGCAAGGTGAAGGGCCACCCGCGCCTGGCCCTGGACCTGGCCCTGGACCGGGCCAGCCTCAAGGAGGGGAGGGTGCAGCACCTCTCGGTGGTGAATGCCTCCACCCTCGACCTCCCCGACCTCTTCCCGCCGCGCTCCTTCGACGCGCTGGTGGCCGACGCTCCCTACGGCGTCCAGCACGGCAGCACCGACGCCCGAGGTCGCCTCTCCCGCAGCCCGCTGGAGCTGGTGGCCGAGGCGGCACCGCTCTGGAAGGAGGCGCTCCGGCCGGGCGGGGCGGTGGGCCTCGCCTGGAACGTGCAGGTGGCGCCGCGCGATCGGGTGCTGGCCGCGCTGGCCGCGGCCGGCCTGGAGGTCATGGACGCCCCCGCCTACCGCGCCTTCGAGCACCGGGTGGACCGGTCCATCCTCCGGGACGTGGTGGTGGCGCGGCGGCCGAGCGGGTGAGCCCGCCCTCAGAGGTGGTGGTAGGTCTCCCACCCCAGGTAGCCCGCCTCCTCCACCGGGGCGGCGTGGTGGCCGCGCACCATGGCCACGTGGTGCTCAGCAGCGGCTGGGCACCACCACCGTCCACGTCACCCACGACCAGGTGGAGGCCATGACCATGGCCGACAAGATCGTGGTCATGAACTCCGGCCGGATCGAGCAGGCATGGGCGCCGCTGGACCTCTATGAACGTCCGGCCAACGTCTTCGTCGCCGGTTTCCTCGGCTCGCCCTCGATGAACCTCATCGAAGGGGCCGTTCGGGGGGCGGGCGAGGCGGCCCACTTCTTCGACGCGAGGACGGGCCTTGGCCTCTGAGCGGTCTCCGACCCTTCACCCAAAGAGGATCAGCCCCGCCCCGAAGCTCAGGGAGTTGGCCACCGCCGAGGCCACCAGCGCCCGGCCCGGCTGGCCGGCCCAGATGGCGTAGGCCCCGGCCTCGGCCAGGGTGGCGAAGGCCTCCCCCGGGAGGAGCGGCGAGACCCCGCGCGGCAGGAGGAAGGGGAAGGCGAAGTGCAGGAG
>DATKMW010000004.1:0-58176 GCA_035541675.1 Anaeromyxobacter sp. | reverse complement strand
GGTCTGGCGATCGTTGTCCTGCGAGGCCACCTCCCGCTCCGGGTTCCCGGCCGTCATCAGCCGGGCCGCGAAGGCGGCCGGGTTCTTCTCCACGCCGGCGACCATCCCGCGGAGCTTCCGGGCGCCCCACCAGACCGCCAGGCTGGCCACCAGACCGAGGAGCACCAGGAGGCTGGGGCAGCGGATGAGCACCTTCGGGAAGACGCCCGTTCCCTTCCTGGCGGGGAGGCGGTAGCGGGTTGCATGGTCGACCGGGGCCGGATCGGGCATGGCGGGTGCCCTCGGGCGGCAGGAAGACGAGAGTTGGCGGGCGAGCGGTGCCACGGGGAGTGATTCCGGCCACGTCCTGGCACTGCCGGGTGGCCCGAGGAGCGTCGCCCGACGCGGCTCGCCTGGGCGGTTGGGCCCCCCTCTCCGCCGCCGCGCAGCCCGGGCAGGAAGTCGCCCCGGGCGCCGACGCACCGGGGGAACCCCTCGACGAGCTCCTCCGGCGGCCGGCTTGGCGGCTGGGACCCAGGCGCCGATCCGGTCTTGAGATCGCCGCCTACCCCTGCCGGGACGACGCCCGCCGCGACGCTCCGTCGGTACCGCCCGGGTTGAGGGCTCGGGCTCGAGGTGGCAGGATGACGCCACCGTGGATCCGGTGGAGCGAGCGACGGGGCTAGAGCTCCTGGAAGTGTTTCAGCTCAAGGGCTCGAACCACTTCTCGGGTTGCATCCTGGTGCGGGCGGCCGACGGCCTCACCGGCATGGTCTTCTTCCGCGATGGCGCGATCATCCACGCCGAGGCCGGCGACCTGGTCGGCGAGCAGGCCTTCTACGCACTCTCGTCGCGACCCGATGCGGCCTGTGTGGTCCAGCAGAACGTCACCACCACGCGCCGCTCCATCCAGCGGAGCTGGCAGGATCTGCTGGTGGAGTCGCAACGACTCAGGGACGAGGCTGCCCGCGCGACCCGGGCCGCGGCGCCGGCCTCGCCCGGGGACAGGTGGAAGGGCCTGGTGGAGCGGATCCGGCAGGTGCCCGGGGTGTTCTGGGCAGCGGTCCAGCCGCACGGAGCGCGGCCCGAGGACACGGCCGCGGCCCTGCCCGACGAGCGCTCGGCGGACCTGAGGGCCCTGGCGGAGGTCGTGGGCGAGCGGCTGGGGACTGGCCAGGTGGCAGGCGCCTCGGTGGCGGGCACGAACCGAAACCTGCTCCTCCTGGCCACCAAGGCCCATCACCTGTTCATCCTGATCCTGGGCGGCCCACGCGCCGGCCCCATCGAGTCCGAGATCCGGAGGATGCTGACGCCGCGTCGTTAGGGGCCCGCATGCAACAGGCGCTGCTCGAGGACGTTCGATCGCTCCCCGGCGTGGTCGGCAGCATGTTCTGCGACCGACGGCGCGGCCTCCTGGCTCGGGCCTTCCCCCGCGAGTACGACGACGCCTCGTTGCAGGCGGTGGCGGCGGCGGTGGCGGCCTCGATGCCGCGGCTCGCGGAGCTGACCGGCCCCGTCGGCGTGGTGGACCTGCGCTACCGCGACGCCCGGGTGGTCATCCGGCCGGAGGGCGACGCGGCGTTGCTCGTGCTCTGCGATCGCACCGCCAATGCCCAGGAGGTGCTGGGGTTCGCGGCCGCGGTCTGCACCATGCTGGTGCGCGTCACGGCCGCAAGTACGGGTGAGCTCCCGCTCCCGGTCCCCGCCCTCGCGCGCTTGACCGAGTCGGCGCCGGCCCCTTCCCTCCCTCCGAGGATCCGCGCGGGGGCGCCCGCCCCGGCCCCGGGCACCGCTGCGGCGGCGCCGGGGACCGGGGATGCTCTGGAGCCCCGCTACACCCCCGCGCCCGGATCCCCGCCCGCGGCTCCTCCCGAGGTCCCCGAGTTCATCGACGTCCCGCTCGAGGTCACCCTCCCGCCGACCGCGCTTCCGCCGACCTCGGGGGACGAGCCCCGCTGGGCCCAGGGGCCCCTGCCCGCCGTGCCGCCGTCGGCCCCAGACCGAGGCGACGCGCTGCTCTTCGAACGCCGCAGGAGGCGGCCGTTGGGTGCTCTGGTGACGCTGGCAGCGGTCGTCGTGGCTGCCGGGTACGGGGTGGCCCATTTCACGAGCGCCCTGCGGAGTCAGCGGCAGGCGCCCGCGGCCTCGAGCACGGAGGCGCCCGCTCAGGCGCCGCGCCAGGTGCCCACCCACAGCCCCGTCCAGTGGAGGCTCCGCCTCTCCGGCGCGGAGGCGCTCGCGACCGAGCTTGCGCCGGACCTGGCCTCGGCGTTCCTGGCCGAGCAGGGGACTGCCGAGGTCCACGTCTCCCGTCCCACGCCCGAGGTTGCGCAGGTCCGCGGGCTGGCCGACGGCGGCGCGGTGGGCATCGAGATCCGGGCCGGCGACACCGCCCAGGCGTTCGACGACCTCCTGGCCGGCAGTGCCGACGTGGCCATGGCCACGCGCCGCCCTACGCCGGAGGAGCAGCAGAAGCTCCTCCCCTTCGGGCACATGACCTCGCGCGAGTGCGAGCATGTGCTGGGCGCGGACGGCATCGCGGTCATCGTGAACCAGGCAAACCCCGTTGCCTCGCTGACCCTCGAGCAGCTCGGCCGGATCCTCTCCGGCGCGGTCACCGACTGGGCCCGGCTCCGGGTGGCCGGCGAGGCAGCCCAGGCCGGCATCCACGTCTTCCTCCCCGACGATCGTTCGGGCGTCGTCGAGGCCGCCCGGGCCACGGTCCTCGGCGGCAGGGCCCTGGCCATCGACGCGCGACGGCTCCCCACGCCGCGAGCGGTGGCCGACGCGGTCAGCGCCGACCCCGGGGCGGTGGGACTCGTGCCCCTGACCGACGTGGCCGGTGCGCGGGCGGTCCCCCTCGGCGACGGCGTGGGGCCGCCCGCCCTCCCCACCGCGCTCACGGTCGCGTCGGAGCACTATCCCCTCATCCGCCGGCTGTACCTGTACACGGCGCGGTCCAGCACGAACCCTCTGGTGGGGAAGTTCGTTGAGTTCGCGCTCTCCGCCCGAGGGCAGGCCCTCGTGCGCAAGGCGGGCTTCGTCGAGCTGGGCGGGGGGGCGAAGAACCCGGCGACGCCCCGGGCCGCGACGACTCCCGCGCCCGGGCCTGCCTCCGCCGCGCGCACCGTCCCGCGGCCGGTTGCTCCCGATCGCCCCGGCGCCGCGCCCGGCGGGCCCTCCCCGGCCCTGGCCGCCGCCCTGGCATCCATCCCCTCCGTTCCCCCGCCCGGACCTGCGCCTTCGGCGTCACCAGCGCTCACGGCCGCGCCCGCGCCGGTCGCTGCGCCGGAGCCGGCCGCCGTCGCGTCCACCGGCCCGGACGAGGCCGCGGCCGCCCCCGAGCTGGCCCCCCCCCTGCCGCAGCGCCCGACACAGCCGGCGGCGGACGACGCGCTCGTCGTCGCGAGCAAGGCCGCCCAGCGGCCGCGGGTGGTGGAGCTCGGCTGCGTGGAGCGCTCGATCCGCGTCCCCCAGGACGCCCTCCTGTACGTGGCCGGCATGGTCGTGACGGTGAGGTTCACGGTGGGCAAGGATGGCCTGCCCTCGCAGTACCAGATGACCACTCCCGGGATGCCCGAGAGCGCCAGCAACGCGCTCTGGACCGCCATCCAGTCCTGCCGATGGCAGCCCGGGATCGACGAGACCGGCCGGCCGGCCTCGATGTGGGTGGTCATGCCGTTCCAGTTCGCGAGGGAGTGACCCCGACCGAAGAGGCGAAGGGCCCGCGGCGGAGGGTGAGGTCTCTCTGGTCCGTGGCGGCGCGCCCCGGGTCCGGTGAGCCAGCTCGGAGCCGGAGGTTCGGCGGCCTCGCTCGATGAGGTGGGGAATGCCGTCGGCGGCGACGAGCACGTTGGCCGGCTCGATCCCGCCGTGGACGATGAAGATCCGACGGGTGGCCGCGACCGCCCCGTCCCGGCCGAGCGGCGGGAGAGGAGGGACGGCGGGGCGGAGGAGGGGTAGGTGGTCCTCCATACTTGAGCACGCCCCGTCGATGCCGGCCGCTGACGCGCGCACCGCTCCCCTGACGCCAGGTGCGCGTCGCAGCTCCGTGCGCTCGTCACGCCGCGCGCGTAGCGAGTCGCCCGCCATGACGAGGACCCTGGCCATTCTGGCACCGGCCCTCCCGAGGGTGGCTGGCGGAGGTGCGAAGCGCCGCACGTCTACGGCTCTTGCCATAGTGGGGATCCTCGAGCCGCGACGTCGGAGGAGCGCGGCGCGTGCGCCCGGCAGATGGTTGCCCTCGAGGCCCCACTGGACGCCGAGGGGGAGACGTCCGCAGTGGCTGCTCGACCACGAGGGTAGCCAGTGTCGAGCCTCATCGTGTGCGTCGCCCTCGGTCTCATCTGCGGCTGCCTGGCCAACCGGGCGCCGAACGCGGTCCCGGGGGCTCCCTCCTCAACCCGGTCGTCGGGTTCGAGGCGCACTCATCGCCGGCTACCTCCTCCTCCGGGCTGGATCCTCGCATGCGAGCGACGTCACGTTCCGGAGCGCCCCGTGACCCTCGTCGGAGCCGCCGTACTCCTGGGCGTCAGGCAGGCGCTCCCGGGGAACCGACCGACTCGCACCTCGGGCGCCCTGCTTCCGTTCACGCACCCCGGCCGTCCCCGCTCGCGCCCGCCCGGGGGTGACCGCGAGCCATTTTCCGTGCCGCGGGCATCGCGGGTGCACAGCTGGCCACGACCTGCTCGGGCGGGACCGCCTCACCTCGAGTGCGACGAGCCCCAGCAAGCGCCGCCCGTTATGTATCGGAGGTGAGAGTCGCCTGTGGCGCCCATTGCTGAGGATGGATCCGTGACCCGCCAAGACACCAGCAGCTTCTCCCAGGGCCAGCGGTGCGGGGCGCGAACCGCCGCCTGCGTCGCGCGGCTGGCCGCGCTCGAGCTGGTCGACGGCTCTCGCTGGTGGAACCGGTGGCGCCATCGACTGATGGCTCGGGCGCTGGTCGCATGCGCGGAGGAGATGGAGCTCGCCGCGGACGACGGCGGGGGGCACGATCGGGCGCCCGGCCCAGCCGGTCCACACATCGAGGCGACACCGCAGCGCCCCTTTCAGAGTCCGCAAGCCCATGCCTAGCCGGTGAGGGATTGCCGCGGCCTTGGCTCGTCGCCTACCGGGCTGCTGACGAGCCCGCCACGGCCGCCCCGACAGCTTCAGGCTAGCCCGGTCGGGCGTTCGCCCAGCGCCCGCAGGTGGTGGTAGTGGGCGGCGAGCGCCGCCCACAGGGTGGGCTGCACTCGGTAGGGAACCCGGTGTGCCTTGCACGACTGCTCCACCATCCCGGCAAGCGCCGGGTAGTGAACGTGGCAGATGCCGGGGAACAGGTGGTGCTCGACCTGGAAGTTGAGCCCACCCAGGTACCAGGCCAGGACCCGATTCGAGGGGGCGAAGTCGACGGTGGCGCGGACCTGGTGCTCTGCCCAGCCGGTAGGCATCCGCTCGCCGGCGGCGGCGTCGTGGAACTCGGCGTCCGGCACCGTGTGCGCAAGCTGGAACACCACCGACAGCACCACGCCGAGCACGAAGGAGCCGAGGAGGAAGAAGACCACCACCCACCAGCTGCGGAAGACGAGCAGCGGGACCACCAGCGCCCACGCGAGGAACACGACCTTGCCTGCCACGACCGCGCCGAGCTCGCCTCCACTCGGACGCGGGTACGGGTTCGCGCCGATCCGCCCCCGGACCAGCTGCACCGGGTCGTCCACCAGCCACCACTTGAGCGCCAGCACGCCGTAGAGGGGCCAGGCGTATCCACCCTGCCAGCGGTGGAACGCGAGGCGCGGCTGCGATGGCGCCAGGCGCAGGAAGGGCTGGCTATCGATGTCCGTGTCCAGGCCGTCGATGTTCGCGTAGGTGTGGTGGTGCAGGTTGTGCTTGAACCGCCACACGTAGGAGCTCGCGCCGATGAAGTCGAGCGAGAGCCCCACCGCCCGGTTGACGCGGCGCGAGCGCGAGTAGGCCCCGTGGTTCGCGTCATGCATCACCGAGAACCCGATGCCGGCGACCGCCAGCGCAAGGGAGAGAGTGAGGCCCACGGCCAGCCACGCCGAGACGGCGCCGAGGGCGAGGAGGAGCCCGTACGAAGCGGCGAACCACCCCAGGATGATGGCCGTCTTCACGTGCATGGCGCGGCCACCCTGCGCCGGCTGGCCGGTCTGCGCGAGGCACGCTGCGGCGCCCGTCTTGAGGTCCGCGTGGAATCCGTGGTCCTGGGGAAAGCGGGGGCGAGGAAGGGACGCGCTCACCCATCTCTTGTAGTCACCCGACGTCACCAGGGGGTCATGGGACCCCTCCGCGGCCCCCGTTCTCGCCTCGCTGGACCTGGCCTTGCAGAGGATGGTGGTGGTGGGCGCGTGGCTGGTCGGCCACATCGGCTGGTCCTTCGACGCCAGCGATTCCTCCGCGTCGAGCCGGCCGACCGGGCAGCGGTAGCGCCCGGCGAGCTTCCCGGCGGAGGCGGCCTCCACGTCCACCGCCCCGCCCGGGCGGGCCATCGAGTAGCAGGCTCCTTCGCTGTCGGTGCTCCCGGCCCTGGAGCAGAGGTCTCGAGCGGTCATCTTTCGCTCGCACCAGGCGGACTGCAGCTCCGAGGCGGGGTCGCTCCTCGGCTGGAACCCCGGCGCGCGCACGAGCTCGCGCGAGTACTTGCGAAGCAGCCCCTCCCAGGTGGCTGCCGCGCTCGGCCGCCTCGAGGGAAGCTCGGTCGCGATCTGCCGCTGAGCCTCCCTCAGTTCTGTCCGCACGCGCTCGGGAAACGGGAGGTCGAGATCGCAGGAGATGGTCTCCCGTGCGGCCTTCAGGTAGACGCGCACGGTCGAGCCCGCGCTTCCGGCGCCGGCGCAGGTGGAGTCCGAGCACATCGGCTCTAGCGGCTGGGTCTCGACGGCATACCAGACGTACCCCTTCGCGCGGAACACCGGCCTGCAGGCTTCCTCCGCCCACGCTCCGGCGACCAGGGTGAGCACCTGCGCGCGGCGAGCGCCAGCGGGAACCGGCCTCCGCGCGCTCCGGGCCGTGCACGAGAGGTCATGGCAACGCCAGGGACCCCATCGACGCCCCTTCGCCCCCGACGCCGGAGGCAGGCCTCTCCCCATCGAACGAGCACGCGTCGTGCCAGAGGCTCGACAGGGCCTGGCCTGCGGACGCAGTCGAATGCGGCGGCCGCGCCCCGCGGACGTTCGCGAACGTTCGCGCGAACGCGGCCAGCTCCCCGGGCAAGCTGAGGCGAGCGCGGCTCCGCCGATGCGAGTAGCATTGCCAGACGCTCGAGGCGGCGCCCTGTGCCGCGCCTCCTCGGCCGAGCCTCCGTCCGGGAGAGGCCACGCACGTCCGCGCGCTCGAGACAACCCGCACCGCCCCGCCGGCCGACCCCGCTCCACGTCGTGCGCGCAGGCTCCCCGCGCCCCGATGAGACCTCCCCCGCCTTCCCCGTCGTCGGGGTGGGCGCCTCGGCCGGGGGCCTCGACGCCTTCCGCCAGCTCCTCGCCCATGTCCCGGCGGACTCCGGCCTGGCCCTGGTCCTGGTGCAGCACCTCGAGGCGACCCGGGCCAGCCTGCTCAGCGACGCCATCGCCCAGGCCACCGCCATGAAGGTCGCCCAGGCCGAGCAGGGCGTGCGCATCGAGCCCAACTGCGTGTACGTCATCCCGCCCGGCGTCCAGATGGCGATCGAGCAGGGCACGCTGAAGCTCTCCCGGCTCGAGGAGGACGAGCACCGGCCGCACCTCCCCATCGACTTCTTCCTGCGGTCGCTCGCGGCCGAGCGGGGCAGGCGGGCCATCGGCGTGATCCTCTCCGGGAACGCCTCCGATGGCACGGCCGGGCTGGCAGCGATCCGGACGCAGGGTGGGATCACCTTCGCGCAGGACCCGCGCTCGGCGCGCTCCGGCGGGATGCCCCAGAGCGCCGTCGACGCAGGCGTGGTCGACTTCTGCCTGCCCTTGCCGGCGCTCGGCGCCGAGCTGACCCGGCTGGCCCGCCACCCCTACTTCGCCCGCAACGAGCCCGCTCCACCGGTCCCCGACGCCGACGGCAGCCTGGCACGGGTCCTGGCGCTCCTGCGGGCGGCCACCGGGGTCGAGTTCGGTGAGCACAAGCCGGCGACCTTCAAGCGGCGGCTGGCCCGGCGCATGGCGGTACGCAAGGTGAAGGACGTCGCCTCCTACCTGGAGGTGCTGCGACGCGAGCCCGCCGAGGTCCAGTCCCTGTATGACGACCTCCTCATCAAGGTCACCTCGTTCTTCCGGGACGAGGAGGGCTTCGACGAGCTGGCGACGGTCGCCCTTCCGGAGATCCTCCGGCACAAGGCCCCCGGAGCCCCCATCCGCGTCTGGGTGGTGGGGTGCGCCACCGGGGAGGAGGTCTACTCGCTGGCCATCTCCTTCCTCGAGCACCTCGACGGCTGCGTCCCCGCGCACCCGGTCCTGATCTTCGGCTCGGACCTGAGCGAGAAGGCCATCGGGGCCGCGCGCGCGGGGCTCTACCCGGACGCCGCGGTGCGCGGGCTGCGGGAAGATCGTCTGAAGCGCTTCTTCGTCCCGGCCGAACGGGGCTGGCGCGTCATCCCGGCCGTGCGCGAGCTGTGCGTGTTCGTGCGGCACGACGTGGCCCGCGATCCTCCGTTCTCGAAGCTCGACCTGCTGAGTTGCCGGAACGTCCTCATCTACTTCGGCCAGGCGCTCCAGCGCCGGGTGATGGCCATGGCCCACTACAGCCTCAACGACCCCGGCTACCTCCTCCTCAGCCGGTCGGAGAGCGCGTCCAGCGTGCCGCGGTGGTTCGTGCCGGCGAGCAAGGACAGCCGGCTCTACCGGCGAAGACCCGGGCCGAGCACGTTCCACCTCGCACCGCGGGTGGGTGCGCTCCCCCTCTCGCGTCCCCCCCCCACCTCCCCGGACGTTCCTCCCCCGACCAGGACCGACGGCGTCCTGGCCCGCCACGCCGACGAAGTGGTCCTGGCGAGGTACGGCCCACCGGGCGTGATCGTGAACGACCGCCTGGAGGTGCTCCAGTTCCGCGGGCGCACCGGACCGTACCTCGAGCCGCCGGCGGGGGAGCCCCAGAGCCAGCTCCTCAGGCTGGCGCGCCCCGGCCTCGCGGGCCCGCTGCGGCTGGCGCTGGCGAGGGCGCGCAGGACCTTGGCACCGGTCAGGCGAGAGGGCGTGGCCGTCGAGGAGACCGGCGACCCTCGGACCTGCGACCTGTCCGTGCTCCCGCTGAAGACGGCGGAGCCGGGCGAGCAGGCGTTCCTGGTTCTCTTCGAGGAGCGACCGGCGGCCACGCCCCGCTCCGGACGCGCGCTCGGGAGCCGGACCGTACGGCTCGATCCGGTGGCGCGCGGCGCTCTCGAGGACGAGCTCGCTTCCACCAAGGAGGAGCTGGCGGAGCTGCTGGAGGAGCACGGCCGCGGGAGCGAGGTGCTCGCCTCCACCAACGACGAGCTGGTCTCGGGCAACGAGGAGCTCCAGGGCCTGAACGAGGAGCTGGAGACCGCCAAGGAGGAGCTCCAAGCGACCAACGAGGAGCTCTCCACGGTGAACGACGAGCTCCGCATCCGGAACCAGGACCTGCAGATCGTCAACTCCGACGTCCTGAATCTCCTCGACGCGGTCGAGATCCCCATCCTCATGCTCGATCCGGACGGCTGCATCCGGCGCTTCACCCGGCGTGCGGCCTCCTTCCTGGGGCTCACCTCTGCCGACGTGGGACGGCGGATCTTCGAGCTCGCCCTCCCGGTCCGGGCCCCCGATCTCGATCAGTGGGTGGCGAGGTCGATGGAGCAGGGCATCCTGGTGGAGGCGGAGGTCCAGGATCGCTCCGAACGCTGGCACCGGCTGCAGATCCGGCCTCGCCGCACACCCGACGACCGCATCGACGGTACCATCCTCTCGCTGGTGGACATCCAGGACCTGAAGAAGGAGGTCGCCACCGCCGAGTGGGCGCGGGACTACGCCGCCGGCATCGTGGAGGCGGTGCAGGTGCCGCTCGTCGTCCTGGGCGCCGGGCTTCGGGTCCTCTCGGCCAATGCGGCCTACTACCGACTCTGCAGGGAGGCGGCCGCCCAGAGCGAGGCGCGCGGCTTCTTCGAGCTCGGCAAAGGGCGGTGGGACGTGCCGGAGCTGCGCCGGGCCCTGGACGGAGTGCTGGAGCCGGGTGGCCGCTTCCAGGCCCTGGAGGTGGTGCGCCAGCTCCCCGGCGCCGGCCTCCGCCACCTGTCCGTATCCGGCTGTGCCTTTCCCTCTCCGGCCAGGACGCCGATGATCCTCCTCGCCCTGGAGGACGTCACCGAGCTGCGCGAGGCCGAGCACCGGCGCGCCGAGCTCCTGGCGCTCACCCAGGAGGCGGCGCAGCGGGCGGAGCGGGCCGATGCGGCCAAGGATCTCTTCCTGGCCAACCTGTCGCACGAGCTGCGCACCCCGCTCATGGCAATCCTGCTCCTCGCCCAGGCGCTCCAGAGGGAACGCCTGGACGCAGCCGATATCAAGAGCGCTGCCTCCACCATCGAGTCCAACGCCGTTCGCCAGGCGCGCCTGGTCGAGGATCTGCTGGACATGTCCCGCATCGTCTCCGGCAAGCTCAGCCTCAACGTCGAGGAGGTGAACTGGCAGGAGCTGGTGCTGGGCGTCCTCGAGGGGGTGAAGCCGCTGGCAGAGGCGAAGGCGGTGCAGCTCGCCGTGGAGCTCCAGGGCGAGCCCTCCCTGTGCCTGGGCGACCCGGTGCGCCTGCAGCAGATCGTCGCGAACCTGCTCACCAATGCCGTCAAGTTCACACCCAGCGGAGGACGGGTGGGCGTGCGCATCGACGCGACCGACGGGGCCGCGCGCCTGGTGGTGACCGACGATGGCCGGGGGATCGACCCGGCGTTCCTGCCGCACGTGTTCGAGCGGTTCGCGCAGGAGGCGGGCTCCTCCGCCAGGGACCCGGGGCTGGGCATAGGTCTCACGCTCGTGCGCGAGCTGGTGGAGCTGCACGGCGGGACGGTGCGGGCGGAGAGCCCGGGCCGGAGCCTCGGCTCGACCTTCACGGTCACGCTCCCGCGGCACCTGCACGGCGCGGAGCCGACCGCCCCCTAGGTATCCAGTGCTCCGCTCCTTCCGGGACCCGGTCGCGGCCAACCCGGTTGTTGGCCGAGTCGCCACCCGAATGTCCCTCCCGGAGGGCCCTGACGCGACCGGGATTCCGCTCGGCTCGTGCCCGAGCGGTCCCGGCGCGTCGAAACGTTCGCGAACGTTCTCGGGCACCCGGGCAACCCCTGGACCCTGCTCCGCTCCCTTCAAACCCGTGCCTGCGAGTGGGCGGAGCCGTGGCACGGCGCGTGCTCCCCGAGATCCCGAAGCGAAGGGAGCCGCCAATGCTGTGGACCATCGCGTTCGTCCTCCTCGCGCTCTGGGGGCTCGGGCTCTTCACCTCCACCACCCTGGGTGGCCTCATCCACCTGCTGCTGGTGGCGTCCTTCGTCGTGATGATGGTCCGGGTGTTCAAGAGCCCCGGGCGAGGGCGCGCCGGGAAGGACCAGTCCCCGGCGCAGGCTCGAAAGGCGCCCGGGCCGGCGGAGAAGGCTTCCGCCAAGTGAGGAAGGAGTTGGGGCTGGGTCCCCCCAGCCTCCTGGATCCCGTAACGGGAGCGGGCCGTCCCGCGGCGGCGTTCCCTGGTGGTGGCCCGGAACGTCGTCTTGAACGAGACCTTCCCGGCCATCGCGCGCGCTCAGGCCGGGTGGTGGGCCGGGCACCTGGGCGACGCCCCGTGACTGGTGCGCGGAGGGTGCTCCCTCCCGCGATGCGCGGCGGAGCCCTCGCCGGTCGCGGCGAGCCTCCGCGAGGGAGCAAGAGATCGGTCCGGGCGAGGCGCCGGGCGTGTCCCCGTCCGGCGGGAGGCGTGCGTCCCCGCACGGCCCGCAATACCCGGGTCCGGACCCCGCGGGGGCGGTATTCCCCATTGGCGCGGAAGGCCCCATGAGCAAACAGGCCCGCCTCAACATCGTCTTCGTCCTCGTGACGGTCTCCCTCTACTTCCTGGCCAGCGACCTCTGGGGGCGTTCCCGGGACGCGGTTGCCACCATCCCCTACAGCCTGTTCCAGCAGCTCCTGCAGGAGGGAAAGGTCCAGGAGGTGACGGTCGAGGCCGACTCGTTGAGCGGCGTGCTGAAGGCGCCGGCCCCGGAGGCGCCCTTCAACGGGAAGAGCCGCTTCGCCACCACCCTGGTCCGCCCCGAGCTCGCTGCCAGCCTCGAGAAGTACGGGGTGACCTTCGCCGGCCATGTCGAGAGCACCTGGCTCCGCGGGCTCTTCTCCCTGATCTTCCCGATCGTGCTCCTCGGAGGGATGTGGATGTTCTTCGCCCGCCGTGCAATGGGCCCGGGGGGTCCCGGCGCCGGGCTCATGTCCATCGGGAAGAGCAAGGCCAAGGTCTACGTCGAGACCGGCGTGGCGGTTCGCTTCGCCGACGTGGCGGGGGTGGACGAGGCCAAGGACGAGCTCGTGGAGGTGGTGTCCTTCCTCAAGGACCCGAAGTCGTACGGCCGGCTGGGTGCCCGCATGCCGAAGGGCGTCCTCCTGGTCGGACCGCCGGGCACCGGCAAGACCCTCCTCGCCAGGGCCGTGGCCGGCGAGGCGGGCGTGCCCTTCTTCTCCATCAGCGGCTCCGAGTTCGTGGAGATGTTCGTGGGGGTGGGGGCGGCCCGCGTCCGCGACCTGTTCCAGCAGGCCCGTACCAAGGCGCCCTGCGTCATCTTCGTCGACGAGCTCGACGCCCTGGGGCGCGCTCGAGGCGCCTATCCGGGCATGGCTGGCCACGACGAGAAGGAGCAGACGCTGAACCAGCTCCTGGCGGAGCTCGACGGCTTCGATCCCACCACCGGCATCGTGCTCCTCGCGGCCACCAACCGCCCGGAGGTCCTGGACCCGGCACTGCTCCGCGCCGGCCGCTTCGATCGGCAGGTGCTCGTGGATCGGCCGGACCGACTCGGGCGCACGCAGATCCTGGCCGTGCACGTCAAGAAGGTGGTGCTGGCTCCCGACCTGCGGCTCGAGGAGGTGGCCGCGCTCACCCCCGGCTTCACCGGCGCGGACCTGGCGAACCTGGTCAACGAGGCGGCGCTGGTCGCGACCCGCCGGAAGGGCGACCTGGTCATGATGAGCGACTTCACCGCCGCCATCGAGCGCATCGTGGCCGGGCTCGAGAAGCGGAACCGGCTGCTCAACCCGAGGGAGCGGGAGGTCGTCGCCCATCACGAGATGGGCCACGCCCTGGTGGCCGCGGCACAACCGGGCTGCGACCCGGTCCACAAGATCTCGATCATCCCGCGCGGCATCGGTGCGCTCGGCTACACCCTGCAGCGTCCGACCGAGGACCGCTACCTCATGACCCGCGAGGAGCTGGAGGCCAAGATGGCGGTTCTCCTGGGCGGCCGGACCGCCGAGGAGGTGATCTTCGGCCACCTCTCGACCGGCGCGTCGGACGACCTCTCCAAGGCCACCGAGATCGCGCGCAGCATGGTCACCCGCTACGGCATGCTCCGCGAGACCGGGCCGCTCGCCTACGAGACCGAGCCGAACGGGTTCCTGGGCGGGATTCCCCAGATGTCTCGCCGGCTCTACAGCGAGCAGACCGCGCGCGAGCTCGACGTGGCCATCCGCGGGCTGGTCGAGACAGCCCAGGCTCGGGCGCGGCGCATCTTGGAGGCCAACCGGGAGCTACTCGAGGAGGGCGCCCGGCAGCTGCTGGCCCGGGAGACGCTCGCCGACGCCGAGCTCCAAGAGCTGCTCCAGCGGGTGGCCTCGCCTCCCGCCGCGCCCCCGCGCCCCGCCACGGTGGCCGTGGGCTGAGGGGCACGATCGGTGGGACCCGTCGCTCCGCCTGGCCCGCGTGGCTGAGGCCCTGCGGTCGTGCCGACCATCGGTGCGATCGGATGGAAGCGGCCGCACGAGATGGCGGCACGCGGCCGGGGTAACTCGCCTGCGATCCGGCTGCCGAGAGGGGGCGGAGCTCGGGCCGGTCCGCCCCTGCCGCTGCGCGAGAGGCGCGCAGGCCCCGCAGGCACCTGGGGTACGGCGCCCGTGGGCCTGGTTCTCGGGCTCACGCCCGGATCGGGCTACCCCTCCATCCCACCCATGCCGGCGCCGGCGCGGCCTTCGTCCTTCGGTCTCTCGGCGATGATGGCCATGGTGGTGAGCATGAGGGACGCCACCGATGCGGCGTTCTGGAGCGCGGTGCGAGAGACCTTGGTGGGATCGACGACGCCGGCCTTCACCAGGTCCTCGTACACGCCGGTCTGGGCGTTGAAGCCGAAGTTCAGCTCGCTCGATTCCTTCACCTTGTTGACGATGATCGAGCCCTCCCAGCCGCCGTTCTCGACGATCTGGCGCAGGGGCTCCTCGAGGGCGCGCCGGACCAGGTCCAGGCCCGACCGCTCGCCCTCCGTGACGTCGACCTTGTCGAGGGTCTTGAGGCAGCGCAGGTAGGCTACCCCGCCGCCGGGGACGATCCCCTCCTCGACCGCGGCGCGGGTGGCGTGGAGCGCGTCCTCGACCCGGGCCTTCTTCTCCTTCATCTCGGTCTCGGTGGCGGCGCCGACGCTGATGACCGCCACCCCGCCCACCAGCTTGGCGAGTCGCTCCTGCAGCTTCTCCTTGTCGTAGTCGCTGGTGGCCTCCTCGATCTGGGCGCGGATGGCCTTCACCCGGGCCTCGATGGCCGACTTCTTCCCGGCTCCCTCGACCAGGGTGGTGTCGTCCTTGTCCACCGTGATGCGCTTGGCGTGGCCCAGGTCCTTCAGGGTGACCTGCTCGAGCTTGAGGCCCAGCTCCTCGGCGATCAGCTTGCCGCCGGTGAGCACGGCGATGTCCTCGAGCATGGCCTTGCGACGGTCGCCGAAGCCCGGCGCCTTGACGGCACAGACCTGGAGCGTGCCGCGAAGCTTGTTCACCACCAGGGTGGCCAGGGCCTCGCCCTCCAGCTCCTCGGCCACGATGAGCAACGGCTTTCCGCTCTTGGCCACGAGCTCGAGCAGCGGCAGGAGGTCCTTCATGCTGGAGATCTTCTTCTCGTGGAGGAGGACGTGGGCGTCCTCGAGGCTGGCCTCCATCCGCTCGGCGTCGGTGACGAAGTAGGGCGAGAGATAGCCGCGGTCGAACTGCATCCCCTCGACCACCTCCAAGGTGGTCTCGAGGACCTTGGCCTCCTCGACGGTGATCACGCCCTCCTTGCCCACCTTGTCCATGGCCTCGGCGATGAGGTTGCCGATGGTCTCGTCGCCGTTGGCGGAGATGATCCCGACCTGGGCCACCTCCTTGCGGTCCCTGGTGGGCTTGGAGATCCTCTTCAGCTCGGCGGTGACGAGCTCGACCGCCTTCTCGATGCCCCGCTTCAGCGCCATGGGGTTGTGGCCGGCGGCGACCAGCCGGGAGCCCTCGCGGTAGATGGCCTGGGCCAGCACGGTGGCGGTGGTGGTCCCGTCGCCGGCCACGTCCGAGGTCTTGGTGGCCACTTCCTTCACCATCTGCGCGCCCATGTTCTCGGGCTTGTTCTCCAGCTCGATCTCCTTGGCAACCGTCACGCCGTCCTTGGTGATGGTGGGGGCGCCGTAGCTCTTCTCGAGGATGACGTTCCGTCCCCTGGGGCCGAGCGTCACCTTGACCGCATCGGCGAGCGTGTTCACGCCCCTGAGGATGGCGTCGCGCGCTTGCTGGTCGAACAGGATTTCCTTGGAGGCCATATCGGTTTCCCCTTCCTGCGGTGAAGCGTTTACGTCCCCTCGACGACGCCGAGGACGTCCTCTTCTCGAACGACCAGGTGCTCGTCGCCGTCGAGCCTCACCTCGGTGCCGGCGTACTTCGTGAAGAGGATCCGGTCGCCGGCCTTCACGTCGAGCGGGCGGACCTCCCCGTTCTCCAGCACCTTGCCCTTGCCCACGGCGAGCACGGTGCCCTCCAAGGGCTTCTCCTTGGCCGTCTCGGGGATGATGATTCCCCCCTTGGTCTTCTCCTCCTCCGCCATCCGCTTCACGATGATGCGGTCCTGCAAGGGACGGATCTTCATCGGTGCTCTCCTTCGAGAGAGTTGCCCCGGCGCTCACGCGCGCGTCGGTCTGGTTGTGTGGGGTCCCCGGTTCGGGGATCGACCGTGGCGGTCGGCGACGTCGACTGCCAGCACCTCTGTAGACGGTAACCACTGGCCTGGCGCTGTCAACGCAGCGCCCGCACGGACACGCGCTGCGGCCACCGATCGAGAGGCCGGTGGGCGGTGAGGCGAGCCCGGACGTTCGCGAACGTTCGGCGGACGACGGCGCCGCCCCCCCGCGAAGGCCCCTCCTGAAACCTCCGCCGGTGACTCCCTGGTGACCTCCGCGGCCTAACTCAGGCTCATGCGCGCGGTGCTCGTGCAGGGGAACTCGCCCCCGGCGTACTGGGGATACGGTCGCAGCCTTCCGTTCATTGGCAAGGACGCGACCCATCCCCCTCTCGGCCTAGCCACCCTGGCAGCTCACCTTCCGCGGAGCTGGGAGATCCGCATTGCCGACCTCCACCTCGGGCCCGTAGCGGACGAGGAGCTCCGGGCCGCAGACGCCGTCCTCGTCTCGGGCATGCTGGTGCAGTCGCCGTCGATGCGCGAGACGCTGGCGCGCGCATCGCGAATCGGGCGAGTCACCGTGGTGGGAGGCCCCGCCCCCACCACCAGCCCGGAAGCGTTCCCGGAGGCACGCCACGTGTTCCAGGGAGAGGCCGAGGGCCGCCTCGATCGCCTGGTGGAGGCGCTGGAGCACCCGGAGCGCCAGGCGGAGCGATTGCTCTCCCCCCCAGGCGACGCGCGGCCCGGCATGGCGCTCGCGCGCGTGCCCCGGTTCGACCTCCTGCAGCTGAAGCGCTACGCGTCCATGTCGGTTCAGGTGTCCCGCGGCTGCCCCTTCAACTGCGAGTTCTGCGACATCATCGAGATGTTCGGGCGTGTGCCCCGCGTGAAGACGCCGTCGCAGGTGCTCGCCGAGTTCGATGCGCTGTACGCGCTCGGCGCGCGCGGCGGCCTGTTCGTGGTCGACGACAACTTCATCGGGAACCGCAAGGCCGCCGGGCGCCTCCTCCCCGAGATCTCGAGATGGCAAGCCGAGCATGGCCATCCCTTCGACCTGTACACGGAGGCGAGTCTCGACCTCGCCGGCGACGCCGGGCTGGTGCGGGGCCTCGTCGACGCCGGCTTCACCTCCGTGTTCGTCGGCCTCGAGACGCCGGACCCGGAGACGTTGGCCAAGACCCAGAAGAAGCAGAACCTGAGGATGGACCCCGCCCTGGCCATCCTGACCCTGACGCGGGCCGGCCTGGAGGTCTTCGCGGGGTTCATCGTCGGCTTCGACGGCGACGACCAGGGCTCGCTCGATCGGCAGCGGGCCTTCATCTCCAGCCTCCCCATCCCCCGCGCCATGGTGGGTATCCTCACCGCCCTCCCGCGCACCCAGCTCTGGCACAGGCTCGAGCGCGAAGGGCGCCTCCGCGCCGATGCCAGCGGGGACCAGTTCGACCGCACCAACTTCCGCACCACCATGCCGGAGGAGGGGCTGGTGGCTGGGTACCGGGATCTGCTCGCTTCCCTCTTCTCCGCCGATGCCTTCTTCCAGCGCTGCGAGCTCAGCTTGCGCATGACTCCGCCCCGGAGCGGGTCCGGGTTGCGTGCTGAGTCCCTGGCCGCGCTGGGACGGGCAGCATGGCGGATCGGCATCCGGGGTGACCCGAGACGCCGTCGCTGGTTCTGGCGGTTGCTCCGGGTGGGGATCGAGCAAGGCATCTCCGCCGTGGCCCGCGCCGTGGAGTTCTCCATCGTGGGCGAGCATTTCATCCGCTACACCTCGGAGGACGTGATCCCGCTGCTCGACCGCCGGCTGGCCGAGATCCGCCGCGAGAGCGCCGGCGGAGTGCAGCCGGGGATGGCAGCCGTTCCCGCGGGCGGCTGACGCGGTCTCGCCCTTCCGCCAGCGGGCCGCGCGCAACGGGTCGAGCTTGTACCGGCGCACCTCGCCGACGCTCAGGCCGGCGCCCCGCCGCACACCTGGGCGGGCGTGCCGATTCGCTGGCGAGCTCTCTCGAACGGTCGGAGGGCCTGCTGGGTCGCTCGGTGCTCGAGGGGGAGCACCCTCGAACCGGGAACGGCACTCCCCAGCGCAGCGGGTGGCCACGCCGCGCGGGGGCGACGACGGGCCGGAGAAGGTCCCTTCGGCGGCTGTTCCGATTCCTCCGCCTCGGCGACGAGGGGCGGACGATCAGGCGATGTTGCCCGCGGCTCCATCGGCGGGAGCAGCCGACCAGCCCGAGCGCTACGATCGCACCACCGACGCGGCGATCCGCCCTCGCACTCCCAGGCCTTCTGGTGAAGCTGTTGCCGTGGCGGGCACCCCTGTGCCTCACCCTTCGAGGCGCTCGGGGCTCGCGCCGGGGCCGGTCGCAGGGCTCCCGCCCCCGCGCGACGCCTCCCGGCACGCCTCGCAGGTCACGCCCGACCCGACGGTCGTCCAGTCCGTGTCCATCCCTCCCCAGTCGCCGCACTGTGGCTCGACGTGCTCGCCGAAAGGGCCAGCATCCAATCGCGCAAGGTGGATCACGCGCATGGCCGTCTCCCCGGCGCGTTCCCTCACGCCCGAGGCGGCCGCGTCGCGTGGTCTTGTCTAACCATGACCGCCTGCGGATTCCGCGACCAATCGAGCCTTGCGCCAAGACGCCGTGCGGTGAGGTCCCGCAGGCCACCGGCGACGGCGCCCGGGCTGATCGGGGGTGCCCCCCTCGGGAGGTCAGGAGAGGAGTACGGTGAGCCGATGAAGACGAGAGCGAAGGAAGGCAGAGACTCGGTCATCCTCGGTCACCGGCTCGAGGTCTTTGTCTCGGCCGATGAGGTCTGGGGCGTGACGGTGGATGGCCGGGAGATCGAGACGCGCGTCGCCAGCGCCTACGCCGCGTGGGCGTTGGGGGCAGCCGAGAGCTATCGCCAGGGCAGAGTGGTGGGCCTTCCGCAGGTGCACGACTGAGCAGAAGCCGCGCCGTCGGGCGACCGACGAGCCGCGCCGAGCTGGGATGAGAGACCATGGATTCCGTGAAGATCTTCTGGACGAGAACGGAGGACGGGTGGGCCGTGAACCTCGACGGCACCGACGCGGCCAAGACCTTCTCGCTGCCGCGCATCGAACTCCATGCCAGCCCGCGAGGATGGTCCTGCGTCTGCCATCTCGCCAACGGCACCTCGCGCCCGGTGCCGCTGGGACACCTGACGACCGCAGCCGCCGCATTGCGAGCCGGCATCGAGGGCAGCTTGCTCGCTGTCGGGCCGCAGTACGAGTTGGAGCTGCGCGCGCTGCTCGGGACGCAGGCCGGAGCCTGAACGACCGAGCTCGCCTCCGTCGCGCTCATGTCGAGCTCGGAACCGGTCCCTTCGCGCAGCCGCACGAGCCGGAGGATCGGCGAACTCCGGTGCCCCGTGATCGGCGTCTGCCGAGCAGGCACCCTCCGCGCGCCGGGTGCGGCGAATGCCAGCCGCGGCGCGTGATTCCCCCACGAATGCGGGCGCGGCCGTGAGGGTACGGATACCGCTGCGTGGGTCCCTCGGATGCTCTCCCTTGCGGGGTGCGAGGCGCCCGCGGGTTCTCCTCGGACATGGTGTCTGAGCTGCGGCTTCTCGCTCCTGGTGAACCCCGCCGCCCAGGGACCCGGCTGATTCGTGGTGGCACGCCGGATCGCCCCTGGCCTTCCTGTAGCCGAGACTCTCGCGACAGCCGCGAGCGGTGCCGTCGTGCTCCGACGGCCAACTGGGGGCGGTTCGTGGACTTCGGTGCACGGCTGGAGTAGACGACGTGCCTCCTGCTACTCGGCAGGAAGAAGGCTTGCGCGGCACTGTGCCGTCGCATTCACAGAGAGAAACGAGATCCAACAGCAAATGGCAACCGGTACCGTGAAGTGGTTCAACGACGCGAAGGGGTTCGGCTTCATCACGCAGGCGGACGGCGGCGAGGACGTGTTCTGCCACCACACTGCGATCCAGGCCGATGGATTCCGCTCCCTCGCGGAAGGTCAGAAGGTCGAGTTCGACGTGGCGAAAGGCCCCAAGGGCCTGCAGGCGGCGAACGTCCGCCCCGTCGCCTAGTCGCGCACCTCCAGCTTGAACGCCGAGGAGCCCGGCCCGTGGCCGGGCTCCTCGCGCTTCGCGACCTGTACCCTGTCTAGCCGGACGGGCGTGGCTGGTTGCGGCTATACGTACCGGAAGAGCCAGCTCACCCATCGCTGCGATGACGCGCTGACTTCCGTCCGGAAGGGTGCGTGCACGTGGCCACCAGGCTCGACTCGGCGTTCTTCGGAAAGGCCCGCCGGGCATCCGGAGCGCTGGAGAGGCCCTTCCGTGACGAGCTCCTGAGCGTCGAGCGCCTCGACGAGCGGGCGCGGTCGCTGGCGGGCCGCTTCACGGTGGACCCGAGACGGCGGGTGTCCCGGAGCGTCTTCCCGCGCTTCGACGACAACGGGCACCGGCTTCGCGAGGCGTACCGGGCGCTGGCCGGCGACGTCCACCAGGGCGAGTTCGTCACCTCCGCGGCGGAATGGCTCCTCGACAACTTCCACCTGGTCGCGTCCGAGATGCGCGACATCCGCCAGAACCTCCCCCGCGGCTACTACCGGGAGCTGCCCAAGCTGGCGGCCCGGGACCAGGCCGGGAGCGCCCGCGTCTACGCACTGGCGGTGGAGCTGATCCGACACAGCGACAGCCGCCTCGACCGCACCCAGCTGGTGCGGTACCTGGACACCTTCCAGACGGTCGCCCCGCTCACCATCGGTGAGCTGTGGGCCTGGCCGAGCATGCTGAAGCTGGCGCTGGTGGAGAACTTGCGGCGCCTGGCCGACGAGACCCTGGCGGCCCGTGCCGCGCGCCGGGCTGCCGACGCCTACGTGGCCCGCATCGACACGGCCGGGAAGGGATCGCCCCCTACCCTGCCAGCCGCGCTGCCGGCGGCCTTCGTGGTGCAGCTTTTGCAGCGGGGGCGGGAGTACGGACCGCGACTCTCCGCTGTCCGGAGCGCCCTCGACGCGCACCTGGCCGCGCAGAAAACCACCGCCGAGGAGGCGGTCCGCGGCGAGCACCAGCGGGAGGCCGCCAACCAGGTTTCGGTGGCGAACGTCATCACCAGCCTCCGGCTCTGCTCCACGCTCGACTGGGCCGAGTACGTCGAGCAGGTCAGCCTGGTCGAGCGGGTGCTGCAGCGAGATCCGGCCGGCGTGCACGGCCGGATGGAGTTCCTCTCCCGCGACCGCTACCGCCAGGCCGTCGAGGAGCTGGCCGAGCCGACCGGGGAGGCGCAGGTGCGAGTGGCCCTCCGTGCCGTGGAGAGCGCCCGCCAGGCGGCAGAGACCGAGGGGCCAGGTGCGCGGGCCGCGCACGTGGGGAACCACCTGATCGGCAAGGGCCGGCGCGAGCTCGAGGCCGACCTCGCCTGGAGGCCGGGCCTGCGCAAGGCGCTGCGACGGTCCGTCTTCGCGCACGCGACCTGCGCCTACTTGGGTGCAATCGGCCTCGCCACCGCCGCGCTGGTGACCGCGGGTTGTGCGTACGCCCGCAACCATGGCGGAGGGTCCCCGCGGGCGCTGGCCGGGCTGGCGCTGCTGCTGCTCGTCCCGGCCAGCGAGGTGGCCATCGCGGTGGTTCAGTGGCTGGCGGCCCGCTTCGCGCCGCCCAGGCGCTTGCCGCGCCTCGACCTCTCGGCCGGGATCCCGGAGGACGCCCGGACGCTGGTGGTGGTCCCGACGCTGCTCACCAGCGTCGAGATCGTCGAGCGTCAGCTCGAGCACCTCGAGATCCTGGCGGTGGGGAACCTCGAACCCCGGATCCACTTCGCCATCCTGGGCGACTTCGCGGACGCAGCGACGCGCGAGGTGCCCGGCGACGCGGCCATCCTGGCCTCGGCCAGAGGCGGGATCGAGGCGCTCAATGCGCGTCTGGGTCAGGGACGGGGCGACCGGTTCTTCCTCCTCCACCGGGCCCGGCAGTGGAATCCGGCCGAGGGCGTGTGGATGGGCTGGGAGCGGAAGCGGGGAAAGCTGGAGGAGCTGAACCGGCTCCTGCGCGGCGCGACCGACACGAGCTTCGACGTCCAGGTCGGCGACCGGAGCGTCCTCCCGAGCGTACGCTACTGCATCACCCTGGACTCGGACACGCGCCTCCCGCGGGACGGCGCCAAGAAGCTGGTCGGCATCATCGCCCACCCACTCAACCGGCCCCACTTCGACCCGCGCTGCGGCCGCGTCACCGAGGGGTACGGCATCCTGCAGCCGCGCGTCAGCGTCACCACGGCCAGCGCCTCGGGGTCCCTCTTCGCCCGGACCTTCGCCGGGTACACCGGGGTCGATCCGTACACCACCGCCGTCTCGGACACCTACCAGGACCTGTTCGGCGAGGGGAGCTTCACCGGCAAGGGGCTCTACGACGTGGACGCCTTCACGGCGGCGCTCGAGGGGCGCGTGCCGGAGAACATGATGCTGTCGCACGATCTGTTCGAGGGCATCCACGCCCGGACCGGCCTGGTGACGGACGTCGAGGTGGTCGACGACTATCCCTCGAGCGTCCTGGCGCACGCTCGCCGCCAGCACCGGTGGACGCGCGGCGACTGGCAGATCCTGGGCTGGCTCTTCCCCTTGGTGCCCACGAAGGGCGGCCTGGCGCGGAACCGCCTCCCGGTCATCTCGCGCTGGAAGATCTTCGACAACCTCCGGCGCGCGCTGGTCGCGCCGGCCACCGTCCTCCTCTTCCTCCTGGCCTGGACTGCCCTGCCCGGCGACCCGGTGCTCTGGACGGTCGCCGCGGTCGCCTCCCTCGCCTTCCCGCTGGCGGCCTTGACCATCGAAGCCCTGGGTGGCCCGGGACCGTACCAGCCGCGGCGTGCCTTCCTGAGGGAGATGGCGGAGGAAGCGGCCGGGAGATCGGCCCGCGTCCTCTTGCAGCTCGCCTTCCTCGCCAACCAAGCCTACGGCATGGTGAACGCCATCGTCGTCACCGTGGTCCGGCTCGCCATCACCCGACGCCGGCTGCTCGAATGGGAGACGGCCGCCGCCAGCACCGCGCGCGGGGCCCGGCTGGAGAGCAAGAGCGGCCCGCGATCGTTCCTGCGGGCGATGGTCGCGGGGCCCGCCATCGCGGTCGCCGGGCTGGTCCTGGTCTCCGGGTTGCGTCCGGACGCGCTCGTTGCCGCGGCGCCGGTGTTGGCTCTCTGGGCGGTCGCGCCGCTCATCGCCTACCGCCTCTCCCAGCCCATCGGGTCCAAGGACGTCGAGCTGGGAGCCGAGGACCGAGCCTTCCTGCTCGGCGTGGCCCGCACGACCTGGAAGTGGTTCGACGCCTTCATGGGCGCGGACGACCACTTCCTTCCCCCGGACAACGTGCAGGGGACGCCCTCGAGGATCGCCCACCGCACCTCGCCCACCAACATCGGCATGGGGCTCCTCTCCACACTCGCGGCGCACGATCTGGGCTTCGTCCAGACGAGCGAGCTGTTGCGGCGGATCGACGGCACCCTCACCACCATGGAGGGCCTGGAGCGGCACGAGGGCCACCTCTTCAACTGGTACGACACGGTCAGCCTGGCCCCGCTCCCGCCGCGCTACGTCTCCACGGTCGACAGCGGGAACCTGGCCGGCGCGCTCATCGCGGTCTCCGAGGGACTCCGCCGGCTCGGCCGCGAGCCGGGCACCCAGGCCGGGCCGGAGGGGGCCTCCGAGCGGCTCGAGGGGCTGGCGCAGCGCGCGGCTGCCTTCGCCTACGGTATGAGCTTCCGGTTCCTGTACGACCCGCAACGGAGCCTGCTCGCGATCGGCTACCGTGCGGCGGACGCCGAGGGGCCGGGCCGGCTCGATCCCTCCCATTACGACCTGCTGGCCTCGGAGGCGCGCCTCGCCAGCTTCATCGGCATCGCCAAGGGGGACCTCCCGGAGGAGCACTGGTTCCACCTGGGCCGGACCGCCACCAGCGTGCACGGGAGGCCGACGCTCCTCTCGTGGAGCGCGACCCTCTTCGAGTACCTCATGCCGCTGCTGGTGCTGCGCAGCTACCCGGGTACCTTGCTCGACGAGACCTGTCGGATGGCGGTGCGCCGCCAGCGGGACTACGGGGCGGAGCGCGGCGTGGCCTGGGGCATCTCGGAGTCCGGCTGCAACCTCGTCGACCACCTGGGCAACTACCAGTACAAGGCTTTCGGCGTGCCGGGGCTGGGCCTGAAGCGGGGCCTTGCCGATGATCTGGTGGTCGCCCCTTACGCCACCGCACTGGCGACGCTGGTCCATCCCACGGCGGCGGCCGCGAACCTGCGGCGCCTGGCGCGGGAGGGCCTCCTGGGCGAGTACGGCTTCTACGAGGCCGTCGACTACACCCACCGCCACGCGGAGGAGGCCGATGGCGACGCGCCCTGGCCGGCCCACGCGCGTGGAAAGATCGTTCTGCAGTACCTGGCTCACCACCAGGGCATGGCCCTCTCGGCCCTGGCGGCCGCGCTGACCGGCAACCGGATGGTGGCGCGCTTCCACGCGGACGTGCACGTGCAGGCGACGGAGCTCCTCCTCCAGGAGCGGGTGCCGCACCAGGCGGCCCTCATGCGGCCGCGCCCCGACGAGGACGTGCCCATGGCTCCGCCCCTGCCGCCGGCCGCCATGCGCCGCTTCCGCTCTGCCCAGACGACCTCCCCGCACGCGCAGTTCCTGTCCAACGGCCAATACACGGTGGTGGTCACCAATGCCGGCGGTGGCGCCAGCTTCTGCCGAGGGCGCGCCGTCACCCGCTGGCGCCAGGACGCGACCCGCGACCCGGGGGGCCACCACCTGTACCTGCGCGACGTCCGGAGCGGCTGTGTGTGGTCGCCCACGCTTCACCCGACCGGCCGGGACGCGGAGGACGAGGTCGTCACCTTCACCCTGGAGAAGGCGACCTTCGAGCGGAGGGAAGACGAGATCGGGACGCGGCTCGAGGTGGCGGTCTCGCCCGAGAACGACGTCGAGATCCGCCGGCTGCAGGTGACGAACCACGGGGATCGGGCCCGGGAGCTGGAGATCACCAGCTACGCCGAGATCGTCCTGGCACCGGCTGCCGACGATCTCGCCCACCCGGCCTTCGGCAAGCTCTTCATCGAGTCGGAGTACCTCCCGGAAACGAACGCCCTGCTCTGCCGGCGCCGGCCGCGCGCACCCGAGGACGAGGAGCTGTTCGCGGTACACGTCATCAGCCAGGAGGGCCGGACGCAGGGTCCGGTGGAGTGGGAGAGCGACCGGGGGCGGTTCCTGGGCCGTGGCCGGGGGCCGGAGAACCCGCAGGCGCTCGACGGGCGCCCGCTCTCCGGGACGACCGGCGTCCTGCTCGATCCCATCGTGAGCCTGCGGCAGCGCGTTCGCCTCGCGCCGGGGGCGGTGGTGCGGCTCGCCTTCGCCACCGGGATGGCCTCGGGCCGAGAGACCGCCCTGGCGCTGGCCCGGCGCTACCACGACCCTGCGGCCGCCGCGCGAACCTTCGCCCTCGCCTTCGCGCATGCGCAGAGTCGGCTCCACCACCTTGGCATCTCCAGCGAGGAAGCGCTCCTCTTCGAGCGGCTCGCCTCGCGGGTGCTCTACGCCGACACCTCGCTGCGCGCGGGCCCGGAGGTGCTGGCCCGCAGCACCCTGGGGCAGGAGGGGCTTTGGGGCCACGGCGTGTCCGGCGATCTTCCGGTCCTGCTCGTTCGCGTGGTCTCCGACGCCGATCTGGCCCTGGTTCGGCAGGTCCTGCAGGCGCAAGAGTACTGGCGCCTGAAGGGACTGAGCGCGGACGTGGTCATCCTGAACGAGCACCCGGTCAGCTACCTCGACGAGATGCATGCCCAGCTCGCGGCCCTTCTCGACGATGGACCGTGGCGAACCTGGAAGCACCGGAAGGGCGGCGCCTACCTGCTGCGCGGCGACCGCATGCCGGAGGCCGAGCGCCTTCTCCTCTCCAGCGTGGCGCGCGCCGTCCTCAGCGGCGACCTCGGAACCCTGGCTCACCAGCTCGATCGCGCGCTGCCCGTAACGGCCGCGCCCCCGGTGCTCGCGGTCTCGCGGCCTGCCCGGCCCAGCCCGGTGCCCTCGCTCGCCGAGCCGGTCCGGGTGCCGCCGCTGGCGCTCGCCAATGGGCTCGGGGGCTTCGCCGAGGGCGGGCGGGAGTATGTCATCGTCCTGGAGGGCGAGGAGGAGACGCCGCTGCCCTGGGCCAACGTCATCGCCAGCCCGAGCTTCGGCACGATCGTGACGGCCTCAGGATCGTCCTTCACCTGGTCCGAGAACAGCCGTGAGAACCGGCTGACGCCGTTCGCCAACGACCCGATCACCGATCCGACCGCCGAGGCCATCCTGGTCCGCGACGACGAGAGCGGTGCGGCCTGGTCTCCCACCCCCGGGCCCCTGCCCCGTGACGGCGCCAGCGGCCGGTTCGTGATCCGGCACGGCCCCGGGGTCACCCGCTTCGAGCGCTTGGCCAGCGGCATCCACCACACGCTGGACGTCTTCGTGGACGCCGTGGACCCGGTGAAGTTCTCGCTCCTGACGCTGACCAACCAGGACAACCTGCCCCGGCGTCTCTCGGTCTTCGGGTACACGGAGTGGGTCCTGGGACCGCCGCAGGCCGGGCAGAACCTGCACGTGGTGACCGAGCGGGACCCGACCACCGGCGCGGTCCTCGCCACCAACGCCTGGAACCACGAGTTCGCAAGCCGCGTGGCCTTCGCCCACGCCAGCGGCGAGCTGCGCTCGGCGACCGGCGACCGGACCGCCTTCCTGGGACGGAACGGCTCCCTGTCCGCACCCGCGGCGCTCGCGCTGGAGGCGCTGCCCGCACGCTTCGGGGCTGGGCTCGATCCCTGCGCCGGGCTCCACGTGGCCGTCGTGCTCCGGCCCGGCGAGACCCGGCGCCTCGCCTTCCTGGTCGGCCAGGGCAAGGACTCGGCGCAGGCATGCGAGCTCGCCGCTCGTCACGGCCAGCCCGGCGCCGCCCTGGCAGCGCTGCAGACGGTCCGGCGCGGCTGGGACGAGACCCTGGGCACGGTCCAGGTCCGGACGCCGGATGACTCCTTCGACCTTCTCCTCAACGGCTGGCTTCTGTACCAGGACCTGAGCTGCCGGATGTGGGCCCGCACCGGCTACGACCAGCCGGGGGGCGCCTTCGGGTTCCGCGACCAGCTCCAGGACTCGATGGCCCTGACCATGGCCCGGCCGGCGCTGGCCCGCGAGCATCTCCTGCGCGCGGCCGCGCGGCAGTTCCGGGAAGGGGACGTCCAGCACTGGTGGCACCCGCCCGGCGGCCGGGGGACGCGCACGCGCTGCTCGGACGACCTCGTCTGGCTGCCGTACGCGGTCGCTCACTACGTGCGGACCACCGGGGACGAGGGGGTGCTCGACGAGCGAATTCCGTTCCTGGAGGGGCCGGAGCTTCCACCCGGCGTGCAGGAGGTCTACGCGGAGCCTCGCATCTCGAGCGAGGAAGCCTCCCTCCACGAGCACTGCCTGCGCGCCCTCGACCGCGGGATCACCTCCGGCGCGCACGGGCTACCGCTCATGGGCGGCGGCGACTGGAACGATGGCATGAACCGCGTGGGGAAGGAAGGCCGCGGCGAGAGCACCTGGCTCGGCTTCTTCCTGCACGCCGTCCTCGCCGACTACGCACCCCTGTGCACGGCGCGCGGGGAGGCAGCCCGGGCGAGCCACTACCAGGCCGAGGCGGCCCGGCTCGCGGCCGTGCTGGAGCGCACCTGGGATGGCGAGTGGTACCGCCGCGGCTACTACGACGACGGCACGCCGCTCGGCTCGGCGCAGGGCGACGAGTGCACCATCGACTCCATCGCGCAGTCCTGGGCCGTCCTCTCCGGGGCGGTCCCGGCGCCGTACGCCGACCGCGCCATGGACTCGGTGCGCACCCACCTGGTGCGGCGCGGGGCACAGGTGGTGGTGCTCCTCGCACCGCCGTTCGACCGCTCGGCGCAGCAGCCCGGGTACATCAGGGGCTATCCGCCCGGAGTCCGGGAGAACGGCGGTCAGTACACGCACGCCGCCGCCTGGGTGGTGATGGCGCTCGCCCGGCTCGGGAGCGGCGACGAGGCGACCGAGCTCTTCCACATGCTGAACCCGGTGAACCACACGCGAACGGCCCCGGACGTCGCGCGCTACCAGGGAGAGCCCTACGCCGTCGCCGGCGACGTCTGCGCGCGACCCGAGTACGCCGGGCGGGTGGGGTGGACCTGGTACACGGGATCGGCGGGCTGGATGTACCGCGCCGGGCTGGAGAGCATCCTCGGGCTCCGCCGCCGCGGTCGGACCTTCGAGCTCAACCCCTGTGTCCCCTCCTCCTGGCCGGAATTTGCCATCACCTGGCGCTTCGGCCGCACGCGGTACGAGATCTCCGTCACCAACCCGGATCGGCTCTGCCGCGGGATCGGCTCGGCCCTGCTCGACGGAGTGACCGTCGATCCGGCTGCGATAGCCCTTGTCGACGACGGCGAGGTCCACCGGCTCCGGGTGGTGATGGGCGATGCGAGCCAGGAGATGACCTCGCGGGCGGCAAACGCCTGACCGGGCCTGGCCGGCGAGATCGCGCGGACCCCCGCGCGGTCACCGGCGAGCCCAGCCAGTCTCACGGGGCTCCCGTCCCTCCAGTTCCGCGTCCGGTTCCAGGGGCCTGTCTCCATCCTCCAGCGTGACCGTGCGGGTTGGTGGAGGACGCGGTACCTCGCCCGGATCCCATCCGTTGCGCCGGGGCCAGCATCACCGCGGGGTCCAGATGACGGCGGACCTCGCTCGAAGCGCTGCTCCGCCGCCTCTCCGGAGGAGGAAGAGACGAGGATCGGCGGGCGCTCGGGCATCCGGAGAGAACGGGCCCCGACGACCCTCGCACTCGGATCCCGCCCCCCGCCATAACGTCCAGCACGGATCTCGGCCAGGGCGCCGGGGGTCCCCGAGGGCATCCTCTGCACCACGGTGGGTCGCCGACCCCTGGAGCTGCTGGACCAGGAGGCTTGGCAGCAGTGGGGGCTCGGCCGGGCTCAGGAGGGTTCGACGGTGGTGCGCGCTCCTGGCGTGTGCCCAGCCTGCGTCAGCACCGCGGTCGGCTCCTGGAGCAGGGCGGCCAGCCCCAGACAGAGGACCAGCAGGATGACGAGGCCGACCAGCGGACCGGTCATGGATCCGCCCGCCGGAGATTTCGTGGCATCCATGGCGAAGATGAACAGGATCCCCGAGATCTGCCCCGCCATCAGCAGCAGGCCGTTGGAGGTCCCCTCCGGGATGGGGAAGGTGATCTCCGCCGCATACTGAAAGCCGATGGGCCCGGCGCTCAGCAGGAAGAAGCCCATCAGCAGGGAAGAGGTCACGAGCACGCCGAAGCTCTGCGCCCAGGTGACCCCTGCCAGCCCCAGGATGGCGCCGGTGATGGCGGCCAGCAGGAAGGGCTTGCGGCGGTGGGAGCGGTCGGAGAGGGTGGGCAGCACCACCGCCCCCAGGACGCCGCCGACGATCATCGCCCCGCCGACGAGCCCCGCCTGTTCGCTGCCGAAGCCACGCGGCCGGACGATCTCCTCGATCCAGGTGGCCACCGCGTTGAAGGCTCCAAGCCCGACGAAGAAGATGACCAGCAGCAGCAGGAAGCCCCGCTGCCGGAAGATGTTCCTGAAGCCGTCCAGGACCAGCGAACGCGCCTCCATGCCGGGCGGGCAGGGGGGCGTGGGCGGTCGCTCCCGGGCCAGCCCGACGAAGACCACCGCCGCACCGAGTGCTGCGACGCCGTAGGCCAGCAGCATCCCACCCATCTGGCCGTGGAGCGTGAGCGTGGGGGTGAGGGCCAGCCCGACGAGGATGCCCAGGTAGAGCGAGAGCGTGGCGAGCCCGGAGGCGGTGGCCCGCTCCCGCGCCGGGAACCACCGCGCCGCCACGCTGGTCACAGCGTTGAGGATGAAGGGCTGGCCCACGGCGATCCCGATCTGCGCCACGAGCACCAGCCCGTAGCTGTGGCCCGGCCAGCCGCGCAGCAGGCCGAAGATCCCGGTCAGCACCGCTCCGATCCCCACACCGGCCCGGATGCCGTAGGTGTCGATGACCCAGGACGCCGGGATGGAGACGATGACGTAGACGATCATGAAGCACATCGAGAGCATCCCGACGTCCAGCTCCGAGACGCCGTAGAACGCAGCAGCCTGGCTGGTGATGGGGGCGAAGGTGATCCAGAGCAGCTGGTTCATGGCCGCGGCGACCATGAAGGCGAGCAGCACGACCCAGCGGTAGCCGTAGACGTGGAAGTCGCTCTCGTGCATGGCGCGTGTGCTCCCGGGGAGGATCGGCCGGCGCGGCGTCAATCTAGCAGCCCCGAGCCGTAATGGCACGGCGACTTCCCTGACCACGAGGACGATGCCGCGCGATCGCTGCCCCGCGAGCCCGAGGAGGTTCACCGCTCGACCGGCGACCTCCCGGACCCGATCCCTGGCGATCGCCTGGCTCTTCGCGCCTCGCGAGGAGGCACGGGTCGACCCCGGCGAGGAGCATGGCGCTCACCGGAGCCGGGAAGGTACCGGTGCACGGGCCCCTTCCACCTGGAAGGCCGGTCCTGCCGCTCTCGCAAGGATCCGGGCGAAGCTGCACGAGCGGGGTCTTCTGCCGGCTCCGGCCGTCCCCGAGGTGGCCGTCGTCGACAACCTCAGGGAGGGTTCTCATCGCGAGCCCGAGTCCTCCGGCTCGGTCGTGAACCCGGCTCCTCCGCGACCGGCCCCGGCGCCCGTCGACCATCTGGTGAAGCCGGCCGTCGACCTCGAGCGGATCTTGCCGGATGGGGGCGAGGCGGGGGGATGGTGCAAGCCGGCCGGAAGCGCTGACGGCCTCATCGGCGCTCCTCCCGTACGGGGCGTCCGGCCGGCTAACCACTCGGCGTCGCTTCGTTTCCGAAGCGGGTGGACGCATCGCCGGCTCGGCGGTTGACGGCCCGCCCCGAACAGGACATCCTCCCGCAATCGTTTGCGCAAACGTTTGTTCGTGGAGGAGGGCTCGTGGCCACCATCGTCGACGTCGCGCGCCGTGCACGCGTCTCGGCCTCGACGGTGTCCCACGTGGTGAACGGGACCCGGTTCGTGTCCGAGGACGCCCGCGCACGCGTCGAGGCGGCCATCCGGGCGCTGGGCTACCGGCCCAACGGCCTGGCTCGCTCCCTGCGCCGGGGACAGTCGCATACCCTCGGGCTGGTCCTGCCCGACAGCGCCAACCCCTACTTCGCGGAGATCGGGCGGGAGCTCGAGCTCAGCGCCTTCGAAGCCGGCTTCAGCGTCGTCCTCTGCAACTCGGAGAACGACCGGGAGAAGGAGCGGCTCTACGTCAACGTGCTGGCCCGCAACCAGGTGGACGGCATCCTGTTGGTGGCCACCGGCGATCGGACCGACCACTTCTTCTCGCTCATCGAGGGCAAGCTGCCGGTGGTGATGCTCGACCGAGAGGCGGCCAAGCCCGGCCTCGACTGCGTCATCGCCGACAACGTCGAGGGGGGCCGGTTGGCCACCCATCACCTGGCGTCCCTGGGCCATCGCCGCATCGGCTTCGTGACCGGCCCGCCCAAGGTCTCCTCCAGCGTCCAGCGGCTGGCCGGCTACCGCAAGGCCCTGCAGCAGGCGGGACTGCGCGTCGAGGATGCACTCATACGCCCGGGCGACTTCCACCCGGAGTCTGGCTGGGCCGCGGCCCACAAGCTGCTGGCCCTGGCCCAGCCTCCCACCGCCATCTTCGCCTGCAACGACCTCATGGCCATGGGTGTCCTGCGGGCCGCCAACGAGCTGGGGCGGAACGTTCCTCGCGAGCTGGCCGTGGTCGGCTACGACGACATCGAGCTCTCCCGCTACACCATCCCCCCGCTCACCACCGTGGCCCAACCCAAGCGGGAGATGGCGCGCGAGGCGCTGAGCCTCATGACCCGGCGCCTGGAAGCGGAGTCGCTCGATCCGCAGCAACGCCATCTACCGGTCACGCTGGTGATTCGCCACACCTGTGGTGGCACCGGCTCGGCCTTGGCCACGTCGGAAGGGAGGTGATCGAAGGGAAGGCGAACGGTCGGCGGGGCGTCTGCGCCCCGAGGGAAATGGCCGGCCGGAAGCGCAGTGCGGGGCTCGCTCGCGAGCTCCGGGGGAAGCATAGGCCGCACTCGTGCCCTAACGAGGAGCAATCACTGGAGGCAGCACAATGAGACTCCGCATTTCGTTCGCCATCCTGGCGCTCGCCGCGACCCTGTCTGTCCGAGCCGCCGACAAGAAGCCGGTGGTCGGCCTGGTCATGAAGTCGCTGGCTAACGAGTTCTTCAAGATCATGGAGGAAGGCGCCTTCAAGTACGCCGAGCAGGACGGGACCTTCACCCTGGTCCCGGTGGGCATGAACTCCGAGACCGACATCGACACCCAGATCAACGCGGTCGAGAACTTCATCACCCAGAAGGTCGACATCATCTGCCTGGCCCCGGCCGACTCCGTCGGCCTGGTCCCCTCGGCAGCCAAGGCCCTCAAGGCCGGTATCACCGTGGTCAACTTCGACGTAGCCCTCGACAAGAAGGCGCTGGGGCAGCAGGGCCTGAAGGACTTCCTCTTCGTCGGCCCCGACAACAGCGAGGGCGCGTACCTGGCCGGCAAGGCCCTGGGCCAGAAGCTGGGCAAGGGCGCCAAGGTGTTCATCATCGAGGGCAACCCCGGCGCCGACAACGCCACCATGCGCCGGCTCGGCTTCGAGAAGGCCGCCAAGGAGTTCGGGATGAAGGTGCTCGAGTCCAAGACCGCGCACTGGGAGACCGAGGAGGCCAACACGCTCATGACCAACCTGCTCACCGCCCACCCCGACGTGCAGGGCGTGATGGCCGCCAACGACTCGATGGTGCTGGGCGTCGTCAAGGCGCTCGACGCCGCCAAGAAGGGGGGCCAGGTGCAGGTGGTCGGGTTCGACAACATCCCGGCCGTTCAGGAGCTGATCAAGCAGGACAAGGTCCTGGCCACCATCGACCAGTTCGGCCCGGACATGGCGACCAACTGCATCAAGACCGGCTTCAAGGTGAAGGCCGGCGCGAAGCTGATGGGCTGGCAGAAGACCCCCGTGAAGCTGATCACCAAGAAGGACCTGATGTAGCCTGTGGGCGGCGAACGGGCCGCGGGATTCGGCCTCCGTGCCGGTCCCGCGGCTCACCCGTCCCGGAGGGCCTCGTGAACGACCCGGTCGCGTGGTCGGGCGACATCATCGAGCTGCAGGGCGTGACCCGGCGCTTCCCGGGCGTGGTGGCGCTGGAGGCCGTGGATCTCGCCATCCGCCGGGGCGAGGTGCACGTCCTCGTCGGCCAGAATGGCGCCGGGAAGTCCACGCTCGTGAAGCTGCTGTGCGGGATCCACCCGGTCTCCGAGGGCCACATCCTGTACGAGGGCGCTCCCTTCGCGCCCCGAACCACCCTCGAGTCGATGCGGGCCGGCATCCGCGTCGTGCACCAGGAGCTGAACCTGCTGCCGTTCCTCTCAGTGGCGGAGAACGTCTTCTTCGAGCACCTCCCGCGGCGCTTCGGGCTGGTCGACCTCCGGCGGCTCCACCAGCGCACCGAGGAGGCGCTGCTCGAGGTGGGGCTCTCGGTCTCGCCCAGGACCCGGGTCGAGGAACTGGGCGTGGCCCAGATGCAGCTGGTGGAGATCGCCAAGGCGCTCACCGGCCAGAGCAAGGTGCTCATCCTGGACGAGCCCACCGCCACCCTCACTCCCCGCGAGATCGGCCGGCTCTTCGAGATCCTCCGCCGCCTGCGGGCCAGGGGCGTGACCATCATCTACATCTCCCATCGCCTCCAGGAGGTCTTCGACATCGGCGACCGCATCACGGTCCTGCGCAACGGTCGGAAGATCGAGACCCTCCGGACGAGCGAGGCGCGCGTCCCGCAGATCGTGAAGCTCATGGTGGGCAAGGAGATGGGCGAGGAGTATCCCTTCCGACCCGAGGTGTCCCAGGGCGCCGAGGTCCTGCGCGTCGACGACCTGCGGCACCGCGGCAGCCCGCACCCGGTCTCCTTCTCCGTCCGCGCCGGGGAGCTGCTGGGCGTGGCCGGACTGGTGGGCGCCGGGCGGACCGAGACCATGCGGGCGCTCTTCGGCGCCGACCCCAGGCCCTCGGGGCGGATCTTCCGCAACGGCAGGGAAGTGCACATCCGGCGCCCTCGGGACGCGGTGCAGGCTGGGATCTGCCTCCTCACCGAGGATCGCAAGGCGCAGGGCGTGATCCTGGACATGCCTTGCTACGCCAACGTCACCCTCACCAACCTGGCGCGGGTCTCGCGCGGCGGGCTCTTGCAGGCGGCGGCCGAGCGCTCCAGCACCCAGAGCTTGGTCGAGGACCTGTCCATCAAGACCCCGTCGATCCATCAGCTGGTCCGCAACCTCTCCGGAGGAAACCAGCAGAAGCTGGTCATCGCCAAGTGGCTCTTTCGCCAGGCCGAGGTGCTGATCTTCGACGAGCCGACCCGCGGCATCGACGTGGGCGCGCGCTACGAGATCTACATGCTTCTGTGGAGGCTGGCCGAGCAAGGCAAGGGGATCATCATCGTCTCCTCCGACCTGCCGGAGATCATGGGGGTCTGCCACCGCATCCTGGTGTTCTCCAACGGGCGCGTGACCGGCGAGGTCCAGCGGTCCGAGTTCAGCCAGGAGAAGATCCTCTCCCTCGCCTACCAGGAGTTCCTCCGGAGCCCGGCCGGCGCCGCCTACTCGGCCGCCGCCCCCGCCGTCTAGGAACCATCCATGCGCACCCGACAGATCCTCAACCTTCTCCTCCGCGAGGCGGGAATCGGCCTGGCGCTCGTCTTCCTCCTGATCCTCTTCGGGGTCTTTGCCCCGCGATTCGGGTCGGCCGCGAACTTCACCAACATCCTGGTCCAGATCAGCATCAACACCGTCATCTCGGTGGGCATGACCTTCGCCATCCTGCTCGGGGGCATCGACCTGTCGGTGGGCTCGGTGCTGGCCCTGGCCACCGTGGTGGGCGGCCTGGTCATCACCCACGAGTCGTTCTCCGTGCCCACCGCCATCGTGCTCTCGCTCCTGGCCAGCATGGCGGTGGGGATGGCGTGTGGCCTGTTCAACGGGTGGGTGTCCGAGCGCTGGAAGGTCCACTCCTTCATCGTCACCCTGGGAATGCTCAACATCGCCCGCGGCGCGGCCCTCCAGGTGTCCCACTCCCGGACCATCTTCTCCTTCCCCCCGGCCTTCAACGCGGTGGGTACGATGATGGTCGGATACGGCTGGTTCCAGCTCCCGGTCATCTTCCTCATCGCCGCGGCGGCGGTGCTGGCCGGCCGCTTCGTCCTCGCCCGGACCGTCTTCGGTCGGCTCATCTACGCCATCGGGAACAACGAGGAGGCGGTGCGGCTCTCGGGCCACAACCCGTCGCGTTACAAGGTCGCGGCCTTCACGGTCACCGGCGCCATGGTGGGGCTGGCGGCGATCATGTACATGATGCGCCTCAACATCGCCAGCCCGATCCTGGGCGTGGGCTTCGAGCTCAACGCCATCGCCGCGGTGGTCATCGGCGGAACCAGCATGAGCGGCGGCAAGGGCTCCATGATCGGCACCTTTCTCGGCGCCTGCATCATGGGCGTGCTCAGCAACGGGCTCCTGCTCCTGGGGATGGGCGACTTCGCCCGCCAGATGGTGACCGGCTTCATCATCGTGCTGGCGGTGATCATCGACAAGGATCGAGCCCGGGCGGTGGTGGCGCTCACGTCCTACGAGCCGACCCACGCCGAGCCCGCTCCGGCGGCGCCGACCTGAGGGGCGCTGCGCCCGGCCGCGCCGGGCGCGGGCCTTCTTTCCCGTGGCGGGGTGCTGGGCCAGGAAGGCCGGCGATCGACGCTCGCAGAGTCCCCGAGTCAACTGCCCCCACCCTCCCGCCGGGCGTAGGTGAGCGTGTGGTGCGCCACCAGGCGCCGGGAGGCGCGGCACTCGGCGACGCCGTAGACCAGCCGGCGCCCGACCTTCAGCACCTCCGCTCGGCAGGTCAGGTCCTCGCGCCGCGCGGGCTCCAGGAAGGCAGTGGTCATCCCGCTGGTCACCGAGGCGTCCTCCATCCCGAGCCGGGTCTTGATGGCGCACCAGAAGGCGACGTCGGCAGCGTGCATGACGAGGGAGCCGGCGAGGATCCCGCCGGGCCGCTCGCTCGCCGACGAGTACGGGACGACCAGCTCGCACCAGCCGTCGCCAAGTTCGGTGACGTGAAGTCCGGCGTCGCGGGTGAAGGCGTACGCGGCCAGCAGCTCGTTCAGGGCCTCGAGGGTGGCGGAGGTCATCGCCACCGGATGTAAGGGCTCGGGTCGCCATCGGCAGTCCCCGCCGCGACCCTGGCCCCTCCCGGGCGCGCACCTTCGGCCGCTACGGGTTCAGCAGGGGCTCGAGCATCTCCTCGTACTGCTCCCTTGTTCTCGAGCCGACCACCTTGGCGGCGATCGCCCCCTCCCTGTCGACCAGGAACGTGGTGGGAATCACCGCGACCTTGTCGTACTTCTCCATGAGGTCGAAGGAGCCATAGACCACGGGATAGTCGATGCCGTACTCCTTGCAGAACCGTCGGGTGTCGTGCTCGCTGGAGAAGACCGAGACCCCGATCACCACCACCTGGCCCTTGTGCCGCGCCTGGATGGCCTTCAGGGCGGGTACCTCTTCCCGACAGGGTCCGCACCAGGTGCCCCAGAAGTTCAGCATGACGACCTTGCCCAGATAGTCCTTGAGGGCCACTGTTCTCTTTCCGTGAATGTCCTTCTCGGCGAAGGCCGGCGCGGGCTCCCGTCCGCTTGCCCGCGAGGAGCCGTCGGTCTCGACGGCGTTCCCGATCGCGGCCGGCAGCTGGCCCCCACCCGGCTTCCCTGCGAGCAGCAGGGAGGCCAGCCCGACGAGGACGCTTGCTCGAAGGACGCCCTTCATGGTGCACCGTTCAAGGAGCGACGCAGAAGCACGCCGGCAAGGGCCACGGGACCCCTGCGCCCTGGTCTCGGGCCAGGCCCCGGCGGGGTAATCCTGCCGGACCCCGTGGCCGTGGTGAAGATGCTGGATACCACAGGGCTCGCGAAGCAGGGGCCTCCGTGTCAGCGGTTGACGACCGATCCGCCCGGCCGCGAGCGGACGGGCGCTCGGATCTCCTCCCCGTGCGGACCTCCCGCGGAGGATCCCCGACGACGGGTCGACGACGGACTTCACTCCGGACGGGCCCGAGGCAGGTCCGGGGCCACGAGCGCGGGAGAGCGGGGTTGGCGAAGGACCCGGGGTCCCGGGCCGATCCTGTCCCTCGCGGCGCTGGGGATCTTCGCCCCGGGTCTGCGCTACGCTCTGCGAGCGGCCAGGCCGAGGTCCCGCGCAGCACGCCGGAGACGCAGGCGCTCTCCCACGTAGCTCCGGATGCCGTTCAGCGAGAAGGCGAACAGCAAGACGATTCCGATCACCACTCGCTGCATGTAGGAGTCGACGTGGAACATGTTCATGGCGGTGTTGAGTGAGGCGAAGAACACCGCCGCGATCGAGGTGTTCACCACGCTGCCCTTGCCGCCGGCCAGGCTGGTCCCCCCCAGCACCACCGCCGCGATCACGTCGAACTCATAGCCGATCTTCATCCCCGAGTTGGCCGACCAGAGCCGGGAGGAGATGAGCAGCGCCGCGATGCCGGTGAAGGCGCCGACCACGGCGAAGATCAGGATGCGGATCCGCGCGATGCGTATCCCCGAGATCTCGCTGGCGCGGCGCGAGTTCCCGATGGCGAGGACCTGTCGGCCGAACGGGGTTCGCCGCAGGATGTAGGTGCCGGCGGCCGTCAGGATCAGGAGGTAGACGAAGGGGATCGGGATCCCGGCGAGGTTGCCGTTGCCCACGGCGGTGAACCACCGCTCCTGGAACTGCACCGGCTGCCCGTTGGTCACGATGTAGGCCAACGCCCGGTAGATGAAGTACATGGCCAACGTCGCGATGAAGGCCGGGATGCGCAGGATCGCGATCAGGGCGCCGTTGAGGGTCCCGCAGGCCGCGCCCAGGAGCGTCACGAGAACAACGGCCAGGATCAGGCCGGTATGTCCCACCATGGCCACGCAGGCGATGGCCAGCAGCGAGAGCATCGACCCCACGGACAGGTCGAAGTCCCCGCTGATGATGCAGAAGGTCATCCCGATGCCGGCCACGCCCACGAAGGATGCCTCCCGGAGGATGCTCAGGTAGGTCGACTCCTCATGGAACATCGGGTTGGCGAGCGCACAGATCGCCCAGAACAACGCGACCGCGATCAGGATCCCCCGCTCCCGCAGGTCGAACCAGGGCGGCCGCGACATCTAGCGCCTCCTCTCGCGCAGCAAACGCAACAGCGAATCGAGCGCCAGCGCCACGATGAAGATGAGTCCCTTGGCCAGCCGCTGGTAGGGGTCGGCCAGGCCGAGCAGGTTGAGCCCGTTAGCGATGATGGTGAGGAGCAGCGCCGCCACCAGCGTCCCCCACACGTTCCCCCGCCCGCCGGAGAGGCTGGTGCCGCCGAGGATGGTGGCGGTGATCACCTCGAGCTCGAAGCCGAGCCCCACCCGGCCGTTGCCGGTGAGGAGCTGGGACGTCAGCAGCGTCCCGGAGAGGACGGTGGTGGTGGCGGTGACCACGAAGACGCCGATCAGGACAGCGTCCACGGGGATGCCCGAGACCTGCGCGGCAACCTGGTTGGAGCCGATGCCCCGGACGAAGACCCCGAACGGCGTCCATCGGTAGACGGCGTAGGCCGTCAGGAACACCAGCAGCGTCAAGGCGATGGGGAAGGGGACCCCGAGAAGCGCTCCGGCCGTGAAGTACTTCACGTCCAGGTTGGCGTAGAGCGTGGCGTCGCGCCCGGCCGTGTAGATCAGGGCCAGCCCGCGGTAGACGATCATGGTGGAGAGGGTCGCCACGAAGGTCTGGATGCGGAGCCTGGTGACGATGAGCCCATTCACGGCCCCGAGCACCCCTCCCACCAGGAGGGCTACGGCCACCGCACCCCAGGCGCCCAGGTGGGGGACGAGCTTGCCCAGCACGCAGGTGGTCAGCGCCAGGATGGACCCGATGGAGAGGTCGAAGCCGCCGGCGGTGATGGCGAAGGTCATGCCCGCCGCGGCGATGGCCACCGTGGCCGCGTTGGTGAGCAGGTTGATGATGTTGGCGCCGGTGAGGATGTTGGGAGTGAGCAGCGCGAACACGGCCAGCGTCACCGCTGCCACCAGGTAGACGAAGTAGCTCTCCAGCAGACGGGCCGGTCCGCGCATCACCGGTCTCCGTGCAGGGGCGCCTGGGTACCGGTCGCGCGGAGCATGATGGCGGCCTCATCCGCCTGGCCGGCGACGAGGTCACCGGTGATCCGTCCCTGCCAGACCACCAGGATCCTCTCGCAGACGGCGAGGAGCTCGGGGAGGTCTGAGGAGACCATCAGCAGCGTGATCCCCTGGCGCGAGAGCTCCGCCATGAGCTGGTACACCTCCCCCTTGGCCCCCACGTCGATCCCCCTCGTGGGCTCGAGGAGGAGGAGGATCTTGCAACGGGCGGCCAGGGCCCTGGCCAGAAGGACCTTCTGCTGGTTCCCTCCCGACAGGTACATGACCGGCTGCGCCTCGCTCGCGTAGCGCAGGTTCAGGAAGCGCGTGTACTCGGCGAGAATCCCTCGCTCTCGCCGCTCGTCGACGTACAGCCCGGCGAGGCGGGCGATCCGCTGGATCACGTTCAGGCTCACGTTCTCGCGAACGGACATGAGCGGGAAGATGCCCGCGTCCTTCCTGTCCTCGGTGACGAACCCGATGCCCAGCTGGATGGCGTCCTCCGGGCGCTCGATCCGGACCTCCCGACCCTCGATCCGGACCTCGCCCGAATCCAGGGGCAACAGGCCGTAGAGGGACTTCAGGATCTCCTCCCGACCGCTGCCCATGAGCCCCGCGATGCCGACGATCTCCCCCTTGCGCACCCTGAAGCTGACGTCCTCGAACTCTCCCCGGCGCGTCAGGCCCGAGACGGCCAGCGCCTCCTCGGTGGACGCGGCGGGTCCTTCCGACGAGAAGCGCTTCACCTCCCGGCCCACCATCATGCGCACCACCGAGTCGGGGGTCAGGGCGCTGGTGAGCTCGGTGCCCACCCGGCGGCCGTCCCGCAGCACGGTCACGCGATCGGTGACGTCGAATATCTCCTTCATGCGGTGAGAGATGTAGAGGACGGTCTTCCCCCTGGCGCGAAGCCCCCGGATGATCTCGTAGAGCTTCTCCACCTCCGCGTCCGCCAGGGAAGCGGTCGGCTCGTCCATGATGAGGATCGAGGCGTCCAGGCGAAGCGCCTTGGCGATCTCCAGCATCTGCCGCCGGGAGACGGAGAGGTCCTTCACCAGGGCCCGGGGGTCAAGGTCGAGCCCTAGCCCGGCGAGGAGGGCCCCGGCCCGGGCATGAAGCGGCCGCCTGCGCAGCACCGGAAGCCACGGGAGCGTGGGCAGATCCGCGGCGTACAGGTTCTCCGCCACGGTCAGCTCCGGCATCAGGTTGAACTCCTGGTAGACGACGCTGATGCCGTGCGCCACCGAGTCGTGGATGGATCGGATGTGAGCGAGCTGGCCGTCGATGAGCACCTCGCCCCGGTCCGGTCGGTAGATCCCCCCCAGGATCTTCATGAGGGTGCTCTTCCCGGCACCGTTCTCGCCCACCACGGCGTGCACCTCGCCCCGTGGCACGTCGAAGCTGACGTCCGAGAGCGCGGCCACGCCCGGAAACGTCTTGGTGATGTGCCGCAGTTCGATCGCCTGGGTCATGTGGGGGCGGCGGCCGTGGACGGCGGGCGCCGCGGAGGTCCGCGGCGCCCGTGCGGTTCTCTACTTGAGCGCTGCGAGCGCCTCGGCCACGTTGGCCTTGGTGATGAGCTTGACGGGGACGTAGATCTCCTTCTTCCCCGGGTCGTCGAACTTGACCATCTGGCCCTTGATGAGCTGATCCGCGACCTTCGCGGTGAGCTTGCCCATCTCGAACGGCACCTGCTGGACGGTGGCGACCATGGTCCCGGCCTGGATGGCCTCCAGGGCCACCTGGTCCGCGTTGAACCCGATCACCTGGATGTCCTTGCGCTTGGCGTCGGCAGCGGCCTGGGCCGCGGCCGCGGCCATGGGATCGTTCTCGGCGAAGACGGCCACCACGTTCGGGTTGGAGGTGATGATGTCCTTCATCACCGTGTAGCCCTCCTCCGCCTTGTCGTGCCCGCACAGCTCCTTGACCACCTTGAAGCCGGCCTTCTCGACCGTCGCCTTGAAGCCCTCGCCTCGACGGATGGCGAAGACGTGCGACGGGTCGACCTTGATGATGGCGACCTCCTTGGACTTCCCGCCCTTCAGGTTGTCGACCGCGTACTTGCCGGCCAGGGCCCCACCCTCGTAGTTGTTCGAGACGACCAGTGCGTCGTACTTGGAACCGCCACCACCGATGTCATCGATGACCACCGGGATCTTCCGCTCATGGGCTGCCTCGACGATGGGGCCCATGACCTCCGGCTTGATGGGGGAGACGATGAGGGCGGCCACGCCTTGGTTGATGAGGTCCTGGCACCCCGCGATCATCTGCGCCTCGTCGCCCTTCTGATCGTGAAGCGCGTACTTGTACCCGGCGCCCTCCACCCCCATGCGGGTCCCCTTCTCCATCTGCTGGAAGAAGCCGTACTGCATGTCGAACACCGAGAATCCGATGGTCTTGCCCTTCGCGTCCGCAGCCGGAGCAATGGCTGGGGCCATCAGCACCCAAAGCAGTGTTGCCAACGCCGTCGTCTTCATGTGACCTCCGTTGATTCGAGCGCTTCCTTGCGACTGCGAGACCAAAATGACGTGCGCACTAGCCGAAACGGCAAGCCCGGAGGAAGGGTGTCACATTCTGGCCGCCCGGTCCTCTGGAATCCGGCTCCCTTCCCCGAGATCCAGCGCGGAGGCCCAGGGCTCGAGCGATCACCCCGCCCGGCCTGAGGCCCGAGGGAACACGATTGAGCGGCCTCGGAAACCGCCAATCACCCATTGCGCACTTCGACTCGCGATGCCTCCCGGCGGCCCGGCACCGCGCTGGTTGGCGGCATTATCCACCCGTGAGCGGGACCGGGAATGGACAAACCCCGCCGCCGAGATGGAGAAAACCCGCCCTCGGCGCCGTCTCCAGCTCCGCCCCGGAAACGCCTGTGCCCCAGCCATCCGGCGCTCGGGCTCGCGCCCCGAGGCAAGGCGAGGCGGCGCCCGGAGCCGGCCGCCCTGGGGTGGTGTCGCCGTCCACCGCGAGCAACCCAACGTCACCCCCCATCGCCGGAGATTGTGCAGCGGGTGCAATCAGTCTACAGTGCCCGGCCATGAGGACCGGACTGTTCAGCATCGGGCTTGACACCTACTGGGATCAATTCCCTGGCCTGCGCGATCGCCTGCTTGGCTACCACGCCGAGGTCCGGCGGCAGCTTGAGTCCTCCGGCTCGGAGGTCGTGGATTGCGGGCTGGTCGACGAACCCGCGAAGGCGCGGGCCGCCGGCAAGCGGCTCCGGACCGAGGGAGCCGAGATGGTGTTTCTCTTCATCTCCACCTATGCGCTTTCCTCGACGGTGCTTCCGGTCGTCCAGGAAGCCGGCATCCCCGTGGTGGTGTTGAACGTCCAGCCCGTCCCTCGACTGGACTACGAGCGGTTCAATTCCCTGGGCGACCGTGGGCGGATGACCGGCGTCTGGCTCGAGCACTGCCAGGCCTGCAGCGCTCCCGAGATCGCCAGCGTCTTCAACCGTGCCGGCATCGACTATCACCTGGTGACCGGGTACCTGCAGGATCCGGAGGTCTGGCGCGAGGTGCGCGAGTGGGTGGAGGCAGCTCGCGTCCGCGCCGGGATGCGCGAGAACCGGCTGGGGGTCCTGGGCCACTACTACTGCGGGATGCTGGACGTCTACAGCGACCTGACCCAGCACTCGGCGGTCTTCGGAACGCACGTCGAGCTCATCGAGATGGACGAGGTGCGCGCGCTGCGCGATCGCGTCGGGACCGCCGAGGTCGAGCACAAGCTCGCCGAGTTCCGCGACGCCTTCGACGTTTCCCCCGAGTGCGAGCGAGGCGAGCTCGAGCGGGCGGCGCGCACCTCCCTGGCACTCGACGGCGTCGTGGCCGCCCACGGGCTCGGCTCCATGGCCTACTACTACGAGGGCCAGCCGGGCAGCGCGCACCAGGACATCGCGACCTCGGTCATCGCCGGGAACACGCTCTTGACGGGGCGGCACGTGCCCGTCGCCGGCGAGTGCGAGGTGAAGAACGCCCAGGCCATGAAGGTGATGGACCTGCTGGGCGCGGGCGGGTCCTTCTCTGAGCTCTACCTGACCGACTTCGTGGACGACGTCATCTACTTCGGTCACGATGGCCCGGCCCACTTCGCCATCGCCGAGGGGCGCGTGGGCCTCGTGCCGCTGCCCGTCTATCACGGCAAGCCCGGCAAGGGGCTCTCCATCCAGATGACCGTGCGCCACGGGCCCGTCACGCTCCTGTCCGTCGTGCAGCGGCGCGACGGCACCCTCGAGCTCCTCGTGGCCGAGGGCGAGTCGGTGGAGGGCCCGGTGCTGCTCATCGGGAACACCAACAGCCGGTACAGGTTCTCGCTTGGCGCGAAGGGCTTCCTCGACGCCTGGTGCAAGGCCGGACCGGCTCATCACTGCGCCATCGGCACCGGCCACCTCGGCGGGCGGCTCGAGAAGCTGGGCGCGCTGCTGCGGATCCCGGTGAGGCGGGTCTGCTGAACGGCGGGACCGGCGGCGGGTCGGCCACCGACCCCGGCAGGGACAGGAGTGGGATCTAGCGCCTCCTCCCGCCTGCTCGGTCGAGCGGCCTGACCCTGTCGTCCGCGATCCACTCGCTCGGGCACCGGCCGGTCTTCTTCTTGAAGAGACGAGAGAAGTAGTAGGGGTCCTCGAACCCCACCTGCCAGGCGATCTCCTTCACCGAGGTCTCGCCGGCCGCCAGGATCTCCTTCGCTCGGTTGATCTTGACGTGGATGCAGTACTGGTAGGGGGTCATTCCGGTGAAGGACTTGAAGACCTCGTTCATCTGCGGGAGCGAGATGTCCAGCGCCGCGCCGAGGCTATCGAGGTCGAAGCTCGACCGGATGTTCGCCTCGATGAAGGCCTTCGCCTGCTGCACGATCACCTGTCCCCGGTCCTGCTGCATCGCCAGTCGCTCGAGGCTCAGGATCTCTGCCAGGAGCTTCAGGATCTCCGAGCAGATCCGGAGCTGGTAGAGCGGCGCCTGGGTCCCCGCCAGATCGAAGATGGCGCGGAAGGTGGCGATGAGCGAAGCCTGATACCCCGGGTGATAGAGCGGCTTGTCCGGGCCGATGATGCCGTTGCGCAGCAGGGTGTCGAAGTGGGGGCCTGTGAAGCCGACCCAGTACTCGATCCAGCCGGTCTTCGGGTCGGGACAGTAGGCGTGCTGGACGTCGGGGAAGAGGAAGAAGACCGACCCGGGCGCGATCCTCGACCGCTGCGTCCCGCTCTCCAGGGTCCCCTCGCCGAAGGGGATGTAGACGATCTGGAACTCGTTGATTCGCCGTCCCACCGACACGCTTCGGAAGCTCTCCGGGTGCTGCTCTCGGTGTGGGGGGTACGGGCTACCGGGAAGGACGCGGTTCATCCCCACGTCGGTGCAGACCATCTGCCAGCGAGAGTCCTCCTCGCTGTGGGTCAGATAGCAGGCGAAGTCTGCCCCCAACATGCGGTCACTATACGCGATCTGGCCGTGCACCCCCCTCTCCACGAAACGGCCGCCTGGGCGATCGCCCGCCGGAGGATCTCCCCGATCCTGGTCCGGGCCGCGTGCCGGCCGAGGCAGGTGTCCGCCCGTTTTGCCGCGCTGTTCCGTGCGGAAGAGCCGATGGTCCCCCGAGGAGCTCCTCGTCCGGTTTCCGCACTCTCCGTGTACACGTCGCGGTCGGGATGTCCCCACGCCAGGCCGCGCCCGGGTCCCGCTGGTCATTCCGCCCGCGCGGGGTGGTGGCCGGGTCCAGGGCTCCTGGTCGGGAATCGTGCTCGCTTCCCCGCGAGCGTCGCTCGTCGCCGCCGCCGCGGGGTCGAGCCCCGAAGAAGCACCGCACCAGCACGGGATCTCGGCCGCGGGGCTGCCTCTGACTACATCTCTGGTCGGCCCGTGCCCGGCCGCCATTTCAACTCGCCGCCGGGCGGCCGGCCGGGCCCTCGCCGCAGGCTTCTCGGCCCCGCTCCAGCACGACTCACGGAGCCCCACGTGCGCGTCGCGAACACCCCCAGCAAGGTGCCCCAGGTCACGCTCTGGTTCTGGGCCGTGAAAATCCTCGCGACCACGTTGGGAGAGACGGGCGGCGACGCGCTCTCGATGACGCTCCACCTCGGATACGCAGCCAGCACGCTCATCCTCCTGACGCTCTTCGGTATCACCCTGGCCGTGCAGGTCAGATCGAGGCATTACCACCCGCTGTTCTACTGGGCCGTGGTCGTCGCCACGACCACCGTCGGCACCACCACCTCCGACCTCCTCGACCGCACGCTCGGGCTCGGGTATCCGCGGTCCTCCTTGCTCCTCTTCGGTGCCGTGGTCGCGGTGCTCCTCGTCTGGAAGCGGGTGGCTGGCTCGATCAAGGTGGACCACGTCACCTCGCGGACCGACGAGATCTTCTACTGGCTCACCATCCTCGTCTCGAACACGCTGGGCACGGCTCTCGGAGACTTCGCGGCGACGACGACGGGTCTCGGGTTCGAAGGCGCTGCGCTCGTCTTCGCCGCCCTGATCGCCGTTGTGGCGGCGATTCACCTGTTCACCGATGTCCCTCCCCCGGTGCTCTTCTGGGTAGCCTACGTCCTCACGCGCCCGCTCGGGGCCACGCTTGGCGACACGCTGACCAAGCCGCACGCCGAGGGTGGCTTGGCTCTGGGGCGCATCGTGTCCTCGCTGCTGATCATCGCGGGGATGATCCTGGTGGTGGCAGTCAGTCCCGGGCGGGTGCGTGTCCCGGTGGTCGACAGGTTGCGCCAGGATCGGAGTTGATGGGGGCTCCGAGCCCCGCGGCCCGCTGGCCCCGGGGCCGCCACGGCGCTCGTTGGCCGATTGCCGTCAAGCGCCCGCGGCAGCGGCGGGAGGTCTCTCCGGGCGCGCAGGCTCGGACCGGATCTCCAGGAGGCGGCGCTCGAGGCGCGGGAGCACCTCCTCCGCGGTGTAGCGGATGAAGTGCTCGCCCATGATGGAGAACTCGACCGCCCGGGTCACCGCCGGGATCCCTCCTGCAGCCGCAATGCGGAGCAGCCGCCAGAACCAGCGGCGGCGTGCCGGGTCTCCCCGAACGCCGATCCGCCAGATGGCCCTGGCCAGGGCCATGAGCGATCCCTCGCGATTCGAGGGGTGGGGCCGCGCGGGCATCATCCGCAGGCTCAGCTCGCAGCGTCGGAAGAAGCCGTCCGAAGAGAACAGCGCCGCGAGCAGGTCCCGGTAGGCGGCCACCAGCGCCGCCTCGGGCATGGTGGTCTGGAAGTTGGTGCGATCGAACTGGTCGCCGGTGGGGTCGGCGCGGAGGCGCCCCTCGCGCTCGAGCCGGCGCCAGAGCTGGGTGCCGGGAAGCGCGGTGAGCAGGCCCACCATGGCGCGCGGGACCGGGAGGGCGGAGATGAAGGCCTCCTGCCGGGCAAAGGCCTGCCCGTCGTCTCCGTCGAACCCCACGATGAACCCGGCGAAGACCTCCAGGCCGGCGCGGGTCAAGAGCTCCACGGCGCGCGCGGGGTCCATCCGCAGGTTCTGCTTCTTCTGCGTCTTCCTCAGCGTGTCCGGGTCGGGAGACTCGAGGCCCACGAAGACGGAGGTGAACCCTGCCTCCACCAGGCCCCGGACCAGGCCGTCCTCTCCGGCCAGGTCGAGGCTGGCCTCCGTGTACAGGTCGAAGGGCCACCCGTGCTGCTCCTGCCACCTCGAGATGGCGGTGAGGAGGCCGGCTGCGGCCTTTCGGTTGCCGATGAAGTTGTCATCCACGACGAACAGTCCGCCCCGCGCCCCGAGCGCGAAGAGCGCGTCCAGCTCGGCGAGGACCTGGGCCGGCTGCTTCGTGCGCGGTACCCGGCCGAACATCTCGATGATGTCGCAAAACTCGCAGTGGAACGGGCACCCGCGCGAGACCTGCACCGACATCGACGCGTAGCGGTGCACCTCCAGAAGGTCGAACCTGGGCACGCGCGCGAGGGCCAGGCTTGGCCGCACGTCGTCGGGCGGCGAGAGCATGCGCTCCGCGCCGCGGGTGGGGTGCTCGAGCACCTCGATGAGCCGATCCAGGCGGCCCTCGGCCTCGCCCCGGAACAGATACTGCGCCTCGGGGAAGCTCTCCGGGCTGACGGTCGCTGCCGGGCCCCCCACCACCGTCAGCCGCCCGAGTGCCCGCGCCCGCGCCAGGATCTCCCGCACGGAGTCCACCTCGACCAGCATGCCCGACGCGAGGACGGCATCCGCTTCGCGGAGATCGGAGTCGGAAACGGGCCCGAGGTGGAGATCCCGCAGGCGCAGGTCCCAGGTGGCGGGGAGGTGTGCGGCCATGGTGGCGAGGCCGAGCGGGGGGTGGGTCGCGTCCTTGCCGATGAAGGGCAGGCTGTGCCCGAAGCTCCAGTACGCCGGGGGCGACTTCCCCTGCACCAGCAGCGCGCGCATGGCCTCAATCCAGCGCTCCAGCCGTCACGGGGCAGTCATGGGCGCCGCGGCGAGGCGGGTGGGGCGGCGCTCATCCCTGGGGAGGGGCGCCCCGGCGCACGAACCCCCGGTCCGCGAGGATCCCCGGGCGTCCCGAGAGCCTCGCGCCGGCCTCCACCGGCCCCGATTCCGTCGATCCCGACGTGCAATCCGGCGTGGGACGGGATACAAACCCGCCCCTCGCGTGGATTCCCATCGCCGCCGAGCCAGGAGCCCGTGACCACCTTCGCCGACCTGAAGCTCTCCGACCTGTCTCTGCGCTCGCTCGAACGCGCCGGGTTCGAGCACCCGACCCCCATCCAGGCCCGCGCCATCCCGCCGGCGCTGGAGGGACGCGACGTCATCGGCATCGCCGCCACCGGAACCGGGAAGACTGCCGCATTCCTGCTTCCCATCCTCGAGCGGCTCTCGGGCAAGGGCGGGACGCGGGCACTGGTGCTGGCACCCACCCGCGAGCTGGCGCTGCAGATAGGCGACGAGCTCGTGCGCTTCGGCCGGGGACGCCACGTCCGCGGCGCCGTGGTGATCGGGGGCGTAGGGATGGGCGCCCAGGAGCAGGCGCTCCGGGACGGGCACGAGGTCATCGTCGCCACCCCCGGCCGCCTGGTGGACCACCTCTCGCAGGGCCATGCGCGCCTGGAGCGGATCGAGGTGCTGGTACTCGACGAGGCCGACCGGATGCTCGACATGGGCTTCAAGCCCCAGCTCACCCGCATCCTCCAGAAGCTCCCGAAGGTGCGCCAGACGCTTCTCTTCTCCGCCACCACCGCCGGCGAGGTGGGAGAGTTCGCTCGATCCCACCTCCGCGACCCGGTCCTCGTCGAAGTGTCGCGCAGCGGCACGACCGCGGAGCGCGCCGAACAGCGCGTGTTCCTGTGCGATCAGGAGGAGAAGCTGCCGCTGCTGCTCGCCCTGCTCTCCGAGGACTCGCTCTCGACCCTGGTCTTCACCCGGACCAAGCGCCGCGCGGATCGGGTCTTCAAGGGCGTGCAGCGGGCCGGCCACAAGGTGGCGCGCATCCACGCCGACCGCTCGCAGGGGCAGCGCCGCCAGGCGCTGGACGGGTTCAAGGATGGCTTCTACCGGGTGCTGGTTGCGACCGACATCGCCGCCCGGGGCATCGACGTGACCGACATCGGTCACGTGATCGTCTTCGATCTCCCCCACGTGCCGGAGGACTACGTGCACCGCGTGGGGCGGACCGCGCGTGCCGGTGCCGCGGGCCGCGCCTCGACGTTCTGCTCCCCCGAGGAGGCGGGGCTGCTCCTCGAGGTGGAACGGCTCACCCGCACCGAGCTGCCCAGGGCCGAGGTACCGCGCGAGAGCGAGATCTTCAAGGCCGAGCTCGCCCGCGCCGCCGCCGGGCGGGAGCACCAGGGGACGCCCCCGCACCGTCGCCCTGGCCGCGCCGTCCCATCACACCGCGCCGCGCCGCCACACCGACCGCACGGAGCGCACTCCGCACGTCCGGCCAGCGAAGCTCGCCCGGGCTCGACCGCCCAGGCCGCAGGCCGAGCGGCAGCCCCAGGGGGCAAGCGCACGAGCCTGGTCGGCTCCTGGGGACCGAAGCGGCGGCGGTGAGAAGGTGCAGGGAGCGGTGGCGGCCCGCTCGTGCCGCGGCACTTACCACGCGAGGCAGCGAGGGCGGCGCTGCCGCTCACGGACCTGAGGAGGCCGTCTCGCAAGCAGGCGAGCGAGCATCCGCCAGGCCTCGATGACGCGAGCGGTCGCAGAACCCTGACACACCCGTGACGCTCGTCGGGTAGCCTCTTCCGTTCTCTCGGAAGGCAGGGCCATGTCCTCCTCTGGCTTCGCAGCTCTCGACCGGCGTGCCATCGCCACCATCCGTGCCTCGGGGCGGCACCTGCTGGTGCAGGGCGCCATGGGGCTCCACTCGTCCGACGGCCTGGCTGGCAAGGTCGCCTCCGCGCCCAGCGGACGCCTGGCGTGCGTCGGAACGATCTCGGGAGTCGGCAAGACCCCCGAGCTGCTGCGCGCCGAGCTGCGGCGGGCGGCGGCCGAGGCCGGCGGAGGCTACGTCGGCGTGAACCTCATGGCTGCCATCGATCGCCGCGACTTCATCGACCTGGCCCGGGTCGCGATCGAGGAGCGCGCTAGCTTCCTCGTTCAAGGCGCCGGCATCTCGCGGGAGATCGTCCGCTGGTGTCGCGAGTCCGGCACGCCCTTCGTGGGGATCGTCTCTTCGGGCCGCCTCGCGGCCATGTACGAGCGCTGGGGCGCCGAGTTCCTGATCGCCGAAGGCGCCGGCGCCGGCGGACACATCGGCGACATCCACCTGCCCCTGACCTCGCTCGTCGAGGAGGTCCTCGCGCAGACCACGCTACCCGTGGTGGCCGCGGGCGGGATCGACGCCGGCGACGCGGCGGCGCTGCTCGCGACCGGCGTCGCCGGCCTGCAGCTCGCGACGCGCTTCATCGCCTGCAGCGACGGCGACGCGCACGCAGGCTTCAAGGAGATGCACCTCGGAAGGAGCGAGCGGGACGTGGTGGTGATCACGAGCTGCGTCAAGGGGATGAAGGCGCGCGCCGTCCGGAACCCGTTCACGGAAGCGCTCGCGGCCGGTGAGTGCTTCCCGCCGCGCTCGAAGAGGTGGTTCTTCGGGGCCGCTGGGTACCGCGGCCGCCGCAGCTCCTGCGTCGAGTGCCTCGGGCAGGGCCTGTGCCTGTGCCAGGCCAGCGGCTTCCGCAAGAGCTTCTGCATCCAGGACGCGCTGCTGCGCGCGGTCAAGCTCGGCGACAGGGAGGGCGGGCTCTTCTACTCCGGGCAGAGCGTCACGCAGATCCCTGAGCGAACGATCGCGGAGCTCGAGCCCGCCTGGAAGATCATCGCCGGCATCGAGGATGGGATCGTCCGCTGGGAGCAGGCGCACGGGAGCATCCCTCTCCCGGGCGGGGTGCTCGCAGCCGCCGACGGGTGAGCGCGGCGCGCCCACCGGCGCATCGGTGCGATATCGAGGATGGAGCGGTAGCTCCGCTCGCGACGCGCTAGAGTCCTCCGCATGGACCGCCGACAAGAGCCCGATGCGCTCGCACGCATTCCCACTCGCTACCAGGTGGGTTCCCACGAGATCCAGGTCGCGCTGACGAGCCACTGGGCCTGGTCCTGTGCGGTGGATGGCGCACCGCTCGAGGGCCGCTTCGAGACTCAGGCCGAGGCCTGGGAGAGCGGCGTCCGGGAGTGCGCCCGCCGCGACTCCGACGCCGGGCGCTGAGGCCGAACGCCTCAGCGGACGCGCTGCACGGTGCGGCCATCGGAGGCGATCATGTCGAGCCGGCGGGCTTCGAGGGCACCGGCCTGGCGTGCACGGGACTCGGAGCAGAAAGTGAAGAGCTGACGACCGTCGACGGTGACGCGCCACCGGAGCGGCTCGACCCGCTCGACCCCCACCACGTGGCCCTTGACCACTCGCTCGGTGTACGCGGGACTTATCGATGGATCCTAACAGACGGACCGGCGGCCCGCCCCGTCATGTGGCCCTGTTCGCGACGCTGGCGGCCGGACTCCACCTTCGGCTTGGCACCTCGGGACCGAGGGACACGCGTGCCATCTTGGGGCGTCCCGGGACGCGGCTCGACTTCGGGGACCGATTTGGGTAGGGTGCGCGCTTCCCGCCCACTCGGAAGGGAAGCAGGCATGCGCGGCACGTCGCCGTCGCATTCACAGAGAGAAACGAGATTCCACAGCACATGGCAACCGGTACGGTCAAGTGGTTCAACGACGCGAAGGGCTTTGGCTTCATCACGCAGGCGGACGGCGGCGACGACGTCTTCTGCCATCACACGGCGATCCAGGCCGATGGATTCCGGTCCCTGGCCGAGGGACAGAAGGTGGAGTTCGACGTGACCCGCGGGCCGAAGGGCCTGCAGGCGGCGAACGTCCGGCCGATCAGCTGATCGTCCGCGCGTCACGCCGCAACGCAGAAGCCCGGCCGCCCGGCCGGGCTTTTGCGTTTCAGGCGACACGTCTTGCTGGAGCTGCACGGCGTGGCGGGCGATCCCGAGCGCGGAAGTCTCGTCGCCTCTCCGCCGGGAGGCTCATCGCCCAGCTCCTCCAGGCGCGAGCCAGCCCCGAGGTCGTGAACCCGCTCCTGCGGGCCGAGAGCCTTAGCCCCGGTCCCCTGGCGGCGCTCGGGCGGGCCGTGCGCCCGCCGGCAGGTTGTGCCCGTCGCGTTGATGACGGACCCGCTTCCCGCCCGCGGCAGAACGGGGCCTGTCCGTGCGCACCCTTCGGTGGTATCTTAGCAAGACTCGCGCCCGACCACCGTCCGTGGAGATGGTCGCCCTCCGCGACGAAAGGGGCGACCTTGGTTCAGTTTGCGACGGGGATGATGGTGCGCCACTCGACGCTGGGTATCGGTCGGGTGGTGGCGATGGAGAAGACCGCGGTCCACGTCTTCTTCCCCAGCGGCGAGAGGCACGCGGCGGCCAAGCTCCGGCTGGGTGTCGCGGAGCCGTTCCTGCACCCGGATCCCGAAGCTCACGACGAGCGGCTGGACGCCCTTCCCCGGTTCGTGCTCGACCCGGGTACCGGGCGCTACTCCCCCGAGCAGGTGCGCGCCGCGACCGCCCGCAAGACCAAGCGGAAGTGAGCCACCCGCTGCCGGCTGCGGTCGCCCGCCGGCTCGCCCGGCCAGACCTCTGACGTGGTGACCGCCTGCCAGAGGCGAGCGGTGGAGACTGGTCGACACCACAGCGGAGATAGGGAGCACGGTGAACCGCGGGTGCCGAGGCCCGCCCTGGAGACCCTCATGCTCTTCTGGAGCAAGACCGAGTCCGGCTGGGCCATGAACCTCGATGGAACGGACGCGGCCCACGGGTTCGCGCTCCCGCGTGTCGAGCTCCGCTCCAGCCCGAGCGGATGGGTCTGCGCCTGCCACCTGCCCGATGGCCTGTCCTGCCTGGTGCCGCTCGGGCACCCGGGCGGCGTCGCCGAGGCGATGCGGCTGGCGATGGAGGGCAGCCTGGGGGCGCTCGGCGGGAAGCACGAGGCGGAACTCCGTGCGCTGCTCGACGCGCCGCGCTGAGGGGACCCGGGTGGATCGCCTCCCCTACCCGAGCCCACGCCAGCGCGCCCTCCTCACACCCCTGTTCCGCATCCTGCGCGCCTACTTCCGCGCGCAGGCCCACGGGCTGGAGGCGATCCCCTCCGATCGCCCCGTCCTCTACGTCGCCAAGCACCCGCGCTGCTACCTCTACTTCGAGACCATGCTCCTCGGCGTCTTCACCTTCTTCGACGACCCAGGGCTGCCCGAGCTGCAGGTCATGGAGAAGCGGGGCACCTCCTTGCACCGCGCGCCCATCCTCGGCTGGATTCGACGAAACATGAACACGATCGCCGCCACCGAGGACGGTGCCGTGGAGGCGCTGGCCGCCGGTCGGTCTGTGCTCGTGTTCCCGGGGGGTGCTCGCGAGCTCTTCGGCCCGCCCGACCTGATTCGCTGGAGGGGCCACGACGGGTTCGCCCGAATCGCGGCGCGTGCGCGGGCACCGGTGATCCCGGTGGCCATCGCCGGCGCCGATCGGCAGCATCCCTGGCGCCTCCGCATCGGAAGGCGCAACACCCTCTGGCTCCCGCCGCTGCCGCTGCCTGTTCGCCTCGACTACTGGTTCGGCGCGCCGCTTGTACCGCCCCCGGCCGACCGTCCGGACGCCGTGGCCCGGTTCGCCGACGACGTGGCCGTGCACACGCAGGACCTACTCCACGTCGCCGCCCGGGCACGGGAAGCCGTGGGCGAGGCGCGCGCGCGCCTACCAGCCCGGCCCGGTCTCGTCTGCACGCCGCACCGGGTGCCGCTCACGCGCTCGCGGACGAGCCTCCCCCCTGGTCCGGGTTCGGGATCGCTTCCGGCTCGAGCCGCGGGTGCAGCAGGCCCACGCAGGCCGGGCAGGTGACGCCGCGCGCGTGCTTGGTGGAGCGGTGCTCGAAGCCGCGCAGGCCGCAGAGCGTCTCGCGCCGGCGAACGTCGAAGAAGTGGATGACGCTCACCCGGACCAGTTCGTCCATGTTCAGACCCTCGAACCGGGCCGACGAGGGAGCAGGAGCGCTCCGGGGCAGGTGCGGTTCCGACGGGGGAGTCATAGCGGCGGGCGGGGGGATGGGCAACGAAACACAATCCGGGGCACCCGGCGCACGGCGTGGCGACGTCCTGGGCTTCGCATGTTCGGGTGACCCATCGCACCGGTGGCCACCCGCATCCCTGCCGATCGGCTTCCCTGCAGCGCGCCGCCCGGGCCGTGCAGGCGATGCGCCGCCTCTCCCGCGAGGCCATCGCTCGCCGGGAAACGGGTGCAGGGCGCCCGCCGTGACATCCCGGTGATGCGCGTCTCTCGGCGATGATGCCCCGCTGCTCCCCCACCGTCCGTGTTCGATGTCGTCAAGACACGGGATTCCACGCCGATCTGAAGCGGGGCGCCGCCGCGCATTTCCAGCGCGCCGGCCGCCGCTCCCGCTCGGGTGGCGCAGCCGTGCACACCAAGATGGCGATCCTCCTGGTCTGGTTCGGCGTCTCCTGCGGGCTTTTTCTGCGCGAGCTCGTACCTGTGGCGCTTCAGGCACAACGCCCTGCACCACGCCTACGCCCACATCGATGGGATTGGACGCGGACATCGATGCCGCTCCTGCCTTCGCCTCGCGCCCTCCCTCGCCACCAGCACGTCCACGCCTGGCCGCTCTGCGGCCTCCTCGCGATCACGTGGTGGCTCGTAGACGACCTGGTCGACCTCGTCCGCGGGTGCATCCAATCGGTCGCGTTCCCGCCCTTCACCGGGCGGCAGCTCTCCACGCGGGTTGCCGGCAAGGTCGTGTTCGTCACCAGGCGGTCCTCGTCCCCTGGTTCGTCTTCCGGAGCGACTGGATCGTGCCGCTCTTCCTCTTCTTGGGGGGATCCTCGGCGCCGGCCTTCCAGCTCGCCCACGCCGTACCCGACGCCGAGCTCCGCGTGGCCCTCGCGGGAGAGCGGCGGATGTCGACCGGCTGGGCGAGCCATCAGGTGCGCGCCACCGTCGACTTCGCGCCCTGCGATCGCCTCCTCGGCTGGTGCGTCGGCAGCCTGGAACCTCCAGCTCGAGCACCACCTGCTCCTGGAGGCGCGCCACCAGCACTCGACTGCAAGCGGGCATGGTCGAGGCGGCATGCCCGGAGCACCGCGTTCCCGACCACACGCAGCCGACGCTCCGCGGCGCCGTCGCCGCGCACGTCAGCCTGTACGCCCTGGGATGGAACGGGCGCCGGCCCAGCCCCGTCGGCGGGCGCCCACAGGGGCGCGGCCATCGAGGCACACGCCCCACCGGAGAGCCCGTCTCGTGCGGGCTGACCTCTGGGTCCGTGCGATCCAGCCACGCCGAGGCGGCCGCTCGCCGGGTGGCGTATCCCGCACAAAGAGAGCAGAATGGTGGTGATCTCGGTCCAGGGTGCCGTTCTGTGGATGGGTCGGACCGGTGCGGGGAGCTCCGGGACGTGCGTAGGGCAAGGACAGACATGATCAACAAAGCAGCTGCGCCGGTCAGCCAGGAAACGGAGCGCTCGATCCTGAACATCGCGCCAGAGGAGGAGTGCCTCGACTGGATCTGCTATCGCGTCCGAGGCGGAATCGACCCCGTCGTCGATGCCCCCGCCCCGAAGCCTCCCGCCACCTCCGACCCGTTGCGGGTGCGCCCCGGACGCGAAGACATCGAGAGGGCTCTCGGCAATCTCGTGAACCTCGGCCTGCTCACCTACGATGGCCGGCGCTGGAGCATGACCTCGAAGGGGTATGCGGCCACCTAGCCGGCCCACCGATCGGGCGCGCCGGCCGTGCGTCGGTCGCGCCGGATGAAGTGGCCACAGGACGCCCGACGGACCCTGGCCTCTCCCGGGGCGGCGGGACCGCTCGGTGGCGCCGCGCAGCGAGCCACCCGTCGCGCGAGAGTCACTGCTGTGTCACCGTCCCGAGCGCGGGGGTGCGCGGCGATGAAGCTGCGGCGCTTGGCTTCGAGGGCCCGGCCACATTGGATGTTGAACGGCAGCCGAACATCGACGCTGACACGCCAACCGATCCTCCAGCTCGATGCCGACGATGTGACCTCCGACCCCGAGTCCTCAGCCGCCAGCGGCTGGTTGCACTCGCGGCCTCCCATTCGCACGACGTCGAAGTGCAGATGAGGGCTCCGGACTGGTTCCCGACCTGCCCGGGTCGCAGGCGCCCGCGACCATGGTGATCGTCTTCCCCCCGCGGCGGGCAGGGCGTACAAGGGGCACATGGGAATACCCGACAAGAGGAAGCAGTCGCTCTACTTCCCGGAGGACATGCTCCGGGAGATCCAGGCCGAGGCCACCCGCCAGGATCGCTCGCTCTCCTGGATCGTCCAGCACGCCTGGAACACCGCGCGCTCGACGATCGGGAGGATCCCGGGCATGGGGGAGATCAGGCCATCCGCCACCGCGTCGGAGACCGGAAAGGCGCCTATCCCCTAGCCTCACGGAGCCGGGAGGCTGGCCTTCCGGCGACGAGAAGGGCGTATGGTCTTCGGATGCCCGATGAGCTCGTGATCGATCTGCGGCGAACGCAGCTCTTGGCCGTGGATTCCAACCTCGACGACGCCCGCCGGGCACTCGTCCGCGCGGCCCGCATCCCCACCGCCTTCGCGGCCGAGCTTCGAGAGGTCCTGGCCCTCGTCGTCGCCCTCGAGCGCCGCGTGCTGGCCAACGCCGCCGGCGACGGCGTAGAGCTCCCTGGTGAAGCGCCCTCGTCGATACCGTGAGACGCAGGCGAGCGCTCCCCTTAGCTGCCTCGCGACCTCCGCAAGGACATCACGCGTGAAGGGGTAGACCGCATCTCCTCCTCTCCAGGACGATCGCTGCGCACCAGGGGAGGGGCCTCCAGCCAGCTGTCCTACCGGTCTCATCCGCCCTCGCGTGCACCTCCGTGCCCTGGGCCTGGACCTTCGCTCGCGCATCCGGCTCAGCGCGGACCCGGCCCTCCAGATGCGAGCAGGCTGCCCGGTGGGCAGGAATGGAGCGTTGCGCTTTGGCACTGGGCCATCCCATCGCTCCGGGGAGCGAACGCCTGCACGAGCCGTCGCCTCGGTTCGTCCCGCGCCGCCTCCCGCCGATCCCCTCGCCGGGATCCCGGAGGGCGTGCGGACGCCGACCTCACCACGGGAAGGGCAGGATTGCAGCGCCAGGAGTCGGAAGCTCGCGCCCTGGCGACAGAGCGCCGTCCGCCCTGTTTCGCCGCGCGTGATGCGCCTTGCGCGGGCCTTCCAGGCCGATATGGGGTGCCTCCCCCCGGAATGCCAGGGGAAGAGTACTGTGAACGCGTGGGGGCCAGCGCCAAGGACGGCAGAGAGGGTGTCTTCCTCGGGCACCCGGTCGAGGTCTATCCCTCCGACGATCACCGCTGGGGTGGGGAGGTGGACGGTCGGGAGTTCCCGGCGCGCCTGGACGGCTCCGACGCGGCCGATGAGGGCGTCGAGAGCCACCGCCGCAGCCGGGTTGTGGGTTCACCCTTCGTGCGACATTGAGCAGGAGGGCGGGGCCCGAGAAGGTCCGCGTGCGGAAAGGCACGGTGAACGGCATGCCCCTCGTGTGGAAGGAAAGGAGCGAGCGCTCGCTCGCCATGAATCTCGCGCCCGGGGGGGAGGAATGGGTCGAGGTGAAGGCGCTAGGTCACGGCCCGCTGCGAGATGCCGGGTGGGGGGTGGAGGCCTGTCTGGGCGGCACCCACTACAGGCTCGGCGACGCGTTCCCGCGCCGGGAGATCGCACAAGGGTGTGCGCTGCTGCTGGCGATGCGCTTGCTGCCGGTCGACCGCCGGGAGGTGCTCCACGCAGCGCTGGATGAAGTGCCCGGAGCCTGGTGGTGGAAGATCACGCCTGGCGACGATGCGGACTCCCAGCGTCGCTCCATCATCAGCACCCGCATCGCCGAGTCACAGGAGGCTGCCGAGCGCAGCGGACGGGCGGCCGGAGCCGGTTGGTGGCTGAACGTCTACGGACCAGGGGGATCGCTCCGGACCTGCGGCCTCGTCCCCAGGTAGGTTCCCGCAAGCCCTCGGGCGAGCGGCGGCCTCGTCTCTTCGATCCATTGCTCGCGCCCCCCGCGGGGCGGCTCACGACAAGGGACCCCCGCCTGCCCTGTGGGATCGGGTGCTTCGTGTTATGGTTCCTTCACTCACAGCGCACCAGAGAATGAGGCAATCCATGAGCTTCAACGATCTAGGCAAGAAGGACGCCGCTCCGCACACCGACACGCCGGCCCAGGCCGAGGCGAGGGCCCAGGCCGTCGCCGACCGGAAGTCGAAGGCCGACGCCAAGGCCGCCCGGGCCGCTGCACAGCGCGAGGGAAAGCGCGAAGCGGCTGCGCCCTCCCCTGCCGTCAAGCCGACCAAGGGCTGATCGGCGCGCCCGGCCTGCACTGGCCTCGGCGGCACAGCGAGCCCGTTCGCCGCAGCAGCCGGGTGTGACCCGGCTCCCGG
>DATKMW010000003.1:0-21887 GCA_035541675.1 Anaeromyxobacter sp. | reverse complement strand
CACCGTCGACCGGGTGAACGGCTACCCCGGCCACGAGCTCAAGTTCGACGGGCAGCGGCTGGTGGCCAACTACCTGCGGGTGGGCTTCGAGCCGGACGGCTCCTCCTGGCGCATGTACAAGCTGCGGCCGGACTTCCACCCCGCCGTGAAGGTGCAGGTGGAGGACGACATCACCGCCTCGGTGGTCTTGCCCCGCGAGCGGGTGGTCGGCCCGGGAGACGACCTCGGCCCCGGCAGCGTCAAGCTGGTGGAGAACTGCGAGGCCCTGCTCTTTCAGCGCCCGGACGACGCCATCCACCGGGGCTTCGACCTGCAGGCCGAGGCCGACATCGCCACCCCCGGCACCTTCCTCTCCAACTTCGAGCCCCTCGACCGCAAGGCGGTGCAGGCGCTGGTCGACAAGGTGGTCGAGTTCGACCTCTTCTCCCCGCCCATGCAGCGGCTTCTCTCCGGCTTCTTGGCCGAGCCGCGCGCCGAGTGGGTGGTGTCCTCGGCCCACCCCCGCCTGGTGGACGGGAAGCCCTCCAAGAACCCCCGCTACCTGCAGCGGCGCCCGGACCGGGCCGACGCCCGAGCCACCCACCTGGCCGAGGTGGCCTCGCGCCTCCACCGCCGCATCCCCGCCGACCGGCCGGTTCTCGCGCCGGTGGGAGCGGTCCTGGCCGGCCGCCGCACCAACCCCCCCCAGCCCGAGATCGGCGCCCCGCCCCTGGCCGTGTACAGCCCCATCCACTACCAGGAGCTCCCCGAGCTGTTCATGGACTGGATGGCCAGCCTCACCGGCAAGTCGCCCTCCACCACGGGCTTCGGCAGCGAGGGCGCCCTCACCAAGGGACCCTTCAACGCCGTCTGGCCGGTGGTGGACCTGAACAACGCCCTCCTCTCCGCCATCCTCACCGGCAGCGCCGGCTTCACCACCGCCGCCGGCTGGGTCGGACCGCGCTTCCGGGTGGACCACGACGTCAGCATGCTGGTGCCGGAGATCTGGTGCCGGATGAAGCCCGAGGAGCGAGATCCCGCCTGGCTGGTGGCCAACGGGTACCTGGAAAGGGTCGAGGACTTCGAGCTCGACGGCCGCAAGGTGCTGGCCAGCCGCCTGGGCTGGCGGATCACCTCGCGCTTCGCCGACCACTTCCTGGGCCGGCTCTTCGAGACGCCCAGCGCCGTCTTCGCCGAGGAGATGCTCCGACCCGAGCTGCAGGGCTGGGACGTATTCGCCTCTGGGGTGGATGCCATCGTCGAGGCCCAGACGCGGGTGGCCCGGAGCTTCTTCGAGGACGGCAGCGTGGAGGCCGCCTGCCCCCCGCTGCGGGCCTTGCTCCACGTCATGGTGCATGGCCAGTACCAGGGGATGGGCGCGGGCGACCCGCGCTTCCGCGGCCTCTTCGACCGCGAGGCGACGCTCTCCAGCGACTGGTACCGGGAGCGGCTGCGGGTGAAGCAGGAGCGCGACGTGGCCCTCTGGCGGCGCCACCTGGCCGCGGTCGAGGCCCGCGCGGCCGAGGCCGGCGGCCCGGCCGATCTGGAGCGTCGGCGCGCCGCCGCCGCCCAGGGCCTGGCCCGCGCCAGCGCCCCGGACTACCTCCTGGAGCTCTCCGGCACCATCGGCGCGGACCCCTTCCACCGGCAGCTGGACTAGAGGCCTAGCGCCCTGCTCCGGCCAGCCGCTCGAACTGTGCCACCAGCGCCGCGGCCCGCTCCAGGTAGGCGCGCAGGTCGTGGTCCCCGCAGCGCTCCCCCGCCCCCGGCCGGAGGCCGCGGGCGGCGAAGGCCTCGCCGCGGGCCGGGCCGCACAGGTGGATGGCCGCGGCGAGCGCGTCGGTTCGAGCCGGGCCGGCCGGGGGCCACTCCGGCGGGCGGCGCTCCAGCGCCCGGGCCACTCCCCGGTCCAGGTAGGCCGAGGTCATCTCGATGGAGTCGCCGGGAAGGGTCCGGAAGTAGAGGCCATTGAGCCAGCAGCGGTCGTCGAACGGGCCGTCGTCGCGCACCGCACGGTGATCGTGGATGCAGTAGTGGCGCGCCGCGGCGAAGGTGCCGTCGGTGATCTGGAGGATGCCCACCGCGGTGGAGGCCGGCGCATAGAGGTGGAACGGATTCAGGCTGGGGCGAAAGCGCCAGTAGGTCCGGGCCAGCGGGTCGCCGGCGCTCTCCAGCTGCACCAGGGCCGCCAGGAGCGCCGGCCGGACCAGCGACGTGGAGTGGCGGCGGAAGAGCGGCCCGTACCTGGCCCAGGTCTCGGCGGGGGTGAGCGGGTCGGGCGCGAACACCAGGCCCAGGATCTCGGTCGGCTTGCGCGCCACCTGGACGACCAGGTTGGCCGTGGCCAGGAGGGTCGCCACCACCAGGACCCAGGCCAGGCGGGGCATGCGTGCCAGCCGCGCCGGCGGCCGCGGTCCCGGCCGCCGGCGCGGCCGCGGGGTGGCCCGGGGTCCGGGCCGAGGCCCGGCCCGGCGACGCTTCCGGCCCATCCGGTCATGATACCGCGGCGCACCACGGTCACGCTCCTCCCACCTGGCCGGCCACTCCCGACCGGAGCGTGGCCCCGGAGGGCTGGCGGCAGTAGCCTGGCCGGCGACGGCCCGGGAACGCCATGAGCCATCCGCGAGCGGACCAGGCTGACCAGATCGTGCCCGAGGAGCGGGACGTCGCCCTGCTTTTCCTCTCCGGGCTGCTCGACTCGCTTCCCAACCCGGTCTTCGTCAAGGACGAGCGCCACCGCTGGGTGCTGCTCAACGAGCGCTTCTGCCGGCTGATGAGGCGCAAGCGGGAGGAGCTCCTGGGCCGCTCCGACCGGGAGTTCTTCCCCGTCGCGGAGGCCGACGAGTTCGGGCGCAAGGACGACCAGGTCTTCGCCACCGGCGAGGTGGTGGAGAACGAGGAGCGCTTCACCGACGGTGTCGGCACGGTCCACGTCGTGCTCACCCGCAAGACGCTGCTGGTGGACCCGGTGGGGCGGCGCTTCCTGGTGGGGGTGATCACCGACATCTCCGAGCGCAAGCAGATGGAGGAGGAGCTGGTCCGCTCCCGGGACGAGCTGGAGAGCCGGGTGGCGGAGCGTACCGCCGCGCTGTCGGAGGCCAACGAGCGGCTCCGCCAGGAGGGGCTGCACAAGAACGAGTTCCTGGCCATGCTCTCCCATGAGCTGCGCAACCCGCTGGCACCGCTGCGCAACGCCCTCTGGCTCCTGGAGCGGCCCGACGCGCCTCCCGGCCAGGCGACCCGCGCCCGCGAGACCATCAACCGGCAGGTCCTCCACCTCACCCGCCTGGTGGACGAGCTGCTGGACGTGACCCGCATCTCCCAGGGAAAGATCCAGCTGCAGCGCAGCCGCGTCGACCTGGGCGAGCTGGTGCGGCGCACGGTGGAGGACCACCGCTCGCTGTTCAACGCCGCCGAGCTGGAGCTCTCCTTCGCCAGCGTCGACCTTCCGACCTGGGTGGACGCCGATCCCACGAGGATGGGCCAGGTGGTGGGCAACCTGCTGGCCAACGCCGTCCGCTTCTCGGAGCCGGGCGGGCGGGTGGAGGTGACCTTGTCCCGGGAGGCGAGCGGCCAGGCGCTCCTCACCGTCCGCGACCAGGGCGTGGGCTTCTCGCCGGAGCTGGGCCGTCGCCTCTTCCAGCCGTTCCTCCAGGCCGAGACCTCGCTGCACAGGACCCGCGGCGGGCTGGGGCTGGGGCTCTCCCTGGTGAAGGGGCTGGTGGAGCTGCACGGCGGCACCGTCGGGGCCGCCAGCGGCGGGCCCGGCCGCGGGGCCGAGTTCCAGGTGCGCCTGCCGCTCGCGGCGGAGCAGCCGGCCCTCCGCGCTCCCGTGCCGCGCGCGCCGCTCAGGCTGGCCCGGCGGCGGGTGCTGGTGGTGGAGGACAACGAGGACGCGGCCGACACGCTCCGGGAGATGCTGCTCGCCTGGGACCAGGACGTGGAGGTGGCCCGGGACGGCCGAGACGGCGTGGCCCGGGCGCGGGCCTTCCAGCCGGACCTGGTGCTCTGCGACGTGGGGCTGCCGGGGCTCGACGGCTACGAGGTGGCCCGCACCATCCGCTCCGATCCGGCGCTGGCCGGCACCTACCTCGTGGCCGTGACCGGCTACGCCTCCTCGGACGACCAGCGCCGGGCCGCCGACGCCGGGTTCCATCGCCACCTGGCCAAGCCCGTCCCGGTCGACGTCATCGAGGAGGTGCTGGCCACGGCGCCGCGCATGGACCGAGCCGCCCCGGTCCCCGCCACCGCCGATCGACCCGTCCGGGGGTAACGCGGCCGTCGCGGCCGGGCTTGACTCCTCCGCCTGTCGGGGTACGAGTTCCCCATGGACGATTGCCTGGCGGTGATCCTCGGCGGCGGTCGTGGCACGCGTCTGTTCCCCCTCACCCGCGAGCGCTCCAAGCCCGCCGTGCCCATCGCCGGCAAGTACCGCCTAGTCGACATCCCGCTCTCCAACTGCATCAACTCCAACCTGCGCCGCATCTTCGTGCTGACGCAATACAACTCCGAGAGCCTCAACAATCACATCAGCCAGACCTACAAGTTCGACGCCTTCTCGCGCGGCTTCGTCACCATCCTGGCCGCCGAGCAGACCGACGAGGGCGGGGAGTGGTTCCAGGGAACGGCCGACGCGGTCCGCCAGTCCCTGCGGCACCTCAAGTCGCACCCCAGCAAGGAGGTGCTGATCCTCTCCGGCGACCAGCTCTACCAGATGGACTTCCGGACGCTGCGCGACACGCACCGCAACAACCGCGCCCAGGTGACCGTGGGCGTCCTCCCGGTGGCAAAGGAGCAGACCGCCGGATTCGGCATCCTCAAGGTGGACTCGCGCGGGCGCATCATCCACTTCGAGGAGAAGCCGGGCCCGGAGCGGCTCGACGACCTGGAGTCGGACATCCCCGGCTACGGCCGCGGCTTCCTCGCCTCCATGGGCATCTACTTGTTCGAGCGCGAGTACCTGGAGAAGTCGCTCTCCGATCCGGCCCTGGTCGACTTCGGCCGCCACGTCATCCCCGGCGCCATCGGCACCACCCAGGTCCAGGCGCACGTGTTCCGCGGCTACTGGGAGGACGTGGGGACCATCGCCTCCTACTTCAACGCCGGTCTGGACCTGACCCAGCCCATCCCGCCCTTCGACTTCTACGACGCCGCGCGCCCGGTGTACTCCCACCCGCGCTTCTTGCCGGCCACCCGCATCGAGGGCGCCACCCTCCACGCGGCGCTGGTCTCCGAGGGCTGCATCCTCATGGGCGCGGAGATCACCCACTCGGTGATCGGCGTCCGCAGCCGCATCGGCCAGGGGAGCCGCCTCAAGGACACGCTCATGCTGGGTGCGGACTTCTACGAGTCGCTGCGCCAGATCGAGGGCGCCCAGGCGCGCGGGGTGCCGCCCATCGGCGTCGGGGCCGACTCGGTGATCCAGCACGCCATCGTGGACAAGAACGCGCGCATCGGGCGTGGCGTGCGGATCCTCAACGAGGCCGGCGTCCAGGAGGCGGACGGCCCCGGCTTCTTCATCCGCGAAGGGATCGTCATCGTCCCCAAGGGGGCCGCCATCCCCGACGGGACGGTGATCTGACCCGCCCCACGTCGGCCCTGCCATCCGGGGCAGTCCAGGGGCCGCGCGGCAGCTTGTCCGCTCCCTGCGTGAAATCTTGCCCGCGGGCTCCGACTTCGCTTTAAGTAGCGCCATGGCCACTCTGAAGAAGAAGACCGAGGTGACGGCAGCGCGGAGCGTCAGCGCCGCGGCCCGCCCCGCCGCGAGGCGCCCGGAGCCGTCCTACGAGGAGATCTCGCAGCGCGCCCGGCAGATCTGGGAGAGCTCCGGCTGCCAGCCCGGGAATGACCTGGAGAACTGGCTGCGCGCCGAGAGAGAGCTTCGGAACGGCAGCCCGGCCTGATCCCGCGTCCCTTCAGGACGGGAAGGCCGTCACCACCCACGCCTCTGCCAGCTCCAGGTCGGAGGCGAGGGCCTTGACCCGCGCGGCGGGCAGCCCCAGCGCCCGGGCGCTCTCCACCACCTCGGCAGCGGCCCGCGGGTGGGAGGCCGGAGCGCGGCGCAAGAGGTCGCGCGCCGAGACCAGCCGCACCAGCTGAACGAGCGGACCGTTGGCGCCCTCCGGCACCGGCCCGTGGTGGTGGGCGGCCACGTCGGCCAGGGTCGGCGGGAGCTTCCAGGCCCGGTGCAGTTCCGTCCCCGCCTCCACGTGGGCGCGCTGCAGCACGCGCGAGAGGACGGGCTCCTCGAGCCGGGGCAGCTTGGAGAAGAAGGTCAGCTCGGCCACCGCACGCAGGACGGCGGAGAGCCCGACGTCGTGGAGCAGCCCGGCCATGAAGGTCTGCTCCACGCCGGGCGTGGCGGCGAGCTTGTGACGCGCCAGGTCGGAGGCGCAGCGTGCCACCGTGACCGCGTGCAGGAAGAGGCGCTGCCAGGCCGGCTGGAAGGCGTCGTTGGCGCGCCCGGCGTCGGCGCAGTAGAGCGAGCGCATGGAGATGGCCGCGGCCAGCCGCGCCACCTCGGAGATGCCCAGCCGCGCCACCGCGTCCTTCACGGTGTCGATGCGCCGCACGGCGCGGTAGATGGCCGAGTTGGCCAGGGCCAGCACGCCGCCCGCCAGTGCGCCGTCCACCCGGATGTAGCGGGAGAGCTCGTTCAGGTCCACGTCGGGGAAGCGGACCAGCTCCAGGATCTCCATGGCGATGGTGGGGAATGCCATGGGAGTGGCGTGCGAGGCGGCGAGGTAGGCCCGCACCCGCTGGAGGGCGTCGGCCTCCTCCCCGGAGGGAGGGGCCTCCGGCGCCGCGAGCACGGCAGGGTCCACCTCCAGTGCGACCGCGTACTCCGCATCGGGAGAGGGCGTGGCCGGCGGGGGGGCGCTCGGGCTCATGCGACCAGGTGTACCACCGGTGAGGGGCCCGGGAGTATCCGGCGGCGAGGGAGGGTCGGCGGCGCCGGGTGCGGGATGAACCGCCCCGCCCGCTCGGACGCGCCGGCGGCGGTTTTCCCTACCAATCCGGAGCGTTGCGGGCGAGTCGGCCGCGGCGCTCATCGAGGGTCCGCGCCGCCCCCGGCCCCTGGCCTTTCGGCACGCAGAATCGGGGGTTATCCTGTCAGCGAGCCCGGCGCTCGCCTGCCGGGCGGGGAGGGGCTCGGTCGGGAATGACGCTGCCTGCCAGCATCACCCTCCTCTCCACCGGGATCGCCTGCTTCGTGGCGGTCCTCTCCTGGCTGTTCTCGCGCGCCCCCGGCTGGCGGGACCAGCGCTACTTCTCCCTGGCCGCGCTGTCCGTCGCCCTCTACGCCGCGCTGAACCTCCCCACCACCGCCCCCGTCCTCGGCGACGACGCGGTGGTCATCTGCTCGCGGCTGCAGATCGGTGCCGCCGCCCTCCACACCGTGGCCTGGCTCCTCTACACCAGCGAGATGCTGGGGAAGCGTGGCTCCTGGCTCGACCGGGGGCTGCAGATCGCCCTCCTGATCGTATCGGTGGTGGGCATCTCCACCCCGGCCTTGGTCCCCGGCGGCGTGCGGTTCGACGACTTCGCGCCGCTGCACGTGACCTACCGCACCGCCGTCATGTCCACGGCCGGCGACCTGACCTGGGGTGTTCTGCTCCTGCTGCTGGTCATCCCCCTCTTCCGGCTGGGCCGCTGCCACCTGGCCGGCGTGCCCAACGCGGGCCTGCAGTTCGCGGCCCTGTGCGTGCTGCTGGCCATGGGCGTGAACGACGCGCTGGCCGCCGCCGGAGTGGTGGACGCGCCCTACCTGGTCGACCTGGGCTTCCTCGCCCCGGTGGCCGCGGTGGGCTACGCCACCGCCGCTCGCTTCGTGGGGGACGCCCGGACCCTCGCCACCCTGCGCCGCGAGCTGGAGTCGCAGGTGGAGGAGCGCACCGCCGAGCTGGGCCGTTCCCGGGAGGCGCTGCACCGCGCCGAGAAGCTGGCGGCGCTGGGCCAGTTCGCGGCCGGCGTCGCCCACGAGGTCAACAACCCCTCCGCGGTGGTGAGCGCCAACCTCCAGTACCTGAGCGACGCCGAGGCCGACGCGCTCTCGCACGCCGGGCGCGACGCCATCCAGGAGTCGATCCAGTCGGTCCGCCGGATCTCGGCCATCGTCCGCCAGCTCCTCGACGCCGGGCGGCTGGCCGCCTCGTCCGAGCCGCTGGCCGCGGTGGAGGTGCGCCCGCTGGGCGACGACGTGCTCAAGGTGGCGCGGGTGCGCCTGGGGAAGCGGGTGGCGCTGGCCAACCTCCTGCCCGAGGCGACCTGGGTGTCCGCCCAGGAGAGCGTGCTGGTGCAGGTGCTGGGGAACCTGGTGGTGAACGCGGTGCAGGCCGTGCCCGAGGGACGGACCGACGGGCGGGTCGTGCTCCGGGGAGAGGTGAACGAGGCCACGGGGCGCGTGCTCCTGGTGGTCGAGGACAACGGCAGCGGCATGGAGCCGGAGGTGCTGCGCCGGGTGTTCGAGCCGTTCTTCACCACCAAGCCCTTCGGGAGCGGGACCGGGCTGGGGCTGGCGGTCTCCCGCGGCCTGGTGGTCAGCCTGGGAGGGAACCTCTGGCTGGAGAGCCAGCCCGGCCAGGGGACGCGCGCCATGGTGGAGCTGGCGCGGGCGGCCGCCCTCCCGAAGCGCGAGGTGGAGCGACCGGCCGCGATCCCGGCCGAGCCCCGGCCCCGGCTGCTGCTGGTCGACGACGAGGAGATCGTGCTCTCGTCGGTCCGCAGGCTCCTCGAGGCGCGCTACCGGGTCGAGGTCGCCTCGGGCGTGGACCAGGCCCTGGCCAGGCTCGACGCTGAGCCCTTCGACCTAGTCCTCTGTGACGTGATGATGCCGGCCGGCGGCGGGGAGCGGTTCTACCAGACCCTGCTCGGCCGGCGCCCCTCGCTGGCACGCCGGGTCGTCTTCATGACCGGCGGCGCCGTGACCGAGGGCGCCCGCCGCTTCCTGGGCGCACAGCCTCAGCCGGTCCTGGACAAGCCCCTGGATCTCGGCGAGCTGGCGCGGGCCGAGCGCTCGGTCGTCCGCCCGGACGCCACCCTCCACTGACCGCCGGGTCCCGGCGCACCCCGTGTCCGTCCGGACTCGGAGTGCGCCTGCGCCCGGGGTCACATTCACGACATGTCATTGCACGCTCGGTGTCAGGGTCGATCCCTAAGGTCGCGTCCGTCTCGCCGATCACCCTTCCAGGAGAGCGCCATGACGGACGTGTTCGACAAGTGCCTGCAGGTCCCGCTGGCCAAGCAGATGAAGGATGCCGGGTTCGACGCCTTCTACCGCGTGGTGCAATCCGCCCAGGACGCGGAGGTGGTGGTGGAGGGGCGCCGCCTGATCATGCTCGGCTCCAACAACTACCTGGGGCTGGCCGCGGACCCTCGCGTGACCGCCGCGGCCGCCGACGCCTGCCTTCGCTGGGGGGCTGGCACCACCGGCTCGCGCTGCCTGAACGGAACCCTCGAGCTCCACGCCGAGCTGGAGCGGAAGCTGGCGCGGTTCTTCCACCGGGAGGCGGCCATCTTCTTCACCTCGGGTTACATGGCCAACCTGGGGGTGATCTCCGCCCTGGCCCAGCGGGGCGACTTCCTCCTCGTCGACCGCCGGGCCCACGCCAGCATCCTCGACGCCTCCCGCCTCTCCACCGCCGAGGTGCGCCGCTTCCGCCACAACGACGTCCAGGACCTGGAGCGGGTCCTGGAGGGCTGCGGGGACGCGGGGAAGCTGGTGGCCATCGACGGCGTGTACTCGATGGAGGGCGACATCGCCCCGTTGCCCCAGATTCTCGACGCCTGCCGGCGCCACGGCGCCCGGCTGATCCTCGACGACGCCCACGGCCTGGGGGTCCTGGGCCGCAGCGGGCGCGGCACCGCCGAGTTCTTCCACCTCGAGGACGAGGTCGACGTCATCGTCGGCACCACCAGCAAGTCGCTGCCGGCGGTGGGCGGCTTCGCCGTCGCCAGCCAGCCGGTGATCGACTACCTGCGCTACGGCCAGGGGAACCGCCCCTTCATCTTCGCCGCCAGCCCGCCCCCGGCCGCCCTGGCGGCGGTGAGCGCCGCCCTCACCATCGTGGAGCAGGAGCCGCAGCGCCGGCGACGGCTCTGGGACATCACCCGCCGCGCCACCCGCGCCCTTCGGGACATGGGCTACGACACCGGGCCCTCGCAGACCCCCATCGTGCCGGTGCTGGTGGGCACCGTGGAGCGCACCTTCGAGGCCTGGAGGGCGCTCACCGCCGAGGGGCTGTTCGTGAACGTGGTGCTGCCGCCGGCCGTCCCCTCGGGCGGCTGCCTCATCCGCATGACCTTCACCGCCGCCCTCACCGACGCGCAGGTCGACCGGGTCCTCGATGCCATGAGGCGGGTGGGCACCCGGCTCGGGCTCATCGGCGGCCCTCCCGCGGAGGTGGCCGAGGCGCAGCGGGCGGGGTAGATCCCCGCTCCGGCGCCCCGGCGCCGCGGAGGAGCCTTGCCCTTCCCCATCCCCCCCCCGGTCGAGCCCATGCTGGCCCGGCCCGCCGTCGAGCTCCCCGGGGGCGAGGGCTGGATCTTCGAGCCGAAGTGGGACGGGTTCCGGGCGCTGGTCTTCCGGGACGGCGACGAGCTTCGGGTGCAGTCGCGCGAGCTCAAGCCCCTGGATCGCTACTTCCCCGAGCTGGTCGGCCCGCTCCGCAGCGAGCTCCCGGCGCGCTGCGTGGTCGATGGCGAGGTGGTGGTGGCCGGCCCGGCCGGGCTCGACTTCGAGGCGCTCCTCCTCCGCATCCACCCGGCCGCCTCGCGGGTGCGGATGTTGGCGGCGGAGCACCCGGCCAGCCTGGTGGTCTTCGATCTCCTCGCCCTGGGCGATCGCGATCTGCGGGCGGCGCCCCTCTCGGAGCGGCGCGCGCTTATGGAGGAGGCGCTGGCCGTGGCGCACCCGCCCCTGCACCTCACCCCCGCCACCCGCGACGGCGCGCTGGCCGCGGACTGGTTCCGGCGTTTCGAGGGGGCGGGGCTGGACGGGGTGGTGGCCAAGCGCCTGGACGGCGCTTACCTGCCCGGGGAGCGAGGCTGGGTGAAGGTGAAGCACGCCCGGACCGCGGAGTGCGCCGTGGCCGGCTTCCGCTGGCACAAGGAGGGCCCGGGCACCATGGTGGGCTCCCTCCTCCTCGGCCTTCACGACGAGGCAGGCCGGCTCCACCACGTGGGGATCGCCAGCGGCTTCGACTCCGCCCGGCGGCGCGAGCTGGCCCGCGAGCTGGAGCCGCTCCGCCGCGATGCCGACGAGGGGCACCCCTGGCGCGACTGGGCGCAGCGAGCCCGCGACGCCGAGCCGATGGGCCAGCGCCTCCCCGGCGCGACCACCCGCTGGAACCGCGGCAAGGACCTGTCCTGGGAGCCGGTGCGGGTGGAGCGCGTCTGCGAGGTGGCCTACGACCACCTGCAGGGCGACCGCTTCCGCCACGCCACGCGCTTCGTGCGCTGGCGGCCCGACCGGTCGCCGGCGGAGTGCCGCTATCAGCAGCTCGAGGTGGCACCGCCCTTCGAGCTCGCGAAGATCCTCGGCACCCGCTCGACGTGAAGAGGCCGGGCGCCCTCCCCCTCCCCTCACCCCTCCGGCGGCGTTCCCTTCCTCCTCCGCGACGGCTGCACCCGGGCCGGCTCGTCCTCGCCCTTGGCGAAGTGCGGCGGCCAGGGAGCGTCGCCCTGCCCCTCGGCACGCTGGCGGGCGGAGAGCTCGAGCAGCGCCTCCAGCGAGCCCGGGGCCTCGTCGATGCCGGCGGCCGGATCGCCCAGCCGCGCCACCCGGGCCGGGACGGTGCGGAGCGTGAAGTCCGCCGGCTGGCAGTCGGGCAGCTCCTCCCAGGTCACCGGCGTCGAGACCCGGGCGTCCGGCACCGCCCGCACCGAGTAGGCCGAGGCCACGGTGCGGTCCTTGGCGTTCTGGTTGTAGTCGACGAAGACGCCGTGCCGCTCCTCCTTCCACCACTTGCTGGTGGCCAGGGCCGGGGCGCGCCGCTCCACCTCCCGGGCCAGCGCCAGCGCCGCCTGGCGCACCTCGCCGAAGCCCCAACGAGGCGCGATCCGGGCGTAGACGTGGATCCCCCGCGAGCCGCTGGTCTTGGGCCAGCCGGTGAGACCATGCCCCAGCAGCACCTCGCGCACCAGGAGCGCCACCTGCCGCACCTGCTCGAAGGGCACCCCGGGGCCGGGATCCAGGTCGACGCGCAGCTCGTCCGGGTGCTCCAGGTCGGCGGAGCGCACCGGGTGCGGGTGGAGATCGATGCACCCGAGGTTGACCACCCAGACCAGCTGGGCCGCGCCGTTCACCACGATCTCCTCGGCGGTGCGCCCCGAGGGGAAGCGCAGCTCGGCCACCTCGATCCAGGGCGGGCGGGAGGCGGGCGCCCGCTTCTGGTAGAAGGGCTGGCCCTCGATCCCGTCGACGTGGCGCTTGAGCTGCATGGGGCGGGCGCGCACGCCCCGCAGCACGCCCTCGGCCACCGCCAGGTAGTAGCGGACCAGATCTCCCTTGGTGATGCCGGCCGCCGGGAAGTAGACCTTCTCCGGGTGGGTGACGTTCACCTCCCGGCCCTCCACCTGCAGCGTTTCCCCCTTGGCCGGGGCCACCGCCGCCGGCCCTAGGAGAGGCGCCCCGCTGCCTTGCCCGGCTTCCACTTGATGTTGCAGCCCACGCTCGCCTTCTGCTCGGGCCCGGGCGCCTTCCCGGCGGCCAGGGCGGCCAGGGCCGCCCGGAGCGAGGCCCCGTCGACCGGCCGGGGGAGCGAGGGTCGGCTGTCGTCGAACTGGCCGCGGTAGGCGAGCCGCCGGCGCCCGTCGAAGAGAAAGAGGTCGGGGGTGCACTCGGCCTGGAAGGCCCGCGCCACCTCCTGGCTCTCGTCGAAGACATACGGGAAACGCCAGCCCTGCTCCCGGGCCAGCTTTCCCATGGCCGCCGGCCCGTCCTGCGGGTAGGCCTTGTCGTCGTTGGAGCTCACCGCCACCACCGCGAAGCCCTGGTCCAGGGCCTCATGGGAAACGCGCACCAGCTCGGCCAGGATGTGCTTCACGTACGGGCAGTGGTTGCAGATGAAGGCCACCAGGAGCCCCTTCTTCCCCTCGGCCAGCGCGGCGGCGTCGATGAGCTTGCCGCTCGCCGTGTCGGGCAGGCGCAGGGTGGGCAGCGGGGTCCCCAGGGGCAGCATCGCGGACGGCGTCTCGGCCATGTGATCCTCCCTCGCTCGATCCGGCCTGGATCCTAGGCGCTCCGGCCTTCCCCGGCACGGGAAACACGCGGCGCCCGCGTCGCCAGCCAGGACCCCAAGAGGATGAGGCCGAAGCCGAGGACCATCCCCGTGGTGAGGGGCTCGCCGAGCAGTGCCACCCCCGCCGCCATGGCCACCGCCGGGTTCAGGTAGGTGACCACCGTGGCCCGGAGCGGTCCCACCTCGGCGATGAGCTGGAAGAAGACGACGAAGGCCGCGGCGGTGCACACCACCCCCAGGACCACCACCGACCCCAGGGCGGCCGCCGAGGGGGCGTGCGCCGGGAGCGACAGGGGCACCGCCGGCGCGTAGGCCAGAGCGGTCAGGCCGAGGGAGGCGGCCACCACCTCGAGGGTGGGGAGGCCGGAGAGGGAACGCGCCACGATGATGGGCCCGGCGGCGTAGCCGAGCACCACCAGGGCCATCTCCGCAAGCGCCCAGCCATCCCGCACCGAGACGTCCAGGCCCACCAGCGCGGCCACCCCGCACAGCCCCAGGACGAGCCCGGCCAGCCCCTGCCATCCGATGGGGCGCTCGCGGGTTCCCGAGAGGCGGGCCAGGAGGGCACCGGCCAGCGGCACGCAGGCCACCAGGAGCCCGGCCGCGGAGCTGGAGAGCTTCCGCTCCGCGTCGGAGAGCAGGAGCCAGGGGATGGCCACCTCCACGGCGGCGAAGGCCACGATGGGCCGCCAGCGGTCCCTGAGCGCCGGCAGGTGCCCTCGGCGGAGGACGGCGGGGAAGAGCAGCGCCGCGCCGAGGGCGGTGCGGCCGAACACCAGGACCGCAGGCGGGAGCTCCCGCACCGCCACGCGGATGAGCAGGTACGGGATGCCCCAGATCAGGGCCAGCCCGGCGAAGAGCACCCATCCACGTCGCGTCACCCGCCCTCCCTCGAAGCGTCCCGGGAAAGGGCGGCATGGTAGCCGAAGAGCCGGGGGCGGTGCGCGCGATGCGGCTTGCGCCTGCGCCATTCCTGGGATATCCGGGCCTCGCGGGTGCCTCGCACCCGCCGCGAGGAGCCCCATGGGACGCATCTTCGAGACGCGCAAGGCCACCATGTTCGCGCGGTGGGACAAGATGGCCAAGGCCTTCACCCGCGTCAGCAAGGACATCGCCATCGCGGTCAAGAGCGGCGGCCCCAGCCCCGACGGCAACCCGGCGCTGCGCCGGGCGCTCCAGAACGCCCGCGCCGCCAACATGCCCAAGGACAAGGTCGAGGCGGCGATCAAGCGCGCCTCAGGCCAGGACCAGCAGGCCTACGAGACCGTGCTCTACGAGGGCTACGGGCCCCACGGGATCGCGCTGGTGGTGGAGGCGGCCACCGACAACGTGGTCCGCACCGTGGCCAACGTGCGGATGCACTTCAAGGACCACGGCGGGAACCTGGGCACCTCCGGGAGCGTGGCCTTCCAGTTCCAGAAGATGGGGGTCTTCCGGCTCAGCCCCCTGGGGCTCGATCTGGAGGGCCTGGAGCTCGACCTCATCGACCACGGGCTGGAGGAGATGGGCGAGGGAAAGGGCGAGAAGGGCGAGGCGCTGGTGGTGATCCGCTGCGCCTTCCAGAGCTTCGGCCAGCTCCAAGCGGCCATCGAGGCGCGCAAGCTCCCGCTCGTCTCCGCCGAGCACGAGTACGTGGCCCAGAACCCGGTGGAGCTGCCCGAGGAGAAGGCCCGAGAGGTGCTGGCGCTGGTGGACGCGCTGGAGCAGGACGACGACGTGCAGCGGGTGTTCCACAGCCTGGCCTGAGGAGGTGACGCATGCAGTTCCGCGAGCTGGGACGGACCGGCCTCCGGGTTTCGACCGTCAGCTTCGGTGCCTGGGCCATCGGGGGGACCTGGGGCACGGTGGACGACACCGAGTCCCTGGCGGCGCTGCGCCGCGCCGTCGACCTGGGCGTGAACTTCTTCGACACCGCCGACGTCTACGGCGATGGGCGCAGCGAGCGGCTCCTGGCCCGGCTCCGCCGGGAGCGCAAGGAGCCCATTCACGTGGCCACCAAGGCGGGGCGTCGCCTCGATCCCCACGTGGCGGCCGGGTACGAGCGGAAGAACCTCACCGCCTTCGTCGAGCGCAGCCTGCGCAACCTGGAGACCGAGGTCATCGACCTGCTCCAGCTCCACTGCCCACCCACCGACGTCTACTACCGGCCCGAGGTGTTCGAGGTCCTCGACGACCTGGTGAAGGCTGGCAAGCTCCGGGCCTACGGCGTCAGCGTCGAGCGGGTGGAGGAGGCCCTCAAGGCCATCGAGTACCCGGGGGTGCAGTCGGTGCAGATCATCTTCAATATCTTCCGCCAGCGCCCCGCCGAGCTGTTCTTCGCCGAGGCGCGGCGCCGGCGGGTCGGCATCCTGGCCCGCCTGCCCCTCTCCTCGGGCATGCTGGCCGGCAAGATGACGCGGCAGAGCACCTTCGCCCAGGACGACCACCGCGCGTTCAACCGCGAGGGGGCGGCCTTCGACAAGGGCGAGACATTCTCCGGGGTCGAATTCGAGCGAGGTCTCTCGGCGGTCGAGGATCTCCGCCCCCTGGTCCCGCCCGGCGCCACCCTGGCGCAGCTGGCCCTGCGCTGGATCCTCTCCTTCGAGGCGGTCACCTGCGCCATCCCCGGCGCCAAGCGGCCCGCCCAGGTGGAGGAGAACGTCGCCGCCGCCGACCTGCCGGCCCTCCCCGAGGCCACGCTCCGCGCCATCCGCGAGATCTACGAGCGGCGGATCCGCCCCGCCGTGCACCACCGCTGGTGAGCAGGCCCCTCCGGCCGCCTAGCGCCGCTGGACCACCAGGACCCCGGCCAGGATGATGGCCGCGCCGGTGAGGAAGGCGATCCCGGGGCGCTCGCCCAGGAAGACCACCGCCAGGAGCGTGGCCAGCACCGGCTGCAGGTAGGTCACGCTCGCCACCCGCGAGGCCGGCAGCCAGCGCAGGGCATGGCTGTAGATGAGGTACCCGACGATGGAGGGCGCGACCGACATGTAGAGGATGCCCACCCAAGCCGACGCGCTCACGTTCCCGGGGCCGAACCGCCACAGGCCCCAGGCGGCGTAGGGGAGCAAGAGCAGCGCGCCCCCCCAGAAGGCGATGGCGTTGACGGCCAGCGAGCCGAGCTCGGCGCTGATCTCCTTGCCGAAGATGGAGAAGCCGGCGAAGAGGGCCGCGCTGGCCAGCATGGTGGCGTCCCCGGCCAGGCCCGCCGCGATCCCGTCCTTGTGGCCAAGCTGAAGGGTGGCCACGCCCGCCGCCGCCATCACCATGCCCACCGCCCGGCTGCGGGAGAGCCGCTCGTGCCCGAGGGCCGCCGTGCCCAGGAGGACCATCACCGGCCCGGTGGCCACCACCAGCGACCCGTGGGCCACGCTGGTGTGGGAGAGCCCGACGACGAAGAGCACCTGGTTCCCCACGATGCCCAGCACACCGACCGCGGCCAGGCGCGGCAGGTCGCGCCCGGTCCAGGGCCGCAGCGCGGGATCCCGCTTTCGAGCGGCCAGCCGGTACACCGGCAGCATGAAGAGGCCGGAGAGGACGGTGCGCAGGCACGCCACCAGGAACCCCGGAACCTCGCGGACGGCGAGCTTGGCGAAGAGGTAGTTGGCCGCCCAGATGAGCAGCATCAACCCGAGGAGCCCGTGGAGCTGGCTCCGGGTGGGCGCCCGGGCCTGCTGGCTCGACCCGGCGTCGCCTTGGTCCCCCATGGCCGGGGAGGATCTTGCAGGTGGCGGGGGTGGTCAAGGTGACCCGAAGCCCTGGCGCGCCGCGGCATGGCGCGCTGCGGCACCCGGCCACAGGTGGCGCTCCCGCCGCCGCGCCTGCGGGCCTGCCGTCCCGTGGTAGACAGGCGGGTCCGCCGTCCCTTGGCCGGGGCGGCGAACCGACCCACAGGAGAGAACCGTGTCGCAGATCGAGGCGCTTATCACCCGCACCGAGAACCGCCACTCCATCTTCGAGGACTGCATCCGCGGCCTGGCCGTGCCGGTCTGCGCCGCCTTCCGCGACGGGCCGGGGGTGGCACCGGTCCTCTTCGAGCCCGGCGCCGAGGCGATCTCGACCGGGGATACACCTCGGGTCAACGAGCAGTTCCCCCTCACCTCCGGCGCCTCCGGCAACAAGGTGCTGGTCGGCCGGCAGCGGAATCCCTCCCCGCCCCGTGGCAAGCGGGTGGCGGTGCTGTTCTCGGGTGGGCCGGCCGCGGGCGGGCACAACGTCATCGCCGGCCTGGCCGCCGCGCTCGGGAAGGAGAACCGCCTCCTCGGCGTCCGCGCCGGGCCCAAGGGGCTCATCGAGGGCAAGCTCTTCGACGTGACCCCCGAGGCCATCGCCGACATCCTCAACACCGGCGGCTTCGACTTCCTCGGCTCCGACCGGACCAAGATCAGGAAGGACGAGCAGTTCGCCGCCGTGCGCAAGACCTGCCTCGACCACCGACTGGACGCCATCGTGGTGGTGGGGGGCGACGACTCCAACACCAACGCCGCCGTGCTGGCCGAGTCCCTCTACCGCGACGTCACCGAGGGCGGCGGCGGAGTGCAAGTGATCGGCGTGCCCAAGACCATCGACGGGGACCTGCAGATCGGCGACCTCCTGCCCATCTCCTTCGGCTTCGACACCGCCACCCGGGTCTACGCCGAGATGGTGGGGAACATCCTCCAGGACACCCCCTCCTCCCGGAAGTACTGGCACTTCGTGAAGCTCATGGGACGGGCCGCCTCGCACGTGGCCCTGGAGGTGGCGCTGCAGGTGAAGCCGGCGGTGGCGCTGATCTCCGAGGAGGTGGCCGAGAAGCGGATGTCCCTCTCCCACATCATCGAGGGCATCGCCCAGGTGGTGGTGGACCGCGCCGGACGGGGGATCAACCACGGCGTGGTGCTGGTCCCCGAGGGACTCATCGAGTTCGTGCCGGAGATGAACGCCCTCATCGCCGCCATCGACCAGGAGATGGCGGCCAGCGCCGCCACCATCGCCGCCATGAAGGAGGCCGATCGGGTGGTCTTCGTCCCCCGCCGGCTGGAGGCCGGCCTGGCCGCGCTGTACCGCTCCCTTCCCTCGTACATCCAGCGGATGCTGGTGGCCGACCGCGACGCCCACGGCAACCTCCAGGTCTCGCTCATCCCCACCGAGCGCCTGCTCAAGGACATGGTGGCCACCCGGGTGGCCGAGCTCGATCCGACCGTGAAGTTCGCCACCCACGCCCACTTCTTCGGCTACGAGGGGCGATGCGGCGCCCCCACCCTGTTCGACGCCGCCTACACCTACAACCTGGGGCTCACCGCCGGCTCCCTGGTCCTGGCCGGCAAGACCGGCTACATGGCCAGCGTCCGGGATCTGGAGAGCGGCGGGCGTCCGGTGGCCATTCCTCTCACCGGGCTGCTCAACGTGGAGCGCAGGCACGGCAAGGACGAGATGGTGATCGAGAAGGCGCTGGTGCGGTGCGACTCCCCCGCCTTCCGCTACTTCGCCTCGCGCCGCGAGGCCTGGGCCCGCGAGGACCGCTTCTGCTCGCCCGGTCCCCGCCAGCTCTGGGGCCCGGCGTCCATGCAGCTGCCCATGACCGTGGCGCTCAACCGAGGGTACGGATCGCTGGCCTTCCGGTTCTGACCGGGCCAGGCCCTTCGCCACGCCGCGGGCCGAGCTTGCGCCGTGGACCGTCACTGCCCGACGCAGGCCCGAGTCCGCCTCGTGCCGGTGGCGGGCTCGAGGCTGGAGCCCCGGACGCCTGGCTCGTCCCGCCGGCACTCGAGACCCCCGGTCTGGTCGCCCTCGAGGTCGGGCCACGCCAGGTACGCCGCGGTGCGGTCGATCCCGACGAGCGAGCCGAAGACCGTTGCCCCGCTGCCGATCCCCGGGCGGGCGCCAGGGGACGCCGCCCGCGCTCGGTGCCCCGGCAAGAGGCGGGGGGCTCCGCGAGGGCCTGCCAGAGGCAGGGCGAGGAACTCCGCCCCCGGCCGCGGGGGAGGATCTGCGCGCCACGGGGCCGAGCTACAGCCCCAGGAGGCTCCGGTGGATCTTCCCCACCAGCTTGCGCACCCGAACGCCCCCCGTGGCGGCGATCCCGGGCTGGTGGACATCCGACGGCTCGAAGAGGAAGAAGGTCCCGGGGGCGGCGGCCAGCCAGCTCAGGGCCCCGACCGCCTGGTATAGCTGCAGGTCCTTGTCCGCGTCGAAGGCGCCGCGGGGGAGGCACCCGGATCCCAGCGGCGTCCAGCCGATCCGCTCCTCGCCGGAGAGCACCACCTGGACGTCGCAGTGCTCGCGGTGGCTCTCCGGCCAGCTCCGCTCCGCCGCCTGGGTCACGTACTCGGAGAGCACCAGGTAGAGCCGGTCGCCGTCGATGGCCTGCCGCCCCAGCGGTGCGCCGAGCAGCGCCGGGTCGGCCGCCCGCCGCAAGATCTCCTGGACCGCCTGCGGCCGGGCCGGCGCCTGCAAGAAGGTGGCGATCGAGCCGGCAAGCATCGGGCGGGCACCTCCGTCCGCTCCAAGACGTTGGCGAGGTCTTGCGGTTACCAGGCACCCTTCGCGACCGTCAACGGAGAACCGCGCGAGCCCGGGCAGGTGCCCGTGCAGGTCCCGCCTCCGGGGGTACTATGGTCCCCTTGCGGCTTGGTCAAGCGTGCAATACAATCCATTCGAACAGATCGATGCTCCGAGCGGCATTGGAGCACTTCCAGGCGATGCTCGCGTCCGCTGCGTCGCGCGACGGCGATCTACTCGAGCGTTTGCCCGCACAACCTGGATTGAACCGAGCACGAGCGGTCACGACATGCGGGGCCCCGGACGGATCACCTCCCAGCGACGGCAGCGGCTCCTCGACCAGCTCGAGGCGCGCGGCTCGGCTCGGGTCGCCGACCTGGCTGGGGCGTTCCACGTCTCCGAGATCACCATCCGGCGCGACCTCGACGAGCTCTCGGCGGCGGGGCTGGTGGAGCGCTACCACGGCGGGGTGAGGCTGGCGCAGCGGACCGGCCGCGAGCGGCTCTTCGTGGAGAAGGACCTGCTCCACGCCGCGGAGAAAGAGGCCATCGGCTCCGAGGCCGCCTCGCGGGTGAAGGACGAGGACACCGTCCTCCTCAACGCCGGCTCGACCACGCTGGCGGTGATCCGCCACCTGCGGCGGCGCAACGTCCGCATCGTGACCAACAACGCCGCCGCCCCGGCCGAGTTCGGCGACTCCGAGGCGGAGCTCATCGTCCTGGGGGGCGAGTTCCGGCCGCGCTCGCGCTCGCTCTTCGGTGAGCTGGCCGTCCTCGGCCTCTCCCAGATTCACGCCTCGATCTGCATCCTCGGAACGAACGGCGTGAGCGCCCGCACCGGGCTGACCACCTCCGTCTACGCCGAGACCGCCGTCAACCGCCTCATGGTGGAGCGCGCGGACGGCAACGTGGTCGCCGTCGCCGACGGCTCGAAGGTGGGCGTGACCTCCAACTTCGCCTGCGTGCCCATGGCCCAGGTGAGGACCCTGATCACCGACCGCTCGGCCGGCGCCGAGCAACTCGACGCCATCCGCGCCGCCGGCGTGCAGGTGGTGGTCTGCCCGGTGGGCGAACCGGCCCAGGACGAGGGAGAGCGCGAGGCGGTCCCCTGACCGCGCCGGGCCGGGGCGAGCGCCTCGCGGGCCGTCCTCACCCCGCCTGCAGGAGCGGCTCGCCGCAGAGGTCGTCGAGCAGGCGCAGCAGGCCGCCCAGCTCCTCGAGGTCGGCGGGCACCTCCGCCGCCCCGCTCACGGGGGTGATGCGGACCCGGCCGCCCTCGCCGCAGATGGCCAGCACTGGGACACGGGTGCGCCCGGCCCGGGCGAGCCGCCTCGCCAGGAGCCCGCTGAGGCGATGCCCCACCAGCACCACCTCCGGCCGGAAGCCACTCGCCATCTCGCGCTCGGCCTCCGCGATCGAGCCGACCACCCGGACCTCTCCCGCCCGGGCCAGCACCACCTCGTCGCCGCGCAGCTCGCTCATCCCCCACCTCATATCGCCTTGGCGACCGACCGGTCGCACCCTGCCCGGCCCTGGCCAGCGCCGATCGATCTGCGCACCCCCGCCGCCTCCTGCGACCCCCGCGCCGGTGCGGCGACCCGGACGGCGCGATCTCGTACCCCGCGGTCGTTGGAACGCCGGGACGGGCGCCTGTGACACAGCGTCTCAAGTGGCTCGGTCCCGCCGACCTCGGAAAGGAGCGATCGCGTCGAGGGGGCGACCCGAACGGAAACGCGTCGCCCGGCAGCTGCGCCGGCCCTAGCCGAGGTTGCGCAGCTAGAGGGTCGCAGCCGGGCTAAGAGGGTGGAATCACGAGCGCGAGGCCGCTCGGTCTGTACTACACGGCCGGGACCTCCTCGTTGCGGGAGCCGGTGCCCACTCGTGCTCCGGGAGGTCCATGCCCAGCCGCGCCAGGATCTCGGCCGTGAGCGTCGGGCCGGCTCACCCGGCGCAGGAGCAGCTCACGGCCGTCCGCGAGCGGCAGGATGACGTCGCCGCTCCTGATGCCTGACATGGCGCCCGGCACGCGCCGGCGCCCTCGGTGTGGCGCAGGTGGGCCGCCCTCGCTTGGTCCTTGCTCCAGGAGAGCGCGAGGGAGTCCCCGTCTCCCCGCACCTCGATACCGGTACGCCCGAGCCACGCGGGAGCAATCGCTCTTCAGCTTCCCCAGCCGCTGCCGCAGCTCGTCCTGGCTCCTCGGGCGCCCCCT
>DATKMW010000002.1:0-72606 GCA_035541675.1 Anaeromyxobacter sp. | reverse complement strand
CGGGGCCCCGGCCCACTGCACCGCCAGCCGCCCGCCGCCGAAGTCGCCCACCGAGAGGACCGCCGCCGGGTCGCGCACCGCCCGCCACCCGGAGCGGTCCGGCTCTCGGCGAGCCAGCTCGGCGCCCGCGGCGGAGAGGAGGAGGACGGCCCCGGGGGTGGCCGCGGCGATGGCAGGGCCCTCGCCGGCGTCGCCCACCGCCAGCGCCAGCACCCGCCCGGCGATCCTCCCCAGCGGCACCAGCCGGATCGCGGGCGCGCCCGGCGGTCGCTCCTCGCGCCCCAGGAGCAGAGTCTCGGGGTCGGCCGGCCCCCGCGCCTGCACCAGCCGCGGCGGTCGGGCGCGGGCGCCGGGCCGGCGCTGGAGGAAGAACGATTCCCAGGCCGGGATGAACTCGCCCACCAGGGCCAGCTCGCGGCGGCCGGGCACCAGGCCGGCCTGCACCCGGAGCAGCCAGTCCTGGCCGCCGGAGCGGGCCGCGGCCTCGGGGTCGCCGCTGCCGCGGGCCGGGGTGACGGCGTAGCCCTGGCGGGCCAGCGCATCGGCGAGCGTGGTCTCCAGCGGGCCCTGAAGCTGCCGGGCGCGAGCCTCGACGGCGAGGACCAGGCCACGCCGCCCCTCCGCGGGCGGGCCCACGGCGCGGGCCAGGTCGTCGGAGACCGCGGCCAGGGACGCCGGCGGCCCGCCCGACGCCGGGGCCGCCCCGGCCGGCGCGGCCAGCAGGGCGGCCACGAGGGCGGTGAGGGAGAGCAGGTGGGCGTCCTTCCGGCGCGCGGTCACCGATTGTCCATGAAGAAGTTCTGGGGAGCGGCACCGGCCTCGCGCGAGGCGGCCTCGGTGGGCGCGGTGCCGGCGAGGAAGGGCACGAACGGGGCGTCGGCGACCTCGGGTGCGGCCAGCTTGCCGGAGGCGGCGTCGATGCGGACCTGCTCCACGCCGGGGACGAGCGCGAAGTCCTGCGGCGGCCGGCCGCCCAGCGCCGCCTGCATGAAGGAGATCCAGGCGGGCAGCGCCGCCACCGCCCCGGTCTCGCGCGGCCCGAGCGGCGCGTGGTCGTCGAAGCCGACCCACACCCCGGCCACCAGGTCGGGGGTGAAGCCCACGAACCAGGCGTCGCGGTGATCCTGGGTGGTGCCGGTCTTGCCGGCGACCGGGCGCGCCAGCGACCGGGCCGCCGAGGCGGTGCCGGACTCGATCACCTGGCGCATCATGGCCGTGAGCACGAAGGCCACGTCGGGCCGGGTTCCGATGGCGGGGATGGGGAAGGGCGGCGGCTCGGCCGGATCGCCGCTCACCGCCGGTTCCAGGCCGGGGTCGGGCGGGGTGGGCGGCTGGGCCGGCGCGGCGTCCGGCCCGGCCGCGGTGGCGGCCTCCACGCCGCCGTCCGGGCCGCCGAGGGGCGGGGACGCCGCGGGGTGGTCCTCGAGGACGGCCCCGTGCCGGTCCCTCACCGACACGACCAGGACCGGCTGGGCGGCGGAGCCTTGCGCGGCGATGGAGGCGTAGGCGTTGGTCAGCTCCAGGGGCGTGACCTCCCCGGTCCCCAGCGCCAGGGTGAGGTTCCGGGGGAGCTCGGAGGAGACGCCCATGCGGTCGGCGAACCCGATGACGGCATCCACGCCCAGCGCGTTGACCAGCTTCACCGAGACGGTGTTCTTGGACTGGGCCAGGGCGTCCTCCAGGAGCATGGGCCCGTCGAAGGCGTCGCGCTCGTAGTTCTTCGGTTTCCACTCCTTGCCGGTCCACGGGTCCCGGTAGAGGTCGGGCGTGTCGTAGACCACGGTGCTGGCGGTGAACCGGCGCGACTCGACGGCCGCCCCCCACACGAAAGGCTTCATGGCGCTGCCCGGCTGGCGGCGAGCCTGCAGGGCGCGGTCGAAGAGGTTCTGCGGCCCGTAGTCCAGGCCGCCCACCAGCGCCCGGACGCCGCGGGTGGCGGGGTCGATGGCCACCATCGCCCCCTGCACCAGCGGCGTCTGCTCGAGCGACAGGGGGAGCGCCCTCTTCTCGCGGGCGGCCCGCTCCGGCGGGAGCTTGGCGGGCAGGACCGCGACCCGCACCACGTCGCCCTCGGAGAGCACCGCCGACATCTTGCGCGGCGCCGCGGTCGGCTCCTGCGGGTTCCAGCGCCGGGCCCAGGCCACGTCGGAGAGGCCGATCTCGCCCCGGGCGTTGCCCAGGTCCACGGTGGCCACCCGGTCCTCGACCTTCACCACCAGCCCGGCATACTCGTCGCCGACCTGCAGCGGACGGGCCCGGGCCATGCGGGCCACGTCCTTCTCCTGCCCCGCTCCCGCCTCCCCAGGATCGATCAGCTCGGGGTTCACCCGACCCAGGTCCCAGACCAGCACCTCTCCCGGGCTGGGGTCCACGCCCTCCAGCTGCTTGCGCCACAGGGGGAGGGCCGCCAGCCGCTGGGCCGGCTCGAGATGGAAGATGGGGCCGCGCCAGCCCTGGCGCCGGTCGACCGCCTTGAGCCCCGACTCCAGCGCCAGCTCGGCGTAGCGCTGCAGGCGCGGGTCCATGGCGATCTGCACGGTGAGCCCGTCGGTCTCCACCCGGTCCCTTCCGTACTTGTCGTCCAGGTAGCGACGGACCGCGTCGGCGTACCAGGCGCCGGGCGGCTCGGGGTCCGGCGGCGAGGTGCGGATGGGCCGCTCCAGCTCGGCCTGGAGCTGGGCCTCGCTGATCCATCCCTCCTCGCGCATGCGCCGCAGCACGTACTGCTGCCGCTTCTTGGCGGGGGCCGGGTGGTTGACCGGGGACCAGCGCATGGGCGACTGGATGACGCCGGCCAGCGTGGCCGCCTCGCCCAGGGTGAGGTCCTTCACCCCCTTCCCGAAGTAGAAGCGGCTGGCTTGCTCCACGCCGTAGCGCAGGTGGCCCAGGTAGATCTGGTTCAGGTAGAGGTAGAGGATCTCGTCCTTGGTCAGGTGCTGCTCCAGCCGCGGGGCCAGCACCAGCTCCTTGAGCTTGCGCTTCACCCGCCAGTCGGTGGGGAGCAGGAAGGTCTTGACCACCTGCTGGGTGATGGTGGAGCCGCCGCAGGCCACTCCGCCCCGAAGGACCCCCTTGGCCAGGCACCGGACGATGGCAAGGTAGTTGACGCCCTCGTGCTGGTAGAAGCGCGCGTCCTCGGCCGCCAGGACCGCCTTCTTCAGGACCTCGGGGATCTCCTGGATGGGCACCACAGTGCGGCGCTCGCGGGCGAACTCGAAGGCCTCGCTGCCGTCGGCGGCGATCACCCGGGTCGCCTCCATGGGCTCGTAGTCCTCGAGCGTGTCGAAGGCGGGGAGCTCGCGCGTCCAGAGGAGGAGCACGCCGCCGCCCACAAGGGGCGGGACGAGAAGGGCGAGGAGGGCCAGGCGGATCCCCCTCCACCAGCGGCGCCTGCTGCGCACTCCGGGCTCCTCCGTGCCCCGTCGGTCCACGGAGGCCGGCGAGGGGCTCTGGTCGGACGTTCTCCGCACGGCGGGAAGCCGAACGATACCGCTGGCGCCGGCGTTCGACAAAGTGCGGGCATCCATGCTCCGCCGTCAAGCAGCAGGGGGCGTGCCAGAGGGTCGCGGTGCTCGCGACCCGCCCAGGCGACCGCCGGGTGTCTCGAGCGCGCCCGCGCGGGGGAGTGGCGGGCCCTTCCTCGCCGGGTGGCGCGCAGCGCCCTTCCCTGGCTGGGCAGGGCCCAGGCGCGTGCGGCGGGAAGGGGCACCGCGGGGGGCGAGGCCTGGGCGGCTCCAGGGGGCGGCGCCGCCGTGCCTCGGTCGGCCGTGTCCCCTCCGACACGCCCGGCCCGCGGCTGCCCTGACGCAGGCGGCCGGCTACTCGCCTTCCCCCCGCCTCACGCCCAGGGACCGCATCTTCTTGTAGAGGTGGCTCCGCTCCAGGCCCAGGGCGCGGGCGGTGTCGGTCACGTTGCCCTGGTGCTGGTCGAGCGCGGAGAGGATGATCTCCCGCTCCGCCTCCTCGACCAGCTCGTGGAAGCCGGCGCCGGGCCGGAGCCGGTCGGTGCGAGGCGGACGGGCGCCGGGGAGGAGCCGCGCCACCTCGTCGGCGCCGATCTCCGGGCCGTCGCAGAGGATGACCAGCCGCTCCACCTGGTTGCGCAGCTCCCGCACGTTGCCCGGCCAGTCGTGCGACTGGAGGGCGAGGAGCGCCTCGCGGCTGAGCTGCACCGGGCGGCGGCCATTGCGCTCGCAGGCCTCGGCGAGGAATCGGGAGCAGAGCTCGGGGATGTCCTCCCGGTGCTCGCGCAGGGGCGGGGTGCGCACCGGGACCACGTTGAGCCGGTAGTAGAGGTCCTCGCGGAACCGGCCGGCCCCCACCTCGGCGGCCAGGTCCTTGTTGGTGGCGGCGATCACCCGCACGTCGCAGCGGAGGGTCTGCTGCCCGCCCACCCGCTCGAACTCGCCCTCCTGCAGGACGCGCAGGACCTTGGCCTGCATGGCCGGCGGCATGTCGCCCACCTCGTCGAGGAAGAGGGTGCCGCCGTCCGCCAGCTCGAACTTGCCGCGGCGGGCGGCCACCGCCCCGGTGAAGGCGCCGCGCTCGTGGCCGAACAGCTCGCTCTCGATGAGCTCGGCCGGCACCGCCGCGCAGTTGAGCTTCACGAAGGGTGCGTCACGGCGCCGGGAGTTCTGGTGGAGGGCGCGTGCCACCAGCTCCTTGCCGGAGCCGTTCTCGCCGGAGAGCAGGACCCGCCCCTCGGAGGGGGCGGCCCGCCGGACCACCTCGAACAGGCGTTGCATGGCCGGCCCGCTGCCCACCATGTCCAGCCGGCCGGCCTCCCTGCGGAGGGCGGCGTTCTCGGCCCGGAGGCTCTCCAGGGCGAGCGCGTTCTTCACCGCCACCAGGAGCTTGTCCTTCTCGGTGATGGGCTTCTCCAGGTAGTCGAAGGCCCCCAGCTTGAAGGCGTTCCGGACCGTCTCGATCGAGCCGTGGCCGGACATGATCACCACCGGGAGGTCCGGCCGCGTCTGCCGCGCCCGCTCCAGCACCGCCAACCCATCGAGGTCGGGCATGCGGACGTCCATGACCACCACGTCCACGGGGAGGGCGGCGATCTTGTCCAGGGCCTCCTGCCCCCCGCTGGCGGTCTCCACCGCGTAGCCGGCCATGGACAGGGCGCGGGACAGGGTGACCTGGATGTTCTTCTCGTCGTCGACGACGAGTACCAGCGCGGGCATGGGCTGGCGATGTTAATCCCGGATGGTCGCGGGGGGACGAAAACCTTTGACAGAGGTGGGGAATGGAGCGAAGAGTCAAGGACCCTGAACAAGGCACCGGCTCCAATGCTTCGCTGCCACCGGAGGTCTGCATGCGTCGCGTTCTCTATGTGATCCTTTGCGCGGCGGGCGCACTCGCCCTGACCGCCTGTCCGGCCAAGCCCAAGAACGGTGAGTGCAAGAGCAGCGCGGACTGCGCCCAGCAGTCCGGGTACGGCAAGGTGTGCGTGGAGGGGCGCTGCGAGGAGTGCGGGACGGACACCGACTGCCAGGCGGGGTTCGTTTGCCGCAGCAACAAGTGCACCCCCAAGCCGCAGTGCGGCGGGGACATGGACTGCGCCGCCGGCCAGATGTGCCAGGGTGAGCGGTGCGTGGCGCGGCCGGCCGGCACCTGCGGCTCGGATCGCGACTGCGCCAGCGGCTCCTGCCAGAACGGCCGGTGCGTGACGGCTGTCTCGCAGCCCGAGGCTGCCACCGCCACCTCCGCGGCCGTCCCGGCCGAGTGCTCCGACGCCGCCGGGTTCACCATCCACTTCGGCTTCGACCAGGCCACCCTCACCGCCGACTCCCAGGCCAACCTGCAGAAGCTGGCCGACTGCCTGCGCAAGGCCCCGGCCCGGCGGGTGGTGGTGCAGGGCAACTGCGACGAGCGCGGCACCGCCCAGTACAACGTGGCGCTGGGCAGCCGGCGCGCCGAGGCGGCCCGGAAGTACCTCTCCGACCTGGGCGCCGGCGGCAGCATCGACACCGTCAGCTTCGGCAAGGAGAAGCCGGTGTGCAAGCAGGCCACCGAGGACTGCTGGGCCCGCAACCGGCGCGACGACTTCGTGATCGACCGGTGACGTCGGTGCGGCAGGCGCTCAAGGTTCTCCTCCCCGCGCTCGCGGTGGCCACCGCCGCCTGCGTCACGAGCGGGCGCGGGGACCTCATGGAGAGCCGGATCGACGCGCTCGAGTCGACCTCCGACGCCCAGGGGCGCCGCCTCGACGAGCAGCAGCGGCGGATCGAGGATCAGGAGCGCCTGCTCAAGGACCGGGTCGCCGCCGTCGACAAGAAGATCGCCGAGGCGCAGCAGAAGATCGACGAGCTCAACCAGGCCGCGCGCCGCAGCGGCGCCGACCTGGGCGTCTCGGTGACCAAGCTCCAGGACGAAGTGGCGAGGTCGCGGGGCGACCTGGAGGTCGAACAGCACAAGCTCGCGCAGATCGAGCAGGAGATCGCCGACCTGCAGCAGAGCGTCGACAAGCGCTTCGCCGCCTTGAAGGGAAAGGGCGCGCTCGACGAGGCCGAGGCCAAGCAGCTCATCGAGAGCCTCCCGCGCCAGGACGACAAGGCCGCCTTCCTGGCGCTGGCGCAGCAGGAGGACCAGAAGGGGGACGCCGGGGTGGCGAGGCAGCTCTACGACGAGTTCCTGCGCCGCTTCCCCAACGACCCCGCCGCCCCTCAGGCCGCGCTCCGCTCGGGGGCGCTGGCCGCCGACCAGGGTCGCTGGAAGGAGTCGTTCGCCTCCTACGGCTGGGTCTACAAGAACGCGCCCAAGTCGGACTCCGCCCCCGAAGCCATGTTCGGGATGGCCACGGCCATGCTGGAGCTCGATGAGTTCCGCGCCGACGCGCCCGCGGTGCTAAAGGAGATCGTCGAGAAGTACCCGAAGAGCGCCGCCGCCGAGAAGGCCAAGGCCAAGCTGGCCGAGCTCGCCCCCAAGAAGCCGCCGAAGAAGCCTGTCCCCGCGGCCAAGGGTGCCGCCAAGTAGCGGCGGTCTCCCTTCACCCGGGGGTCGGCGGCCCGAGTCGCCAGGGCGTCACGCCCGTGCTCGCGGCGACCTCCCCGACCACCGTGACGTCCCGCGCTCAAGCGACAGGTCCCTCTCGGGTGCATTGACGATTTCGGTGGATAAGCAAACTTGCGCTGCGCGCCCCATCGGGCACCCTCCTTGCAATTAGGGAAGGCCGAAGATAGCTGGAGGGACCGGTGATGACGCGCAAGAAGATCGGAGAGCTCCTCGTCGAGGTGGGTGCCCTCGATCCGTTCCAGCTCGAGAGCGCGCTCGCCCACCAGCGCCGCTGGGGCGGCCGGCTGGGCCGCGCCATCGTCTACCTGGGCTTCATGCGCGAGGAGGAGGTGCTCTCGGCGGTCGGTGGCCAGCTCGGCGTCCCCTTCGTGACCCTGTGGGACAAGGTGATCCCGCGCGATGTCCTCTCGCTCCTGCCCGAGAAGGTGATCCGCTCCCGCAAGGTGCTCCCCATCGCCCGGCTCCGCGAGCACCGCCGCGGCCCGCTGGTGGTGGCCCTGGCCGACCCCGCCGACCTGGCGGTCCTCGATGAGCTCTCCTTCGCCACCGGCCTGGAGATCCGCCCGGTGCTGGCCTCCGAGGAGGAGCTGGAGCACGCCATCGAGCAGCACCTGGGCGACTCCCGCCACAGCACGCTTCCCCGGTCCATCGATCTGCCGGAGGACACCAGCCCGCTCAAGGGCAGCCTCCACCCGCAGCCGGCCGGCTCCTCCACCGGTCAGCTCCTCCACTGACCGCGGGCTGCCGCGGATCCCACCCCCCGCGTCCGAGCCGCCCGCACCGCCAGGCGGCGGGGCAGTCTCGTCCTGGATCGCCCGCCGACGACGAGGCGCGCCCGCATGCCCTGACCCCGGTCGCGTGCGCGAGGCATGCACTCCAGGTCGGACTCCCGGCAGACGCGGAGGCCCACGCCTGCGGGCACGGGAACCCTCGGGCGAGCGGCACCGCGGCGGAGCGCTCCTCGCGCCGGGCGCTCCAGGGTCCCGGGAGCAAAGCGGGGTGAAGGGCGCGGCCCGGCGGATGGCTGCGGCCGGGCCCGGGCGGGGCCCCGCGCGCCGGGGTGGTGTGCCGGGCGCGCCGCGAGCGTATGTTGCCCGGGCGCCCCGCGGCGCACCACCGCCATGGCCCACCACACCGTTCTCGACGCCGCCCAGCTCGCCGCCGCGCTGGCCCGCTTCGGCCTGCCCGCCCCCTCGCGCGTCGAGCCCGAGCCCCGCGGCGAGGCCCACACCGGCTACCACCTCTGGGCGGGAGATCAGCGCTGGTTCCTGCGGGTGAACGAGGGCAAGGCCGAGGCGGACCTCCGCTTCGAGGCGGAGGTGCAGCAGTTCCTCCACGCGGCCCACTTCCCGGTTCCGGCCCTGCGGGCGGCGGAGGACGGCCGGCCCTTCGCGGAGGTAGCCGGCAAGCCGGCCATGCTCTTCGCCTACTCGGCCGGCGAGCCGCTGGCGCCCGCCGACGTCGACGCCGACCACTGCCGTCGCCTGGGCGAGCAGCTCGGGCGGCTGCACGAGCTCGGCGCCGGCTTTGGCCCGGGCCGCCCCAACCCCCGCGGTCCGGCCTGGGTGGGCGCGCGCCTGGAGGCCGCGGCCGACTCCGGCGCCGGCGGCGCGGAGGCGGTGGCCGCCCTCCCGCTCCTGCGCGACGAGCTCATCCAGGCGGCGGCGCTCCCCGGCGCCCCGCGCGGCCTGATCCACGGCGCGCTCCTGGTCGACGACGTCCTGTGGATCGGCGACCGGGTGGGCGCGCTCCTCGACTGGGAGTCGAGCTGCGTCGACCCCTTCGCCTACGACCTGGGCGTGGCGGTGAACGCCTGGTGCTACCGCGACGCCTACCAGCGCGAGCGGGCCCGCGCGCTCGTCTCCGGGTACCGGTCCCGCCGCAAGGTGGAGCCGGAGACCTGGGCCGGGCTGTACCGGTGGTCGCGGTTCGCTGCCCTCCGCTTCGCGGTGGGCAGGCTCCACGAGGACGACCCGGGGCGCGCCGGGCGGAAGGACTGGCGCCGCTATCGGGATCGGCTGCGGGCCCTCGGCGACCTGGGCGAGGACGGCTACCGGGATCTGGTGGGCGGGTGAGGGGCGAGCCGCCCCGGCCCATCACAGCCCGCTCTTGAACTTCCAGGCCCCGGCCACCTTCTCCAGCAGCATCTGGTGCACGTCCGAGTCGTGGCGCGGCACCGTGCCGCCCACGGTCGCGACCTTGTACCACTGGTCGAAGAACACGTCGGCGTGGGCGTTCGCCCCCTGGACCGCGATGCGGCGGATGGTGAGCTGCAGCTGGAGCCCGCTCACCTTGGAGAGCTCCTCCAGCCGCTTGGCCAGGCCGGCCCGGTCGATGTCGTCGGTGGGATCGGCGGTGCCCGAGTTGTCGAGGTAGTCGGGGGCGGCCATGTCCAGCACCGCCTGGGCGTCCCCGCGCTCCATGGCCTGCCGGTAGGTCTCCAGCAGCGAGGCGATGGCCCGCGCGTCCACGGAGTCCGTGATCTCGGTGCCCGGGAGCAGGCGCGGGGCGCAGGCGGAGAGGGTCAGCGCGGCGGCGAGGAGAAGGGGGTGCGACCTCATGCGCCGACTGTCTCCCGGACCTCCCGGGCGGTCAACAGAAACGGCAGGGCGCGCCCCGGGAGCAGTCCCTCGCTCTCAGCGCGCGGCGGCGCGCCCCGCCCCGGCCTCGAAGGCGCAGCGGCGCCGGGCCTCCTCGAGGCGAGCGCGGTCGGCGTCGCCGGCGCGCTCGAGCGGGGCGAGCAGCCCGGCGTCGGCGGGGTCGCAGCGGGCCTCGGCCAGCAGCAGCCGGGCTTCCAGCGAGAGCGGCGCCGGCAGGTCGGCGGCGGCGGCCCGCGCCAGCTCCGGCGCGGCCTGGGCGCGCGCGCCGCGGCCGAGCAGCGCCCGCCCGACCAGGTAGGCGGCCAGCGGAGCCCGCGACCTCGCCACCTTGACGAGCGCCAAGGGGTCGCCGGGGTCGAGGAGGTAGGCCCGCGCCGCAGGGCCCAGCTCCGGATCGGGGGCTGCCAGCTGCTTGGCGGCCAAGAGGCGCGCCTGGCCCCGATCGTCGGTGGCGCGGGAGGCCTCCGCCCATTCGGCGGCGGCGCCGGCCACGTCGCCGCGGCGCCAGCGGAGGTCCCCCTCGGCGGCGTGCAGCCTGCCGGCCAGCCCCTGCTCCCCGGGGCCGAGCCGCTCCGCGGCGGCCCGGTACGCCTCGGCGGCGGCGGGGAGGTCGCCGGAGGCGGCCAGCGCCTCGCCCCGGCGCAGCAGCGCCGGCGCCGGCTCGCCCACCTCCGCCTCCTGGGCCCACAGCCCGCAGGCCTCGGCGGTCCGACCGCGCGCCGCCGCGGCCGCGGCCTCCTGCTCCAGCTCGGCCGCCTCGCGCGCACAGCGCCGCTCGAACAGGCTTCCTCGACCCAGCCAGCGCGACGCCGCGCGGGCCAGCTCCTCCGAGGGGGCCACCGCGTCCAGCGAGCGCTGCCACTCCTCCACCAGGGTGGGCAGCGGCCGGCCGAAGGCGCCGGCCAGGTCCCCGGTGCGGTAGGCGGCGGCCACCGGTCCGGGGCCGTAGCGGTCGAGCAGGTGGGCGAGGAAGCTCCCGGCCGCCACGTAGGCGCGAGCCGGCGCCTCGCCCCAGAACCCGGCCGGGCCCAGCAGGCGCGAGAGGTCGGGCAGGAGCCCGAGGTCCCGGGCCGCCCTTGACCATTGGTGAACGGTGTAGCCTGAGCGCGGCGTCTCCAGCGCCACCGCCAGCCCCTCGATCAGGGTCAGGGAGGGGACCACCCAGGCCCGGGCCGGGACGTGGAGCGGCCCCGGCGCCAGCGCCGAGGCCACCGCGTGGACGATCTCGTGGCGCAGCACCGGGTGGGGGAGCGGCTGGTCGTCGACGTGGACCTCGGCCAGCCAGGGCTTGGTGAAGTCGGTCTGGGCAGCGCCGACCCAGCGCCGCTTCTCCGCCGGGCTGCGGTGGACGAAGACCGTCACCCGCGGCGGGCGCTGCACGCCCAGCCGGGCGGCCACGTCGGCGACGTGGAACTCGCACTCGGCCAGGAGCTCGTCGGCGACGGCTCGCGGCTCCTCGGCGGGGAGGAAGACGGTGCAGCGCGGGCCTTCCCGGCGCGCCCCCAGCGCGCGGATGAGTCCTTCCCGCAGGTCCGGGCCGCCCTGCAGGGCCAGGCGCGGCAGCCAGGTCGCGGCCAGCAGGCAGGCGCCGAGCGCCGCCGTCGCCGTCGCGGCGCGCCCGCCGTCCCCGGCGCCCGCGCCGCGCCGCAGCCGGGAGAAGGCGGCCGCCAGGCCGGCCGCGAGGAGCGCCCAGCCCACCGCCTCGCCCCGGGAGAGGAGGAGCCGGGCGTCGAGCGGGACGGTCTCGTCGTAGAGCGGGCCCGGGAAGTAGCCGAGGAGCGGATCGAGGAGGAAGGCGGCCGGGCCCCGATAGGCCTGCAGGAGGCGGAGGGACAGAAGGGCCAGCGCCGCCGCGGCGTAGAGGAGCCCGGCGAGCGCTCGCCGGCCGCCGGTGGCGAAGCCCAGGGCCACGGCCAGGGCGCAGCCGAGGAGCGCGGAGGGGAGGGCGAGCAGGGGGAAGAAGGCCGCGTCGCGGAGCGCGTGGCACGGGCCGGCGGCGGCCCGGAGGGCCGATCCCGCGAGGAGCGCCGCCAGCACCGCCGCGCAGCGGACCGAGGCCGAGCCCCAGGCAGAGAGCACCGACGGGGCCGGGCGGGCCCGGGCGCGGCGCGCGGCGCCCAGCCCCAGGATCGGCGCCAGGAAGAGCGCCGCCAGCAGCGCCGATAGCTCCGAAAGCTCGTAGCCCGGGACCTCGAGCAGGGGCAGGCGCCCGGCCGCGGCGCCCAGCGCCGCCGCGGCGCAGACGGTGAGCGCCAGGGCACGCCAGGGGGCGGGAGCGGGGGAGGTGGGGAAGGGGCGGTTCACTGTGGGATGTCGCGATGGGGGTGGACTACCGGCGGCGCCCGGGGGCGGGATAACATGGATCTCGATGCCGGAGAACCGCGAGCACCGCCGCGCGCCCATCGAGCTCAAGGTCGACTACAAGAAGCTGAACAGCTTCTTCGCCGACTACACCAAGAACATCTCCAAGGGCGGGACCTTCATCCGCACCCGCAAGACGCTCCCCATCGGGACCCGCTTCCTCTTCCGCCTGGCCGTGCCTGGCCGGCCCGACCCCTTCGAGCTCAGCGGGGAGGTGGTCCACGCCGGCGCCTCCGGGGACGAGCCGGGCATGGGCATCCGCTTCGTCTGGGACGATCCGGCCCGGCAGCAGGAGTTCGAGGGGCTGGTCGAGGGGCTGATGCAGGAGAGCCTGGGCCCCCTGGTGGCCCAGCACCTGCTGCGCAAGCAGTAGCCGCCGGCTCAGAACAGCACGTTCTCGAAGCGAACGCGGTCTCCGGGCCCCACACCGTGGGCCCGCGCCCAGCCGCCGTTCACCTCCAGGACGTACCGGCTCTTCACGCCGCCGTCGTCGACCTCGAGCGAGAGCGGCTGGCGCTCGACCACCGCAGCCACCCGGCCGTCCTCGGCGAGGAAGAGGAGGTCGAGGGGGATGAGGGTGTTCCGCATCCAGAAACCGTGGGGCGCGGACTCCCCGAAGATGAAGAGCATGCCGGCGTCGGGGTCGAGCCGGGTGCGGTCCATGAGGCCGTGCTCGCGCTCCTGGGGGCTGCGGGCGATCTCCACCCGCACCGCCGCGCTCCCGGCCCGGGCCAGGACCACCACCCGTGCAGGGGGACCTGGCGCGCCGGCCGTGGAACGGCAGCCGGCGGCGAGCACCGCGGCGAAGAGGATGGCACGGCCGGCGCCCCTCACGACCTCGGCACGACGCAGTAGCTGGTGTAGCGGATGTCGCCGAGGTACCGCTCGCGGGTCAGCTCGTCGAGGCTGGCGATGAAGGCGGGATCGAGGACCACCTGGTCGCAGACGAGCCCGGTGGAGGACTGGTAGCAGTCGCGGTTGGAGACGCAGGGCTTGGAGCAATAGCCGCAGGCATCCCCCGAGCAGCTCGCGTAGCGGCTCCCCGCCGCCGCCGGGGAGACGATGCAGATGAGGTCGTCGCAGGAGAGGTTCCCCGACTCGAAGTAGTCACCCTGGGCGGTGAGCGGCGTGGGCGGCGGCAGGGTGCCGTCCTGCTGCCAGTTCGCGTTCCAGGCGAGCACGCAGCGCTGCCCGACGTCGGGCTTGTCGCAGGCCGCCAGCGCCAGGAGCGCGAGGAGCGCGAGGGCCATGCGGGGATCTCGAGCGCGCATTCTTCCGAGAATCGTTAGCACGCGCGGTGTTCCTCGACAAGGAACGCCCAGGGTGAAGCCACACCTCCCTACAACCGCTCCATCCCTGGCGATTCCGGAGGACGTTCCGTTGCTCCCCCGGCGCGCTTTGGCTTACGATGCCCCGAAGACGCGGGACGCACTCGATGAGAACGCCGCTCACCCTCGCGCTGCTCCTGGCCGCGGTGCCCCTCGCCGGGCGCGCGCAGGATATGCCCGGGATCGACCTGTCGCGGCCCGCCCCGGATGCGTCGCCCCCGCAGAAGGAGGGCGAGCTGCCGCCGCTCGACCTCTCCAAGCCCCAGCCGGCGCAGCCGCCCGCGGCCGAGCCCAAGGAGGAGGCGAAGCCGGTGCTCCCCTTCTCCGAGAAGGACGTGGCGCTGGGCGACAAGGTGAAGGCGGTGCAGCGCAAGGGGTTCCTCAAGGCGCACCGCTTCGAGGTGGCCCCGCAGCTGTCGCTCAGCGTGAACGATCCCTTCTACCAGAAGTACGGCGGCGGGCTGCGGCTGGCCTACAGCCTGGAGGACAGCTTCGCGGTGGCCGTGCGCGGGACCTACTTCTCGCCGGTCCGGACGGACGCGGTCCGCGAGGGGAAGCTCGCCTACCAGAGCCAGCTGCTCAGCTCCCAGCTCTACGGGCTGGCCATGGTGAACGGGATCTGGTCGCCGGTGTACGGGAAGGCCTCCTTCCTCAACAAGAACATCATCCACTTCGACGTCTTCCTCTCGGCCGGCTTCGGCGCGGTCTGGAGCGCCACCAGCCTGGCGCCGCGCAACGAGGGGCCCCACCTGGCCACCGACTTCGGCGGGGGGCTGCGCTTCTACCCCGAGGAGTGGCTGGCCTTCGAGCTGGGGCTCAACGCCACCCTCTACGAGGACCAGCCCATGAAGTCGGTCCCGGGCACGGTGCAGAAGGTGGTGGTGGCCAACATCGGCTTCTCGTTCTTCTTCCCCCCGACCTTCGAGTACGTCACCCCATGAGCCGCGAAGCGCCACACGCCGCGCCGCATCGCCGGGCCGTGCCGTGGGCGGCCCTGTCGCTGGCCGCCCTGGTCCTGGCCGGGGGCGCACCGCGGGCCGCCTCGGCGCAGAGCAAGTCGGACGCCTTCGCCGGCAAGATCCCGCCGGTGTCGGCCCCCCTCTACCGCAAGGCTGGCCGTTACGAGCTCACCCTGTCTGCCAACCTGTCGGTGAACGACGCCTTCTACTCGAAGTACTTCGGCGGGCTGAAGCTCGGCTACCACTTCACCGAGTCGCTCTCCGCCCACGCCTTCGTCACCAGCGGGCTGGTCACCCAGGCCGGCTCGGCCCAGGTCTGCCCCTCCAACGGCGGCTGTCACTCCGCCTCCCGGACCCAGATGTGGCAGGTGCCAGGCAACATCCGGCTCATCACCGGCCTGGAGGGCGCCTGGGCCCCGGTGTACGGGAAGCTCAACGTCTTCTCCGAGCGGGTCGGGCACTTTGACCTGTCGCTCATCGGCGGGCTCGACTGGATCAGCTACCAGAGGGTGGTCTCCAGCGCCGGCGCCGACGCCCTGGCGGGCAGCGGCGGGCACCCGCCCACCGCTTCGACCCTGGGCGGGCACCTGGGCCTGGGGACGCGGATCTTCTTCGCCGAGTGGGTCGCGGCCCGACTCGAGTTCCGCGACTACATCTACCGGGTCTCGGTTCCCAACTGGCAGGAGAACGGAGGAGCCAAGCGTGACCTGCAGAACCAGCTCTTCACCGAGCTGGGCGTCTCGTTCTTCTTCCCCACGCAGAACCGTCCGGTGCAGTGACCGCCATGGCGCACCCGACCTGCCGCACTCGCCTCTCCGACGCCCCGCCCGCCCGGCGCGTGGCCCGGGTCCTCCTGGCGCTCCTCCTCCTGGTGGCCGCGCCGGTGGCGCGGGCGCAGCTGGGCATCGACCTGTCCACGCCCAAGGACGAGACCAAGAAGGAGGAGCCGAAGAAGGCGGCTCCGACGAAGAAGAAGGCTCCGCCCACCAAGCCCCTGCCCAGGAAGCCCGCCGCCGCGCCGGCCCCGGCGCCCGCCGCCCCCGCGCCCGCCCCGGCGGCGGCGCCCGCCGCGGAGCCCTCGCCGGTCGAGCCCCTCCCGCCGCCCCCTCCTCCGCCGGCCGCGCCGAAGGCCCCCTCGCCCCGGCCGCAGCCCGAGGCCCAGCGGCCGCTCGGCCTGGAGCTGGGGAAGGCCACCTCCGGCCTGGCCAAGGAGCGGCTGGAGGCGGCCAAGAAGATGCTCGAGGGCGGCGCCGAGGAGAGGGCCGCGCTGGCCTTCGACGACATCCTGCGCGACCCGGCCATGGCCACCGCCCAGGACGAGGCCCGATACCAGCTGGGCAAGGCCCTGGTACGGATGGGGCTGTTGCACTCGGCCATGGCCACCTTCGACGAGGTGCTGGACCGCGGCCCGCAGGGCACGCGCTTCTACGGATCCTCGATGGAGTGGCTGTTCTCGGTGGGGGCCCGGCTCAAGAACGAGCAGCCGCTTCTCTCCCGGGTGGCCCGCCACGCCCATGAGGCCTTCCCGCCCGGCTACGAGGACCGGTTCCACTTCCTGCTGGCCAAGTACGAGTTCGAGCGCGGCCGGGCGCTCTCCGACGCCGGCCGCGGCAAGGACGCCGCCGCCGCCTGGGCCGAGGCCCTCCGCCTGGCCTCGCTGGTGCGCGAGCAGGCGGGGGCGGTGGAGCCCAAGGCCGGTGAGGCCCCGGTGGCCGATCAGGGCGACCTCTTCGCCAAGGCCAAGTTCGTGGAGGGGCTGGTCCGGTACGCCCAGTCCGACGACGCCGGGGCCGGCGAGTCGTTCAAGGAGGTGGTCCGGCTCACCAACCCCAAGCGCGGCCGGCGCGCCGATCCCGAGCTGCGGGAGCAGGCCTTCCTGCAGCTGGCCCGCATCCACTACCAGAACCGGCAGAATCGCTACGCCATCTTCTATTACGACAAGATGCCCTGGGGCGGCGAGAGCTGGCTGGAGGGGCTGTGGGAGGCCTCCTACGCCTACTACCGCATCGGCGACTACGAGAAGACGTTGGGCAACCTGCTCACCCTGCAGTCGCCCTACTTCAAGGACGAGTACTTCCCCGAGTCCTACGTCCTCAAGGCCATCGTCTACTACGAGAACTGCCGCTACCCCGAGGCGCGCCTGGTGCTGGAGACGCTCTCCACGCTCTACGAGCCGGTCTACGACGAGCTGACCCGCATCACCGGCGCGCCGCAGCCGGCCGCCGCCTACTACGACCTGGTGGGCCTGGACCACCCCGGGGGCTCGGCGGTGACCCGCCGGATCCGCAAGCTGGCCCTGACCGATCAGAACGTGCGCCGCCTGGTGCAGTCGGTGGGCGAGGTGGAGCACGAGATGGACGTGGGCATCGGCGAGCGCGGCAAGGAGCTGCGCGACGCGGCGCTGGGTCGGCGGCTGCTGCAGCAGCTGGCGGCGGAGAAGGCGGCGCTGGTGGAGGAGGCCGGGGCCCGCACCCGGGCCACGCTGGAGTACGAGCGCGACGGGCTGCGGACGCTCCTCGCCCAGGCGCTCCGCATCCAGATCGAGGTCTCGCGCAAGGAGCGGGAGGCCCTGGAGGGCTCCCTGGCTGCCGGCTACCAGGTCGAGGTGGTGCGCGACCTCAAGTACTCCTATGCCGTCTCCGACGAGCACCTCTACTGGCCATACGAGGGGGAGTTCTGGCGCGACGAGCTGGGCACCTACTCCTACACGCTCACCCGCGGCTGCAAGGACCGGCTGCCCCGCTCGCAGCAGGCACCCGAGCCGGCCGCGGCGCGGTGACCGAGAGGCGCGCCTTGGCGAGGACGGGCGGGCCAGGCCGGGACGGGGGGAGGGTGCGGGCCGCGGTGGCCCTGCTCCTGGCGGCTGCCGCCCTCTCCGGGGCGGCGGCAGCGGAGCCGAGGAAGCAGGAGCCCAAGGAGGCCGACCTCGGCACCAAGCGCTCGGTGGCCCCGGACGCCTCCCTGGGGGGGAGCCTGGAGGCCAAGAAGCCGGCGGCCGCCGCGGTCGGGCCGGGCCTGGAGTTCGAGACCTTCCGCCGCGGCGTGGAGGTCGACATCTCCGCCAAGCGCCGCGAGGAGATCGCCAGCCTGCAGAAGCTGATCAAGCTGGGCGGCGGCAGCGACGAGGAGACGCCGGGCTGGTACTTCCGGCTGGCGGAGCTGCTCTGGGAGGAGTCGCAGTACTACTTCTTCGAGGCCAACCGCCGCGACGACCGGCTCATCGAGCTGGGGACGCGCGGCGACCCGCGGGAGATCGACCGGCTCACCGCCGAGAAGAAGGCGCTCGAGGCCCAGCAGAACGACCTGCAGGGGCAGGCGGTGGCGCTCTACAAGGCCATCATCCAGCGCTACCCCAAGTACCCGCGCCTCGACGAGGTGCTCTACTTCCTGGCCCAGAACCTCCAGAAGCGGGACCGCAAGGACCCCGAGGCGCTCAAGGCCTACCGGGCCCTGATCCAGCATTACCCGCAGTCGCGCTTCGTGCCCGACAGCTGGATGGCCTTCGGCGAGTACTACTTCGACCGGGCCAACACCGTCGATCGCAACGAGAACCTGCGCCGCGCGCTCGAGTCCTACAAGCACGCCGCCGAGTACCAGGAGAGCTCGGTCTACGGGTACGCCCTCTACAAGCAGGGGTGGGTTCACTACAACCTCGGCAACTGGAACGAGGCGCTGGAGCTGTTCCGGGCGGTGATCTTCTTCGGCGAGATGCCCACCACCACGGTGGCGCAGGACCGCAAGCTGGCGCTGGTGAAGGAGGCCCGCAAGGACTACGTGCGGACCTACAGCCACGTCGGGTCCGCCGAGCGCGCCCAGGAGGAGTTCCGGCGGGTGGGCGGGGAGGCCGGCTGGTGGGACATGCTCAAGACCCTGGCCGGGCTCTACTTCGACGAGGGCAAGGACCGGGACGCGGTGCTGGTGTACTCCCGCCTCATCAAGGAGCGGCCGCTCGGGGTGGAGGCTCCCTTCTTCCAGTCGCACATCATCACCTGCGCCGGCCGGCTGGGGCGCAAGGACGCGGCCGTTCAGCAGGCCCATGTCTTCGCCAAGATGCTCCGGGACATCGAGGCCTCGTCCGAGGGCAAGGATCCCAAGAACGCCAAGGTGCTGGCTGACGCCCGGGCCGACGCCGAGCGGACCCTGCGGATCCTCGCGGTCCAGTATCACAACGAGTGGAAGAAGACCCGCGACGAGCCGGTGGCTGGCTGGGCCGCCGACGTCTACCGCGACTACCTCGACATCTTCCCGGCCGAGCCCCCGGCCTACGAGATGCGCTTCTTCCACGCCGAGCTGCTCTACGCCCTGGCCAGCTTCGAGGAGGCGGGCGCGGAGTACGAGCGGGTGGCCCGGGCCGACATCCAGGCGGTGGACAAGCAGGACAAGCCGGGCAAGTTCTTCAAGGACGCGCTGGAGAACGCGGTCTTCTCCTACGACCTGGTAGCCAAGAAGCTGGACGAGACGCAGAAGGTGGCGCCGGGCGATCCCTCCAAGCGGATCCCCATGGCGCCGGCGCGGCAGAGGCTGGTGGAGGCCTGCGAGCGTTACATCAAGTACCAGCCGCGGGGCGACAAGTGGGTGGAGATGGCCTACAAGGCGGCCAACCTCCACTACCGGCACAACGAGTTCGGGGAGGCGAGCGACCTCTTCACCCGCATCGCCCTCGACCACCCCACCCACGAGCTGGCCGGGTACTCGGCCAACCTGGTGCTCGACGCCTACAACCTCCTGGGCGACTGGCGCAACGTGAACGGCTGGGCCAAGCGCTTCTACGCCAACAAGGCGCTGCTCGAGGCCCACCCCCAGCTCAAGGAGGACCTGAGCCGGGTCATCGAGCAGAGCGCCTTCAAGGTCATCGAGGAGCGGGAGCGGGCCAAGGACTGGGACGGCGCCACCGACGAGTACCTGGCCTTCGCCCGCGACTGGCCCGCCTCCAAGCTGGCCTCGACCGCCCTCTACAACGCCTCGGTGGACCAGGTTCGCGCCGGCCGGCTGGACCGGGGCATGGAGATCCGCGACCAGTTCCTGCAGCGCTACCCGGCCGATCCGCTGGCCCCCAAGTGCCTCTACGACAACGCCGAGGCCTACGAGGCCATCGGGGACTTCGGCGAGGCGGCCGATCGGTACGAGCGCTACTTCGCCGGCTGGCGCCGGGCCTCGCAGCCGGAGGGGAAGCCGGCGGCCGCGCCCGCCCCGAAGGCCAAGGGCAAGAAGGGCAAGCCTCCACCCCCGCCGGTGGCGGCCAAGCCCGAGGAGCCCGCCGAGAGGCCGGTCTACGAGGAGAGGAAGGCCAACGACGCCATCATCAACGCCGCCGTGTTCCGGGCGGGCCTCAAGGACCTGGCCCGGGCCGAGGCCGACAGCCAGGCCTACCTCGACGCCTGGCCGGACGGCCCGGACGCTTCGCGCCTGTTCCTCTCCCTGGCCGACCTCCACGCCCGCCGCGGCCAGCCGCAGAAGGAGCTCGCCCAGCTCGAGGAGTACCAGAAGCGCTACGCCAAGGACCCCGACGAGTGGCTGGCCATCCAGGAGCGGATGGCCCGGATCTACGAGAAGCAGGGGAACGGGGCCATGGCCCGCCACGCCTACGAGGTGGGGCTCGTCTACTCCCGTCAGCACCCTGGCGGCGCCAAGGACCGGGGCCTCTCCCTGGTGGCGCAGGCCGAGCTCATGGCCCTCGAGCCGGAGTTCGCCTCCTACGACCGGATCACGCTCAACGTCACGCCCAAGTACCTCAAGGCCCAGCTGCAGATCAAGGCCAAGCGGCTGGCCCAGCTCGAGGCCGAGTACGGGAACATCGTCAAGCTGAAGCAGGCCGAGCCCGCCATCTGCGCGCTCCACCACATCGGGCTGGGCTACAGCCGCTTCGCGCAGGCGCTCTACGACAACCCGCTCCCCAAGGAGGTCAAGGCCCTGGGGAAGGAGGGGGTCGAGGAGTACAAGGCCCAGCTCTCGCAGGTGGCCGAGCCGCTGGAGAAGAAGGCCGTCGAGGGCTACCGCATGGCGGTGAACGCCGCCCGCGACTACGGCGTCACCAACGCCTGCTCGAAGGAGGCCGACCAGGCGCTGCGCAAGGCCAAGGCGGAGGGCGAGGAGGAGGCGGTGGAGATCCTGCCGCAGCTCGCCGGCGCCCCGCTGCCGTCCCCCCCCGTGGGCTACGGGCTCCTCGGCGAGGTGCAGCCGCCGGCGGCCCCGCGCCCCGCGGCCGCTCGCGACGAGGCGGAGGTGCTGCCGGCGCTCAAGGTGCGCCCGACAACCCAGAAGCCCCAGGAGTCCTCCGCCACCAACGATCCGCAGAGGCGGGCGCTCGACGCGGACCAGCCGCTGCCGGCGAAGAAGAGGAAGGGCACCGAGGACGAGGACCTGCTCCCGTGACCCGCACCCGGCTCAACCTCCTGTTCGCTTCGCTCGCCGCCGCCGCCCTGGCGTGCGCCGGCGGCGCCGCCGGCCCGGCCGGCCCGGCGCGCCCGGCCGGCTCCCCCGCGGCCGGCAAGCCGGCGGCGGGGGCCAAGCCCTCCGCCGCCGCCCCGGCCACCGCCGCCGCGCCCTCCGGGGCCGCCGCCCCGGCGGTGGCCCCGGTCGCCGCCGGCAGCGAGCTTCCGCCCCGGGCCCAGCGGCTCTTCGCCGAGGCGGTGCAGGCCGAGCAGGACCTGCGCAAGCAGAGGCTCCCCGTCGACTGGCCGCTCCTGGAGAGGCGCTGGCGCGCGGTCCTCGAGGCGGCCGAGGTGCCGGAGGCCCGCTACAACCTGGGCGTGGCGCTCGAGGCCCAGGGACGGATCGAGGAGGCGCGCGCCGAGTACGAGCGGGCGCGCACCGAGCGACCCGCTCTCCGCCAGGCAGCCGTGAACCTGGGCGTGCTCAGGGAGAAGGCCGGCGACCCGGCCGGCGCCCAGGCCATCTACGCGGCCGTGGTGCGCGACTTCCCCGAGGATGCCCGCGCCCGCGAGCGGCTGGCGGCGCTGTACCTGGCCGCGGGACAGCTCGACGAGGCCTGGCGGCTGGCCCGGGAGGCGCTCCTGCGCGACCCGCGATCGGTGGCGGCCAACAAGGTGCTGATCCGGGTGGCAGCCGAGCGAAACCAGCTCGACCTGGCCAAGCTCATCGCCCTGCGGACCATGAAGCTCGACCCCGCCGACCCCGAGCTGCCCTGGCTGGCAGGCGAGCTCGAGGCGCGCGCCGGCGATGAGGCCGCCGCCGAGGCCCAGCTGAAGAAGGCGCTGGCGCTCGACCCGCACCTGCAGGCGGCGCGCTACGCCCTGCTGAGGAGCGCGCTGGCCCACGGCCGCTGGGCGGCGGCGGCCGAGCAGGCCAAGGCCCTGCTCGACGACCAGCCCCGCGATGCCTCGGTGGAGCTGGTGCGCGGCGTCGCCCTGCGCCACACCGAGCGCCCGGACGAGGCGCTCGCCGCCTACGCCCGCGCCGAGGAGCTCTCGGGCGACAAGCTGGCCGAGGTCCACCTGGCGCGCGGCATCCTGCTGATGCGGGCGAGGAGCCAGTGCGAGCCCGCCCTGGAGGAGTTCCGCAAGTACGCCCAGGGGGCCGGGCCGGTGGCGGCCACCGAATCGCCGGTGCTGAGGCTCCAGCGGGAGTGCGAGGCCATCCTGGACGAGAACCGGAAGGCCCAGGAGGCCGCCCGCGCCCTGCAGCAGCCGGCGGACGGGAAGGGCAAGGCGGTGGCGCCGAAGCCGGAGGAGACCCCCACCGCGCCCGCCGTCGCACCCGCGGTGGAGGGCCAGGGAGGCGCCACGCCTACACCGCCGCCCATCGAGGTGCAGTGACCCGAGGCCGGGGCCTGCGTGGGCTGCGGCGAGGTGGGGCGGCCGCTAACCGGGCGCGGCGGGTGGGTGATAAGCTCGCCGAGGTTTGGGGGTTCGACCATGCGTGTCCTTCTCATCCTGTCGGTCTTCCTGGCCCTGGCGGGCGCACCGGCGACCCGGGCGGCCGACCCGGCCCCGGCCCAGCAAGGCGCGGCGCAGCCGCGGATCGAGTACGAGAAGAAGACGGTCATCAACTTCGAGGACGACACCATCGAGGGGGACCTGAAGCGCCCAGACGGCGAGTACGTGGAGGCCCGCAAGAAGGTCGACCACTCGAACCTCATCAAGATCCGGGACAACTGGCGCGAGAAGGTGATGCAGTCGTCGGGCGATCTCTAGCCCGCGCGCCGCGACCATCGCACCATGGCCAGGCCCATCATCCTCAAGGTCTTCCGCGGGAACGAGCTCGTCCGCACCGAGCAGTTCACCCGCGAGATCATCAAGATCGGGCGGCTCTCGTCGGCCCACCTGGTGCTCGACGACGAGCGGATCTCGCGCATCCACGCGGTCATCGAGGTGGCACCCGACGGGAACGTCTCCATCATCGACATGGGGAGCGCCGACGGCACCTTCGTGAACGGCAAGAAGGTGAGCCGGGGCGTCCTGGCCACCGGCGACCAGATCAGCCTGGGCGGCCTGCGCCTGGTGGTGGAGGCCCCGGGCGAGGTCCGCTCGCCCGCACCCGCCCCGGCGGCCCCCGCGCCCGTGCCCGCCGCCGGGCCAGCGCCGGCGTCGAGGAACGGCGCGCGCGCCGCGCCCGCCGCGCCCGCCGCGCAGCCCGCACCGGTCCCTGCCCCCAACGCGGCGCCGGCCCCCGCACCGGCACCGGCGAAGGTGGCCGCACCCGCACCGGCGACGGCGGCGCGCGCCCCCGCCCGGCGGCCGGCACGCCGCCCCGCCGCGCAGCTCCGCCCCGCCGACCGTGCCGTCGAGGATCTCTCCGGCGCCGAGGACCTGGGCGTCGAGCTCCGGCTCCTCTGGGGCAGCAGCCTGATCGAGGCGGCCACCTTCATCCGCCCGCGCTCGCCGGTGCTGGTCGGCCACGGGCCCCGCTGCGGCATCCAGGTGGAGGGCCTGCCGCAGGGTGAGTTCCCCATGCTCCGCTTCGCCGACGGCGACTACCAGTTCGCCTTCGGCCAGGGCATGACCGGGGTGGTGGAGGACAGGGGCGCCCGCGCCGCCTTCGGCGATCTGGTCCGCTCGCGCAAAGCCGCCACCGACGAGAAGCTGCGGGGCGCCTACTGGATCCCGGTGCCGCGAGCCGGCGCGGTGCGCGCCGACCTGGGCGCGGCGTTGGCCATCGAGGCGCGGCCGCGGCGGCCGGAGAAGGTGAAGAAGCCGCCCTACTGGGAGCGGATCAACTACCAGTTCCTGAACCTGTTCCTCATCTTCTTCTTCCTCGAGTGCGCCTTCATCATCACCGCCAACAACTTCCCCTACGACACCGACGTCAGCGCCGACGACCTGTTCAAGAACCCCTCCCGGATGGCCAAGTTCATCATCAAGGCCCCCGAGGTGCAGAAGCCCAAGGTGGCGGAGAAGGGGCCCAAGGGCGAGGAGAAGAAGGACACCGAGCCGGGCGAGATGGCCGAGAAGCACAAGGGCGAGGAAGGGCAGATGGGCAAGAAGGACGCGCCCAAGACCAACGCCCGCTCCGCGCCCCGGGCCATCGACCCCAACGCCAAGGACGTGGTCAAGCGCTCGGGCCTCCTGGGGGCGCTGGGCCGCGGCGGGGGAGGGCTCTCCACCGTCTTCGGCTCGGGCGGCCTGGGCGGCGACCTCAAGGGGGCGGTGGGCAACATGTTCGGGCCGGTGGTGGGGGACAGCTACGGCCTGGGCGGCCTGGGCATCCGCGGCTCCGGCTCGGGCGGCGGAGGCTCCGGCGAGACCATCGGCATCGGGGCGGTGGGAACCAAGGGACGCGGCGGCGGCCTGGGGAGCTACGGCACCGGCGTGGGCGGCCTGGGCAAGAAGAGCGATCGTGACGTCAAGGTCGACACCGGCAACGCCCTGGTGATGGGCTCCATCGACAAGGAGCTCATCCGCAAGGTCATCCAGGAGCATGCCGCCCAGATCCGCTACTGCTACGAGCAGCAGCTGGCGCTCAACCCCCGCCTGCAGGGCAAGATCTCCATCAAGTGGATCATCCAGGCCGACGGGAGCGCCACCAACCCGCAGGTGGACGAGGGCGCCACCACCCTCGACGACGCCAAGGTCCACGAGTGCATGATGTCGCGCATCACGAGCTGGCAGTTTCCCAAGCCCAAGGGCGGCGGCATCGCGGTCATCACCTACCCGTGGATCCTGCGCGCCTCGGGCAACACCGAGTGAGGGAGGCCGTCGTGAAGCGGATCGCGCTCATCGCGGCACTGGCCCTTTCGGCGCCCTTCCTGGTCGCGGCGCAGGAGGCCGCGCCGCCGCTCCAGGAGAACCCGCGAGCGGCCCACTACAACGACGTCGAGCGCGGCACCTACGTCGGCTTCCAGGCCGGCTATCTGGGGCTCTTCAACACCCCCACCCAGGACCGGGCCCGGTACCCCTACGCCGGCAGTTCCGGGGGCGGAGCCGGCGGCATGCTGGTCGGGCTGGAGATCGGCCGGGACCTCTCCTCGCGCCTCTCCCTGGCGCTCTCCGCCCTGGGCGGGAACGAGCGGGCCCGGGTGAGCTACGGGGCCTTCAGCCTCTACGGCGCTGGGCTCGACCTGCGCTGGGCCTACTACGGCGCCCGGGACCGCAACGACTGGGAGCGTTTCTTCCTCTACGTCCACGGCCGCGCCTCCTATGCCGTGACCTACCCGCGCGGTCTCTTCGGGACCCACGAGGTGCTGGTCCAGGCCGGCCCGGGCCTGGAGTACTTCACCCGGCTGCGCCACTTCTCCCTGGGCGCGGCGCTCGACTACGTGTACGCGGCCAAGGCCAAGGCCAGCGGTTTCGCGCTGTATCCGACGGTCCGCTACACGTTCTGATCCCGATATCGAACGCGGTGGAAGCGCGCGGCGCCCATGTAGGCAACCGCGTGTAAGGGCTGGCCTTTTCCCGGCCGCGAGATTGACCCTCGCGCGGAGCGGGACCTATACTCCCGGAGTATCTCAGCTTTCTCGGCCCCAGACCCTCAGTGATTTCACCTTGAGCGCACCCTCGCCGGACGAGCAGATCCGAGCCCACCTGGAGACGCTGGAGTCGGCTCCGGGCGACCAGCAGGCCTTCGAGGCGCTGGCCGGGCTCTACGAGTCCGCCTCGCGGTGGGAGGAGCTGGTGGCGCTGCACGAAGCCCGGGCCCGGCTGGTCCCCGGCACCCCGCTCCTCGCCCGCGCCGCGGCCCTGGCCCGGGAGAAGCTGGGCAACCGGGCGCGCGCCGAGGACCTCTTCCGGCAGCACCTGCGCCTCACGCCCCAGGACGGCGCCGCGCTCGGCGCCCTGTGCGAGCTCCTGGAGGAGGACCAGGACTGGCCGGCACTGGCCTCGGTCCTGGACCAGGCGGCCACCGGGTCGGTGGACCCGAAGGAGGCGGCGCGGACCACGCTGCAGCAGGCCCGCGTGCACGAGCTGAAGCTGGGGCGCCGCGACCGGGCCGCCCTGCTCTACGCCCGCGCCCTCCGGCTCGACCCCGACCTGGCCGAGGCCCGGGTCAGGGCCCTGGCCTGCTTCTCCGCCATGCGCCGCTTCGGGCAGGCCAAGCGGCTTCTCGACGCCGCTCGGGACCACGGAGCCGAGCCGCGCACCCTGGCCGCCGAGTACGCCAAGCTCGGCGCGGGGCTCCTCGACGAGCCGCTCGAGCACGGGCTGGCCATGGACGCCCTCATCGAGGCGCTCACCCTGGACCGGGCCGCCCCCGGTGCGGCCGAGGCCCGCGAGCGGCTTCGCGCTTTCCCGCGCGCCTGGCGGGAGGAGGGGGCGAAGCTCGAGGCATCGGTGGCCGAGGCCAGGGACCGGCGGCACATGGCCGTCCTCCACCTGCGCCTGGCCCAGCTCCATGCCGCCTACGACCCCGAGGGGCTGCCCAAGGTGCTGGAGCACGTCTCCCGCGCCTGGGCGCTGGCGCCGGGCCACCCCTCGGCCCTGGAGCTTCTGGGCCGGGTCCACGACGAGCGCGGCGACCACCGCGGCCACGCCGACGCGCTGACCCGTCTCTCCGGGCAGACGCGCGATCGCGCCGCCCAGGTGGCGCTCCTGCTGGAGCTGGCCCGCATCGACCTGGTCCGCTTCGATGATCGGCCGCTGGCGCTGGAGGCGCTCCACGCTGCCCTGGCGCTCGACCCGGCCAGCGAGGTGGCGGCGCTGCAGGCCTTCGAGCTCGAGCTCGACGCCGGCCGCTTCGCCCGCTCCCTCGAGACCCTGGAGCGGCACCTGGCCGCGGCCCCGGCCAAGCCCGGGCACGCCACCCTGCGCACCCAGGCGGCGATGGTGGCCCGCGACCGGCTCGGCGACCCGGCCCGCGCCCGCCGGCACCTGGAGGCGGCGCTGCGGGTCGACCCGGCCTACGGCCCGGCCGGGCAGGCGCTGGCGCCGCTCCTCGCCGAGGCGGGCGAGTGGCAGCGGCTGGCCGAGGTGCTGGAGGTCTCCGCCCGCTGGGAGCGCGTCCCGGCCGAGCGGGTCAGGCTCCTGGAACGGCTGGCCGAGGTGCAGCAGGACCGGCTGGGACGTCCCCACGAGGCGCTGCGCACCCTGGCCCGGGCGCTGGCCGTGGACCCGGGGCGGGCCGCCACCCGCAAGGCCATGGAGGGCGCGGCGGCGCGCGCCGATGCCTACCTCGAGCTGACCCGCGCCTACCGGGCCGCAGCCCGCTCCGGCGACGCCGACCTGAAGGCCCGCAAGGCGCTTCTGCGGCGCGTGGCCGAGGTCCTGGACCACGACCTGGGCCAGCCCGAGGAGGCGGTGCGGGCCTGGCGGGCGCTGACCGAGCTCGATCCCGAGGACCGTGGCGCCGTGGCCTCGCTGGAGGCGGCCATGGTCCGGGCCGGCCAGCAGGAGGAGCTGGCCCGCACGCTGGAGGAGAAGCGGAGCCGGGCCGCCGGCGACGAGCGCGCCGCCCTGACCGCCAAGCTGGCGCGCGTCTGGGCCGAGACGGGCGAGCTGGACCGCGCCGCACGGCTGTGGCGAGAGGTGCTGGCGGAGCGTCCCGACGACGAGGAGGCCTTGTGGGGGCTCCACGCGGCGCTGGAGGCGCAGCCCGGGGCGCGCGCCGCCGAGGAGCGGGTCCGGGTGCTCTCCCGGCTGGCCCTGCGGCGCAAGGGTCACCCCGAGCGCGCGGCGCTGGAGCTGGCCCGGGCGGCTCTCCTGCTCGAGCCCCTGGGCAGGCCGGGGGAGGCGGCCGGGGTGGCGCTGGCGCTCTTCTCCGCCGGCGGGCTCATCCCCTCGCAGCAGGCCGAGGCGGTGGCCCTGCTGGAGCGGCTGCTCACCCAGGGCGTCGACCCGCTGCGCATCGCCCAGGTGCTGGCCCCGGCCTACGCCGCCGCCGGCGAGACCGCCAAGCAGGTGGCCATGCTGGAGCTGGTGGCCAAGCGCATGCCGGCCGACGCCGACCCGCGCGAGCGGGCGCGCTACCTGCTCGACGCCTCGTCGCTGCGGGCCGAGCGGCTGGCCGACCCGCGCGGAGCCCTCTCCGGCGCGGCGGCGGCCCTGCGGGCTTGCCCCGACCACGCCGAGGCCCGGCGCCGCTGCGAGGAGCTGGCCCGCAGCGTGGGCGCCTTCCGCGAGCTCTACTCGCTCCTGGCCGAGGCGGCCGGCCGGCTCGAGAGCCGGCCCGAGGACGCGTCCGCCTTGCGGGTCCGTGCGGCCAAGGTGGCCGAGGAGGACCTGGGTGCGTTCGACGAGGCGGCGGCGGAGCTGGCCAGGGCGGCGGCGCTCACCCCGGGCACCCCTGCCATCCTGGCAGCCCAGACCCGGGTGGCGCTGGCGGCGGAGCGCTGGGAGGAGGCCGACCAGCTCCTGGCCCTGCGGGCCCGCGAGGCCCCGGGTGCCGAGCGGGCGGCGCTGCTGGCGCAGCGGGCGGAGGTGCTCTCCGAGGGGCTGCGCGATCCGGTGAGGGCTGCCGCCACCTGCCGGGAGGCGCTGGAGCTCATCCCGCCGCAGCCCGCCGGGGAGGGCGGGAGGGTCGCCACGCCGCAGCGGGTGCGGCTGCTCAGCCTGCTGGCGGCGGCGCTGGGCGAGGCGGGCGACACCGCCGGGCGCGCCGAGGTGCTGGCGCGGATCGGGGCCGAGGTCTCCGATCCGGCCGAGGCGGCGCGGGCCAGGACCGAAAGCGCCCGCCTCCACCACGGGATGGGCAACGCCCGGGCGGCGGCCGGCGAGCTGGCCGCGGCGCTCCGGGCCAGCCCCGAGGACCCGGCCGCGCTGGGCGCGCTCGAGGGCCACCTCCAGGGCACCGACCCCGAGGCCGCCCTGATCGCCGCCGCGGCGCTGGCCGGCGCCTCCGACCCGCGGCGCCGGCTCAAGGCCCTGGAGACCCGGGCGCGGCTCGGCGCCGATCCGGCCGCGCGGGTGGAGGCGTCCCGGGCGGCGGCCCGGGTGGCCGAGGCCGAGCTGGGCCTCTCCGCGCTGGCCTTCGACCACCTCCGCGCCGCGGTCCGCGAGCTCCCCGGCGACGCCGGCCTGCGGGCCGAGCTCCGCCGGCTGGCCGACGGCGCCCAGGAGTGGGAGGCCTGCGCCCGAGTCCACGAGGAGCTCTTGGGGCGCGTCGCCCCCGAGCAGCGCCCGGCCATCGCCCGCGAGCGGGCCGAACTGTGCGAGCGGCGGCTGGACCGCGACCGTGCCGCCGCGGCCTGGGCGGACGTGCTGACGCTGGTCCCGGGCGACCCCGAGGCGCTGCTCCGGCTGCGCCGCCTGCACCGGGCCCGGGAGCGGTGGGGAGAGCTGTGCGACGCCTGCGCCGAGATCGCCCGGCGGACAGCCGACCCCACCTCGCGCGAGGACGCGCTCCGCGAGGAGGCGGCCGTGGCCGAGGTCCGCCTGGCCGATCCGGCCCGGGCCGCCCAGGCCTGGGCCGGGGTGCTGGAGATCGCACCCCACGACGCCGAGGCGTCGGCCGCCCTGGAGCGGCTCTACGACCAGCTCGACCGCCCGGAGGCGCTGGCCGGGGTGCTGGAGCGCCGGCTCCAGCGCGGGTTCGACTCGACCGCGGCGGCGCGGCTGGCCGAGGTTCGCCGGCACCGCCTCTCCGACCTGGCCGGGGCGCTGGAGCTCCACGCCGAGCTTCTGCGTCGAGATCCCGCCCGCGCCGCCTCCCGCGACGCCCTGGGCGAGGCGGTGATCGCCCCGGGCGCCGCCGGGCGCGAGGCGCTCGAGGTCCTGGACGCCGCCCTGCGCGCCACCGGTGACCACGCCCGGCGGGTGGAGGTGCGCGAGGCACGCCTCGAGGCCGTCCGGGACCCCGGCGAGCGAGCGCGCCTCCACGCCGAGATCCGCGCCACCCTCGAGGCCGACCTCCACCAGCCGTCGCAGGCATGGGCCGCCGCCTGCCGCGCCTTCGCCGAGGGTGGCCCGCCCCGGGCCGGTGCGGCCGACGACTTGGTCCGCCTGGCCCGGGCCTGCGCCACCGAGGCCGAGCTCCCCGAGGTCTACGCCCAGGCCGCCCAGGGTGCCGGGCCGGCCGAGGCGCTCGACCTCTTGCGGTCCGCGGCGCGTCTCAGCGTCGGGGCCGGCGCCATCCCGCGCTGGCAGGCGGTGCTCGAGGTGGCCCCGGAGGACCGCGAGGCGCTGGAGCAGCTCGCGGTCCTCTACGCCCAGACCCGCTCCGCCCGAGACGTGATCGCGGTGGCCCGGCGCCGGGCAGCGTTGGCGGACGGCGAGGAGCGGCTCGCCCACCTCTTGGCGGCGGCGGCGCAGGCCGAGGCGCTGGGCGACCCGGAGGCGGCGGCGGGGGCCTACCGCGAGGTCCAGGCGCAGGCCCCCACCCACCCCGAGGCGCTCTCCGGCCTGGAGCGGATTCTGTCGCAGGCCGACCCGGGCGACGAGCTGCCCGGAGTCCTGGCCGGCCTGGCGGCGCAGGCGCAGGACCCGGCCGGGCGCACCGCGCTGCTGCTGCGGCGGGCGGGCCTTCTGGAGGCGCACCCCGACCCGCGCCAGGCGGTGGAGGCCTATGCCGAGGTGCTGGCCGAGAGCCCGGGTGAGGCCCGGGCGGTGGTGGGGCTGCACCGGCTCCTGGCCCGCCCGGACGCCAGCCAGGCCGCCGGCCGCCTGCTCGAGGATGTGCTGCGGGCGGGGGGGGACTCCCGAGGGCTGGCGGCGCTCATCGAGGTCCGCCTGGCCGAGGCCGACGGCGCCGAGCGGTCCCCTCTCTTGGCCGAGCTGGCCGGGCTCCACGAGCGGCTGGGCGACCGCGCCGCGGCCTTCCGGGCCCGGCTGCGCGAGCTGGAGGAGTCGCTGCGGCGGGGTGCCGACGCGCCGGGCGCGCGCGCGGACCTGGAGCGGCTGGCCGGGGCCACCGGTGCCTGGGAAGAGCTGGCGCTGGCCTACCAGGCGGCGCTGGAGGCACCGCTTCCGGGGCCCCTGGCCCTGGAGCTGCGGCGGCGCCTGGCGGTGGTCCAGGGCGAGCGGCTGGGCCGGCTCGACGAGGCGGCGCGCTGCTACGAGGAGGTCGCCGCGGCGGCTCCCTCGCCCGAGGTGCTGGGCGCGCTGGCCCGCGTCTATCGGCGCATGGGCGCCCCGCGCGAGCTGGCCGCGACCCTCTCCCGGCTGGCGGAGGTGGCGCCGGCGCCCGCGGCGCGGAAGGAACTCCTGCTCGAGGTGGCGAAGATCATGGCCGACCAGCTCTCCGACCGCGACGGCGCCCTGGAGTCTTACCGCAAGATCCTGGCCGTCGACCCCGAGGATCCGCAGGCGCTGCGGTTGTTGGGCAAGCTCCTCGGCGCCGCCGAGCGCTGGGACGAGCTGGCCGAGGTGCTGGGCCGCGAGGTGGTGGCGGCGGATCGCCAGCCCGACCTGGCGGCCGAGGCCGCCGAGCTCCGCTACCGGCTCGGCCGGATCCGCCACCTGCGCCTCTCCGACGCCGACGGCGCCCTGGCCCTCTTCCGCGAGGTGCTGGAGCGCGTGCCGCGCCACCCCGGGGCGCTGGCCGCGCTGGAGGACCTGGCCCGCGGTACCGGGCCCGCGGCGGTCGAGGCCGCACTCCTGCTCGAGCCGCTCTACGCCGCGCAGGGCGAGCACCTGAAGCTCGCCGAGACCCTGGAGGCCCGGGCCGCCAACGAGACCGACCCGAGCCGCCGGGCGGCGCTCCTGCGCCGGGTGGCGGAGGTGCACTCCGGCCCGCTGCGCAACCCCGGCCAGGCGTTCCTGGCCGCCGGCCGGGCCCTGGCCGCCGACCCGGACGCCACCGAGACGCTGGACCTGGCGGTGCGGCTGGGCGAGGTGGCGGCGCTCCCGGACGAGCTGGCGGCCCTCCTGGCCGAGAACGCCGACCGCGCCCGCGAGGCCACCGCCCGCGCCGAGTACCAGCGGCGCATCGCCCGGCTGGCCCGACGGGATCCGGGCCGCGCCGCCCTGGCCTGGCAGCGGCTCCTGGACGTCCTGCCCGAGGACCGCGAGGCCCTGGTCGGGCTCATCGACGCCCTCAAGGGCGGGCCGGACCCCGAGGCGCACGCCCAGGCCCTGCGGCGGGCCCTGGCCCTGGAGGAGGAGCCGGGCGCGCGCGCCCACCTCCTGCGCGAGCTCTCGGCGGTGCTGGACGAGCGTCTCTCCGACCCGGCCGGCGCGGTGGAGGCGGCTCGGGAGCTCCTGGGGCTGGTCCCCACCGACCGCGAGGCGCTCTCCCGCCTCGACCGGCTCTCCCTCCGCGCCGAGCGCTGGTCGGACCTGGCCGAGGTGCTGGAGAGGGAGGTCCGCGCGGTCGAGGACGGCGGTGACGCAGCGGCGCTGGTCGCGCTCCGGCAGCGGCTGGCCGAGGTGAAGGACGCGCGGCTCATGGACCGCGACGGCGCCCTGGCGCTCTACGAGCAGGTGCTGGAAGCGCGGCCCGACCACCCCGAGGCCATCGCCCGGCTGGAGGCCATCCTCCAGAAGGACCCGGGCTGCGAGCGGGCGGCCCGGGCCCTGGAGCGCGCCTACGCAGCCGGCGGCGACCCGGTGCGGCAGGCGGCGGTGCTGGAGCTGCGGGCCGGCGAGCGGCCCGACGCGTCCGAGCGCAAGGCCCTCTACCTCGAGCTGGCGGACCTGCGCGAGCAGCGGCTGGGGAGCCCCGAGCTGGCCTTCCTGGCCCTGTGCAAGGCCTTCCGCGAGGACCCGGGCGACGCCGGGGTGCGGGCCCGGCTCGACGCCCTGGCGGTCTCGAGCGGACACGAGGAGGAGCTGGCCGCCATCCTGGAGGACGAGATCGAGCGGCTTCCGCCCGCCGACATCGCCCAGGTGGGGCTGCGCCTGGGACAGCTCTACGAGGAGAAGCTCTCCGAGCCGGCCCGGGCGGCGTCCTTCCTGCGCCGCGCGCTGGCCCTCGACCCCGCCGCCGCCGGCGCTGCCCTGCCGGCCCTCGAGCGGCTCTACCAGAAGCTCGAGGCCTGGCCCGAGCTGGCCGACGTCCTCTCCGCCCGCGCCGCCCAGGCTTCGCCGCCGGATCGGGTCCAGCTCCTCTACCGGCTGGGCCAGCTGGCCGAGGAGCGGATGGCCTCGCCCGACCGCGCCGCCGAGGCCTACGAGGCGGCGGTGGCCACCGATCCGCGGCACATGCCCTCGCTGCGCGCGCTGGAGGCGCTCTACGAGGGGGCGGGCCGGGGCCAGGACCTCTTCCGGAACCTCTCCGCGCAGCGGGCCGCCACCGCCGACCCCGGCGCCCGGGAGCGGGTCCTGGCCAAGATGGGCGCCCTGGCCGCGTCGCTGGGCCGGCTCGACGAGGCGGTGGTGCTGTGGAAGGAGATCCTGGTCATCCGCCCCCGGCACGAGGGGGCGCTGGCGGCGCTGGAGGATCTCTACGAGCGGCTGGAGCGCTGGCCGGACCTGGCCCAGCACCTGCGGGTGCGCCTCTCGGCCACCGTCGACCGGCGCGAAATCGCCCGGCTCAACGACAAGCTGGGGCAGGTGCTGGGGTCACGCCTGGGCGACCCCGCCCAGGCCATCCAGTCCTACCGGGCGGTGCTCGACTCCGACCCGCGCAACAAGCGTGCCCTGGAGGCGCTCCGCGACATCTACGCGGCCCAGGGCGACGCCGAGGGGCTCACCAACGTCTACCGGCGGCTGGTGCCGCTCCAGGAGGACGCCGCCGGCGTGAAGCGGGTCCGGCTGGAGCTGGCCGAGGCGCTGCTCAGGGGCGGGCAGCGGCGCGACGCGGCCGAGCAGGCCAAGCTGGCCTTCGACATCGAGCCGCACCAGGCCGAGGAGCTGGCGCGCATCGAGGAGGTGTTCCGGCAGGCGGGCGCGGCGGCGGAGGGCGTCCGCGCGGCCGAGGCGCGCGCGGCGCTCCTGGCGGCGGCGGGCGGTCCGGCCCAGGCGGTCCCGGCCTGGCTGGCGGTGGCCGAGCTGTGGCGTGCCCAGAAGCGGCCCGACGCGGCCGCGGCGGCGCTGGAGAAGGTGCTGGAGCTCGAGCCCGGGAACCGCACCGCCTACGAGCAGCTGCGAAAGGTCCATGCCGAGGCGGGCAACTGGCGCGCCTTCTGCCGCGCCTGCGACCTCTTCGCCCCGCAGCTCACCGACCCGGCCGAGAGGCTGGCGCTGCACAAGGAGGTGGCGGCGGTCCACGAGAAGCGGCTGGGCCAGAAGGAGATGGCTTTCCTGGCCTGGTGCCGTGCGCTCTCGCTGGCGCCGGCCGATCCCGAGGTGCTGGCCGCCTGCGAGCGTCTCACCGAGGAGACCCATGCCCAGGACGAGCTGGCGGCGGTGTTCGAGCAGGTCTCCGAGGAGGCCCGCGGCTCCGCCCGGGCCCGGGTGCTCCTGCACCTGGGCAAGCTCAAGGACGAGCGGATGGACCAGCCGGAGGAGGCCGAGGTGGCCTACCGCCGGGCGTTGGAAGCCGAACCCGGCAACCCCGAGATCCTCGGGGCGCTGACCGAGCTCTTCCGACGGCGCGGACGGACCCGCGAGCTGGTCATCACCCTGGAGCAGCAGCTGGAGGCGGCCGCCACCCTGGACGAGAAGAAGGCCACGCTGCTGGAGCTGGCGCGCCACTACGACGCCGACCTGAAAGACGTGGACGAGGCGGTGGGCGCCCTGCGGCGCCTCCTGGAGCTCGATGGCGCCGACCCTGAGGCCCTGGCCGGGCTCTCCGCCCTCTACCGCCGCGAGCAGCGCTGGCCCGACCTGGCCGGCGTGCTGGCGAGGGCGCGCGACCTGGCGCCCAGCGAGGAGGCCCGCGTCGGCTGGCAGCTCCAGATCGCCGCCCTGCTGGAGAACGAGATGGCCGACGACGAGGCGGCTGTGGAGGCCTACCGCACCGCCCTCGGCCTGGACGACCGGTCCGCCGCGGCCCTGGCCGGCCTGGAGCGGCTCTACACCAAGCTGGACCGGTTCGCCGAGCTGAACCGGGTCTACGAGCGCGAGATCGCCCTGGCCGAGGACCCGCACGAGAAGGTGCGGGTCTTGGGGCGCAGCGCCGCCATCCACGACGAGAAGCTGCACGACCCGCGCGCCGCCATCGAGAGGAACGAGGCCATCCTCTCCATCGACGGCGGCAACCTGCCGGCGGTGAAGGCCCTGGAGCGGCTCTACCGGGGCGAGGCCCTGTGGGACCGGCTCATCAGCGTGATGCAGCACCACCTCGAGCTCTCCGAGGACCGGCGCGAGCAGGTGGCCCTGGAGGTGGCCATCGGGGAGGTGTTCTGGAAGGAGATGTCCCGGGTCGACCGGGCCGAGGCCATCTTCAACCACGCCCTGGAGAAGGACCCCGAGTCGCGGCAGGCGGTGTCGGCGCTGGGCCGGCTCTACGAGCGCAGCGGCAACTGGAACCTGGCGCTGGACATGCTCCGCCGCGAGGCGCAGATCGCCGGCGGCGCCAAGGACGCCGTCGACATCCACGTCCGCATGGCCGCCATGCACGAGGACATGCTCCTCGACGTGAAGAGCGCCAAGGAGGCCTACGGGCGGGCGCTGCAGATCGACCCTGGTCACCTGCCGGCCATCCGGGCGCTGCGGGCCATCGCCGAGCGGGAGCACGACCGCGGCCGCTACCTCGAGCTCCTGGTCGACGAGGCCCGCTACTCCACCGACCTCGGCGAGAAGACCGAGCGCTACACCGAGGCCGCCCGGCTCTACCAGGAGGAGCTCGAAGACCGGGAGAATGCGGCCCGGTACTTCGAGGAGGCGCTGAAGCGCAGCCCCGGCCACCTGCCGGCGGCCCTGCCGCTCTCCGACATCTACGTGGCCGAGCAGCGCTGGCCGGACGCCGAGCGGGTGCTGAACGCGGTGGTGGAGGCGCTCTCCGCCGGCGGCAACGCCCAGGAGCTGTGCCGCCAGTCCTACCGGCTCGGCTACGTCTCGGAGAAGCTGGCCAAGAAGGACGAGGCGCTGCGCGCCTACCGCCGGGCCTACGAGCTCGACGCCACCTACCTGCCGGCGCTGGAGGGGCTGGGGAACCTCCTGGTCCGCGAGGAGCAGTGGGAGGAGGCGCTGCGGATCTTCACCACCATCCTCATCCACCACCGCGACGGGCTCACCGACCTGGAGGTGGTGGAGACGCACTGGCAGATCGGCGAGATCGCCGAGCGGATGGGCCAGGCCGACCGGGCCCAGAGCGCCTTCCGGAAGGCGCTGGAGATCGACGCCCAGCACGAGCCCTCGCGGCGGGGCCTGGTGCGGCTGCTGGAGGCGGCCGGCGACTTCGAGGGTGCGGTGGAGCAGCGGCAGCGGCTCCTGCCGGTGCTGGAGGGACGAGCCCTCTTCGAGAACCTGGTGGCCATCGGCCAGTCCTGCCGCGACCGGCTCCAGGATCCCTACCAGGCCATCGATGCCTTCCTGGCAGCCTCGCAGCTGGACCCGACCGCGCTGCCGGTCACCGAGGCGCTGCTCGGCCTCTACCGCGAGACACGCCAGGGCCAGAAGGCCGCCGACGTGCTCTCGCAGATCGTGGCCCGCCCCGAGGTGCAGGCCGACCCGCAGCGGGCGGCCCGGCTGCACCTCACCCTGGCCGAGATCCTGCGCGACGAGGTGAAGGACGAGGACGCCAGCCTGGTGGAGCTGGAGCGGGCCCTGGACCTGAACCCGCGGCTGGTTCAGGCGTTCGCGCAGATCGAGGAGGCCCTCACCCGCAAGCAGCGCTGGCCCGATCTGGAGCAGGCCTACGTCCGCATGATCCAGCGCCTGCCCAAGACCCCCGACGCTGCCCAGGCCCGCCTGGCCCTGTGGAAGACGCTGGGCGACCTCCACCGCAACGTGCTCCACAACGACGACGGGGCGCGCATGGCCTACCAGGTGGTCGCCCGCACCGACCCCGAGGACGCGGTGGCGGTGGAGACCTACGCCGACCTGGCGGCCCGCAAGCCTGGCGAGGAGGCAGAGGCAGTGGAGGCCTACCGCCAACTCCTCCGCCTGGGCGTCAAGACGGCCAAGGCCGCCCAGGCGCTGGTCAAGCTGTACGCGTCCCGGCGGGACTACGACCGGGCCTACTCGGCGGCCCAGGTGCTCGTGAACCTCATGGGCGTGCGGGACGGGGAGGAGGTCCAGGTGGTGAGCCGGCTGCGCAAGTTCGCGCGGGATCAGGCCAGCCAGCCGGCGGACGACACCGCCTGGAAGCTCCTCTTCCAGGAGCGGGTCCAGGGGCCGCTGGCGGACATCATGACCGTGCTGGCCCTCCACGCCCGCCCCCTCTTCGTGCAGAAGGAGAAGGACCTGGGCGTGAACCCGAAGAAGGACGAGATCGACGTGCAGGCCTCGATGCTCTTCTTCGCCAACATGTTCAAGTACGTGGAGCGGACCCTGGGCTTCAAGGGGCTGCGGCTCTTCAAGAAGGCCGGGGTGGCGGCAGGGCTGCAGCTGGTCTCCACCGCGCCACCCGGGTTCCTGGCCGCGGAGGAGATGTTCGAGGAGCGGCCCAAGAAGGAGCTCTGGTTCGCTGTGGCCAAGGCCATGGCCTTCGCCAGGCCGGAGCTGCTCATGGCGCGGCTCATGCCCCACGACCAGCTGGACATGGTCTTCCAGGCGGCCTGCTCGGTGGGCACCTCGCGGTTCGTGGTGACCGCGGACCCGCACCTGGTGGAGAAGCTGAAGCGGGAGCTGGAGCGGACCCTGCCAGACAACATCCGGCGCAACACCCTCAAGCTGCTGGCGCGCGCCTACTGCGACGTCCAGCACCCCGGCGACGTTCGCTCCTACCTGGACGGTGCCGAACTCACCTCCAATCGGGTGGGGGCCCTCCTCGCGGGCGACCTCGAGGTGGTGCGCAAGGGGGTGGTGACCGAAAAGGCGCAGGTCTCGAAGCTGCGGGAGGAGACCCGGCTGCGCGACCTGTGCGTGTTCTGCGCTTCCGAGGCCTACGCCGCGCTCCGCGATCGTCTGGGCCTCTCCTGCGTTGTACCGGGATAGGGGCGCACCTCGCTTCCTTGACGCTGGAAGCGAGGCAAACCTAGGATCCTTGCGGACCTCGAGCCCATGAGATTCTCCTGCGACCGCTGCGACGCCCAGTACATGATCTCGGACGAGAAGGTCGGTCCGAACGGGGTCAAGGTCCGCTGCAAGAAGTGCGGACACGTGATCCTGGTCCGACGGCTGGCCGCCGAGGAAGCTGCCGCCCCGGAGCCCCCTGCCCAGATCCCCGGCGCCGCCCCGGGCGGCTCGGGTGAGCACGCGCTGGACGCCGAGCTCGGCCATGCCTTCGACGCTGCCTTCGGCGCCGCCGCCGGGGCGCCGGAGACCGCTGCCGCGCCGGCGGCGCCCGCCCCCGCCCCCGACCCCGATGCCACCCAGGCGGTCTCGCCCGAGGAGGCTGCCGGCCTCGCCGCGCGGTCCGCCGCGCCCGAGCCGGCCGCCACCGAGTGGTACGTGGCCATCGGCCAGGCCCAGGTCGGCCCCCTGCCGCTGGCCGAGGTGCGCCGCAAGTGGGAGGCCGGTGACGTGGGCCCCGACTCGCTGGTCTGGCGCCCGGGGATGGGAGACTGGGCCCCGCTCACCGGCGTCCCCGACCTGGCCGCCTACCTGGCCCCGGTCCCGCACGGCACCGCCCGCCCGCGCCCGGCCGAGGCGCCGGCGCAGCCCGCTCCGCGGACGAGCACGGTGGTGGCCGCCCCCGCAGCCCAGGCGCCGCGCGGCGACGTGTCCTGGAAGCCCGTCGGCGCCAGCGCGCTGGCGGCGCTGGCCAGCGAGGAGATGGCCGCCCAGGCGCCGGCGCCAAAGCCCGAGGCGAAGGCCGCGCCGGCGGCCGGGTCGCTCGTGGACGGGCTCCCCGACGGCGGGGGGGTCGACCCGACCGGCGCGATCCCCCTGCAGATCAAGGCCCTGGAGCAGACCGGCGAGGCCCCCGTCGAGAGGCGCTCCACGGTGGCGCGCGGGGCCGCGGAGCTCCGGAAGAAGCGGAGCTCGGCCCGTACCGTCGCCGCCTTGGTCGCCGTGGTCCTCGTGGCGGTTCTGGCCGGCGGCGGCTACCTCGCCTACGACCGCTACCTCCGCCCGGCCAGCGTCCCGCCGCTCGCACCCGCCGAGGCCCCGCCCGCCCCATCGGCGTCCGCCGCCCAGCCGGCCCCGGCGCCGCCGCCGCCGGCCCCGCAACCGTCTTCCCAGCCCGCGGCGGAAGCCCCGGCGCAGCCCCCGGCCGCGGAGCCCGCCCCGCCCGGCGCCGCCGTCGCGGCGGCCCCGGCCCCGCCGCCGGCGCCGAGGGAACCCGAGCCGGCGCGGAAGAAGACCCCGGCGAAGGCGGCACCCTCGCACCCGGCGCGCGCCGAGAAGGCCAAGGAGACGCCGGCCAAGGTGGTGGCCAAGGCCGAGCCGCCCCCGGCCGCCCCGGCCGCCGCACCCGCCAAGAAGAAGGGCAACGACCTGCTCGACTTCGACGCCAACGACAGCGCCCTCGACGAGGCGCTGGGGAGCAAGCCCAGCGGGCGGTCCGTGTACGTCCCACCCGCTCCCGGCGGCGAGACGCTTCCGGATCGAGTCAGCGACTCGCAGGTGAACGAGACCATCATGACCCGGGTGTCCGCGCTGCAGCAGTGCCTGGCGGACAGCAAGTCGAGCGGCTCGGGCGTGCTCAAGATGCGCTGGTCCATCGCCCCCGACGGGTCCGTCCAGAACCTCAAGGCCATCTCGCCGGAGAACGCGGCCACGAGGTTCGCGGGCTGCGTGACCGACGTCCTCAAGGAACTCCGGTTCCCGAAGACGGCGCAGGGCCGTTCCGAGGTGACGTTCCCGTTCAAGTACTGAAGCCGGAGCCCCTCCTCCAGGGCCGCGCCCGCGCTGGCTCGCGTCGCTCGACCTAGGGGTTGACCGCGATGGGGGGCGCTGCCATGTTCAGGGCCGAAGCCGCAGGCGGACCCTTGCGAGGCGGATCGTGACGCTGCTGCAGCCCCACGCCACTGGCGCAGCCGACGCCTACCGGCCGCTCGATCGGCTCGGCCCGGGGGATCTGGAGGAGCTCCGCCTTCTTCTCAAGGGCGGCTCGGTCATCGACTGGATGCGCCTCCACTTCCACGCCCCGGAGGAGGTGGAGGCGTTCTTGCGCCTGAACCTCCTCGACCTGGAGGATCCGCGCGACGAGCGGCGGCTCCGGGCCATCCTGGCCCAGGCGGTCGACTACCTGCGGACGGCCTTCGGCTACCGGGTCGCCGGCCCGGTGGCCGAGCCGGAGGATCTCAGGACCCTGTTCTTGCTCGCCTCCGGCGCGGCCGAGCCGCACAAGTACCGGCGCATCGCTTGCGTGGTCCTCAAGGTGATGCACGTCATCCACCACCTGGAGGCGCGCGAGCTCCTCTTCCGCACCGCCATCCGGGAGGCCGACCTGGCGGAGCGGGTACACCACCGGGTCCTGGCCGAGGCCGAGCGGATGAAGGCGCTGGGCCTGCCGGTGGTGGAGTTCGCCGGCTCGACCAAGAGCCGCAGCTCGGTGGTGACCAAGCTCCTCGCCAAGAAGGAGAGCGTGGCCGCCCAGGTGTTCGACCGGGTCCGCTACCGGATCATCACCGAGACGCGCGACCAGATCGCCCCGGTGGTCCACCACCTCGCCAACCACCTCTTCCCCTTCAACTACGCCGTCCCGGGCCAGACCCAGAACAACCTGGTGCAGTTCCAGGACCTCCTGGCCGAGCACCCGCGCGGCCCCGAGGTGGCAGCCGGGATGCAGATTCCGCCCGACCTGGAGCGGCGAGAGGCCGCTGGACAGCGCAACGTGTTCAGCGGCAAGGGCTACCGCGCCCTCAACTTCGTGGTGGACGTGCCGGTGCGGGTGGACGATCTCATCTCGCCGCTCGATCCGATGGGCGAGGATCTCGGCCGCATCGTCTTCTCCCTGGTGGAGTTCCAGGTGTTCGACCGGGAGACGGCCCTGCACAACGAGGAGGGGGACTCCTCGCATCTGCGCTACAAGCGGCGCCAGCTCCAGGAGGTGCTGCGGCGACTCTCGCGCGGCCTGGTGGTCCCCCGCCGTAGCCACCGCGGCGAGCCCTGAGGCCCACGCCCGGGGTTTCCCCGCCGGGCGGAGGGTGCGCCCGGGGACCCGCCGGCCGTGGGCTCGTGCCCGCGCGTGCTGGCGCTGGCGCTCACCGCCCCTTCCCGTTCCCGCGCCACCACCTCCTCCACCAGGACCGCCACGGCGGGATGCCCGGGCTGCCTGGTCGCTGGTGTGCTCCCCGCGCTCGGCCATGAGGTACCCGAGGGGAGAGGAACGGGGGAGGCGCACCGCCCTCCACAGCCGGCCGCGCCGAGCCCGGCGGTGCGCGGACGGAGCCGGGCAGGAGCGAGCCGGCCTGGCCGCCGGGCCGGGCCATGGTCTAATGTGGGGGCCCGGCCGCGGCCGGCACCCATGCCCTCGCTCTCCGCCGTCATCGTCACGCTCAACGAGGAGAAGGACATCGCCCGCACCGTCCAGGCGCTCTCCTTCGCCGACGAGGTGCTGGTGGTCGACTCGGGCAGCACCGACCGGACGGTCGAGCTGTGCCAATCCCTCGGCGCCCGCGTCCTGTTCCACGCCTTTCAGGGCTACGGCGCCCAGAAGCGCTGGTCGGTGGAGCAGGCTGCGCACGACTGGGTGCTGGCCCTGGACGCCGACGAGGTGGTGTCGCCCGAGCTGGGTCGGGCCATCCGGGCGCTCCTCGACGCGGGCGAGCCGCCCTGTGCCGCCTACCGGATCTGCTTCCCCACGGTGTTCATGGGGAGCCCGCTCCGCCACGGGCCCATGTCGCAGAGGTGGAAGATCCGGCTGTTCGACCGGCGCCGCGCCGCCTGGAGCCCCGCCCGCGTGCACGAGCTGGTGCAGGCCGACGGGCCGGTGGGCGAGGTGGAGGGGATCGCGCTGCACTATACGACCCGCGACCTCTCCGACGGCCTGCAGAAGCTCGACCACTACTCGACGCTGGCCGGGGCCGAGCTCTTCCGGCGCGGCCGGCGCCGCGGCCTGCTCCTGCTGCTCCTCACCTTCCCGGCCCAGTTCCTCCGCCACTACCTCCTGCAGCGAAACTTCCGCAACGGCGTCCCGGGCATGGCCTGGTCGACGCTCTCTGCCCTGGGCTCGGTGATGAAGCACCTCAAGGCCTGGGAGCTGGAGACCGCCGCCCGCGGCGCGCCCGCGGCGGGGACGCCTGCGCCGGGCCGCGAGCGATCGACATGACCGCGGCCGCGGTCGCCGCCGCGGTGGTGGCGCTGGGCCTCCTCCTCCAGCTCGAGCTCTCCCTCTTCACCCCGCTGCCGCGCCGGGCGCTGCGGGTGCTCATGTACCACCGGGTCACCCTGGGCCCCGGCGAGCGCTACGCCGTGCCGGCCACGGTGCTGCGGCGGCAGCTCGCCTGGCTCTCGCGGCGCGGCCACCGGCTGGTCTCGCTCTCCGAGCTGGTGCGGGCGGTGGAGGGCGGCACGCCGCTGCCGGACCGGGCGGTGCTGCTCACCTTCGATGACGGTACCGTCGACGCGCTCGAGGTTCTGCGGCCGCTCCTCCTCGAGGCCGGTGCCCGGGGGGCGGTCTTCGCGGTGCCCGGCTGGGCGGGGACCGAGCAGGACCTGGGCGGCCGCCGCTGCCGGATCCTGGACGCGGCCGGGCTCCGGGTGCTCGCCCCGGCGCTGGAGGTGGGGCTGCACGGCCACCTCCACCGGGATCTGCGGGCGCTGTCGCCGGGAGAGGTGGAGGAGGAGCTGCGCCGCGCCGCGGGGTGGCTGGCCCGTGAGGGCGTGCCCGCGCTGCCGGCGCTGGCCTTCCCCTATGGCGCCTACCCGCGCCAGGACCCGGCCCGCCGGGCGGAGTTCTTGGAGGCGGTCGGGCGCGCCGGGGTCCGGGTCGCCTTCCGCATCGGGAACCGGGTGAACCCGCTGCCGCTCCGGTCGCCGCTGGAGGTGCAGCGCACCGAGGTTCGAGGAGACGAGCCGTTCTGGGTCTTCGCCTGGAAGGTGCGGACCGGCCGGCGCCGAGCGTTCTAGCTCCCGCTTCGCTGGCACCACCCGGCCGCCGCGGCGAAGGAGACCGAGTCGGTGCCGTCGGTCCACTGCTCGTAGTGCAGGAGCCGGGCGCGCGCGCCGCTGGCGCGGAGGGCGGCGTAGATGGGGGCCGTTCCGCAGAGCCGCCGTCGCGCGTCGTCGCGGACCGCGTCGCGGTGGAAGGCGGCGGCGTCGCCGCTCTCCAGGTGGCCAAGGGTGTGCCGGTCGGCGGCGGCCAGCCGGGCCAGCTCGCGGGCGGAGGGCGGGGCCGGGTCGCCGTAGGCGGGGCCGACGTGGGCCAGGTCGGCACCGGCCAGGTAGCACACCCGGCGGCCGCGCAGCACCCTGGCCAGCGTCGAAAGGAACGGGGCGGTGGCCGCCGCCGGGTCGCGCAGGTGGGAGATGCTCGAGCAGAGCACCGGCAGCGCGGTGAAGGGGCGCCGGACGAGGTGCGCCAGGATCACCAGCTGGAGCTCGATCGAGTGCTCCTCGCGATGGGCCAGCTCGTCGCCGAGGAGTTCCTCCTCACCCAGCGCCGCGAGCAGGGCGCCCAAAGCGGGACGGTCGGTGCGGACCAGACCGAGGGGCGTGGCCTGGTCGAGGCGGGTGAGGGTGAAGAGGCGGCGCGGGGTGGCATGGGCCGTGCCGAAGACCACGAACAGGTCAGCTTCCGCGGCAGCGAGCGCCTGGCCGGCGCGGGCGTAGCCGGCCGCGCCGCGCGCGTAGTCGATGTGCGGGGCCACCACCAGGCGGACCGGGGCGGGGAGGCGCGGTCGCGGGCCAGGGAGGGTGAGCCAGGCGTCGAGCGCGGTGCGGAGCGAGGCCGTGTCCCGGGGGTAGACCTCGCCGGCGCAGGTGGCCGGGCGCGCAGCCTGCGCTCGCCACTCGCGCAGGGCGCGGCTCGCGGTCACCGCTTGCTTCTCCTCCGGGCCTTCTTCCGCGCCTGGCGCTCGGCCTTGCGCTTCTTGTTGCGGGCGTCGCGGTCCTTCCTGCTCTCCACCTGGATGGGCTCGGGCGCGTAGCCCATGAGGCGGGCGCGGGCCATGGCCCCGGCCGAGGCGGGCGGGGTGTAGCCCTTGGGCAGGCCGGCGGCGCGGGCGGCGGCGCGGGGGTCGATTCCGCCCTGCATGGCCTGCTCCACCGCGGCGGCGTCCTCTCCCAGCACGTCCTCCATCCCCTTGCCCTGCATCTTGCGGAGCTGCATGAGCTGCTTCACCCCGGGCAGCCGGGAGAGGAGGCCAGGCGCGTCGCCGATCTGCCTCATCACCGCACGCATGGCCGAGTACTGCTTGAGGAGGTCCTTGACCTCCTTCTCGGTGCGCCCCGCGCCGCGGGCGATGCGCCGTTGACGCCCCTCGGTGATGGAGTCGGGCCGCTGCCGCTCCGTCGGGGTCATGGAGTCCACCATGGCCACGATGCGGGTCAGCGCGGCGTCGTCGAACTGGAAGCCGGCCGGCAGCTCTCCGAAGAGCGGGAACTTCTCCATCAGCTCGCCCAGCGGTCCCATCTTCCGGACCAGCCGGATCTGGTTGACGAAGTCCTCGAGGGTGAACTCTCCCGAGAGGATCTTCTGGGCGTCGGCCTCGGCGGTCTCCTCGTCGACGTGCTGCTCGAAGTCCTTGACCAGGCCGACGATGTCGCCGAACCCGAGGATGCGCGAGGCCAGCCCCTCGGGCCGGAACTCCTCCAGCCTGTCGAGCGACTCGCCCATGCCCAGGAACTTGATGGGCTTGCCGGTGACCTCCTTGATGGAGAGGGCCGCACCGCCGCGGGCATCGCCGTCCAGCTTGGTGAGGATGAAGCCATCGATGGCCAACCGCCGGTCGAACTCGCCGGCGGTCTTGACCGCGTCCTGGCCGATCATGGCGTCGGTGACCAGCAGGACGTTCTCCGGGGAGGTGGCCCGCTTGATCTCCTCCAGCTCGACCATCAGATCCTCGTCGATGGCCAGTCGGCCGGCGGTGTCGTAGATGACCACCTGCTGGTGGTCACGCTGCGCCGCCTCCAGCGCCCGCCTGCACAGCTCCGGCGGCATGAGCCCCTTCTCGTGGAACACCGGCACGCCCAGGCGCTCCCCCAGGACCTGGAGCTGCTCCACGGCGGCGGGGCGGTAGACGTCGGCAGCCACGAGGAGCGGCCTCTTGCCCTCCTTGAGGAACCGGTTGGCGATCTTCCCGGCGGTGGTGGTCTTGCCCGAGCCCTGCAGGCCGATCATCATCACCCCGGTGGGCCGGCCCCGCTCGGCCATGCGCAGCGAGGTGTCCACCGGGCCCATCAGGGCCTCCAGCTCGTCGTGGCAGATCTTGACGAAGTGGTCCTGCGGGGTGACGCGCAGGGCGCCCCGCTCGGTGCGCACCTTCGTCTCCACCACCTCGCCCACGGCCTTCTCCCGGACCCGGGCCACGAACCGCTTCACCACCTCGAAGGAGACGTCCGCCTCGAGGAGCGAGACGCGGATGTCACGCAGCGCGTCGTCGACCACCTCGGTGGTGATCTCCGCCCGTCCCTGCAGCCTGTTCCGCGCTGCCTTGAACCCCTTGGATACCGTCTCGAGCACGTCGAGCGAACCTCCCAGCCTGCCCGGCCACCGGCCGGGACCCGCGGCTTATAGCACTAGCACGCCCATGTTAAGGTCGGCGATATGGACGAGGGCCCCCGGTTCTTCACCGTGGAGGAGGCGAACGGCCTGGTCGCGGCCCTGGAGATCGAGTTCGGCCGGGTGGCCCGGGTCCGCTCGGAGCTGGCGCCCCTGGTGGAGTCGATGGGCGCGGAGGTCGCCTCGCGCGTCCTCCAGGAGGAGGGCGCAGCGCCGGCAGGCCGGGAAGAGGACGCCCGCCACCTCGTCGCCCTGGCCGCGGAGATCACCGCCGCGGTCGAGCGCATCAACGCCATGGGCTGCCTGGTCAAGGACCTCGAGGCCGGGCTGGTAGACTTCTACGCGCTCAAGGACGACGAGCCGGTCTTCCTCTGCTGGCAGTTCGGCGAGCGGGCGGTGGGACACTGGCACGCGCTGGACGAGGGGTTCGGCGGCCGGAAGCCCATCGAGGGCGCGGCCTCGCCCGAGCCGTCCTTCCCCAACTGAAGGTGTCCGGTCCGGCGGCCCGCCGCCTGCGCCGGAGCCCGTGCCTCACGAGGCCCGCATGAGGCGATGGGCCACGGCCGGCAGCCAGCGGCGCGGGGCGAAGCGGGAGGAGAAGACGGTGAGCTTGTTGAGGACCCCCGGCAAGACGCTGGGGGTGCCCCGGGCCAGGGCGTCCAGACCGGCCCGGGTGACGGTGGGGCTGTCCATCATCACCGCGCGCTGGTAGGCGGTGGCGGCCTGGCCGGCCACGGCCAGGAAGGAGGTGGCGGTGACGCCCGGGCAGAGAACCGACACGGTGACCCCGCGGCGCCGCCACTCGTAGGCCACCGCCTCGCCGAAGGAGAGGATGAAGGCCTTGGCGGCCGAGTAGACCGCGTAGAGCGGGGTCGGCTGGTAGCCGCCGATGGAGGAGACCTGGAGGATGAAGCCGCGCCCGCGCCGGATCATGGCGCCGCCCAGGCTGCGGGTCAGCTCCAGCGGCACGAGGACGTCGAGGATCATCATCTCCCGCTCGCGGACCGGGTCGATCTCCAGGAACTCGCCGTAGAGGCCGAAGCCGGCGTTGTTGATGAGGACGTCCACCTCCAGGCCGCGCCGCCCCAGCTCGGCGACCAGCGCCGCCGGCGCGCCCGGGGCGGCAAGGTCGAGCGGGACGACCGCGACCGGCACGCCGTTTCGCCCGCGCAGGTCGGCGGCGAGCGCCTCGAGCGCGTCGGCGCGGCGGGCGGTGAGGATCAGGCCGGCGCCGTCCGCGGCCAGGTGGCGCGCGAAGTCGGCGCCCAGCCCCGACGACGCACCGGTCACCAGGGCCGTCAGGCCCTTCCAGGGAGCATCCCTCACGCCGCACCTCCGGGTTCCCTCGAGCGGACGGGGAACCTACGCGACGGACGGTCCGCGTGCGACCGCCCGCCTGGGGCGGGACCCGGCATCGAGGCGAGGGCCGAGGTCGGGGGAGATGGTCGTCACGCTCAAGGCCTCCTGCGCCGCCAGACCTGAATCGATCGGGCGGTGCGCGGGGGGGCACTCAAGGCCTCGACGGGAGTGCGGGATGTGTGCGCCGGATGCTCCCCGGAGCCTCTGCCGCAGCACGTCACCAGGGGCGCCTCGGAACGGCGGGAGGCCACCTGACCCGCCGCCCGCGGGCCTGCGGGCTCGCCGAGGGACCACCCCAGGGCGCGGCGCCCTACCTCCTCGCCCCCGCTGCACGGCGCTGCAAGGCCGTCCGCAGCGCGGGGTCCGGCAGCCGGTCCACGTCGAGGAGCTCCCAGAACCCCGGGTAGGCCAGAACCGGATCGAGGACCTCGGCGGGCAGCGCCGAGACGATGTCCGCCCAGGGACGGTGCGTCTGGCTGGAGACGAGCGCCAGCCGCTGCCTCGAGGCGCGCTGCGGCTCCTGGCGATGCGCCGGGTAGCCGCTCCCACGCTCCACCGAGAAGTAGGCGTCGAAGAGGAGCCGCAGGTTGACACCGGAGGCCCAGCCGTAGCCCTGGTTGAGCATCAAGGAGACGCAGTTGCCGTCGTTGATCTGGGCGAACAGCCAGGCGTCGAGAGGGGAGAGCAGGTGCCCGCAGAAGACCCCGGGATACTGCATCGCCGCGTTGAGAAACCCCTGGCCGGTGCCGCAGCCGCCCACCACCAGGTCGGCCCGCTCCAGGTGGAGGAGCAGCCCGGCCATGAGACCGGTGTGGACGTACTGCAGCTCGGGCGGCTCCCCGTTCTTGCGCATGCCGACGTTCTGCACCTCGTGCCCGCGCCCCTCCAGCGCTCGGAGGATCTCCTCGTTGCGATCGGCGGCGCTGGTCTCGTTGATCACCGAGATTCGCATGTCCAGTCCCCGGGTTCCGCTAGATTGACTGCCGGTGATAGAGGGCCTGCACCCGCTCGCACCAGTTGCCTACGTTCCAGTCGCCGTAGGCCCCCATGCCGCCCTCGGGGTCGGCGCCGCCGTACACCGGGACGTGCACCAGCGACAGGCCGGGGTGGGCGTGGGCCCGCTCCAGCGCCTGGCGGAGCGCGGCCAGGGTGGTGCCGCCCCAAATCCCGAGCACGCCGCGCACGGCGTTGGCCAGGGCAGCGTAGTCGACCGCCACCGAGTCGCTGGTCCGGTACTCCTTGCCGTACTGGGCCAGCTGCAGCCCGGTGATGGCGGCCATGCGCCGGTTGTCGAAGACCACGATCATCCCGCGCGCCCGATGCTCGACCGCGTCCAGGAGCACCTGAGGGTTCATGAGGAACGACCCGTCACCGGAGAAGGCGATGGAGTAGCCGGAGCGGTCGGCCAGCGCCCCCGCCAGCACCGCGCTGGCGGCGAACCCCATGTACGAGGCGCCCGATTCGGTGAAGGTCTGGAAGGGGTGGTCGTCCTCCACCAGCTGGAAGCCGTTGGCCTGGACGTCCCCGGCATCGAAGAGCTTCACCGCACCATGGTCTGCGGCGAAGGCGGCCACCGCGGCGATGGCGGCGGGCTGGGTGAGCACCGGCTCGCCCCAGGTGGGGTCGAGCCGAGGCGCGGCCGCGGCCCGCGTCCGCTGGAACGCCTTCCATTCCGCCTTCCTCTGGGCACACTCCGCCAGCCACCCCCGCCGTCCCTCGCCGGAGAGGGGCGTCCCCAGCTCCTCGAGCAGCCGGCGGATGGTGGCGCTGATGTCGCCACGCAGGGCGGTGGTGCGGTTGTAGTGGAGGAGGTCGCCCGGGTCCTGGTTGATGTTGATGACCGCCTCGGCCCGGGGGTAGCCGATGCCGGAGCAGTCGGCCTGGCACACCGCGCGGCTCCCCACCACCACCACCAGCCGCCCCTCGGCCATGGCGAAGTTGCCGCTCATCGATCCCTTGGACCCGCCCACGTGCATGTTCTGGGGGTGGGCGTCGGGAAGGACACCCACCGACCCCGGGGAGAGGACCACCGCAGCGCCGGTGGCCTCGGCAAGGTCGCGCACCGCGGCGGGATGGCAGCGGGTCCCGCCCCCGGCCTTGAGCACGATCCGCTCGTGCCTGCGGAGCAGGGCCGCCGCCTCCCTGAAGGCCTCCGGGTCGGCCGATACCAGCGGCGCCCCCCGCGGCCGCACGGGGAGGCCGTCCAGGTTGAGCAGCAGGGGAGCCGGCTGGGTGTTGATGGGAAGGAGCAGGTAGTACGGCGCCGCCTTGACCGGGTCGAACACGGTCAGCGCCCCCTGGCGCAAGGCGTCCCGCAGGGCCTGCGGCGTGTGGAGCACGAAGCTCCTGCCCATGGCGGCCATCAGGCGGCCGTAGGTCCCCTGCTCGGGGTGGGGGAGCTGCTGCATGTTGTAGCCTTCACGGTGGGTGGTCTCGTCCCCGTAGAGGTGGTAGACCCCGACTCCGTTCGAGGATGCGGCCAGCGAGCCCGCCATGGCCTGGAGGGCGCCCGGCCCGATGGAGGTGACCACCGCGGGCACCTCGCCGTACTGCCAACTGAGGGCGGTCGCGGCGTGGGCCATCTCCACCTCGTGCCGGAAGTTCCAGGTCCGGAGCACGCCGGCGGCCTCGTAGACTCGCAGCACCTCGGCCAGGGCGGTCGAGCCATGGCCGAAGATGGCCAGGTACTTGCGAACGCCCTGCTTGAGAAGTCCCAGCACCAGCCCTTCCGCCAGGCTCACCGTGACCTGGGCAGGCCACGTTCCCGAGGAAATAGCCCCCGCAACCCCGCCCTGGCGCGCCACCAGGCGGGCACGGGCCTCCATGGCCTCGGTGCCGATTCCGTCACTTGCGGTCGCGTTCATGGCCGTATCCTCAGCCTCCGACACGGACCGCCCGGCCGATCCGGGCGGACTCCTGTGCCGCCAGCGCGAAGCGGAGGATCTCCGCTCCCTGCCGCCCGGTCAGGAAGGGCGGCCTCCCCTCCAGCAGCGCCTCGATGTGGTGGCGTGTGGAGGCCGCGAAGCTCGCTTCCCAGCCGGCGTCCATGCCGGAGAAGGAGCGGACCTCGTCGTCGGCGTAGAGCACCAGCGGCGGCTGATCGAAGAGCCGTCCGTGGCCGCGGTTCACCCAGATCACGCCACGGGTGCCGGTGATCTCCACCCTGTCGTCCTGGGCGTAGTGGACGGTGTCGATCTCCAGGTCACGGGAGTAGACCACCTCCAGGTTTCCCATCCGTCCGTTGGCGAACTTCCAGGAGACGATGGCCGGGCTGTCCAGCACCTCTCCGGTCGAGGACTCGGTCCGGCCGATCCAGGCGTGCACCTCCTCGGCCTGCCCCATGAAGAACCAGCCCAAGGCGAACTTGTGGTGGCCGTCGTCGAAGGCCAGCGGCCCACCCCCGCAGGTGGCCGGGTCCATCCGCCAGGCCTGGGCCGCAGCGGGCACCGGCCAGGCGTGCTTCCCCTTGCCGGCGTTGCTCTTCACCCGGATGGTGATGGGCTCGCCGATGGCGCCGGCCTCGATGAGCTGCTTCGCCTTCACGATGGGCGGGTAGAAGACGAAGTTCTCGAAGACCTTGAAGAAGACTCCAGCCCGCTCCGCCGCGGCGTTGATCTCCTCGGCCTCCTTCAGGGAGAGGGCCATGGGCTTCTGCAACGAGACGTGCTTCCCGGCGGCGAAGGCGGCCAGGGCCGCCGGCTTGTGGAGGTGGTGCGGGGTGAGGACCTCCACGAGGTCGACCTCGTCACAGCGAAGCAGCTCCTCCCAGCTCCCGAACACGCGGCCGCGGGGCACTCCCCAGCGCTCGGCCTGGCGGAGGGCGATGTCCAGGTTGGCGTCACACACCGCGGCGATGCGCGCCCGGGGGTTGCGCAGGTACTCGATGGCGTGCAGGTCCGAGATGCGGCCCGCGCCGATGAATCCGACCCTCACCTGGTCCATGGCTTCCTTCCTTTCCTCGACGGGTCAGCCGCCCCCACCCGCCATCTGCACCCGGCCGAACCCGTCCGCCTCGAGGCGTACGAACGCGCCCAGGTCGGCGAGGGTGTCGAGCGAGATGCGGGCTGCCGCCCCCGAGACACCCACCGCAGCGATGACCCGTCCGGCGCCGTCGCGCAACGGCGCGGCCACGCAGCGAACCCCCAGGGAATACTCCTCGTCGTCGATGGTGTAGCCCTGGCCGGCCGAGCTGCGGAGATGGGCGGCCAGGAGCTCCGGATCGGTGATGGTGCGTGGCGTATACCGCTCGAGCTCCCGGGGAATGGAGGCGCAGGCGTAGGCCAGGAACACCTTGCCGAGGGCGGTGCAGTGGAGCGGCGCCAGGGTGCCGGGCGGGTGGTCCACCCGAAGCCGGTGCTGTGACTCGACCGCGTCGAGGTAGAGGGCGCGGTCGCCGGCGAGCACCGCCAGGTGCGCGCACTCCTGGCTCCGCCCAACGAGGCGGGCCATGAGGGATCCGGCGTGCTCGCGCAGGCGGACGATCTCCACGAGCTGCGGCGCCTGGGACGGCAGGAGCTTCCTGCCCGGGACGAACCGGCGATCGGGCGTCTGCTCCAGGTAGCCAGCCTGCGCCAGCGTGTGGAGGATCCGGGACGCGGAGGCCTTGTCGATCTCGAGCTGCGCGGCCACCTCGGTGGCGCGGACAGGACCGGGCCTGGCCCGGATGAGGTCGAGCGCCCGCAGGCCCTTCAGCAGCGATTGCACCACGTTCATGCCGAGTTACTACCTCAGAAACCGCCCGTTGCGTAGCACGCAACGACCCGCCCCACGGTTCGCCCGGGATACCGCCACATCCAACAAACCTAGTCAATGGCCGTTGCGCACATCCACCGGAAGGTCTAGCGTCCGTTGCACACCCGGACGAACGGTTGCTTTACACGCAACTCACCTCAGGCTCGACGAGGAGGAAACATGTCTCTCTCGAGGACTCTGGGAACGCTGCTGGCGTCGCTGACCCTGGGACTCATCCCGGGGCCTACGTCCGGCGCGCGAGCCGCCGGCGGCGAGGTCACCATCTTGCACCGCTTCACCGGGAATCGTGGGCGCGACTCCATCACCAAGGTCTTCACCACCCTGGAGCAGAAGACGGGCGTCAAGGTGGTGGATCACCGGATCGGCCACGGGGACCTCAAGGCGGCCATCCTGGTGATGGCGGCGGGCCAGGAACTGCCGGACGTCCTTGGCTTCGGGGCCGGCGCCGCCTTCGTGCTGGAGAGCGGAGCACTCCAGCCCATCGGCGACCTCTGCCGGTCGGCCAATCCAGGATCGATCCTCCATGCCAGCATCGGGAATGCTCCTCGTTTGACTGGCTCGCGATGGAAGAATTCCTCCTATCCCCGTGGGGTTCAAAACAAAGGAGAAGAGCTGACCAGTTCACCTGGGTATCGCGACCGAGATTGAAGGGGACTGTGGCCGTGGCAGTGCGGAGGCAGAATCCGAAGAAGTCTGGTGCCGTTCCAGCCGCATTGAACGGATATCTTTCACAGGAGAGAGCCATGAGAAGCAGTGTTCGCAAGGTTCTGCCGGTACTCTTGGCGCTGGGCATTTGGGCGCCAGCCGCGTCCGCCAAGGACAGCAAGAGCGGCAAGATAGTGATCGCGGCCTGCATGCAGGGAAACCAGAGCGGGTTCGTCCGCTACATGGTCAGCGGGATCAACGAATACCAGAAGGCCAAGGCCGCCGATGTGGAGGTCAAGGTGGTGTTCGCCGACGACGATCCGGCCAAGCAGCAGAGTCAGGTGGAGCAGTTCGTGTCCCAGGGCGTCGACGCGATCATCCTAAACCCCGTCGACAAGGTGCAGAGCGCCGCCGCCGTGGATATCGCAAAGAAGGCGAACATCCCGCTCATCACCATCAACACGACTTCGGACAGCAAGAACGTGACCGCTCACGTCGGCTCCGATGACGTGGAGGCGGGTACGCTCCAGATGGAGCGGCTCCTCAAGTCCGCCGCCGGAAGGGGCATCAAGAATCCCCGGGTGGCGTACATCAACGCGGTCCTGGGGCATTCCGCCCAGGTGTACCGCGAGCAGGCGTACAAGCAGGTCTTGGCGAAGCATCCGGAAGCCAAGCTGATAGTCCAGAACACCGCCGACTGGTCCGGCGAGAAGGCCCTCCAGCTCACGGAAAACTGGATCCAGACCTACCCGAACGGCATCGACATCATCGCGACCGAGTGCGACTGCCAGCTGGTCGGCACCATCACCGCGGTGGAGAACGCCGGCCTCGGCGGCAAGATCCTCTTGGGCGGCATGGATTGCGACATGCCGGTCATGGAGAAGATCAAGACCGGTGTGGTGGACAACTGCATCTGGCAGGACGGCCTCGGACAGGGGGAATGGTCCCTCCGGCTCGCCATCGACGCGGCTCACGGGAAGAAGATCTCCAACCACATCATCCCCTACGAGCTCTGCACCAAGGACAACGTGGACGGCTACATCAAGCAGGCCCAGGCCCGCAACGCCCTCTCGGCGAAGTACTTCTGACCGATCTTGCTTCCGGGAGGGGCCCCGCCCCTCCCGGGCTTTCCAAGCGCCGGTCACCTCACTTGAGCCCCGAAGCCACATGCGTGAAACGCGCGATGGGGTCGTCGAAGCCGACAAAGGCCATCGCCCTGCGGATGGCATCGAGTGCCTGCTGGGGGCCCGCGCCGAAGCCCTTCAGGATCGGTTTCGGGTAGCTCCGGCACAGCTCGATGGGGCTCGGCTCAGGGGAATGGGGCCGCAGCGGCTCCAGGCAACCCGTCTCCCGGTGGCGTCGATTCCGTCACCTCTCCAACTCCGAGAAGTCGCCCACGCCAGCGAGCATGCCGGAGCCCTCCCTCCTGCTAGGTGCACCAGGCCAGAAGGGGGCGGGATCGGATCAACCGGCGAGCAGTGCCAGATCGAAGGAACGACGCGGAGAGGCAGATGAGTGAAATCATCGTGGACATGAGGAACATCGACAAGCACTTCGGTGGCGTTCATGCCCTGAACAGCGTGAGCCTCTCCCTGAAGCGGGGAGAGGTTCATGCGCTGGTGGGTGAGAACGGCGCCGGCAAATCCACGCTGATGAAGATCCTCATCGGCCTGTATACGCCCGACAGCGGCGAGATCCTCCTGGACGGGAAGGCGGTCCGCTTCCGATCGGTCAAGGACGCCCAGAACGCCGGCATCAGCATGATCTTCCAGGAGTTCAACCAGGTCAGGGTCCTCTCGGTGATGGAGAACATCTACCTGGGCAGGGAGCCGAAGACCGCACTCGGTTCCGTCGACTACAAAAGGATGGAGCGCGATTCGTCGGAATTGCTGAAGAAGCTCGGCGTCGACCTGGACCCCAGGGTGAAGATCAGGGACCTGACCGTGGCGAAGCACCAGCTGGTGGAAATCGTCAAGGCCATCTCCTTCAATGCCCAGATCATCATCATGGACGAACCCACCTCGGCCTTGAGCAGAAACGAGATTGAATACCTCTTCTCCATGGTCCGGACTCTCCGAGATCAGGGGAAGTGCATAGTGTTCATCTCCCACAAGATGGAGGAGATCTACTCCGTCTGCGAAAGCGTCACGGTCCTGAGGGACGGCCATTTCATACATTCGGGTCTGGTGAAGGACATCTCCGAGAAGGAACTGATTCGCATGATGGTCGACCGGGAGGTCAACGAACTGTTCCCGAAGCAAGAGTGCGCAATCGGGGACGTGCTCCTGCAGGTCAAGGGCCTGACCGTGAAGGGGGAATTCCGGAACGTGACATTCGATCTCCGCAGGGGGGAGATACTGGGCATCGCCGGGCTCATGGGCGCGGGGCGGACCGAGCTGGTGGAAACCATCATGGGTGCCAGGAGAAGCGACGCGGGCCACATCGTCTACAAGGGGAAGAGGATCGTCAATCGCATCACCGAGGACGCCTTCAAGCGGGGAATCGCCATGGTCCCCGAGGACCGCAAGAAGAACGGCGTGTTCCTGCGCCTGCCGATAAAGGACAACGTGATCGTCTCGGCCCTGAAGAAGTGCATGCGGGGGTCCTTCATTCGGCGGAAGCTGGAGCGGAAGTGCTTCGATACGTACGCCGAGAAGCTCGAGATCAGGTATTCGTCCTGGCGGCAGAGCTGCAAGAACCTCTCCGGAGGAAATCAGCAGAAGGTCGCTGTCTCTCGGGTCCTGAACGCGGATCCCGAGGTCATCATCCTCGACGAACCGACCCGTGGCATCGATGTCAGGACGAAGGCGGAGATCCACCGGCTCATGTCGGCGCTGGCGGGGACCGGAAAGGCGGTGCTCATGGTTTCGTCGGAACTGCCGGAGATTCTGGGGATGAGCGATCGGATCCTGGTGCTCCACGAAGGGGAGCAAACCGGCATCGTGGACCGCAAGGATGCGACGGCGGATAGAATAATGGAATTGGCGGTGAAGACCAGCCCCATGGAAATGGGGGCATGAATGGCTAGCGACAAGGTCATGGGCGCCAAGAAGAGCCATTTCGATGCCAGGCAATTCGTCCGGGACCACGGGATCATCATCGGGTTTGTGATCATCGCGGTCCTCCTTTCCATAGCCGAGCCGAACTTCTCGCGGCCAGCGAATCTCATCAACGTGTTGCGCCAGGTTTCCTGCATCGGGATCGCCACGCTGGGCGTCGGCTTTCTCATCATCATGAACGGGATCGACCTCGGCCTCGGCTCCACCCTGGCGCTGGTGGGCATCATGGCGGGCCGGGTGGTCTCGACCGGCGTCGAGTACGGTGGACTGGGCCTTTCGACGCCGCTGGGCTTCCTCGCGGGCATAGCCACCGCCGTGGTCGTGTCCCTCTTCGCCGGGATCATCGTTGCGAAGGCGCGCATCCCGGCGTTCATCGTCACGATGGGAACCATGTCGATAGGCCGCGGCCTGGCGCTCATCTTCGCCCACGGCATGCCGGTGGCGAAGTTCCCCAACAGCTTCAACTATCTGGGAACCGAGTCGCTGGGGCCCATCCCCTGGCCGGTGATCATCTACGTCATCACGATCCTCATCGCCTGGTTCATACTCAACAAGCGGCCCCTGGGGCGCTACATCTTCGCCGTTGGGAGCAACGAGGAAGCCGCCCGGGCGGCTGGGATCAATGTCGACTGGGTGAAGATCAAGACCTACATCCTGGAAGGCATCGCGCTGGGCATCGCCGGCGTTCTCTTCGCGGGTCGCGTCAAGTCCGCGGCGCCGCAGTTTGCGAGCGGCTACGAACTGGACGCCATCGCCGGCTGCATCATCGGCGGTGTCAGCTTCTCCGGCGGCATCGGCAACGTGAGCGACATGATCATCGGCGCCCTGCTCTTGGGGGTCATCAACAACGGAATGGACCTTCTGGGCGTGGAAGCCTTCTACAAACAGGTTGTGAAGGGCGCCATCATCGTCATCGCGGTGCTCATAGACCGGAACCGGACCGGCCGTGCGTAGGAGAAGCGATCCGGCGCGTGAAGTCCTCAACCCGTCGTTGCGCCGAGTCTCGAAGCGGCGCGTCGAATCGGCCCGGGGAAGCGGGCGCCGTGAAGTCTCAGCCATGGGAGAGGTCCATCCACCGAAGGATACAAGAGGTTAGGTATGGAGCTGCTTTGGGGCAGGCAATCGACGGGGCACGAGCAGGCGTTCCGGCGGATCGAAGATGGCCTCCGGAGCGGGACCATCGGGGCCGGGGATCTCGCAGAGGGGTTCGCCTTCTTCGCCCATGTCTGCAATGCCACAGACGAGATTCGGTACGAGATCGGCGAGTTGGCCTATACGTATCAGTTCAATATCGACGGCAACGTCTTCACCATCGGTTTTGGCAATAGAGGCTGCGAAAGTTGGAGGGGCGCTTCGCAGAAGCCCACGGTGATCTTCACCATGAGCCTGGAGACGGCCCTGCGGGTGCTGAACGGGAAGATATACTCGCTGGTGGCCCAGATGGGCGGCTTCATCACCTACACGGGGCCCAAGCCCGAGGCCTTGGCCTTCCAGAACGTCTTCGAACTGTTCCTGGACCGGTTCCAGACCGACCGTCCGCCCACGCAGGCGCCCAGGGATCCCCAGGATAGACGGCTGCGCTTCGGCATCATCGGCGCGGGGCAGGCATTCCAGTTCCACAGCAACGGCGACCGGGGGTCGAGATACCTGACCTTCACGGCGGTCCACGACACGGACTACAAGAAGGCCCGCAAGATGGCCCAGCGCTACACCGAGGGGACTCTCGTTCCGTACAAGACCCTGGAGGAGATGCTGGCGGCGGACATCGACGCGGTGCTGGTGCTGGTTCCCCACGCCTACCACGATGAACTGGTCGTAAAGGCGGCCAAGGCGGGCAAGCACGTCCTCTGCGAGAAACCCATGGGCACCACCGTGGAAGGCTGCCGTCGCATGATCGCGGCGTGCAAGGACGCGGGGGTGAAGTTCATGGTCGCCGAGAACCACCGCTTCCTGCCGGCCCACGTGTGCGTGCACGACATCGTGCAGAAGGGCCTCATCGGCGCGGTGCGGATGATCCGGGCCTACGAGGGCGTCAACGAGGTGGCCGGCCTTTCGACGAGCGGCTTCTGGAAGGGCGATCCCATCAAGGCCGGCGGCGGCGCCCTCATGGACATGGCGGCCCACAAGTTCGCGACCATCGAGTACATCATCGGCTCGAAGGTGAAGCGGATCACGGCCAACCTGTCGAAGCAGGCTATCAACCTGCCCGAAAAGGCCGAGGACAACGCCATCGCCATCGCCGAGTACGAAGACGGGACCATCGCGGACATCATGGTCAGCTTCACCCAGATGACCGTCCCCTACAACAGCCTGGAGATCTTCGGCACCAAGGGCAGCGTCTTCGAGAACCACGCCTGGAATAGGCCCGTGCGGTTCTGCTCCTTCGACGAGCGCATGGGCGAGGATCAACAGAAGTGGGTGGAGCCCGAAGTCGACCACGCCCCCTTCCCCGAGTACTACACCATCTCCGCCAGGGAAGAGGATGAGCACTTCGCCCGAAGCATCCTGGAAGGTAGGGAACCCGAGTTCACGCCGAACCAGTCCATGAACGCCATCACGGCCATACTGGCCGGCTACCTCTCGGCAATCGAAAACCGTCCCGTGGAGATCGGCGAGGTGGAAGAGCTCGCGGACCGTGGGCTTTGCCGGGAGCGCATCCTCGAACGCCTGGCCCCGGCGATCCCGATCAACAAGAATCTAACGGAGGTGAGGAAGGTGGAACCCATTGGATTCAGCGCGAAGAAGGCCGCCGGGGTGATGGATCGTTACGATCTGGACCTCCTCATCGCGGCCTCGCCGGTGAACGTGTACTACCTGAGCGGCATGCCCCTTCTGCACTGCTCCGCGAATCCCATCCTCCTGGCCTTGAACAACCAGTATCCCAACTTGGCCATGATCCGCCGCGAGGGTGACGGCACGGTCATTCACTGGAACGTGTTCAAGAGCACCGACCGGTTCAGCTGGTTCCACGACCTGGTGGGAATCGAAAGCCAGGCCGACGTGGGCCGGGCGCTGCGCTCGAAGATCCGCAAGTGGGGTCTTTCGGGCAAGAAGGTGGGCATCGAGTCCACGGCGCCCAAATTCCTCCTGGACGCCCTCGCGGAAGACGGCGGCATGACGGTGGTCACGGCGGATCGGGCCTTCCTCGATATGCGTCTGGTGAAGACGCCCCTGGAGATCGAGTACCTCCAGAAGGCGGCGGACATCACCGAGGCCGCGCTCAAGGACACCATCGCCGCGGTGAGAGAGGGCGTCACGGATCTGGAGCTGCTCAGGATAGGACGGGACTCCCTGCTCAAGCACGGCGCTGACGACTGGGACCACCTCACCATGACCATTGGCGACTCGGATCCCGAGGCCCCCGGCACCGGCAGGGCGGTGAAACGCGGTGAAATCGTCCGCCTGGACTTCGGCGCTGTCTACAGAGGCTACGTGGCGGACATCAACCAGGAGGTGGTGGTCGGCGACGCCGATCCCGAGGCGGACAAGCTCATCCAAGGGCTGCTGGAACTCCAGCGCTACTTCGAGGTGCGGATCAAGCCGGGGGTGAACATGAAGGCCCTGAGCGAAGAGGCCACCGCCTGGTACAAGAAGACGGTCCCCAACGGCATCGCCTTCTCCATCGGCCATTCCATCGGGCTCCAGTGCGAGGATCAGCACATCTTCGGCGCCCTCGGGCAGCTGGACCAGCCGTTCGAGGTGAACATGGTCTTCGAGATCGAAGCCTGGGAACCTTACAAGGGCGCTCTCATCGGCGTGGAGGACTGCTACAGGGTGACCAAAGACGGCTGCCGCAAGATGACCACCATGCCCAAGAGCATCATGCGGACCTAGAAGCCCGGGGCGGAAGCACACGCAAGGAGCGCGCAATGAGCGACAAACGTAAACCGTTGGTGATCGTGGCGACGCCGAACATCTGCTGGCTCAACCCTAGCGTGAAGTACCCAACGAAGGCGCCCGAGATCATCGCCGAAGCAGTCCGCTGCCGCGAGGCCGGGGCGAGCATCCTGCACACGCACGCCGAGGGCCAGTGGTCCGAGGTGATCAATGGCCTGCGGGCCAGGAGCGACATCGTCGTGCAGAGCGGGATGTCCAGCATCCCGCTGAAGGACCGGATCGAACTCTTCGAGAATCGGTCCGACATGGTGTCGATCATCGCGAACCACCACGCCGAAGCGTTCACCCAGGTCACCTGCGACGTGCTCCACCCCCTGAAGGAACTCGAGGAGTACGCAGTGGCCTGCCGGACGTACGGCGTCAAACCCGAGTGGGAAATCTGGCACCCGGGATCGATCTGGAACCTCAACCGGCTGATCGAGAAGGGACTCCTGGATCCACCGTACATCACCACTTTCTTCCTCGGCTGGCCCGGCGGCACCTGGTCGCCCCCCACGGTACAGGAGTACCTCTACCGCAAGAGCCTGATGCCCAAGGACTGCGTCATCACCGTGAGCATCATGTGCCAGGAGCAGATGGACATCTTGGTGGCGGCCATCACCCACGGAGACAACGTCCGGGTGGGCACCGAGGATTGGCCGTATCTCCAGAATGGCGCAATCGCCCAGACCTGGGAATTGGTAAAGGAAATCGCGGTCATTTCGCGCTCCCTCGGGCGCGAGGTGGCAACGCCGGATATCGCCAGGGAACTCTGCGGCCTTCCCCAGAGGCGGTCCGCCTCCGGCAGCGCCGGCCACTGACCTCCGAGAACGTGAATGCATCTCCTCTCTCGCGATGCGGAAGCTGCAGGCGCGTCGTGACAGTGGTTCCACCGATGGAGGACTGCGATGGTTGACACGAAGGTGGCGATCGTTACCGGATCATCCGTGGGCATCGGCCGGGCGGCGGCCGTCAAGTTCGCCCGGAACGGCTACAACGTGGCCATCATCGCCCGGGGCGCGGGCATCCACGAGGTGGGCGACCAGATACGCAGGCTCGGCGTGAGCTGCATCGACTACCGGGGCGACGTCGGAAACGAAGAGGATGTCAAGACCATGGTCGCCCGGGTGGAGAGAGAGTGGGGCCGGGTGGACGTGCTCAACTGCAACGCCGGCATCGTGGTGGTGAAGCCACTCGACGAAACCACCTGGGAAGACTTCGTGAATGTGACGCACATCAACATCGGCGGCCACTTCCTCTTCACGAAATACGTCATGCCCATCATGAAGCGGCAGAAGCGCGGCGCCATCGTCAACATGGGCTCCGTTTCGGGGCACGTTGGACAGACGGAGCACGCCATCTACGGCTCCACCAAGGGCGCCATCATCGCCTTCACCCGGGCGGTGGCCTGGGAACTGGCCAAGTACAACATCAGGGTGAACTCCGTCAGCCCCGGCTCGGTGGATACGCCCATGCTCCGCAGCGACATTCAGCTGGAATCCACCAGGACTGGCATGCCCTTCGAAGAGGTGAAGAGGTTGCGGGAGCACGAGCAGGCCTTTGACCGCTGGGCCGAACCGGAAGAGATCGCGGAGGCCATCTACTTCCTGGCCAGCGACGCCGCGTCCTTTATCACCGGAACGGATCTGCTGGTCGACTGCGGCTGGGTATCAAAGTGACGAACATCCCTGGATCGGTACGCCCTCGACGACGCATGCCGACGCCTCGGTGGTCGCCGAATCCCACACGCTCGTCTCCGGCGGTCAGCGGGAGCACGCTCCCAACGTGGAACGGGCGCTCCGCGGAGCCGTAGAAGCCGCCGCAGGAGGAGGTGATCATGATCGATAGGGCGGCCATTGTGACCGGCGCGGGGAAGGGAATCGGCGAAGCTCTGGCGTTGAAGCTAGGCGCCATGGGCGTCGCGGTGTGCTGCAATTCACGCACCGATTCGGGGGCGACAACCGCCAATCGAATCCGAGCGGCCGGCGGGAGGGCCATCTTCGTGGGCGGCGACGCGGCGGAGGAAGGAACCGCAGTGCGCGTGGTGGCGGAGACGGCGGGGACCTTCGGCGGGGTCGACATCCTCGTCAACAACGCGGGCGTCGTGCTTCCGGGAACTGCGGCGACGACCAGCATCGACGACTGGGACAGGACCATGGCGGTGAACGTTCGGAGCGTCTTCCTGCTCTCCTCGTCGGCGCTTCCGCACCTCATCAGCCGCAAGGGCGTCATCGTCAACACATCCTCGTCGGTCGCCTTGAAGGGCGTGAAGGATCGCTTGGCCTACACCGCGTCCAAGGGGGCTGTCCTGTCCATGACCCGTGCCATGGCGGCGGATCTCATCGAGAGCGGGGTGCGGGTGAACTGCGTCTGCCCGGGGACCACCTGGACGCCGTCGCTGGATTCACGGCTCGCGAGGTTCCCCGATCCGGAAGCGAAGCGAAGGGAGTTCATGGCACGGCAGCCCATGGCACGCTTCGGGACTCCGGAGGAGATCGCCGACGGGATCATCTATCTGATCGACGCCACCTTTTGCACCGGCGCCATCCTCTCGATAGACGGGGGAATGACCATGTGACCCGTGCTGGGCGCTCTGGCCCTCGAGCCGGGTCGTGAGGGCGCGGGGGTTGGGCGGGCCTCAGCACGGCCGGGCCTGTGACGGCCCGGGGCGCCGGCGGGTACCACCTGCGAAGGCGACGTTGGGCCTGGGGCAGCGGGACAATCCATCGCGGAGCGGGAGAGGGTTGAGGACATGACGAGCCATGCCAGCCCACATCAGGGTCGAGCCGAGTTGGTGAGGGAAGGGCTGATCAAGCTCCTCGAGGTGAAGGACTCGGACATCCGAATCCTCACCCTGGAGCAGGCGCGGGATTCCGTGGACAAGGGCATCCACGCCGGCGGGGCCTTCTCGGCGATCGTCCCCTTGGTGGCCATCCACTATGGCGGATTCATGCGGTTCGACGTCGCCGACCCGACCCGGGTCGGCCAGGACATGTTCGTCCTGAGCAAGGGCCACGCCGTGGCCTCCATGGCGAGCATCTACGCCGACCTCGGCTACTTCGACCGCGGGGCGCTCAAGAACTCCCGCTCGGGTGAGAGCGTGCTGAACGGTCACCCCGGGCCGCTCTTGCCCGGGGTGCACTTCGCTACCGGTCCCCTGGGTCAGGGCGTGCTCGTCGCCCAGGGCTTGGCCCTGGCCGGCCACCGCCAGAAGCGCTTCGACGTGTTCACCCTCGTGGGCGATGGCGAGCTGCAGGAAGGACTCCCCTGGGAGGCCATCCAGTACTCCCCCTTCAAGAGGCTGGACAACCTGTGCCTCATCGTGGACGCCAACGAGGGTCAGCTCGACAATCCGCGCCAGCTGGTCGTGCCCTCGGGCCGGCTCGACCAGAGGTTGGCCAGCTTCGGCTGGCGGGTCCTCGATCTCGACGGTACGCAGTACGGTCCCATCGTCGAAGCCCTCCGCGAGTTCAAGTACGGCCCGCGGGATGGGCGCCCGACGGCCATCGTCAGCCATACGAGCAAGGGCTTTGGGGGCTTCTCCAGCTTCCTGATCAGCCACAAGGTGGAGATCCCCGACTCGCTCTCGGCACAGGAGCTCGAGTCGCAGAGGCGGCTGCGGCAGGAGAGAAGCGCGGAGTTCCTGCGGTTCTGGGCCTCCCTGTCGGAACATACCGAGGCGAAGGAGGCCCGGAGGGACCTGGCCACCTTCGCCGAGTCGATGAACCTCGAGATCCCGGCGGACCAGGCCGGGAAGGGCGAGGTTCGGGCGGTGGTCCGTGGCCCGCGCATCCACCGAGCGAAGCCACGCGAGAAGAAGATTCACTATGACGGCGATCAGCTTCCCGTCATTGACCCGAAGAAGGAGCACGCACCCTCGGCGATCGTCTCCCAGGCGATGAAAGTGTTCGCCCGCGATCCCCGGGTGGTGAGCATCGACGCGGATCTGTCCACCACCAGCGGGCTGGAGCAGGGCGTGGCCTGGGTCGACTCCGAGCGTGCCCTGAACGTGGGCGTCGCCGAGGCGAACATGATGGCCATCGGTGAGGCCTACGCTGCCCTCGGCTTCAATGCTTGGGTGAGCACCTTCTGTCCCTTCTTCGACTGGAAGGTCCTGCGCCGGATCGCCGTCGGGTACCAGGAGCGGATGGAGGCGATGGCCCGCGAGGATGGCTGGTTGGCGAGTGGTCACGGGCTCGACCTGACCTTCCTGGCGACGGCCTCGAACTTCGAGACCCGGACCAACGGTGCGACCCACATGGGAAACGATGATGGGCTGGTCTTCGGCGAGATCGCCCACCTGAAGATCATCGACGTGAGCTGCCCCAACCAGCTGCTCGGCATCATGAAGTGGGTCATGGAGGGCGACCGAGGGCTCGTCTACCTCCGGGTCATGAGGGCTCCCTCGCCGGTCATCCACCCGGGCGGCTTCCGCTTCGAATTCGGCACGGCCTATCCCCTGAGAGAGGGCGCCCGAGACAAGGCGACCATCGTCTCCAGCGGGCGGGGGGTACACGAGGCCCTGGCCGCGGCGAAGCTGCTCGAGGCAGAGGGCATCCCGGTCGGAGTTGTGGACATGCCCTCGATCGACCGCAGGAGGCTCACCGATCTGGTCAACTCGGGGAGGCTGCTGGTGGTGGCGGAGCAGAACAACGGCATCATCTGGTCCGCCCTGGGCAAGCTCCTGCTGGCCGGTCGAGGCGGGATGCGCCTCGACAACCTGGAGGCGATCAACACGCTGAGCAGCGAAGGCTTCCCCAGGTTCTTCCATTCGGCGACCTACGAGCGGCTGTGCGCCCAGTTCGGGCTCAGCGCAGCGCAGATCGCCGCCACCATACGAAGGCGGCTGCAGCAGCCTTGCGCGAGTTGAGCCCGGTCGAGGTCGGAGCGCCCGGCGCGCCTCCGCGCGGAGACCACCCTCGCCCCGGCACGACGGCGGAGCCCGCTCCCGGGTGAGCGTTCCCGGCGCCGCGCCACGCACCCGTCGCTCGCATCGATGGGTCGACCAGACAGCGGCAGGGGGGCGCCGTTCGGTGTCCCCGTGCCGACGGTGCGCGGGGAACCATGCGGTTCACTCGTCCCCCCTCGTCCCTCATCCCGCGGGATGAGGCCGGCTCGTCGCCCTGGTGAAGGCAGTCGGGTCGGAGTCGGGAGGGGGTAGGATGCGACCGGGGCCGTGGCGGAACGGTAGACGCGGGCGGCTTAAAACCGCCTGCCGCGCGAGCGGCGTCCCGGTTCGAGCCCGGGCGGCCCTACCTGGCCCGGGGGCGGGCGGACGGGTCGCCACGTCGGCGCTGGCCCCTCGGAAATCCCCGCGCCTCCCGGGATCCGTGCGGTTCCAGGCCTGCCGGCCCCTACTTCTCCTGGCCGGCGTCGGCCCGCTGCCGCCACTCGTAGTCCATCTGGCGGGCGGTCCGCTCGGCCAGGTCCTGGCCGGCGAGCCGCGCCACGATGCGCAGGCTCATGTCTACCCCGGCGCTGATGCCCGCCGAGGTGAGGATGCGGCCTCGCTCGACCCAGCGCACCCCCTCGAGCACCCGGAGGTCGGGGAAGGCTCGCCGGAGATCGGCGCAGTCCTCGAAGTGGGTGGTGACCTCCACTCCGGCCAGGAGCCCGGCGCGGGCGAGGAGGAAGGCACCGGTGCACACCGAGGCGACCAGCTCCGCGGCGAGGCCCTGCCGGGCGATCCAGGCGATCAGCCCGGGATTCTCGAGCTGGGGCTCGTGCACGCCGCCCGGCACGAGGAGCACGTCGAGGGGAGGGTGGTTGGCGGTGGTGAAGTCGGGCAGGAGCGTCAGCCCCCCGCGCGCCCTCACCGGCCCGGCGCCCTCGGCCACGACCCAGACGGAGAACGGCGCTGGCTTCCCGGGCGTGCGTCGGCTCGCCACCCGGTTGGCGGTGGAGAAAACCTCAAACGGCCCGGCCAGGTCGAGGACCTCCACCTTCTGGTAGGCCAGGATGCCGACCCGCAGGGTCACGCCCCCGCCCTCCCGAAGCGCGCCTCGAAGTAGGCGCGGAGCGCGGGGTTCCCCCGGATGAGGCCCAGCGCCAGCTCGGCGTGGCCGGGAACGTAGCCGTTGCCGATGAGCAGGGTGGCGTCCTTCCCCACGCCCTCGGCGCCGAGCGCGGCGGCCGTGAAGCTGGTGGCCATGGAGAAGAAGATCACCGTGCCGCGCTCGCGGACGGCGAGCAGCGAGGCCATCTCGGTACCCGGAAGGCTGGTGCAGTTCACCACCACGTCGAACGGCCCGCCGGCACGCTCCGCGGCGACGAGGCCGGCGAGCGGGTCGGTGGCGTCGAGCTCCAGGCGGGCGTCGGCGCCTAGCCCGGCCAGCGCGTCGAGCGCCGCGGCGGCACGGTCGGCCAGCACCAGCGCCCCGGAGCGCCCCAGGGAGGCCCGCGCCTGCGCCGCCACCAGCGCGCCCGACTTGCCGGCGCCGAGGACCAGCACCCGCTGGCCAGGAGCGAGGTGGCGGGCGGCCAGCGCCGGGGCGCCGCACACGTCCAGGGCCGCCAGAGCCAGCGCCTCGGGCAGGTCGGCGGGGAGCCGGGCCCAGAGCCCCGTCGCGAACAGGATGGCCTCGCCCTCGCAGTCGACCCGCTCCGCCTCCGGGCGTACGCCGCGAATCCGGTCGATCCGGAGCGGGGTGAGGCTGAGCGACACCAGGGTGGCGATGCGCTCACCCGGCCGGAGGCTGCCTGCGGCCGGATGGGCCGGTCCTACGGCTCGCACGCGGCCGACCAGCATCCCACCCGAGCCGGTCACCGGATTGTGCAGCTTGCCCCGCGCGCCGACGATGCGCAGGACCTCCTCGGCGATGTGGCCCGGGTCGCCTCCGGAGGCCGCCTCGATCTGGCGGAAGCTGGCGGCGTCCACGTTGAGCGCATCCACCGAGATGGAGAGCTCGTCCTCGCCCAGCGGTAGTGCCGGGTCGACCACCTCGGCGCGCTGGGGGAGCACCCCGCGGGGAGTGACCACGCGGCGCAGGCCGTACGGATCCATGGGGCGAGCTTAGCAGGCGGCGACCCGGCTCTGCATCCGGCGAGCCCGTCCGGTCGCCGGTCTCAGGCGTCCGCGTCCACACGCACCAGCGCGTCCAGCGCTCGCCAGGCTTCGGGAAGGCTTCCGCGCAGCCTGGCCTCGAGCCGAGTGGTGCGGGCCGCCTCGTAGCGCATCCCGCCGGCCAAGAAGCCCGCCCGTGCCTGGGCCAGCGAGACCAGCGCGTCCTCGACGCGGCCGCGGCCGGCCAGCACCCGGGCGCGGGAGAAGCGGGCCAGCGCCAGCAGGCCCCGCCCACCGCGCTGCCGGGCGATGTCCTCCAGGGCGCGGGCCTCCAGCTCGGCCTCCTCCAGCCGGCCGAAGGCCAGCGCCGTCCGGATCACCTCCGGCCGGAAGGCCGCGTCGCAGATCACGCACTCGCCATGGCGGGCCGCGCTCTCGCTGGCCTCGCGGGCCGCCGCCTCGGCCTCCCCGGGGCGCCCGGTCGCTAGCCGTTGGCGGACCTCGGCTGCGTGGATGCGGGTGATCAGGTGACGCCGCAGCAAACCGCGCTCCGCCAGGAGCACCGCCTCGCCCAGCAGCCGGTCCGCCTCCTCCAGCCGGCCGAGCACGATGTACAAGGTGGCCAGCCGCAGGCGGGTCAGCGCCTCCCCGGTCGCCGAGTTGGCACCCCCGAAGCGGCGCTGCGCCTCGCGAAGGAGGAGCTCGGCCGCCTCCAGCTGGCTGGCGGCCAGGGCGGCGATGCCCTCGCCGTAGAGCCCGGAGGCGATGGCCTCGGGGAGGTGGCGGCGGCGCGCCCGCTCCGTGACGGCGGCCGCGGCCTGCGCCAGCTCGGCGCTGGCCCGATCGCCGAGCAGGTCCCCGTCCCACAACGACAGGTGGACCTCCAGGGGCGGCTCGGCCGCCCCCGGCTCCGGGGCGTGGCCCGGCCCCGGCTGCGGGGCCTCCTCGGTGGCGCGCCCGGACGCGAGGGCCGCCAGGTCGCGCCCGAGGGCGCCGAGCTCGTGATCGCCGACGCGCTCGGCCGCCTCGGCGCAGGCCGCGCCGGCGCCGACAGCCTGGTCGGCATGGCCCTGGTGGAAGAGGAGCTGGCCGAGGAGGAGCAGGAGCGCGGCTCGCTCGTCTCCCGCCTGGTCGCCCGCCGCGGCGAGCCCCTCCTCGATGTGGGCGATGGCGCCGGGCAGGTCGCCACTGGCGGCCAGCGAGGTGGCCGCCAGGCGAAGCGTGCCGGCCCGTGTCCCTGGCTCGCCGGGCTGTCCCTCGGCGTCCTGGATCCCGGCCGCATGTCCGAAGCTCCGCGCCGCGCCGGCCAGCTCGCCCAGCGCCAGCTGCGTCCGCCCGGCGGCGTCGAGGAGCTCGCGCTGCAGCGGGGCGTCGGCGGGCAGCCGCGGGGCGAGCTCCAGCGCCTCGCCATAGAACCCCAGCGCCTCGGACAGGCAGGCCCGATCCGCGGCCCGGTGACCGGCCGCCACCAGGTGGCGGAGGGCGCGGTCGCCCTGGCCGGCCAGCCGCCGGTGGCGGGCCAGCACCTCGGGATGCTCGGCGGCGAGCGGCCCGCCCTCCAGCAGGTCGGCCAGGGTGGCGTGCAGCGCGCCGCGCCGCCCGGCCGGCAGGGCGTCGTAGAGCGCGTCGCGCACCAGGTCGTGGCGGAAGAGGTAGCCGTTGCCGTCCTCGTCCACCACCCCCGCCGCCAGGCATTCCTCGAGCGTCCGCACCGCATCCTGGGCGGCGAGCCCGCTGGCCGGGCGCACCAGGTCGAAGTCGAAGCGCCGACCGGCCACCGCCGCCGCCGCCAGGAGCGCCTCGGCCCGCGGACCCAGCCGGGCGACCCGGGCCCGCAGCGCCGTCAACGGATCGGCCGGCACCTGCTGGAACTCCCGGTGGGCGCGGACCGCCTCCTCGACCAGGAAGGGCGACCCGTCGGTTGCGCGGTAGATCTGGGCCAGCAGCGGCTCCCCGGGCGGCACGCCGAGCAGGTCGGTCACCTGCTCGCGGGTGCCGGCCAGGGAGAGACGCGGGAGCCTGAGGCCCCGGGCCAGTCGGGCGGAGTCGAGGTGGGAGAGCGCCGTCTGGATGGGCGTGCCGCCGTGGATCTCGTCGTCGCGGCAGGTGGCCACCACCATGAGGCGCAGCTCGGCCGCGCGCGCCGCCAAATAGTGCAGGAGGCTCAGGGACGACTCGTCGGCGGCATGCAGGTCGTCGAGGATGAGGAAGACCGGTCGGCCGCCGGCGATCTCCTGCAGGCCGGTCACCACCGCCTGGTGGATGCGCAGGCGGGCGACCTCGGTGGAGGTGGCGTGCTCGGTGGCCAGCGGGTCGAGGCCGGCGTCGCCGCGCTCCTGGCGGAACAGGTCGACGAAGACGCCGTAGGGCGAGCCGGGGAAGGCGGTGGCAGTGGCCGAGAGGACGGCCGCGCCCCGGCCCTGCGCGAAGCGCGCGCCCTCCAGGGCGAGCCGCGTCTTGCCGGCGCCGCGCTCGCCCAGCACCACCAGCATCCCCGCGCCGCGCTCCACCAGCGACTCGAGCGCCAGGAGCATGGCGTTCCGGCCCCGCACCGGCGGGGGGTCGGGCGTTCCGAGCAGCCTCCGCGCGGCGCGCCGGGCACCATCGACGGCCTGCCGGCCCTCCACCGGTCCCAGCGCCCCCTGCTGCACCGCCAGGCGGAGGGCGCGCAGCTCCTCCGAGGGCGGCCCGCGCCCGGCCGCGCGGAGGGCGCCCTCGCAGGCGTCGCATGCGCGCAGCGCCTCGGCCCGGCGCCCGGAGAGCGCCAGCAGCCGCACCAGGAGCCGGTGCCCTTCCTCGCCGAGCGAGTCCACGTCCACCAGCCGGCGCGCCAGCGGGACGCCGGCGGCCAGGTCCCCCGCCTCGGCCGCCGCCCGGGCCAGCGGGAGGGCGGCGTCGACGAAGGTGCGGCGGAGCTCGGCGCGCCGCTCTGCCAGCCAGGGCTCGGGGCTCCCCGGGGCCAGCTCGCCGCGGTAGAGGGTCACCGCTTCGGCCAGGCGCGGGAGCGTGCCGGCCGCGGCCGCCAGGAGGAAGGCGTCGACGTCGACCCAGGCGGCGGAATCGAGAGCCACCTGGCCGCGCTCGATGTCCACCCAGCGTCCGCCCAGGACCTGCCGCAAGTCGTAGAGGGCCCGGTGCAGGTTGTTGGCCCCGCTGGCCGGGTCCTTGTCCGGCCAGAGCGTCTCGACTACGCGCTCCCGGGAGAGGACGCGCCCCGGGGCAAGGGCCACCAGGCGCAAGAGGTCGGCGGGGCGCCGCCGCCGCCAGGCGTGGGCGGGGATGGGGGCGTCCTGCCGGACCACCTCGAAGCGCCCCAGCAGGTAGAGCCGCAAGAAGGGTGCCTGGGCCTCGCCCCGGGGGGGCTCGCCGTCTTGCGCCGGTGTCTCGCTCAAGGGAGGTCCCGTGTGGCGAAGCTACCAGAAGTACCCCCCCTCCGGGCGCCACTTCGGGCTAGATAGTTGCCGCATGCGCTACTGCCTCTCGATGCCCGAGCCGGCCTCGCACCTGTTCCATATCGAGGCAACGCTGGCACGGCCGGGCGCAGCCGCCGAGCTGTGCTTCCCGGTCTGGACGCCCGGCAGCTACCTGGTCCGGGAGTTCGCGCGCCATGTCGAGGGGCTCAGGGCCGAGGACGGGGCCGGGCACCCACTGCCGGTCATCCGCATCGACAAGCACCGCTTCTCGGTCGCCTCCGGCGGCGCCCCCTCGATGGTGGTCCGCTACCGCCTCTACGCCAACGAGCTCACCGTCCGCACCTGCCACCTCGACGACACCCACGGCTACGTCAACGCCGCGGCCGCGCTCCCCTACGCCGCCGGACGGCAGGGCGAGCCCTGCGAGCTGGAGGTGGTGCCGCCAGAGGGATGGGAGGTGTCGACCGCGCTCGAGGGAGGGCCGCGGCGCTTCCAGGCCCGCGACTACGACGAGCTGGTCGACTCGCCGCTGGAGATCGGGCGCCACCGTCTGCTCCGCTTCCAGGCGGCGGGCAAGGCGCACGAGCTGGCGCTGTGGGGTCGCGGCCATCTGGACGAGGATCGCTTCACCGACGACGTGCGGCGCATCGTGGAGACGTTCGCCCGGCTGTTCGGTGGCCTACCCTACGAGCGCTACCTCTTCATCGTCCACCTCGCCGACGCCCGCCGGGGTGGGCTCGAGCACGCCCGGTCCACGACGCTGGACGTTGCCCGGAACGCCTTCTTCCCGCGCGAGACCTACGAGGAGACGTTAGCCCTCGTGGCCCACGAGTTCTTCCACCTATGGAACGTGAAGCGGCTCCGCCCGGCCGCCCTCACCCCCTACGACTACTCCCGCGAGCAGTACACGCGGCTCCTGTGGTGGTTCGAGGGCGTGACCTCCTACTACGACGGGTTGGCGCTGGTGCGGGCGGGGCTCTCCGAGCCGAAGAGCTACCTGCGCGCCCTAGGGCGCTCGCTCACCGCGTTGGCCCGGACTCCCGGCGCCGCCAAGACGAGCCTGGAGGAGGCGAGCTTCCTCGCCTGGGTGAAGCTCTACCGCCCCGACGAGAACACCCCCAACAGCGCCGTGTCCTACTACCTGAAGGGCGAGCTGGTGGCGCTGGCGCTCGACCTGGCGCTGCGGCGGGCCGGCAGCTCGCTGGACGTGTTGGTCCGGACGCTGCACGCGCGCCAGCCGGCGGGCGGCTTGGCCGAGGACGGCGTGGAGCGGGCGGTGGCCCAGGTGCTGGGCGAGGGCCCGGCCCGAGCGTTCTTCGACCGCTGGGTACGTGGCACCGAGCCCCTGGAGCTGGCGCTGGAGCAGGTGGGGCTGCGGGTGGGGCGGCGCTCGGCCTCGGGCCTCGACGACAAGGGCGGCACGCCCGCGCCCGACGAGCCCGGCCCGCCCGCGGGCTGGCTGGGGGCGACGCTCGCCCCCGGGCCCAAGCTGGTGGTGCAGGGAGTGCGGGAGGGTGGCCCGGCCTGGGCCGCCGGCCTGCAGGGCGGGGACGAGATCGTGGCCGAGGACGGCTTCCGGCTGGACCGAGTTGGGCTGTGGGATCGGTTGTGCCAGCTCGGCCCTGGCGGGAGGCTGGCGCTCACCGTCTTCCGCCGCGACGAGCTGGTGCCGGTGGAGGTGATCCTGGCCGACCCGCCGCTCGACACCCTGTGGATCGAGCCCAACCCGGAGGCGAGCGCCTCCGCCCGAGCCTCCTTCGAGGCCTGGTGCGGCGGGAGGTGGCCGGGGCGGGCGCCGTGAGGGACGGGACCCCAACCAGAGAGGAGAGGCGATGACCTTCGAGGCCGACATCTACCGTGCTCGGCGGGCCCGCATCTTCGAGGAGATGGAGCGCCGCGGCGGCGGCGTGCTGCTCCTGCCCGCGGCCAGCGAGAAGATCCGCAACGCCGACTCCGAATTCGCCTTCCGCCAGGACTCCGACCACGCCTGGGCAGTGGGGCTCGACGAGCCACTGGGCTGCGCAGTGTTCCGGGCGAAGGGCGGGGAGCGGAAGCTGACCCTCTTCGTGCGACCCCGGGACCGGGAGAAGGAGATCTGGACCGGCCGGCGGGCCGGGGTGGAGGGGGCGAAGGACGTCTACCTGGCCGACGAGGCCTTCGTGGTCGGCGAGATGGACGCCAAGCTGCCCGACCTGCTCGACGGGGCGACCACCTTGTGGTTCCGCATCGGCTGGGACGGGACCTGGGACCAGCGGGTCTCGCGGCTGCTGGTCGAGCTTCGCGCCGCCGCTCGCACTGGCAAGCGGGCCCCCGAGGCCATCGTCGACAGCGGGCGCATCCTCCACGAGCTCCGGCTGGTCAAGGCGCCCGACGAGCTGGCCAAGATCCGCCGCGCAGCTGACCTCACCGCCGAGGGGCACCTGGCGGCCATGCGGGACGGCATCGACGGCAGGCGAGAGCACCAGGTCCAGGCCGAGATCGAGTACGCGTTCCGCCGGCGCGGCGGCAGCGGGCCCGCCTTCGGAACCATCGTGGCCGCAGGCGACAACACCACCGTTCTCCACTACGCCGCCGGTGACGCCATCCTCCGCGATGGGGAGCTGTGCCTGGTCGACGCCGGGGGCGAGTTCGAGTGGTACGGCGCCGACGTCACCCGCACCTTCCCCGTGTCCGGCGAGTTCACCGCCCCACAGCGCGACGTCTACTCGCTGTGCCTGGCGGCGCAGAAGGCGGCAGTCGCCGCCATCCAGCCCGGCGTCACGCTCGATGCCGTGCACGACCAGGTCGTGCGCCAGCTCACCGAGGGCTTCATCGGCCTTGGGCTATTGCAGGGAACCGTCGAGGAGCGGATCGCCGACAAGTCCTTCCGGCGGTTCTACATGCACCGCACAAGCCACTGGCTGGGCATGGACACCCATGACGTTGGTGACTACTCGCCCGGTGGGCAGCCCCGCGTCCTCGCGCCCGGGATGGTGGTGACGATAGAGCCCGGCATCTACATCGGCCCCGACGAGGCCGTCCCCGCCGGGCTGCGCGGCATCGGGGTGCGCATCGAGGACGACGTACTCGTGGGGGAACGTGGACCAGTCAACCTCACCGAGGCCGTCCCCAAGGAGATCGCCGACGTCGAAGCGGCTTGCTCCCGGTAGCCGTCCGGCCCAGCGTCTCCGCGTAAGGGCGGCGCGGCTCACTCAGTCCGCGCTTGACACCCGGCGGCGCGTTCAGTAGATACGCGACCTTACGCCGGCCCTGGCCCTCCCGAGGCCCGGGGCGCAGTACAGGCGGCTCGCTCCATCGGGGAGTGGCTCAGTCTGGTAGAGCACTTGGTTCGGGACCAAGGGGTCGCAGGTTCAAATCCTGTCTCCCCGAC
>DATKMW010000001.1:0-55158 GCA_035541675.1 Anaeromyxobacter sp. | reverse complement strand
TGGTCCTTGCTCCAGGAGAGCGCGAGGGAGTCCCCGTCTCCCCGCACCTCGATACCGGTACGCCCGAGCCACGCGGGAGCAATCGCTCTTCAGCTTCCCCAGCCGCTGCCGCAGCTCGTCCTGGCTCCTCGGGCGCCCCCTCTCCATGGCGGACGCGAGCTTGGAGAGCCGCTCCTCCATCTGCCTTTCGAACCGAACGTGGATCGCCGCCTCCCCGTCAGCCTCACGAACCCCGCCCGTGCCGAGGCCAGCTGCGCAGGTTCGGCTAGCTCCGGGCGCCCGGAGCGACACCGGCCTCGGCCACGGCGTGCTCGATGAGCCGGCGGGCCACCGAGAGACGGTGGGGGAGCAATGGCAACCGGTCCACCGGGAACCACTGCGCATCGACGATCTCGGCGGGATCGCAGGCGATCTCGCCACCGTCGTGCTCGCACAGGAAGGCCACCATGAGCGAGTGCGGGAACGGCCAGCTCTGGCTCCCGAAGTAGCGGAGGTTCCGGACCCTGACCCCGACCTCCTCGCTCACCTCGCGGTGCACGCAGGCCTCCAGCGTCTCCGACGGCTCCACGAAGCCGGCCAGCGCGCTGTAGATGGGGGTGGCGAAGCGCCGGCCGCGGGCCAGGAGCAGCTCGCGCCCCGACGGGCCTGGCCGCGTCACCAGCGCCATCATGGCCGGCGCCAGGCGCGGGTAGACGGTCAGCTCGCAGCGCGGGCAGCGGCGGGCCCGGCCCCCCTCGTCGAGCTCGGTGGGCGTGGCGCAGGCGCCGCAGTAGCGGTGGGTCCGGTCGAACTCGAGGAGCTGGGCCGCACGGCCGGCGACGGCCAGAAGGCCATCCGGCAGGCGGTCGAAGAGGCCCCGCAGCGGCTCCAGGGCGACGCCGGGCGGCGGGATCTCGGAGGCGGCCTGCGCCGCCCAGCAGGGCCTCCCGTCGAGGAGGCCCACGCAGCGGACGCCCTCCACCGGGACGGGCGGCCCGGCCGCCGGCCCGGCCGGCAGCCTGGCTCCCTCCCCGCCCGAAACCAGCAGCCTTCCGTCCCGGAAGACGAACCAGAGCCCGGCCGCGGAGCGGCCCGGGGGCGATGACCAGCCGGGAACGAAGTCGTCGGGCAGGAGCATGGCCCGGGAGCTTAGCCGGAGGCAGCTGCCTCCGCTCGCAGGTACGCTCCCACCCGGACCGGCCCGTCCTCCCCGCACACCGCTCGCCGGGCGTGGATCGCACCGATGGCTCGATCCGCGGGCGAGCGGATCCGGGGCCAGGCATGCCGCCCGCCTGGCCGCCGCCTGCGCGCTTCCCTGGGGAAGACCCCGCTCGGCGGCGGGAGGCTCGCCGCACCGGGCCCGCCCGCGGTGCGCTGCGCCACCCGCCCCGCCGCGCCCCGGATCCGTCCCCCAGGTGGAGCCACAGGATCAGCTTGCCGCCGAGGAGGCTCCGCCGCCCGAGCCGGGCCTCGCCCTCCGCCACGCGGCGGCGCGAGCGCTGCGGCCCCTCTCCTGCCGCTCCACCCTCCCGCTCCCTGGCAGCGGGCGCTCCCCGCAGCGCCCGGGAATCGGGTTGACCTCGGCGAGGGCCGTGGGGGAGGAGCCGGCCGTGGGGGTTGCCCAGCGGGTCCTCACGGGCTCGGTCCCCCCTCCGGCCCCGGCACGGGCCCGACGATCCGGGCCCGCCCCGTCCCGGTTGTCGACGGCCAGGAAAAGGGGCAACATCCGCGTCCCCGCCCTTCACCGCGCCGAGGCTTTGCCCCGGGAGGCAGCCCACCATGAAGAAGATCCCGTTCCTCCTCGCGTCGCTGCTCGCCGCGACCGCCGCCGCCGCCGGTTCGATCCGCGTCGGGCTGGTCACCGACGTCGGCGGCATCGACGACAAGTCCTTCAACCAGGGCACCTGGGACGGCATCCGGAAGTACGGGCAGGAGAACGGCGCCAAGGAAGGCAAGGACGTCAAGTACCTCCAGTCGACAGCCGAGGCCGACTACGTCCCCAACCTCTCCACCTTCGCCGACGAGAAGCTCGACCTGATCGTGGCGCCCGGCTTCCTCTTCACCAACGCCATGGTGGAGGTGGCCACCAAGTACCCGCAGCAGAAGTTCCTGCTCATCGACTCGGTGGCCAAGGACAAGTCCGACAAGTTCCTCCCCAACGTGGTCAACGCCGTCTTCGCCGAGCACGAGGGGTCCTTCCTGGTCGGGGTGGTGGCCGGTCTCAGGGCCAAGGCCGACAAGAAGGAGGTGGTGGGCTTCGTGGGGGGCATGCAGTTCCCCCTCATCGAGAAGTTCCAGGCCGGATTCGAGCAGGGCGTCCGCGCCGTCCACCCGTCCTGCAAGATCCTCGTCGACTACGCCGGCGAGTTCGGGAACCCGGGCAAGGGCCAGGCGCTGGCCGCCAAGCAGTTCGGCGCCGGCGCCTACGTGGTCTTCCACGCCGCCGGCGGCACCGGGAACGGCGTCATCAAGGAGGCCAAGGAGCGGACCCAGCGCGGGGACCTGCGCTGGGCCATCGGCGTGGACAAGGACCAGTACGCCGACGGCCTCTACGCCGCCGGGAAGTCGGCGGTGCTCACCAGCATGATGAAGCGGGTGGACGTGGCCGCGCACGACGTGGCGGTCCTGACCCGCGACGGCAAGTTCCCGGGGGGTCAGCTCCTGGTGTTCGCCCTCAAGAACAAGGGCGTGGGCCTGCCCGCCCAGAACCCCAACGTGGGGGCGGACATCCTGGCCCAGGTCGCCGACTACGAGGACAGGATCGCTTCCGGCAAGCTCCAGGTCTCCGAGGTGCCCGCCAAGAAGTAGCGCCCGCGCGTTGGCCGCGCTGCCGCGGAGGGATCCCTGGCCCACGCCATCGAGCTGGTCGAGGTCACCAAGTCCTTCCCGGGCGTGCTGGCCAACGACCGCGTCTCCCTCCAGGTCGAGCAGGGCTCGGTCCACGCGCTTCTCGGGGAGAACGGCGCCGGCAAGTCCACGCTGATGGGCGTCCTCTTCGGCCTGGTGCCGCCCGACTCCGGGGCCATCTGGGTGCACGGGCGGGAGGTCCGGATCGCCGACCCCAACGACGCCACCGCCCTCGGCATCGGGATGGTCCACCAGCACTTCAAGCTGGTGCACAACTTCACGGTCACCGAGAACATCGTCCTGGGGAGGGAGCCCACCGTCGGCCCCACCGTCGATCGCCGCCGCGCCGCCGAGCGGGTGCGAGAGCTCTCCCGAGCCTACGGGCTGGCGGTCGACCCCGAGGCACGCATCGAGGACATCTCGGTGGGGATGCAGCAGCGCGTCGAGATCCTCAAGATGCTCTACCGGGACGCGGAGATCCTCATCTTCGACGAGCCCACCGCCGTGCTCACCCCGCAGGAGGCCCAGGAGCTGTTGGCCATCATGCGCCGGCTGGTGGCCGAGGGGAAGACGGTGGTCTTCATCACCCACAAGCTGCGGGAGATCAAGGCGGTCGCCGACACCTGCACCGTGCTGCGCCGCGGACGCGTGGTGGGGACAGTGCCGGCCGCCACCACCTCCGAGGCGGCGATGGCGGAGATGATGGTGGGGCGGGTGGTGAGCTTCCACGTGGACAAGGCGCCGGCGCGGCCCGGGGAGGTGGTGCTGGCGGTGGAGCACCTGCACGTGCGCAACCCCCGGGGCCTGGTCGGGGTGAAGGACGTATCGCTGGAAGTCCGGGCCGGCGAGGTGCTGGGCCTCTGCGGCATCGACGGCAATGGGCAGGCGGAGCTGGTGCGGGGCATCACCGGCCTCTCCCGGGTGGAGGCCGGCCGGGTCCTGCTCAAGGGCCGGGACGTGACCGCCCTGCCGGTGAAGGAGCGCAACGCCCTGGGCCTGGGGCACATCCCCGAGGACCGCCACCGCCACGGGCTGGTCCTGGACATGCACCTGGACGAGAACCTGGTCATCCACGCCTACGATCGTCCGCCGTTCTCTCACGCCGGCATCCTCGACTTCCCCGCCATCCGTCGTCACGCCGCCCGGCTCATCGGAGACTTCGACGTGCGCTGCGGCCAGGGCGGCGCCACCCCCACCCGCTCCATGTCCGGCGGCAACCAGCAGAAGGCCGTCGTGGCCCGGGAGATCGACCGCTCGCCCGACGTCCTGGTGGTGGTCCAGCCCACCCGCGGCCTGGACGTGGGGGCCATCGAGCACATCCACAGGCGCATCCTGGCCGAGCGCGACCGGGGCAAGGCCATCCTGCTCGTGTCGCTGGAGCTGGAGGAGATCCTGGACCTCTCCGACCGCGTCGCCGTCCTGTGCGGCGGCGAGGTGACGGGGACGGTGGAGGCGGCGCGGACGAGCGAGAACGAGCTGGGACTGCTGATGTCCGGCGCGGCGCGAAAGGCGTCCTGAGCATGCTCGGCCGCCGCGCTGCCCTGGTCCCGGCGCTCGCCATCCTGCTCGGCTTCGCCCTGGGCGCGCTGGTGGTGGCGATGACCGGGCGCAGCCCCGCCGACATGTTCGCCGCCCTGCTCCAGGGGCTCTCCGGGGTGAACCTGGCGGCGCGCAGCTTCAACCCCCGCTACCCGGGCGAGTTCCTGGTCCAGGCCATGCCCATCATGCTGACCGGGCTCTCGGTCGGCTTCGCCTTCCGCACCGGCCTGTTCAACATCGGGGCCGAGGGGCAGCTCATGGTGGGCTCGCTGGCCGCCGTCGCCGTGGGGCTGTGGGTGCCGGCGCCGACGGTGGTCCACGTGGCGCTGGTGCTCCTCGCCGCCATGGCCGCCGGCGGGCTGTGGGGCGCCATCCCCGGCTGGCTCAAGGCGCGCTTCAACGTCCACGAGGTGGTGGTCTCGATCATGCTCAACTACGTGGCCCTCCACCTCAACAACTGGGCCGTGGTCGACCTGTTCCACAGCGTCGACCACGTCAAGACCCCGATCCTCCCGGCCACCGCCCTCCTGCGCAGCCCGGCCCTGAGCGCGCTCACCAACGGGTCACGCCTCAACTGGGGGTTCGTGCCGGTGGTGCTCTCGCTCCTCCTGTACTGGTTCGTGATCGAGCGGACCACCTTCGGCTTCGGCCTGCGCGCGGTGGGGTTCAACAGGGAATGCGCCCGCTACGCCGGCATGAAGGTGAACCGGAGCATCGTGGCCTCCATGTTCGTCTCCGGCGCCTTCGCCGGGTTGGCCGGCGCGGTCATCACCGTGGGGATCTTCGGCTTCGGCCGGGCCATCCCGGCCGCGGAGGGCTATGGCTTCGATGGCATCGCCGTGGCCCTGGTGGGAGGGAACACCGCGGTGGGCGTGTTCCTCTCCGGCCTGCTCTTCGGGCTGCTCAAGGCCGCCCAGCCCCTCATGCAGTCGCAGGGCATCCCCAAGGAGATCGCCAGCATCATCCAGGCCTCGATCGTGCTGTTCGTGGCCATGAAGTTGGGGATCGAGTACCTGGTCGGGCGTCTGCGGGCGGGCGATGCGCCGGCGGCGCCCGAGGAGGCCGGCACGTGAACCTCCTCGCCACCATGATCCCCATCGCCCTGGTGAACGCGACCCCCATCGTCATCGCCGCCCTGGGCGGCCTGTTCAGCGAGCGCTCCGGAATCGTGAACATCGCCCTGGAGGGCATCATGATGGTGGGGGCCTTCTCGGCCGCCTCGGTGACGGTGCTGCTTGAGCCGGCCGCCTCGGCCGGCTACTGGGCCATGCTGGTGGCGGTGGCGACCGGCCTGGCCTTCTCGGCGCTGCACGCCTTCGCCAGCATCCACCTGCGGGCCGACCAGGTGGTTTCGGGGACGGCGCTCAACATCCTGGCAGGCGGGCTCACCGTCTACCTCTGCCAGATCTTCTTCGGCCAGCAGCGCACCGACGCCTTCGCCACCGGACTCTCCAAGATCTCCCTTCCCGGCCTGGCCCGGCTGCCGCTGGTCGGCGGTGTGCTGTTCCGCGACGTCCACCCCACCACCCTCGCGGCCCTGGCCCTGGTGCTGGCCACCTGGTTCGTCGTCTACCGGACCCCGCTCGGCCTGAGGCTCCGCGCCTGCGGGGAGCACCCGCAGGCGGCTGCGTCGGTGGGCATCGACGTCCTGCGCATGCGCTACCTCGGCGTCCTGACCTCCGGCGCGCTGGCCGGGCTGGCCGGGGCGACCCTGGTGCTCACCCAGGACATCCAGTACACGGTGGGCTCGGTGCACGGCACCGGCTTCATCGCCCTGGCCTGCCTCATCTTCGGGAAGTGGAACCCCTTCGGCGCCCTGGGGGCGGGGCTCTTCTTCGGCCTCTCGCAGGCGACCTCGATCTACGCCAAGGACATCCCCTTCCTGCACGCCGTCCCCCAGGACTTCTTCTTCATGCTCCCCTACGCGCTCACCGTGGTCGCTCTCCTGGCGTTCAGCGGGAAGTCGGTGGGGCCGCTCGCCGCCGGGGAACCGTACGACGCGGGCCGGAGGTGAGGGCCCTCCCTGGCCGGCGCCGGGCCCCCGCCGGGGCGGCGGGAAACCCACGGCTCCGCACGGGGCGTGGAATTCGCCCGCCGTGTAGGTTGTACCTAGGACATGGCACTGTGGAACCCGAAGCAGGAGCCGGTCACCGGAGCGGAACCCTCGTCGCCACCCGGGCGCTTCCCCGACGCTCCCCCCGCCCGCCGCGAGGAGCCTTTGCCGCGCCGGGAGGAGGCCCCCTCGCCCACCGGCGACCTCCTGCTCGGGCCAGGCGCGGAGTTCGACGGGAAGCTCACCTTCCGGGGCACGGTTCGCATCGACGCGAAGTTCACCGGCTCGATCACCACCAGTGACGTATTGGTGGTGGGCGAGCACGGGCACATCGACGCCGAGATCACCTGCGGCACCGTGATCGTTCACGGCGAGGTGAACGGAAACGTGCGGGCCAGCAACGCGGTGGAGATCCGTCATACCGGCAGGATCCACGGCGACATCACCGCCCCGTCGCTGATGGTGGAGAAGGGCGCCCTGCTCCAGGGTGCCGTACGGCACGGAGAGCGGGTCGGCCAGGGCAGCTGGTAGCCGGCTCCCCTCGGGTGGGAGATCCGCCCCTTCCGCCGCCGGGTGGAACCCCGTGTCCGCCTCCCCGGGCCCGGTTGCGAAGCCCGCGAGGGTGCGGGTAGGATCGACGCAGCGATGATGCGTTTCTCCTGCACGCGGTGCGGCAAGCGCTACGTGACGCACGACGTCCCGGTGCCGGGACGAACTTACCGGCTGAGGTGCAAGGCGTGCGGCGAGCTCATCGTGGTGAAGGGCGGCGTGTTCTCCCCCGCGCCGTCGCGCCCCGAGGACTCCGAGACCGGCCAGTTCGCGCCGCCCGCGGAGGCCACCGGCTCGATCTCCCCTCTCGCATCGCTGCTCGGGGCCGCCGACGAGCCGCTGGCGCCCCCGACCGTCCCCACCCCGGTCCCGACCGCCGGCGGGCCCGGGGAGGCGCCCCGGCCGCCCGCGCCGGCGCCCGAGGCAACGCCCAGCCCGCTGGACGCGGCGCCACCCGCGCCTCCCGAGGCGACGGCAGCCGCCGCGCCCAAGTACATCGAGCTCTTCGACCCCAGCGACCCCGAGGCCGCGCCGGTCGACTCTCCCCTGCCGCCCCCGGTGCCCGTGCGCACGGCGCACGCCCAAGCGAGCAGCGCCGAAGGGCTCCCGGTGCGTGCGGTGGCGCCCGAGCAGGCTCCGCCCCCCGCCGACGGCGAGCCGCAGGCCGCACCCGGCCAAACGACCGAGGACGTGGTCCGCGACTTCCTGGCGCCGCTCGAGCCGGAGCCAGAGCCGGAGTCCTCGCCCATCGCCAGGGACGTCATCCCTGTCCCGCTCCAGGCTCCCCGGACGGCGCCCTCGAAGACCTCCCCTGCCTTCCTGCCGGCGCGGCGCCGCCCGGCAGCGCTCCTGCCGGCGATCGGGGTCGGGGTCGTGCTCCTGGGCGGCGCTGGATTGGCCCTCTGGCGCCACGGTGCGTCCGGTGCCAGCCGGGGAGAGCCCCACCCTGCCCCCGCACCCCAGCACGCGGAGCTACGGCCAGCGCCGGCCCCCAAGCCCGCCCCCGAGCCGAAGCAGGCAACGCCGGCCGCCGAGGCCCCGGCCCCAGCGCCCCCGGCCGCGCCGCCCGAGGGTCCGGCGGCCAGCGCGGCCGCCGCGCCCGAACCCGCCTCGCCGGCCCCCGCTCCGGCGCCTGCCGGCGCGGCGGGGGCGCCCGAGCCCTCGCCGGCCGCCCGGACGACCCGCGCCGAGAGCAAGCGCCTGGGAGCGCCTCCTCCCCGCCCGCCGAAGGCCGCCAAGCCCGCCGAGCGCAAGGTGGCGGCCGCGGAGCGCCACGACGCGCCGGAGGCGGAGGCGACGACCACGGCCCCGCCCGCGCAAGGCGCCCCACCCGCCGCGCCGGCGCCCGCCGAGGCGGCGGGCGAGCAGGCCGCCGCGGCGGACCTGCCCAACGGGCTCACGCCGGAGCAGATCCACCGCGTCCTGGGAGGCGCCCGGAGATCGATCGACGCTTGCCTGAAGAACCCCTCCCGCGGCCTGGACCAGCCGCTGGGCGAGCGGCAGGTGACCCTCCGCTTCGTGGTCGAGCCCGGGGGCTCGGTCACCTACCCCACCATCGACGACGTGACCATCTCCTCGGCCCCGGTGGGGCAGTGCCTCAAGGCCGCGGCCAAGGCGCTGACCTTCCCGGCCTTCCGCGGCGACCCGGTCTCGGTCGACCAGGCGGTCAACATCCCCGCCCGCTGATCGCCGCCATCACCTTCCGGCGCAGGCCTGCTTGGCCTCGGCGAGCTCCGGGGCGTCCGGCGCGACCTTCTGCGCCTGCTCCAGCGCCCGCTTCGCCTCTGGGCACTTGCCCAGCTTGGCGTAGGCCACCGCCAGCACCGGGAAGGCGGCCGGCACGGGCGCCTGCTCCAGGGCCTTCTGGACCTGCTGCACCGCCGCCTGGAACTGGCCGATCTGGATGAGGCTCCGCGCCATCTTCACGTCGCGCATGGCCTTGTTCTGCACGTCGTCGCCCGGCAGCGGTGCCGCGTCGGGGTCGAGCGCCTTGTCGAGCGCGGCCTTGTCGATCTCCCCCAGCGCGAAGCGGATGCGCGCCTTGAGCGCGTCGGCGAAGTCGATCTGCCGGTAGGGCTCGAAGGCCTGCAGGATCCCCTTGCCGTCGGCGACGCCGACGGCGGGGTGCAGCCGGACCTGCAGCTTGTCGTAGAGCTTGTCGCCCTCGTCGATCAGCACCGGCATCTGGATCCCGGCGGCCGCCACCACCGACTTCACGTCGGCCGGGGCCGCCGACCCCGAGACCAGCGCTGCCCAGTGGATCCCCTTCCCCGCCAGGTCCTTCTCGCAGGCGGCGATCTGCCTGAGCGCGTCCTGGGAGCGGTCCTGGTCGGTCCGGAAGAAGACGAAGACGTTGGCCTTGGCCCCGGTCACGATGTAGGGAGCCCTGCCGCCCGAGAGGGTGGCCAGCTCGACCGGCTCGAGCCGCGTGCCCGGCTCGGCGAAGGCGCCCGCCGCCGGCGGGACCGCCCCCAAGAAGCCCACCAGGAACAGGACCGCCAGGTGACCGCGGCCCGGCCCTGCCCGGGCCACGGCGACCCCGGCCTGCCTCCCTGCCCGTCGAATGTCGCTCACGGTGCCCGTCCCTTCTCCGCGGCGCAGCGGTCCTTCTCCACGGCGATCTCGCCGTTCTTCGGCTCCAGGCGGAGCGCCACATCGAACGCCCGGGAGGCGTCCCCGCACTTGCCCTGCCGGGCGAGGATCTTGCCCTGCAGCACGTAGCCCGGACCGGTGGGCGCGATGGCCAGGCTCTTCTGCACCTCGGCGAGCGCCTGCTCCAGCATGCCCGCCTCCAGGAGCTTCTGGGCGAAGCGGACGCGGCTGCGCGCCAGCCCCTCGTCCGAGTGGGTCTCGGCCGCCTTCGGATCCTCGGCTTCGGCCAGCTCGGCCCGCCCGATCTCTCCCAGCGTGAACTGGATCCGGGCCATCAGCCGGTCGCCGTAGTTGATCTCCCGGAAGGGCTCGACCGCGGCCAGGCGGCCCTCGCGATCCACCACGAACACGGTGGGGTGGAGCTTGACCGCCAGCCTGCCGTAGAGGACGTCGCCAGCGTCGAGGAGCACCGGCATCCTCCAGCCGGTGGCCGCCACCAGGGCCCGGGCCTCGGCCAGGGGCGTGTCGCCCGAGAGGACGGCCACCCAGCGGAGGTCGGGGCGGCCGGCTGCGCGCGCCGCGAAGTCCTTGAGCGCAACCTCCGAGTGGTCCTGCCCGACCCTGGCGAACACCAGCACGGCCACCGTGCCTCCCGAGAGGAGGTGAGCCTTGCCGCCGCCCAGGGCCGGCAGCTCGAGGTCATCGACCCGGTCGCCGGGCTCGAGCGCGACCCCGGGCCGGGCCAGGACCAGGGAGGCCCACAGGGCCAGCCGGAGGAGCGAGCGCATCCGGCGGCTCACTGCACCGGGGCGGCGCCGGACGGGGCGGAGGTGAGCAGCGACTTGTTGTCGTACGACTTCGTGTCGTGGCAGGTCTTGGTGCAGGTCCCGCCGGTGGCCGTTCGGGTGAAGCCGATGTTGAGCAGCCAGCCGCTGGGGCCGTACGGCACGTTGTCCCGGATGCGCTTGGCCTGCTTGGCGGCGTGCACCTCGTGGCAGGCGCGGCAGGTGCGGCCGCGCTCGCGGGCCACGTGCACGTAGTGGAGGTTGCGCGACCCGTCGCGGAAGGCGGTCAGGGTGGTGGTGACCGGCTCGGACACCACCTTCTCGTTGTGGCAGCCGAAGCAGAGCGCGTAGTTCTTCTTGTCGAAGGGGGCGTAGAAGGACTCGGGGTAGGCGGCGATCAGCAGGCGGTAGTTCTCGCCGCCATGGGTGCGGTGACAGGCCGAGCAGTCCTTGGCCTTGACCGGGTCGTGCCAGACCGCGTTGGCCGACAGCAGCTTGGCGTAGTTGGGCATGGGCTTGCCGTCAGCCGAGGTCATCCCGTCCTTGGAGTGGCAGTTCACGCACAGGTTGAAGGGCAGCCCGATGAGGAGCTTCTCGACGTTGGCGGCGTGCGGGTTGTGGCAGTTGGAGCACTTCTTGTCCTTGTGGATGGCGGCATGCTTGATCCGCGACGAGGCGACCTGGGCGCCGATGCCCACGTGGCAGGAGGTGCACAGCGTCACCATGTCGGTGTGCAGAAGCGCCGGCTCCTTGGAGTTGTGAGGGTTGTGACAGTCGGTGCAGGAGTCCTTGGCCGAGACGTGCTTGTACCGGTGACCCATCAGCTCCTTCACGTCGTCGTGGCAGGAGAAGCACTCCTCGTTGATGCTGGCGTGCTTGATGGGCCCGGGCTTCAGCGGGTCGTTCTTGACGTGGCAGACCCCGCACTGGCCGGCCTGGAACGGCGCCATGGCGTGCTTGGCCTCGGAGGGCGGCAGCGGCTTGAGCGCCGGCCCGCGCAGCGTGGGGGTGCGCTTCAGCTCGGTTCGGAGGGCGGCGGAGCCCGGCTGCGGCGCGGCGGCGAGGACCAGGGCGAGGAACATCGCGGCGGCATGGATCGGTCTGCACATGGCGGATTCCGTCGGAAGCGCTGGGGTTGCTGAGGCTCGGCCCATGGGACTCCTCGATGGCCTCATTCTCCAGGATCTGACGGCGGGGTCAATTGACTCCGAGCAAACAATGTTCACTGACCGAGTACCACGATCGGGCGACGAGGGGAGTCCTGGGACGAGGGCAATGTGGGCTCCGGCGCGAGGCCTGCTCCCAGGTAGGCGGCCGGACGACAGGCGTCGACCGGCCGCTGCTTGGACGGCGCGGATCGCCGCAGCGATTCCGGCGGCCGACGGAGCGCCGGAGTCGGCGTCCCCCCTACGCAGGCGGGCCGCTCGGCATTCGGCCCCAGAGAGCCCGGCCCAGGGGAACTCCCCATTCCGCCGGCGCCAGCACGTGACGGGCCACCGCCAGGACCTCTCCGTCCGCGCCCAGGACCGCGCCGCCGGCGACGAGGAGCCTCGCCTCCCGCGCCGCCAGCCAGGCCACCACCGCATGCGGCTGCCCGGTGCGGACCGGCCCCCGCAGCGCCACCGCCAGCTGCCGGCTCACCACCCGCTGCCGATCGTCCGGGTCCGAGGCGAAGACCGCCGCCATGATGGTGGGGCAGTCCAGGGCTGCCCAGACGAGCTCCGGCTGGACCTCGCCCGCGCCGTTCGCCAGGGTCGGAGGAGGCGTCCAGGCCGCCGCCACCAGCCCCTCTCCTCCCACCGGCCCGGCGAAGAGGCGCAGGCCGTCGCCATCGGCCCGTCCATCACCGCAGGCGAAGCAGCCGGGGAACGGGTGCCGGACGCCCGACCGCTGCAGCGACCCTTCCGATGCGACGGCGGCCTCCGCCACCGCGACGGGCCGCGGCGGCGAGAGATCCACCTCCGCGGGGCGGGCGCGGGCCAGCACCGTGCCCTCGGCGTCGAGGAGCTCGCGGACCCCGGCCCCGCGCTCCTCCAGGAAGAGCCTCCGCCCCACCGGCACGGGCCGTCGCAGCTTGACCTCGGCCGAAGGGAGCCCGGCGGCGATCCGCCCCGCCAGGTATCCGCCCAAGGCCAGGCCCTCGAACCCCCGGAAGCGAGCCTCGACGAGGAGCTCCGCACACAAGGTGGGCATAGGTCTGAATGGCCTACTCTTCTCGCCCGGCAGTCGCCACCCGCCGCGGGGCCGGCGAAGCCGCCGGGTCGAGGATACCGGGCTGCCGGCACCGGAGCAGCGGGGTCGGCACGCGGAAGGCGAGCGCCCCAGCCGGGCCCCGGCGTGCTCCGCGCCCCGTGGAGGTGGGGCTCGCCGCTGGAGGTTCGAGCGACGTGCCGCCGGGCGCACAGCACCTCGTCCATGTCCCGCCCCGCAGTGCCGTCCGGGCCCCTTCTGCGTGTAGACGCCCTACACCTCGATGGGTGCCAAGGCCCCGTGAGCGCCGGCGGGGCGGTTGGGGTCCTCCACCACTTCCACCCCCGCCACCCAGCCCTCGTCGAGCCAGGAGGAGAGGGCCGCGAAGCCGACCGTCGCCGGCTGGTCCGCCGCCGCGAAGCTGGCGCACACCTCCGAGAGGGCCGCCCCGGCGAGCGCGGCCTCGAGGGCCCGCGCCTCGGCGGCATCGAGCGGCGCGTGGAGCACGTCGTGCCCGGCGCGCCATACCGCGAGGTATGCCGGCCCGGGCGCCGCCGGCGTCGGCTCCTCGCCCCGGTGGGCGGCGCGCCAGGGCTCCTGCGCCCGGTGGGCCAGCGACAAGAGTCGCAGTGCCGGCACCAGGCGGAGCCGCGCCCGGGCGAACTCCTCGGGGCCGAGCGCGGCCAGCGCCTCCCGGCCGACCGGCGAGGCCGGCGCCTCGCAGAACACCTCCGAGCGGGCCCACTCCAGCTCGGCCAGATCACCCAGGTCGGATCGTTCCGGCGCCGGATGAAGGCGGAGGAACTCGGCCAGCCGCCGGCCCAGCCGGCCGATGTCGTGGTGCTCGGAGGGATGCGCGCGTAGGTAGTCCCGGCACAGCTCCGGGAACCGCTCCCCACCCACGCAGGCGCGCACCGCCGGGAACTCGGCCCCGAGCGCCTCGACCTGGCGCCAGAGCCACATCTCGGCGTAGATGCCCACGCGATCCGCGGCAGGGAGCGCCGGGGTCCCGGCGAAGCACGCCTCGAGCGCCGCCGGGGAGACCTCTCCCCCGGTGATGGCGGCGTGGAAGAGCGCCTGGGTCTCGGCGAGCGTCACGACGCCAGCCTCCTTGCCCGATCCAGCTCCTCGGCCTCGATGTCGGCGGCGCGGCAGCTCTCCGCCACCACCGCCTCCAGGGGCGGGACGTGGTCGTCCCATTCCACCAGGGTGGGAACCGGCCCGAGGCGCCCCAGGACCTGCCGGTAGAGCGCCCACACTGCCTCGGGCACCGGGGCGGCGTGGCTGTCGAGGAGGAAGCGGCCCCGGTCGGTGTGGCCGGCCAGGTGGAGGTAGCCCACGCGGTCGGCGGGGATGCCGGCCAGGTACTCGTCCGGGTCGAAGCCCAGGTTCTTGCCGGAGACGAAGACGTTGTTCACGTCGAGGAGCAGCCCGCAGTCGGCCCGCCGACACAGCTCAGCCAGGAACTCCCACTCGCTCATGGTCGAGTCCCGGTAGCGGAGATAGGAGGAAGGGTTCTCGAGGAGGAGCCGCCGCCCCAGCCGGTCCTGCACCTGTCCGACCCTCGCCACCAGGTGGTCCAGCGACTCCTCGGTGAGCGGCAGCGGCAGGAGGTCGTGGACGTACTGGCCGCGGTGGGTGCCCCAGCAGAGGTGGTCGGACACCAGCGCCGGCTCCACCCACCGCACCAGGCGCGCCAGGTCGGCCAGGTAGCGCTCGGAGAGGGGCTCGACCGAGCCGATGGAGAGCGACACGCCGTGGAGAACCACCGGCACCTCGCCGCGCACCTTCTCCAGTACCGCCCGGGGGCGCCCGCCGGAGGACATGAAGTTCTCGCTGATGACCTCGACCCAGTCCACCGGCGGCGGGTCGGACAGGTAGGACGGAAAATGCTGGGTGCGGAGGCCTACGCCGTGGCCGAGTGCGGGACGCTCGAGGGGCATGGGAAGAACGGGGCCGGCCGCGGGGTCCGGGCCGGCCCCCTCCGTTCACTTGGAGGCGACGACGGTGCCGCCCTTGTCGGTGCATTCCTTGGCGCTCTTGGTCTCGGCCCAGCCCTTCCCCTTGCAGGAGTTCTGGCCCTTGCAGGAGTTGTCGGCGCCGGCGCAGCTTCCCTGCCCCTTGCAGGCGTTGATGCCGGCGCACTGCACCACCTTCTCGCCCATCTTCGACTTGTCCATCTTGTCGGCCGCCCGCACCGCACCGGCTGCGAACAGCGAGCAGACTGCGGCGGCGACGGCGGCACCCTTCATCGCTTCACGGACCATGGCTCTCCCTTTCTTGGTTGGCTGCTACTGTGAACGGACCGCGCCAGCGGTCCGGTGCGGCGCGGGCCGCGAGGGCCCGGCTCGAGGATCAAGGGCCCTTGGGCCGGGCGAAGAGCGAGAGCTGCACCTCGCCCTTCCCGGCCACAACCTTGGCCAGGGACTGCACCCGTGCCAGCCAGCCCTCGGTGAACTGGGGCCCCACCTGGTAGGCCTCGCGATCGAAGCCGGAGACGGTCGCCCGGATGCGGATGGCCTCCCGCTCGCCGTAGGCGCCGGGCGGAAAGAGCAACGCCGTGCCCGACACCCGCTCGCGGCCACCGTCGACCCGGCCCCGGCCGCAGACGCGGAAGGGGATCTCCGCCCGGAAGGCCACCGGCTTGCCCGGGACCAGGGTGCCGACGTGCACGTTCCTGAGCTCCGCCTCCAGGAGGCAGGCAGCCGGATCCGACTTCTTGTTGGTGGCCCACTGGCGGAAGTGGTCGCTCTTGGTGTCGTCGTTGTCGACGCGGATGCTGGAGAGCGGCACCGAGCACCGGCCGGAGACGGACCCGGCCCCCTCATCGAGGCGGAGGTCGCAGCCCACGGCGGAGCTGACGGCGGTGATCCGCTCCCCCAGCCGGGCGTCGAAGACCGCCGACAGGGCGTTGTTGCCGGCGTCGGGGTTCACCTCCAGCTCCTCGGCGCGGGCGGCGGTGGCCGCCGGCAGGGCCAGGAGGAGGAGGTACGGAGCGGCGCGGAGCATGACCGTGTTCCTTTCGGTGAAGGCTTGCTCGCTTCACCGACGGATACGCGGCCTCCCGACGAGCGGCTACGCCGACGCCCCGAGAGGAGCCCTCAGGCGGCGACCGGGCGCCGGCGCGCGCGCCCCAGCAGGCCGGCGAGGGCGGCGGCCAGGAGGACGCCGCCGGCGTGAAACACCAGGAGGTGCGGCCCCATGCCGTGCGCCGCGCAGGTGACCTGCAGCGCCGCGTCGCCGGCCAGGGCGCCCGCTGCCGCCGCGGCGGCCGCCGCCGAGCGGGAGGGCGTGGTGGAGCCACCCCGCAAGGCGAGCCAGCCCGCCCCCACCACCAGCGCTGCTGCGCAGAGCTCCCAGAGCAGGCACTCCGCGCCTTGCCCGGGCTCGAGCGGCCCGGCGTGCCCGGCCACCAGCGCCGCGACGACTGCCGCGGCCGCCGCTCCCGCCACCACCAGCCAGGGCCTGCGGCCGGCCAGGGCCAGGAGGGCCAGCGCCACCACCCCCAGGCCGCCGGCCGTGGCCCAGTCCAGCGCCGATCCGCCGGGATGGCGGGCCATGGCCAACATCGCCGCCATGAAGGCCGCCGCCGCCACCACCGGCCAGGCCGCCCTCCGCCGGGCCTCGCGACCCAGCTCGGCCTCGACGGCCAGCGCCGCCCGCCCGTAGGCGGCCGCCGACAAGGGGGACGGGCTCAGCTCCCCCAGGAGCGTCTGGAGCCGCTCCGCCTCCCGCAGGGCCCTTGCGCACCCCTCGCAGCCGGCCGCATGCGCGAAGGCGGCGAGGCGCTCCGGGTCCCGGGCCGGCAGGGAGGCGAGCCCGGGAGCGTCGGCGCGCAGGCGTTCACAGTTGGTCATGACTGCTCCTCGGTCACCAGGTCGGCAAGCTGTTCCCGCAGCTGGGCGTAGGCGCGAAAGGCGCGCAGCTTGGCCGCCCCCTCGGTGATGCCCAGCGCCTGGCCGATCTCCGCGAACCCCAGCCCCTCGAAGCGGTGGAGGTGCACCACCGCACGCTGGGCCACCGGCAGGCGGTCCATGGCCAGGCGGACCCGCTCGGCCCGCTGCTTGCCCGCGAGCGCCTCTCCCGGGTCGCCCCGGCCCTCCGGGTCGGGCAGCGCCTCCCCGTCGAGCTCCTCCTCTTCCCCGCGGCGGCCGTGGCGCCGGAGCCAGTCCACCCGGGCCCGGGCGGCGATGGTGAAGACCCAGGGCCGGAGCCGCTCCCCGGGGCGCCAGCTCCCGCGTGCCCGGTGCATCTTGAGGAAGGTGGTCTGCAGCAGGTCCTCCGCGGGGGCGTCGCCCGCCGTGCGGGTGAAGAAAGCGTGCAGCGAGGGCGCAAGCAGGCGGAACAGGCGCTGAAAGGCGCCGGCGTCGCCGGCGACGTAGGCCTCCATGAGGGCCTCCTCGCTCTCCATCCTCCGCATACGTTCGTCCCGCCTTCCGGTTTCGCCGCCTGGAGACCGTAACCGCCGGGTCCGGACCCGCGTATGCCTCCACGTCCCAGGAACCGTGGCCCTCGGACCGGGCCGGAGCTAGGTCATGATACGCGTGAACCATCCCGTTTCAGGGCGTCTGTTGGCCGTCGCAGCCCTCCTGGGCGCGGCGGCCGCCTGCCGCTCCAGCGCAGAGCCCACCGCCGAGCCGTCCCCGAGCCCCCGCCAGGAGGGAGCCGCGATGACCGCCTACCAGAAGCCCTCGGACGAGGAGCTCCGCAAGCGCCTCAGCCCCGACCAGTACCAGGTCACCCAGCACGAGGGCACCGAGCCGCCCTTCCAGAACCAGTACTGGGACGAGCACCGCGCCGGCATCTACGTCGACGTGGTCTCCGGCCAGCCCCTCTTCAGCTCGCTCGACAAGTTCGATTCGGGAACCGGGTGGCCCAGCTTCACCCGGCCCATCGACCCCAGCGCGGTCACCACCCGCACCGACCACCAGCTCATCATGGCCCGCACCGAGGTCCGCTCGACCGCCGCCGGCTCCCACCTCGGCCACGTGTTCGACGACGGCCCGGCCCCCACCGGCCTGCGCTACTGCATGAACTCGGCGGCGCTCCGCTTCGTTCCGGTGGAGCGGCTGGAGGCGGAGGGCTACGGGAAGTACCTTCCGCTCTTCCGGAAGGCAGGGGAGCAGGCGGCGGCGGGAGGGCCGCGGCCGTGAGGGCGCCGCTGGCGCTCGCCGCGCTCGCGGCGGTGGTGGTGGCGCTGACGGTGCACGCGGTCGCGGGCCCGGCCCGCGGGAAGGGCGGCGACATGCAGATCGGCAACCCCGCCTGCGGCAAGGACCCCGGCCACGCGGGCCGCGGCACCCCGCTGCTGCCCACCGGGAACCACCAGCTGGCCATCTTCGCCCAGGGCTGCTTCTGGGGCGTGGAGGAGCGCTTTCGCAAGGTGCCGGGGGTGGTGGCGACCGCGGTCGGCTACACCGGCGGGACCAAGGACGATCCCACCTACGAGGATGTCTGCACCCACACCACTGGACACACCGAGGCGGTGCTGGTGGAGTTCGACCCCGACCAGGTGACCTACCGGCAGTTGCTCGACTTCTTCTGGAAGACCCACGACCCGACCTCGGGCGACCGGCAGGGGCCGGACGTGGGCAGCAACTACCGCTCGGCCATCTTCACCTTCGGCCCCCAGCAGCTGGAGCAGGCGCTGGCCTCGCGAAAGGAGGCCCAGGCGCGGCTCGCCGACCCCATCACCACCGAGATCGCCCCGGCCGGCAGGTTCTGGAAGGCCGAGGAGTACCACCAGCAGTGGGACGAGAAGCACGGCTATCTGTCCTGCCCGCTGCCCCACCAGGCCCGTGCCAAGCGATCCTGAGCCGCAGACCCCCTCGGCCGTGGCATGCTCCTCCCGGGGCGGAGGAGGACGCCATGACCGAAGCGGCCGCGCGCTGCCTGGTGGGCATGCGGGACTGGACCACGCTCCAGTGGTACGTGGTCCCCCTGCTGGCCCTGCTCTTCTTCATCTACGTGCACGAGGTCGGGGCCGCGCGGCGCACCGGGAACTGGGACTGCGTCATCGCCGGGGCGGCGCTCTTCTGCGCCGACTTCGTGAACGAAACGGTGAACGGCTGGATATTCGCGCTGAGCGGCTACAGCGCCCTCTGGCTGGTCCCCGGACCGACCGCGCTACGCACGCTGGTGGGGTGGAACGCGGAGATCATGTTCCTGTTCCTCCTCCTGGGGATCATCTACTACCGGACGCTCTCCGACGACCCGGCCGCCAAGATCCTCGGCGTCCCCGAGCGCTGGTTCTGGGCCCTGCTCTACTCCGCCATCTGCGTCGTCGTGGAGACGTTCCTCAACCGCGGCGGCCTGCTGGTCTGGGACTACTCCTTCTGGAACCGGGGCCCGCTGGGCCTCCTCCTCATCTTCGTCTTCGGCTACCTGTGGTTCTTCCTGGCGGCCAAGTTCGCCATCGAACGCCGGACCCTGCGGGCCAAGGCCATGGTACCGGTGACCCTGTTCGGCGTCGCCGCCGTCCTCAACGCGGTGGGGTTCGGCCTGCTGGGGCTGCGCTACTAAGCCCGCCCCCGCGCCTGTGTCGACCGGGCCCAGGGCCCGGGCGTGCTCAATGCCACGCGCCGGAGGAGGCCCAGAGGCCGGGAGCCGGGCTCGAGCCAGGTGGCCCCTTACCCCGCCCTCGCCACCGGACCGTGCTCGGCCATCCGGTCCGCGATCCCGGTGGAGGACCTGGTCGGGCGGGGATTGAGGTCGGCCCACGGTGACCGGGATCGGCAGGAGGAGCCATCGGCCGGAGATGGCCACGGGCCGGCCGGATCGCCACCCAGGACGGTGGAGCCTTACCCGCGTGTCGCTGCCCCTCGGGCGGCAGGTCCCGCGCCTGGCGTGGCCCGGCCTCCCCGCGCGGATCCTCGATCCCCGTGCCTGCGCCCGGCCCCGCGCCGCCCCGCCGGGCGGGGCTACGGGCTCCGGGCGCCCGCCACCGGCTCCCTCGCCTTCAGGAAGTCGGCGAGCTTAACGTCGACGGTGGAGATGTGGTTCACCAGCCAGCCGCGGATGAGGCTGCTGAGGTCGAGCACCACCGCCGCGGTCGCACCCTTGGCCCTGAACGCCACGAGGTCCTCCTCGAGCCGCCTCACGAACTCTCCGTGCTGCGCCTTGTGGCCGGCCATGGCGGGGTACACCTTGGCGGCCATGAGCCGCTCCTCGGTCCCGAAGTGCTCCCGCACGTAGCCTCCCAGGAACTGGAACAGCTCCGCCAGCTCCGCGGACGCGCGGCCCTGGTGCATCGCTTCGAGGAGCTGGTCGGCGCGGGCGAAGAGCTCCTTGTGCTGCTGGTCGATGGTGGGGTGGCCTACGGCGATGGCCGACGTCCAGGTGGGCATGAGGTCTACCTCCGGGCTCCTTCGCCCGGCCGGTCCTTCTGCACGGGAAGCACCATCCGATTTCGAGGCGAGACGGGCGGATGGTCGGCATGCACCACGGGTGATCGAGCACCCGGGTCGAGCATCCCGGTCCAGGCGCACCCGCGACTGCGGCCAATGTGCCCACGCACGGGCTGCCGCCCGCGAGACGAGGCGGACGAGGCCAGGCTGATCGAGAGGTGGTCGAGGGGAGGCCGTCCGGTGCCTCTGCGCCGCGGCGGCTTCGAGCCGGTTGTGGCGCACTCCCGGCTCTCCCGCCAGGCCGGCCTGCTCGAGAACGGGCATCCGTTGGCTGGCCCGGGATCGCTACCGGCCGGCGGCCGGGTTCGGCCGGGGCGGAGCGACCTGGCGGAGAACGTTCTTGTCCAGGTGATGGAAGGGCTCGGGCCGCCCCGCCACCTGGAGGACCGTGTCCTGCTCGTAGGCGAGCCTGCCCTCCCCGCCCAAGGTGATGGTGATGGAGTACTCGAGGGTCTGGAAGTTCTCGTGCAAGAACGGCGCAGACACGATCCCCGACACCGGCGATCCCAGCAGCGCCTTGACGGTGAACTGACGCGCCCAGGGATCGGCCACCCCCGACGCCAGCACCACCTGTCCGCGGGGGATGGCCACCGACTGGAAGATGGTCCGCGTGGCCGGCTCCCACAGCCAGTAGCCGACCTGGTCGTGGAAGGTGAGCACCTCGTCGAGCTTGGTGACGTGGACGTGGTACCGGAGGCCGTAGAGGACCTGGGGGCCGTTCATCTGCGGATCGATGGGCTCGAACAGCATCCGCTCGCGGTAGGGCTCGTCCTCGCCACCTGCTTCCACGGGATGGGTGTCGGTCCCGCCTCCCTCCCACGTGCCGGCCATGGCCGCCAGCGGGCCCAGGTTGGCGAGCGTGTCGAGGTCGACCTTCGCCGGCTCGGTGAAGATGTCGCGTGCCATCGCTCCTCCCGGGTTCGGCGATTCTAGCCGGGTGCAGCGCGCGGCGGGCGGAGCGAGGGAGCGCGGCCCCACCCGAGCCCGCCCGGGCAACGCGAGGCCATCAGGCGATCCGCGGTCGGGTGCCGGCCCTCGACCTCCGCGGCTGCCATCCGCCGCTGAGCCTTGCGGCCATGGCCCAGGGGTGCTCTGGTATCGCCCGAGGAGGGAACACGCCGATGCCCACGGCGCGGTTACGTGTAGGCGCCGGCGTGAGCCGGCTGCAGGGCTCGTCCCAGGCGGGTCGCCAGGCCGCGACCTCGGCCATGGGCCCTCTGGGAGACGAGCCGCCCGCGCTGGTCCTCGTCTTCACCACGCCCCGTCACGACCTGGCCGCGCTGCTCGCCGGCGTGCGCGCCGTGACCGGCCCTGCCCTGCTGGTGGGGGCGACGACCTCGGGCGAGCTCGCCCTGGGGGAGTACCTGGGCTTCGGCGCCGGGGTCGCGGTCCTGGCCGCCACCGCCGGGCCGTACCGATTCGGCGCCGCCTCGGCCAGCTTTGTCCGCGACGACATGGACCGGGCAGGCCAGCAGCTTGCTCGCACCAGCCGCGACCGGGCCGGGCCGAGCGCGCACGCGGCGCTGGTGCTGCTCGCGGACTCGTTGCTCGGAGACCTGCAGGAGCTGGTCCATGGCACCTACCGGGTCACCGGCCCCCGGGTGGCGCTCGTGGGGGGGGCCGCCGGCGACGAGCAGAGGTTCCTGCGGACGTTGGTCTTTCACGGCGACCAGATCCTGGAGCAGGGGGCGGTGGCCCTCTGGATCGCCAGCGATCTCCCCCTCGGCGCCGTCACCCGGCACGGCTTTCGGCCGGTCGGCAACCCCATGCTCGTCACCCGCGCCCAGGGCACGACCATCATGGAGCTGGGTGGGCGCTCCGCCGCGGCGGCCTACGAGGAGCAGCTCGGCCTCGCGCCCGGAGCGCTCCCGCCGGAACGCTTCTGGGACACCTCCGTCCTCCACCCGTTCGGCCTGCGCCAGGCCGACGGGACGGCGGTGATCCGGGTCGCGCGCGCCCGGAGCGCCGAGGGCCACCTGACCATCCAGGGCTGCCTCCCGCCGCCCGGCTGCGCGGTCCAGGTCATGACCGGCACGCCCGACTCGCTGCTGGCCGTCGTCCCCGAGGTGGCCGCGGAGGCGCTGGCCGTCCGCCCCGATGCCGCCCTTCTGCTCGCCTTCAGCTGCGCGGCGCGCTCGAGGATCCTGGGGGAGCGCGCCGGCGAGGAGCCGCGGCGCCTCCAGGACGCGGCCGGCGCCGTCCCCACCTTCGGATTCTACTGCTGTGCCGAGTTCGCCCGGACCGCGGGCGTCCTCGGCACCCACAACGCCACCCTGACCGCCCTCGCCCTGTAGCCACCCCCTTGCCTCGGTCGATCGCAAGCCACCCGGCCGTGCTGCCCCAGGAGAGGACCGGACCCGCCGCGGAATCGCTGGGCGCCCTGCGGGCCGCGCTCCGGGACACGACCGGCTTCTCCCGGCTCCTCACCGTGCTCTCGGAGGACATCCCCCTGCACGCGCTCCTCGACCGGGCGCTGGCCACGCTCTCCGAGCTGTTCGCCTCCGATGTGGTGGCCCTCCTCGAAGGTGGGGCCGGCGGAGCCTTCTCACCCGTCGCCACCCTCGGCCTCCCCGAGGACCTCCCCACCTGGACGCCCAGCGCCGGCGAGGGCAGCCACCTCCGCGAGGCGTTGCGGACGCGCGCACCGGTGTCGAGGGTGGTCGCAGCCGACGACCCTGGGATGGATCCCGCGCTCCGGGAGCTCGGCCTCCAGGTCGCCGCCTGGCTTCCCCTGGCCAACGGAGGCATCGGAGACCACGAAACGCCGGCCGTGCTGGTGCTGGGGCGGTGCAGGCCCGTCGCCTACTCCGCGGGGGACCTCGACCTGGCAACGGCCCTGGGCCGTCAAGTCGGACTGGCGCTGGAGCGCTACCGGGTCAAGGCGCAGCTGCGCAGGACCGAGGCGCGCCTGCTCGAGGCCGAGAAGCTGGCCCTGGCCGGGCGGCTGGCTCTGTCCATCGCCGAGGACGCCAGCAACCCCCTCGCCTACCTCCGCTCCAACCTCGCCTCGCTGCGGGAGCGCCTGCCGGCGATCGCCGCGGCGCTCCGCGCGGCGGGGGCGGCCGGCGCCTCCGCGGCCGGTGACCTGGCCGAGCTGGTCGACGACTCGCTCGAGGGCACCCGCCGCATCGGGCGGCTGGTCGACGACCTGCGGAAGGTCGTGGGCCCCGGCACGCCGGGCGAGTTCGGGCCGGTGGACCTGCGCGGCGCCATCGCCGCCAGCCTGGCCGAGCTCTCGCCCGCCGGGGCGGGTGCCCCCGAGGTGCGCCAGGAGCGGGACGACCCACCGGCACCGCCCGCCTGGGCCCCGTATGCGCTGCTGCGGACGGCCCTCACCGAGCTGCTCCGCTTCCTGGTCGCGGCGGGCTTGCCGCGGACGTGCCCGCCGTCCCCGATCACCGTCCGCGACGCGGTCATCGAAGGGCGACCGGCGGTGATCGTCGAGGACCCGGCGCTTGTCGTCTCCCCCGAGGAGCAGCGGCGCCTGCTCGATCTTCGACTGCCGGAAGGCCCGGCTCTCCGCCTGGGCCTGGCCGCGGCACAGGCCTTCCAGCTGCTCCGCCGCCATGGCGCCAGGGTGAGCATCTCCCCCCGGGGAGCCGGCGGCTGGATGCTCTGCCTGGTGCTCCCCGTCGACCGGGGGGCGGGCGACGAGACCGTGTGAGCCCTCGCCGCGGCCTGGTCTCACGCCGCCTTGGCAGGCGCCTCGGGCTTGCGCAACAGGAGGTTCCCCAAGGCGATCAGCACCGCGACGACGATGGTGATTCGGACCACCCACGCCCCGTTGAGGGCGAGGCCCAGGGCGGTATCGAGCGAGTACCGGCCGGGGTAGAAGGCGACGGCCACGGCGCAGGTTGCCCATGCGAGAGGCATCTCCACGCCGTTGCTGGCGGCGAAGAACCCGTTCTTCAGGTGCACAGCGCCCATCGCCACCACCATCGCCACGATGATGAGCGCTGGCCCGATCGGGCCCAGCAGACCGAGGACGACCAGGACGCCGCCCAGGCCCTCGCAGAGCCCCGCCGCCAGCGCAAACAGCTTGCCAGGCCGGAACCCGAGGGTCTCCATGAAGCCCCCCGTGCCGGCCAGCCCGTGGCCGCCGAACCACCCGAACAGCTTCTGGACACCGTGCGCCGCGAGGTACCCGCCCAGGAGCAGCCGGACCAGCAGGAACCCAGAGTTCACGGGACTCACCTCCGTGGCCCGAAGGCCACCGCGTTCCCCCTCCTGTCGCGGGACGACTCTAGCTCCGCCCGATGGCCCGGGCCAGGAGTACCGGTGGCGGCATCCCCTCGATACCGCGGCGGGCGGCGAGCCCTGCGGCGCCCGTTCTGCTACCTTTGCGACATGAAGCTGGTGGTGCTCCTCCGCCACCCGGCACGCGCCGAGCTAGCGGCGGCGGCCCTGGCCGAGGCCTCGGGCCTCCCGCTCGCCGAGGCGCGGATGCGGCTCGCGCCCGAGCCGCCCGCCCTCCTGGCGCGGCTGCAGGGCGAGCAGGCCGACGCCCTCGTCGGCGCGCTCCGGCGAGGCGGGTTGACCGTGCTCGCCATCCAGGCACCCTGCCCCACCGACCGAGACCGCATGGTGGTGAGGCGCTTCATGCTGGGGATGGCCGGGGCAACCTTCACCAGCCGTTCTGGCGACACCCTCCAGTTCACCTGGGCGGAGGTGACAGCCCTCCTCCGCGGAAGCCGCGCCCTGCGCACCGACGTCGAACGAGAGGAGCGGTCGCGGGGCTTCTCGCCCGTCCGGGCCATCGCCACCGGTGGGCTCCTGAACTCCCGGACCACCTCGCGGACGGTCCGCACCTCGAACGAGGAGGTCGAGCAGGTCCTGCTCCTCTACCTCCGCGACGGTCGCGCGGCCGCGCTGGCCGAGCAGGAGCTCGAATTCTCCTGCCTGGGGCCGGCCATGCAGCCCTCGCACGCCGGCAACATGGCCGAGCTGGGCCGGCGTCTTCGCGAGCACGCCCCGGGCGCCTTCTACGACGAGCGGCTCCTTCGGCTGGGTCGCAGGCCCCTGCCGTTCCTGGCCGGCAAGGACTCGCGCTCCGAGACCGCCACGTCGGTGACCACGCGCTCCGACACCAGCGAGTCCCTCGACGTCCTGGCCGAGGCCCTGCGGCAGGGGGTGGCCGAGGGATTCCTGCCCTGACGGCCCGGCCCGCCCCCCGGAAGGGGCTCGCCGGAAGCCACCTGGTACTGCCGCCCTCCGACGAGCGGATGGCGTACTCCCGCCGGCCCTGGACCTCCTCGGCCCTGCCCTGCGCGAGGCGGGGACGAGGGGCCGTTCCACCATGTGGCGGAAGGGTCGTCGTGAGAGCGGGGCGGCGGGCGCGTTTCCTTGCCCTGCGTCGGTCGCTCGCCCTCGCGCCGTCCGCCCCAGCCTGGCCGGGATTCTGGCTCGAGTCAGCGCCCTGACCGTCGCCCGGGCCGCCGCACGGCCCGGACGACGCCGCTCCCGCCTCCCCCGGCGTAGAGAACGTCCGCTCCGTCCGACTCGAGGCCGCTGACCCCGGCTCCCTCGGGCATGTTCAGGCGAGCCAGGACCTCTCCGCTCCCGGGATGGATCCGGCGGATCTCCGACCCATCCTCCCAGGTCCGGTGCCAGAGCTCCCCGTCTACCCAGGTGACCCCGGTGACGAAGCGGTTGGACTCGATGGTGCGCAGGATGGCGCCCGGTTCGGGGTCGATCCGGCGGATCTTCTGGTCCTGGTACTGCCCGACCCACAGCGACCCCTCCGCCCAGGCCAGCCCGGATGCGCGCTCGCCGCCTGCTCGGGGCGACCCTGGTCTAGCTCGGGGAGCGCTGGCGCCGACGCCACCGGTGCGGCGTCTCCGACCGTTGGCAGACGACCCTGACGCCACCAAGCGGTGGCGTACGCCTTCTCGCCCCGCTACCTCCTCGCCGTGGCCTCCGCCGTGGTGAGCTCGATCAACGTATCGCGAGGCGGGGTACCGAAGCTGCCGGTGCCCGAGGCGAAGGTCGGCGCCCAGGGCCTGTCCGGCGACCTGCAACGCTGGCGCCACCACGGCGGCCCGACGAGGGCCGTGTGCCTGTACGGACTCGAGCGGATCGAGTCGCTGCGCGGCGAAGGACACCCCATCGCGCCCGGCTGCGCGGGCGAGAACCTCACGCTCTCGGGAGTGGAGTGGGACCTTCTCGCGCCGGGCGCCGAGCTCCGCATCGGGGAGGCCCACCTGCGCGTCACCAGCTACACCGAGCCGTGCAGCAAGATCGCCGGCTGCTTCAGGGGCGGCGACTTCGAGCGCATCTCCCAGGACCTGCATCCCGGCTGGAGCCGGGTCTACGCCAGCGTGGTCGCCCCCGGCCTGGTGCGCGTTGGCGATCCGGTGGTGCTCCTCTCGCCTGCGGGTTGAGGGGAGCGGGCCCTCCGCACGGCGGCACCCCCGACGTCCGGATGCCCGGTCTTCCCCTGCCACCCTCGCCCTGTCGCCGACGTCGCGCTCTCGGCCTCGCCACCTTTGCGGGCCAGCCCGCATCCCGAGCCACGCTCGACGGGTTGGTTCCGAGATCGCGCCAGGGGGCCTGCGATCTCCTCGGTGCCGGCACGTGGCTCGATTGGGTCCCCCGGGATCGTCCCGGGGCGTCTTCCCCGGCTACAGGGCCTCCGGGTGCTGCTCGCCGTGCCCCGGTCGATAGAAGCGAGGCACGGCGAGCGCAGGGCGGCCGTCACAGGATCGACGGAAACGGCACGTTCTGCTCGTCGGTGAACGCGTCCTCGAACCCGCGCCGGTAGTGGTACTGGATCTTGTCGGCGTCATCGGGGTAGGTGAACTTCCCGCCGACGTCCCAGAGGAACGGCTTGAACTGGTATTGGAGCACGTTCTTCTTGTAGTTCCAGAGCAGGAGGATCTCGAGCGGGTCGGCCTTGAAGTTGGTCCAGACGTCGTGGTGGAAGGGGATGACCACCTTCGTCCCGAGAGCCTCGGCCATGCGCAGGATATCGACCGAGGTCATCTTGTCCTGGTTGCCGACCGGGTTCTCGCCGTAGGAGCCCAGCGCCACATCGATCTTGTGCTCCTTGCCGTGCTTGGCGAAGCGGATGGAGTAGTGCGAGTCGCCACTGTGGTAGAGGTTGCCGCCCGGAGTCTTGAACAGGTAGTTCACGGCCTTGTCGTCCATGGTGGGAACCGTGCCCTGAAGAGGCTCGCCCGCGGTGACGAGCACGGTTCGGTCGAACGACTCGAGGACGACGATCTCCACGTCCCCGATGGTGACGGTTTGGCCGGGGCGGACGACCTCGATCCGCTTGGCGGGGACGCCCCACTTCATCCAGATGTCGGCACACCCCTGCGGCCCGATGAAGGGAACATCCGGCGCGCAGTTCTTCAGGACGGCCGCCGCGAAGAACGGATCGATGTGGTCCTGGTGGATGTGGGTCGACAGCACGGCGTCCAGCTGCGTGACTGCGAACGGGTCGAACACGATGGGAGCGGCGCGCAGGTTCGGCTGCGTCGCGCGCCCCCCTGTCATGTTTCGCATCTGGTGGAAGGGCGCCATCTCCTTGACCTTATGGGATCGCTTCCCGTTGCCGAACCATAGGTCGGTAGCGATGCTGGTGCCCTTCTCGGTCTTGAGCCAGATGCCGGTGCAACCGATCCACCACATGCTGAACGTCCCGGGCGCGACCTGCGTTGCGTCGATCTCCTCGTTCAGCCACGTGCCCCACTCGGGGAAGGCACCCAGAATCCACTTCTCGCGTGTGATGTCGTCGATCTTGCTCACGGTTGCTCCTTGCGCCTGCCTGACGCTGCAGGCGCCGTCTAGATCGCGTCGAGCGACGTGCCCTTGGTCTCCCTGGCGAACAGGTAGGTGATGCCGCCGAGGACAAGCAGCACCGCGAACAGGGTGAAGGCCGGCGAGATGGAGTCGAGCGTCACCTTGGCCCCGAACAGGGAGCCGAGAAGCGCCGGCCCGAAGACCTTCGCACTGGCGCCGATGCCGTAGCCGAGGCCCAGGCCGGTCGAGCGGGCCTCGTTCGGGAACTGCTCGGCCCCGAAGGCGTTGAGCACGCCGAACGCGCCGTCGCCGAAGGTCATGGCGATGAGGATGCCAGCGAAGAAGACCCATCCCGCGGTGGAGGCCTCCCACTGAGCGGTCTTCGCGATCAGCACCGACGCGGACGCCAGCAGCAGGCCGAGGGCACCCACCAGGCCGAAGCTGAACATGGTCCAGCGCCGCCCGATCCGGTCGGCGAGCCATGCCGACGAAAGGCGGCCGAGCAGATCGCCCAGCGACACCACCATGAACAGGGCGCCGACCGTGCCGGGGCCGAATTTGTAGCCCGAGCCGAGGATGGACTGGCCCCAGGACTGAATGACCGACGAGCCGAGGATGAAGCAGAACGAGCCGATGGTGATGATGATCAGCGACTTGAGGTACTTGCTGAAGACGACCGAGTAGGACGCCGACTGCGTGGCCTTAACCTCGGGGAGGGTGCCGAGCTGCTCGACCGGCAGCTCCAGGGCCCAGGCAAGTGCCTTGCGGGCCTCGTCGGTGCGACCGCGGGTCTGCAGGAACCGCGGGGACTCCGGCACCAGGCGCAGCCAGATGAGCAGGAAGATGGGGATGACGCCCAGGGCGATGAGCAGGCGCCAGTTCGAGCCGACGATCATCTGGGCCATCGAGCCGAGGAAGAGGCCGAAGGGGATGAACACCGAGGCCAGGCCGGACAGCAGGCCGCGCTGCTTGGCGGGGACGAACTCCTGCACGTAGGGGATCGAGGAGATGTTCAAGCCGCCGACGCCCATGCCCACGAAGATGCGGAGGATGGCGAGCATGACCCAGCCATCGTTCGGCGTGAACACCGAAGCGAGGGTGAAGACGGTGAAGAGGAGTACGCACCAGAAGAAGGCCATCTTGCGGCCGATCCGGTCGGCCAGACGGCCCCAGGCGATGGCGCCGATCACCGTGCCGAGCCCGGACATGGCGAGAATCCAGCCCGCCTCGTTGCCCCGCAGGTGCCAGTGGGGATCCTTGAGCAGGCTGCTCACGGCGAAGCCGATCAGGAACATGTCGAAGAACTCAGAGACGTTCCCGACCACGGCAAGCACGATGAGGTTCTTCTGGTTCTTGGTGAGTGGCCGGGAATCGATCTGCTGCAAGGCAGTCATGCCGGCAGCGCCTGCAGGAGCGGGGATCATGCGAGTTCCTTTCGAGTGAGTGGCCCGAGCGAATCAGCGGAGGATGTCGGTGGTGGCAGGAATCTGAAGCTCACTGGGCGAGACGTGGGTCAGGTCGCCGTGGTGGGTGAGGGCCAGCTTCGAGGTCCGCAGGCCGTAGTGGATGCCCTCCATGACGCTGTCGCCGAGGTACCCGTGCAGGGTCCCGCCGACCAGCGCGTCGCCGGCGCCCGGTCGGTCGGTCACCGGGACCGGCTCGACGGCAAAGACCTTCTGGCCCTCGATGCCGGAGTAGTAGCAGCCCGCGGTGGAGTCGGTGGAGACCACGTGGTCCAGGTGGTACTTCTCGCGCAGGGCCGCGTTGATGGCCGGTCCGTCGCCCTTCATGCCGAAGACCTTGATACCGTCCAGGCGCGAGCAGAACAGGATGGAGACCTTGTCGAGCAGCGGCTCCAGAACGGAGCGGGCCCTCTCCGGCGTCCACAGCAGGGCCCGGTAGTTGACGTCGAGCGCGACCTTGACGCCGCGCTTGCTTGCCTCCTCGACGGCGAAGGCGACCGTTCGCCCCGTGTGCTCGGTGAGCGCCGCCGTGATGCCCGTCACGAACAGGACCCGCGCGTCGAGCAAGGCCTTCCAGTCGAGCGTCTCGGGCGAGATCTCCCGGAACTTGGTGTGGAGGCGGTCGTAGGTCACCTTCGCAGGCAGCGGCGGATCGCCCGGCTCCATGAAGTAGAGCGCCATCCGGCCCTCGCAGCGCACGCAGTGCGACAGGTCGACGCCCACGCCGCGGTACTCCTCGATGAACCTCTGGGCCAGGTCGCCTTGCGGGATGACCGACGCGAAGGCCGTCCGCCGGCCCAGCTGCGAGAGCAGGCCGGCCACGTTGGCCTCGGAGCCGGCGGGGCTGAGCCGCAGCTCGCGGCAGGTGGCGAGGCGGTCGCCCCGGGGAACCGTGAGCCGGATCTGTGCCTCACCGAACGTAACCAGATCGTAGGTGGTCATCTCGTCATCCCTTCCCGTGATCGACATGGTTTCGTTGCCTTCCAGCAGGGGGAAGCGCCTTCGAGGCGAGCCGTATGCGTGGTGGCCGCCCGCATCATGGAGGCCACACCTCCCCGATGACCCGCAGCATCTCGGTGGCCGCCGCCAGCGGGTCCTTCGCGTCCACGATGGATCGCCCGGCGATGACGATGCCGACCGGGCGCTTCGCGAAGGCCGCCAGGTCGGCCGGGGTGACCCCACCCGTGATGGTGACGGTGAAGCCCATGGCAGCGAGCTCATCGACGCGAGCCACGTCCGTGGGACCCCAGGAGAGGTCGCCTCCCGCCTCGCGATCGCGGGACCGCTTGACGATGACGTGCTGGACGCCCGCCTCCCGCCACTGGCGCGCCTTGGCCGGGTCGTACCACTCATCGGAAAGCTCCACCTGGACCTCACCTCCGTGTGCGACCGCCACGGCACAGACCTGCCGCACCGTGCTCATGGAGGCTCCGGCCACCACCGAGACGAGGGAGGCCCCTGCCGCGAAGGCCATCTGAGAGAGCAACTTGCCGGCCTCGGCGATCCGAATGTCGGCCAGGATCTCCTTGTTCGGGAAGAGCGCGCGGATCTCGCGCACGGCGCGCAGGCCCTCGGCGAGGATCAAGACGGTGCCGCACTCGATGATGTCGATCTTGGGCGCCGCCCTCTGCAGCGGACCGAGCGCGCTGGGCAGATCGGTCTTGTCGAGCGCGATCTGGAGTCGGGGCCGAGTCATGGCAGGACCTCGCCCGGATCCGAGCGAGTGGCTGGGCTCCGCGGGGATCGTTGAACGGACGCCATGCTTCCTCCTATGCGGGTGGGAACTGCGAACTGGAACCGGGTCCGAGGCGGGCCCGTGGAAGGCGGCTTCCCCAGGGCCTTGGTCCATGCCGCGGGCCGGCCTGGGGAGGCGCGCTCGAGACCCCGAAACCGATCATCGCCGCCGCCCTGCCCGCCCCGAGCGACTCCCGGGCGTTGCGCAGCGCGAGGCCGACCGCGCCGGCGCTCTGGGCGGCGCGGATCCCACTCAGCGGCCGAGGCAGGCCGCCTGGGCGACGGTGCCCGCGAGAGTGTCCCGCCGGGCCCGGCTCTGCGCACCCACAGACCCCACGGCCCCCCTCGACCGCGCTCGGCCGCGGGATCGCCGCCGGCGAGGCGGGTCGCCTCGCGACCTCGCGCGCCGCGGCGACGTCCTTCGTCTCGCCCCTTCCGGAGGGGCATCCGACCGTCGCCACGAGCGCCACGTGTCTGCCCTCCCGGCGGGGAGTTCGACGACGCACCGTCAACGCCACAAACAATCAGAACAGCCACAACCTATCCCCATCTGCTCGAACTACGCAAGACAAATAGTTCATCTTGAATGATTAAATAGACCACAAATTGATTGTTTCGGGTGTTTGATGGGGAGGATGGGAGCAGAGACGGCCTGCCAGCGCCCCCCGCCCGGGTAGATCCCTCCCGCGCTCTTCGGCACCGCTCCGGGAGCTCGTTCGCGGCCAAGGGAGCGTGGCGGCGCCCGGGATCGGGCCCGCCGCCGGAGGCCGTGACCGATCGCTTCGAGACTCGGCCGGACCGGGGCGGCCCGGCAGGCCCGGGACCGCGAGAGCGGCGGAGAGGTGGCCTTCAAGGCCGCGAGGCCGGTCCGTGCCCCGCCCTCCCGGGAGGACGGCTCCCGCGGGAAGCTGAGGACCTGCGGCGGCCGCGGCGGCGCGCCTCAGCGAAACACGCGCCCCAGCGCGGCGTCGATGGCGCCCGTGATCCGGTCGATGTCGCTCTCGGTGGCGATGAGCGCCGGGCTCAGGCAGAGCGTGTTGTTGAACCCCGGCAGGGAACGGTTCGTGGCGCCGATGATCACCCCGCTCGCCAGGCAGTCGGCGACGACCGCCTGGACGAGCTTCTCCTCGACGGGCTCGCGCGTCTTCCGGTCGCGCACCAGCTCGGCGCCGCAGAAGAGCCCGACGCCGCGCACATCGCCGATCACCGCGTGCCGCTGCTGGAGCTCGCGCAGGTTACCGATCAGCCGATCCCCCATGCGCAGCGTGTTGGCGAGCAGCTGCTCGTCCTCGATGATCCGCATGTTCTCCAGCGCCGCAGCGGGACCGCTGGCGCAGCCGCCAAAGGTCGAGACGTCGCGGAAGTAGCAGAGCGGATCGCCGGGGTCATCCTTGAAGAGGTCGAAGACGGCCTCGGTGGTGATGGTGCAGGCGATGGCGGCGTAGCCGGAGGCGAGGCCCTTGGCCGTGGTGACGAAGTCGGGCTTGATCCCGTAGCGCTGGTAGCCGAACCACTCGCCGGTCCGGCCGACGCCGCAGACGACCTCGTCGAGGTGCAGCAGGATCTGGTGGCGGCGGCAGATTTCCTGTACGCGCTCCCAGTAGCCCGTCGGCGGCGGGATCACCCCGCCCCCCGCGGTCACGGTCTCGAGGCAGATGGCGCCGACCGTGTCCGGCCCCTCGCGGAGGATCACCTCCTCGATCGCATCCGCCGCGCGCTCACCGTAGTGATCGATCTGGCCGTACTGGCTGCGGTACTCCAGGCAGTGGGGGACCTCGACGAACCCCGGCGCCAGCGGGCCGTACTGCGCATTGCGCTGCGGATGACCACCGGCCGAGAGCGCCCCGAGAGTGGTGCCGTGGTAGTCCCGCTCGCGGTACAGGATCTTGTACTTGCGCCCCCCGTGGTGCCGGTGGGCGATCTGGCGCACCATCTTGAAGGCCTTCTCGTTGGCCTCCGAGCCCGAGTTGCCGTAGTAGACGCGGCTCATGCCGGGCATCTTCTCGACGAGGCGGCGGGCGAACAGCGCGCCGGGGACGGAGCCGGCGGCGTTCACGAAGTAGTTCATCCGGACCAGCTGGTCGCGGACCGCGTTGGCGATGCTCTCTCGGCCGTAGCCGACGTTGACGGTCCAGACGCCGCCCGACACCGCGTCCAGGTACTCGCGGCCGGCCGCGTCCCGCAGCAGCATGCCCTTGCCCTCCACGTAGACGCGGGGATCGACCGTCTCGAAGGGCTTGTGCTGCACCAGGTGGTGCCAGACGTGCGCCCGGTCGGACTCGATGACGTCGCGCATCGCCTGGGCGGGGGGGACGGGGGTCATGGCAGGCCTTCGGGTGGTGGGTGCGGCGCCGGGGCGCCTGGGAGTCCCGCGCCCCGACCCTCCTCGGGTCGGGTCATCCTCTTCGACGCTCGCTTCATACAATAGACTGGGAGGAGTTGGGCAACGAACCCGGTGACGGGGGCGAGGAAGTGCCCGGCTCCATCAGGACCCACCGGCAGGAGCTGGACGGCCGCTTCGTCCAACGGTCCACCAACAGGGGCGGCTGTTGAGCCAGAAGCAACATGACCGCGTCCTCGGCCCCATCGAGCTGGGCGAGCGGGGGGAAGGCTCGTCTGCGGCGGAGCCGCGCCCGGGCTTCGAGCGCGGCTCTTGGGTGCAGCCGACCGTCTTCGCCGAGGTTCCCAACACGGCACGGATCGCCAGCGAGGAGATCTTCGAGCCGGTGGTGGCGGTCATGGCCTTCGAGGACGAGCGCGACGCCGTCTGGCCGGCCAAGGAGCTCCCTGAGGCCTGGCCGCGGCATTCTGGACCCACGACCTGAACCACGCCATCCGCGTGGTCGGGTTGCTGAGAACCGGCATGGTCTGGGTCAACCACATGCAGCCCACCTACGTCGAGGCGCCCTGGGGCGGCTACAAGCAGTCCGGCTTCGGCCGCGATCTCGGAGGGTGGGGGCTCGAGGACTACCGGGAGCCAAGCAGGTGCACATCGACCTCGGCGAGCCCCTATCGGCTGGCACTGACCGGCCTCGCGGTCGCGCAAGCACCCACGGACGCTGTGAGCGGCCCGCCCCCCACGGCGCAGAGGTTCAGGCACCCCCCGCTTGGCGGGGCCCGCGTGGTGTCGGCGGACGGTCGTGGTTGGCAAGGGCGCTGGACCGCTCTACGCTTGCGGCTCCATGCTCATCGAGACCCACGCCAACCGGTTCCACGCCTGGGCGCACAAGTGGCTCTGGTACGCCATCAGGGGCCACGTCGAGCCGGACGGCACCGTCCACGACATCGCGATCTTCGACGAGCTGGACGGCCAACGCCGCCCTGCGCTCGAGAAAGCGTACCACGACTTGGCCGTCCGCCTCCTGCGTGAAGCGGCCCAGCGGCGGCTCCACTGAGCCGGACGTCGGTGGGCACCGTCATCGGAACCCCATGGAAGAAGTGGTAGCTCCCCCGTGGCGCGCGGCGGGAGTCTCTGCTCGCGAGGTCCACCTTGGCCAGGATGACGGACGCGGCTACTTTGTGGCTCGAAACACGGGGGAGCTACCTCTCGCCTCGAGAGCTGCTCGCGGAGGCTCTCCTGCTGCGCGGCTTTCACGCACGCATCGAGTCGGGTCGGTTGAGGGTCATCCTGGACCACCCGTCCGACCGAGCAGCGCTGAAGGGGATCCTCGACCTCGCCACGGACGGGCGGGTCCTGCGTCCCGACGGGTCGGAATCCCCCGGGAGCGGGGGCGGCGACGCTCCGGAGCAGGGCCTTGAAGGCGGCGATCCATGGCTCCTGGCGGCCCGGTCCGTGATCGCCGTGGAGCACGCGGGTTGCGCCTTCCTCTCCACCTCGGAGGACAGCTGGAGCCAGTTCCGGACCCGCGGCCGCTGGCGACCGTCGCCGGTCGTGGCGGAGGGGAAAGGCCTCGACCTCGGCGTAGCGCTGCTCGTGCGCGCCCTCTGCCTCCTCGACTGCAAGGTGATCCAGGGCTGCGACGGCCACCAGCCGGGCCCCGACTGCGAGGTCGATGGAGAGGCGCGCATCGAGTTCGCCTCGCCCTGGGACGCCATCCTGGCGACCACGCTCGTCAAGGTCGGGGGCAGCGGCTCGCCACCGCACTGGCAGTGGGCTTACAGGACGCTCCACGTCCCGCACGTGGCTGGCTGCGACGCGGGCGGGCTCGCCCGGACGCTCGGCGATCTGCAACGGGTCGCCCGAGCGCTGCTCGAGCATCCCCAGCTGGGGATGCTCCGGCGGGCGAGAGTGCGGGTGCTCGGCGAGAACGGCGCAAGGGAGCCGAATCCCGAGGCGTTCCGGGCCGCGCTCAGGCGGAGGATGCTGTCGGAGACGACGGACGCCTAGCCGCTCCCGGCCTCCTCGTGCGAAGGCCGCGGCCGGCCTGGCCGATCTGAGGGGCCCATCCCCGTTCTCGAGACCTCGCGGCCAAGGAGAGGAGCTCGACGCCGACCGCCGGGTACCCGCTCCTCATCACCGTCGAGATCCCTGCCGGGCAGCCCTGAGCGGCGGGTGTCTCGGCAGCATATCTCCCCTCCATGCACCGCCTTGACCGTGCCCGCCGGGCGATTCCCTTGATCCTCGGCGCGATCACACTTGTGGCCGTCGCCGTGCTCCTTGCCCGGGACGCCTTTCCGGAGCGATTCCCTCCCGGGTCTCATGAGGTTCTCGGCGCCCTTCCGCTGGCGTTGATCGCCTTGGCCTATCTCGCCTACCAGGTCACCCACCGTCCTGCGCCCCGGGAGGTCCTCAAGGCGGTCATGCTTGCCGTTGCCTTCCTCTTCTGGGCGGCCAACCAGCTCTGGCCGGATAGTCACCCGGCCGCGCTCTTCAATGACATCGCCGTCGCGCTGTTCGTGCTCGACGTGTTCCTGGTCATCGTCGGCTGGCCGGCGAGCGCCCCGGATGAATCCTCTGCCGCGACGTACCCGGACCGGAGCGATCCGGGCGTGTCGAGGTCGACCAACCTGGACGGTAGCCCCACCCTCGTGCGGTAGGGATCTGCCGAGGTCGGATCCTCTCGGGGAGCTGTCCATGGAGCCGGGCACGGCGGTCCAGAAGGGGGAGAGACCAGGCGCCTGGCCCCTCCCCCTCCCGACCCGGCCAATGGCCATTCGCCGACGTCGGGCGAGGGCCGCTGCGCTGCTCAGCCAGTGCTCGCATCCTTCTCGAGCCTGGGTTGGTGCACGGGCGAGCAGCCCGCTTCCGATCTCCTCGGGCACGATCGACACGCAGGCGGCCGAGGAAGGACTCTCCCGGATGTGGTGTGTGCCTCGAGCACCTCCCCTGGCGGTCGAATCCCCCTGCGGCCGCGCGAGCGGCGCGACCACCAACCGCGTGCCGCTCCGGGCTCCGCCTGGCGGCGGGAGATCTCGAGCGCCTGCCGCGCGACCTGGACGGGCTTGGAGCGCCCGGCGAGGTCGGTCCGGTCGCCCGGCGGCGGCCCGGCGCGGGGTAATTCGGCGCAGCCGAAACGAGTCCCACCTTCCGCCTGCGCACCGCCGTGGATAGGTTGCCCCTGGGGTTCGGGGGATGGAACGACCGTTGAAGGACCGCAGGTGGGCCCGCCTCCGTAGGCGGTTCAAGGTCACCTTTTGCCAGAGCAGCGCGTTCACGATCGACGTTTGTGGCGGCGGGTTCTGCGCGCTGCTGCTTCGCGCGATGCCCCCTGGCACGCCGGTGGAAGGAACGATCCTGGTCAAGGGCCGGGCGCTCCCCTACGCCGGGCGGGTGGTGTGGGCCAGAACTGGTGACGTACGCCTGGGCATCCAGGGTCGGAACGGCATCGCGTTCACAAGCGTCGAGTCGATTCTCCCTGCACTCCTTGGCGACACACACCTCTCCGGGGGCTCCGCCCAGCTGAGCTAGGTGCTGCAGGCGAGTTCCTCGCGGCACCCACGATGCCGACGACCAGGGCCATGGCGGTCGACCGCCGTCGACGACGGGGACACACGAGCAGATGCCCCTCGGCGCGCAGGCTTCACGCAGGTGACCACTTGGCCCGCCTCGTGCACCAGGGCGGCAAGGGGGGTCAGCCAGTCGAGCGTGTTTCCCGGAGCCGGTGCCTGCCCTCCGATTGAATCGAGCCGACCTCGATTCGATCCAGGCTAGTCGCAGCCCAGTGGGCGTTCGCCCTGAAGAGGAGACCACGCGCGTCGGAGAACCAATGCCCGGGCCGATCGCCGCGAGAACGACGACGCTCGCCTCTGACCTGCCGTTGCCGGCCCCTTCCGCCGCGGCACGGGCCTCCGCGGCCGTCGCTCGGCTGGAGGCGTGTCAAGAGCACCTCTAGAACTCCTTGAGGGCGCTGGCCTCGCCCAGCGGGAACACCGTTTCGGCCTCGAGCCGCCCCGAGGGGCCGGGCTCCGGCTTGCGCCGTGGCCCCGTGGCGTCGTCGTTCCCTGCGCCCCGCGGAGCCCCTGGGGAACTGCGCCGGGGCGAGCGTGCCGGGATGCGCGGCTGGGGGCCTCGGGCGTGGAGCGAGGGCGCCCTGCTCGGCGCCACCGCCCGGTTCGTCCTCGCCTGGGAGCCGAGCTGGAAGGCGGCGACCATCGAGGCGAGCTCCTCGGCCTGACCCGACAGCTCGCTGGCCGCGGAAGAGGACTCCTCGGCGCTGGCGGCGTTCTGCTGGGTGACCTTGTCCATCTCCGTGATGGCCCGGCCGACCTGCTCGATCCCGGTCGATTGCTCCTGCGCCCCGGTGGCGATCTCGGCCACGATGTCGCTCACCTTGGAGATGCCGCTTGCGATCTCGCCGAGCTTCCCGGCGACCTGGGTGGCGGTGACCTCCCCCTGGACTGCCTCCCTCACCGACTGGCGGATGAGCTCCTCGGTCTTCGTGGCCGCCTCCTTGGCGCGAAGCGCCAGAGAGCGAACCTCCTCGGCGACCACCGCGAAGCCACGACCCGCCTCGCCGGCCCGGGCCGCCTCCACCGCGGCGTTCAGGGCAAGCAGGTTGGTCTGGAAGGCGATGTCGTTGATGTCCTTGATGATCTGGGACGTTCCCTCGGCGCTCGCCTTGATCCTGCCCATTGCGCCCTGCATCTGCTCGACGGCGGAGGAGCCGTCCGTCGCCGCCGTCCGCGCGGTCTTGGCGAGGAGGTTCGCCTGGCTGGCGTTCTCGGCTGCCTGCTTGGTCATGTTCGACACGGACTCGATGGAGGAGGTGGTCTCCTCCAGGGAGGCTGCCTGCTCGGAGGCGCCGGAGGCGACCGCCTGTGAGGAGGCGGCGATCTGCGTGGAGGCCGAGGAGACCTGGTCGACCGCCTGTGCCACCTGCGCCAGCGCGTCGTGAAGAGCCGTGCCGGTGGCGTTGACCGACTCCTTGATCCGGGCGTGATCGCCCTGGTAGTTGCCGACCACGCGGGCGCGCAGGTCTCGCTGGGAGAGCTGTTCCAGGACCCTGGCCGCCTCGGCGATGGGGGCCATCACCGCGTCGAGGGTCTTGTTCACGCCGTCGACGATCTTCCGGAAGTCTCCCTGGTGCTTGCTGGCATCGGCGCGGGTCGAGAGCTGGCCGGCCAAGGCGGCCTGCACCAGCCCGTCCGCGTCCGCGATGAGGGCCTTCAGGTTCCCGCGAACCTGCTCGATGGTCTCGTTGATGAAGGCCTTCTTGCCTGGGAACCTCTCCAGCGGTGCCTCGAAGTTGCCGTGGCCAAACTCGGCCACGCACGCCATGGCCTTCTTCTTCACCGCGATGTGGCCTCCCACCATCTTGTTCACGCCCTCGGCCATTGCCCGATAGGCCCCGTTGAAGCGCTCGACCTCGATGGCGGCGTCGATGTCGCCGGCGTCGTGTGCGCTCGACATGCGGTCCAGCTCGCCAACCAGGTCCTTCAGGTTCTTGCGGACCCGGTCGACGGTGTCGTTGATGAACCGCTTCTTCCCGGGCAGCGGCTCCAGCGTCGCGTCGAAGTTCCCCTTCCCGAATTCCGCGAACACGGCCATGGCCTTTCGCTTGACGGCGACGTGGGCACCGACCATGTCGTTCACGCCCTGGGCCATGGCGCGGTAGGCGCCCTCGAACCGGTGGACGTCCACGGCGGCATCGATGTCGCCCTTGTCGTGCTCGTCGCTCATCCGGGTCATCTCACCGATGAGCCCGGAGAGGGAGTCGATACAGCGGTTCAGGGCGTCCTTGATGCCGTTGAACTCGCCCTCGTAGCGATCCGTGATCTTCTCGGGGATGTCGCCCCTCGAGATCCGGGTCACGTAGTCTGCCGTGACCGCTATGGGCTTCGCAAAGGCGTCCATGGTCTCGTTGATGCCCTCGATGATGGGGCGGAACTCTCCGTCCACCACCGTCACGTCCCCGCGGACTTCCAGCTTGCCCTGGGCCACTGCTTCGCGGAGCTTCCTGGCTTCCCCCCCGAGCGCGTCCACGGTCTTGCCGATCTTGCGCCCCAGGAATGCTCCCAAGGCAATGAAGAACACGACGCCGATCGCGATTCCCGTGGCGATGCCGGCCAGCGCACGCGCACCGGCTGCCGCGCCCTGCTCCTTCGACGACTGGGTCAGCTTCCCGGTCAGCGCCTGGAGGTCCCGGAGGGCCTTCTCCACCGGGTCGATCGCCGTTCGCTCCAACAGGAAGGCGTCCCAGCCTCGCTGCTGGGCGCTCTTGACGTCCGTGTCCTCGGCGGACTTCCCTGCGTCGAGGAGGCGGTCGGCGTCCTCCATGGCCTGCAGCACCAGGTCCGCCCTTTCGCGCCACGCCTTGGCCGTCTCCTTCACGACGGACCAGAGCCGGAGCGCTTCCTCACCGCGTGGAAGCGCGTCGTAGTCCCCGGTCGCCTTGTCGACGTTCTGGAGCGCCGCCTTCACCCTGGCGATGGACAGCTTCCGCATGTCGGCGTCCGCGCGGCGAAGGAGGCCCGAGTTGATGCTCCGGGCGGCGGCGTTGATGCCGAGCTGAACCGCGTCGAGTGCCAGGGCGCTCGGCATCTTTGCATCGGCCACGTCGTGAAGGGCGGAGGAGAGGGCGGTGGCGCCGGAATAGGCCACCCCTCCTATGGCCAGCAGCGCAACCACCGCCAATCCAAACCCTGCCAGGATCTTCGTCCCCGTCTTCATGGTCGCGATCATGATCTTCCCCAATCCTCAAGAACGAGGCAGGTTGCCTGGGCTTGAGCGGCCGGTGTGATTGCGTCGCACGGGAACAGGACCGGCGCCCATTCGAGGAGGAAGGCTGCTCGGTGGGCGATCCGGCCCGCGCCCAGGACGAGGTTGCCGCTTGGCCAGGGCCCGGCGGGAACGGAGCGGTGGTTCCATCGCGGCGGCCTCGATGCGGAGGACCTCGCGAGCCTGGTCGAGGAAGGCTCCCGCCATCGAAGCGCACTCGTCGACGACCGACTGTGCCCACGACGACCACGGCCTGCTCGGTGGCGCCTTGAGCTCCGTCCTGGACCTCAGGCGGAGGTCGACCACCGGGAGGACCTGGCCGCACAGGGAGGTGGGCCCGCCAATGAAGGCCGGAGCGCAGGCGATGCGCGGGGTCTCCTGGAGGCCGGCGGTCTCCCCGACCTCTCGAGTCTCGGGGCCGGTGTCCTCGCCGGACCGCTGGAGGGTCCTGTGGTTGCCGGCGAGAGCGCAGCCCACGTTGGGAGATGCGGGCGAGTCGTTGACGGGCGGAGCTGCTTTGGTCACAGGAGGGCCCCGGCGATGCCTCACTGCCGGCCGCCACCCACGTGGCGGGCCGGCCGTCAGCCGTGGTGCTCCAAGCGTGCCACTGGGCTCGGCCAGCTGGAGGACGGCTCACCGGATCCGCGGCGGGGGACCCTGGCCGGCGGCCGGGACGCTCGAAACGCTCAGGCCCGCCGTGGACGTCGAATCCACGGGCCTTCGATTAGCTCAGCGCCGGGCGAAATGGTGCACGGGCTTGCCTCGCCCGCCTGTCTGCCTGGAGGGCGCGGCCCGGTAGCAAGCTGTTACTCCTTGCGCCCATTCTTGGGTCGCTCGCGACCCCGGATAGGCGAGACCCGCCTTTCCAGAGGGGTTTCGGTGCGCGCGCCCGCCCTCGCCCATGAGCGGGGCTGCAACCTGGGGGAGGCGAGGCGCGCGAGGGGTTTGCCGGCGACGAGGGACCTTCACCCCGCGGAGGGAATCGGGCGCGGGGCTCGGACACGGTGTGGCAGCGGTAGCAACGGCCGCCGGGGCGGATGCCTGCCAGCGCGAGGCCTTCGACCTCGGTGCAGACGGCCTCGGTTACCTTGACGAGCCATGGGAGCGCCGAGGCTGGCGCCGGCATCCGGTCCGTCGGGGACATCCCCTCCTGCACCTCAGCTGGCAGGTCGCTTCGCTCGGGGGACCGCCGCGGATGGCCGTGGCGAGGCAGCTCTCGAAGCGCGGGGCCTTGTGAAGCGGCTTGCACTACCGTCAGCCGTGGAGGTCGGCCTCATGCCCCGGCGCGAGTTGCGGGGGTCACCAGTGCCGACGGCGCCCTTCTCCGGATGCTGCCATCGCCGGGCCCACCGGTGCGGCCCTCTGGCTCTGCCCCATTCGCGCCAAGGCGCGGGGCGACCTCGAGAGGGCTACGGCTGTCGATAGGGCTCCCCGTGCTGCCGCGGGACCCAGGGAGGAGGGTGCGGCCCTCCATGACGCGGATGACCACCTTGCCGACGCCGGGACCGTCAAGAGGAGCCGGTTCCTGGAGGCCGCACGGCGGTCGCCACCGAGACGACGCGCACCGTCAGTGCCTCCAGCCGACCTGCACGACGGCCAGGTTGGCGCTGCCCTTCACGGACCCGACCACGTGGTCGCCGGTCGCGCTGGTCTGGTCGATGTGCGAGGTGTGAAGCATCTCGACCCGCTGGTAGACGGCCCCGAAGGTGATCCCGTACCAGAGACGCGCCTCGGCGCCCAGGCCAGCGATGAGAGAGTCGCTCTCGGGCAAGCTCGGTTGCCGGTAGCGGTTCGTGATCGGGCTCTGCTCGAAGGCCACCCCGGCGAACACGTCGAGGGCGGGCGCCAGGGCCCAGGAGGCCGCACCCGAGACGCGGGAGGCGTTCTGGAAGCCCTGCTTGGCCGAGACGGCGAGGCCGTTGCTCTTATCGGCCGGCACGAGGTCGATGGTGTTGAAGCGGCTCCACAGCGTGAGTTGGTAGGCGGCGAGGAGGGTGACCGGCCCGACCCGCTCAGAGGCGCTCACGGTGAGGAAGTCGGGCAAGGGCAGGTCCATGCTGGCTTCAGGCTCGCCGGTGGTCCCGAAGATGGACGCCGATGTCGCATCGAACGTCTGGCGCCCGCGGACCTTGGAGGTCGACTCGTGCCGGTAGCCGACGCCCAGCGTCGTCCCGGGGAGCGGATCGACGGTGACTCCTGCGGTGGCCGTCCAGCCCCAGCCCTCGCCCTTGAAGCGGCCGTAACCGTCAGCGGCGCCGGGAGGCATGCCAGCCGCGGTGCAGGCGGTCACCGGGTCGGGATCGGTGCCCGCCAGGGCGTTGCCCACGCAGATCGATCCGATGTCGAACGCCTGCCCGATAACGACCGAGTCCCGGCGAGCCTGCACGCTCAGGCCGATGGCGAGCGGCTCGACGGGCCTCCACGCCACGGACGGCCCGAAGGCGACCGACTCGATGGTCGACTCCACTCCCTGGTAGCGACCGTAGAAGTTGCTGTTCCGACCGTAGTCGGTAGTCGTGCCGAAGGGCGAGGTCACCTGGAGCCCGAGGGCGAGCGTGGGCGAGATGCGGTGGGAGGCGAAGACCCACGGCGACACGCCGCTTTGGGCGCCGTCCCCATTGGCCCCGGGGAGCGGGGCCGCACCGCCCAGCATGGTCGACCCGTGATCCGTGTACGGTGCCCGGGCCGCGATCAGCATCCCGCCGGCCACAATCTGCGTCCCCTCAAGCGATGCGAGCACGGCCGGGTTCGCGAATTGTCCCGCCGGATCGTGCGCCGAGGCGGCGCCGGCGCTGGCAGTCCCGTTCGAGAAGAGCCCCTGGATGTCGAGCGCGAAGCCGTTGGCCCGGGCGCCGCCCGGCCAGAGGACGACGGCGAGGACAGACAGGGTGAGCCAGATCGACGCGAAGCCCTGCATGCGACCTCCCTCGTCGCAGCCGTTCCGCCGGGACCGCCAGGGCGGCGGTGCGGGTTCGACGGTGCGGCGAAGATGCTAGGGAAGCGACCTCGACGTTGTCAAACCCGAGGTCACCCGCACGCTGCTTTCGCCGACCACCACGACACGGAGGGCCACGCCCGCCGGAACCTCTCGGCACTCGGGCTCGATGCGGACACGCGGACCACACCCCTGCCTGGCACCTGTGATTTCGCTGTTCTGCAGGATCAAGTGGAAGACTCGTCGTGCCTTCTCGCCTGCGCACGGGGCTCGGGGCCGCCGACCCGCAGCGCCAGAGGATGTTCGGCTCGCAACGGTGCCGCGAAGCCTGGCGACGGATGTGCTCCGAGGCTTGCTGGCGCAAGCTGCTCGGGTGAGGACCGGAGAGGCCGGTTGACGCCGGTCGTGAGGCGCCGGGTCCGATGCAAGGATGGGCCGGGATTGTCCGCCGGCCCATCCTCGGCTCCGAAGCGGCGGCTGCGCCACGGCCGGCTTGGTCACCCAGGGACGGCCGGTCTTCGCCGACGCCAGGACGGCCTCGGCACCGGACGGCCGGATCCCGCCGCCAAGGGAGTCCCACCAACCACCGAGGGCAGGCCGGCAACTCCACGCGCCGTCACCCACACCCATCCCCGTTCGGAGAGGGTGCACCTCCACGCCCCGATGAACGCCTCTCTTGAGCGTCGGGGGGCGCAGGCTGCGCTTGCGCCAACCTCTGCTGCCCTGTGCGCAAGGGGGCCTGAAGGTGCTCCGATTCAGCCGGGTCACGGCCGTTGCGGCGTGCGTGCTTGGCACGCTTGCCTCGTTTCCCGATTCGGCCTCTGCGCAGCCGATCGAGCAGATCTTCTTCCCGGGCAAGGGCCACCTCAAGCTCTCGGGCGAGATCCGCCGGCCGGATGGCACCGGTCCATTCCCGGCGGTGATCATGATGCCCGGTTGCAAAGGGATAGGCGGAGGCGAACAGCCGGCAATGGCGAGGGCGGCGAAGTCCTTGAGCGACTCGGGCTATGTCGTCCTGGTGTTCGACAGCCACGTATCGCGCTCCGTCATCAGCAACTGTGCGGATCCCGCGCTCGTCTGCACGCCGGAAGCGCAGCAACCGCCCGGCAAGCGCTCACCCACCATCCCGGAGCGGACCGACGATGCCTTCTGGGCGCGGCGGTACTTGGCCTCGCTTCCCCTCGTCGACGCATCACGCATCGGGCTGGTGGGCTGGGACCACGGCGGGGCGGCGGCCCTGCTCGCGTGGGAGCGGAACACGCCGGTCAAGGGCGTACTGCCCTTCGCCGCAGTCGCCGCCTACTATCCGTGTTGCTCTCTGGGACCTCCCCCCGGGAATGTCCCAGACCAAGCGGCCAGCGCTCCTCTCCTGATCTTCGCCGCGGAGCGGGATGACGCTTCCCCCGCTGGGCTGTGCCGGACCTTCGCGGCGGAAGCCGTCGAACGGAGGCACCGCGACGTGTCTCTGACGGTGTACCCCGGCGCCTTGCACCAGTTCGACGGCGATTATGAGGGCGACTACAACGGCCATAAGCTGGGACCCGATCCCGCGGCCGCCCAGGATTCGCTCGAGAGGCTGCTGGCCTACCTCGACCGTTTGCTGAAGCGCTGAGGAGGCCAGGGCGTCGAGCACTCCTGCACTCGCGGGGAGTATCGGCGACACGCGACCTCGCCCGGACCGTGGACCTTGTGGCTCGTGACTCAAGACCTCGGCGCCCCGGGGAAGGACCTGGCGCGGCCCAATCCCGCCGCGCCTTTGCGATCCCTTCCCGGCCAGCGCGGGCATCGGTCTGTTACCTGCTCGCCCTGCCGCGGGCCTTCCTCTTCCGCGAGCTCTACCTGTCCGCGTATCGCCTGGCGGCCGCCACGTCGCGACGAAGCTCGTCGGACGTACGCCGCGGCCCGTACCCAGGGGTGTCGCGCTGGATGCGCCACCCCTCCTTCAGCTGGCCCAGGTCGACCACATCGAACCCGAAGCGATCGATGAGCTGGCTTACTGCGGCCTTGGCGCTCGAATCGTCGCCAGCGATGGCCAGGGCTCGACGGTTCGGCGTCGCAGGCGGCTGGCCGTGCTTCGTCAGCTCCGCCGCGTAGATGTGATTGAAGGCCTTTACGACCTTGGAGTCGGGGAGGTGCGCCTGCAGAAGCTCCGCAGTGGTGGTGGTCTCCTCGTCGAGCTCGCGGATGTGCCCGTCGCGCTGCGGGTAGTAGTTGTTCGTGTCGATGACGATCTTACCCGCGAGCGGTTCCACCGGAACGGTCCGGTATGCCTTCAGTGGGATCGAAACAACGACGACCTCGCCAGCGCGCGCCGCGTCCAGGGTCGTCCCGGCCTTCGCTCGTGGACCGAGCTCCTTCACCAAGCCGGCAAGCGTCTCGGGCCCGCGCGAGTTGCTGAGCACCACGTCGTAGCCGTTCGCGATGGCTAGCCGCGCGAGCTGGCTCCCGATGTGCCCTGCCCCAATGAATCCGATCGTGGCCATGGCGGATCCGTACAGGAGCCGAGGTGACGGCGCCATATCTCGATGAGGTCGCGCCCAAGCCCGTACGGGCACCGAGGCGCCCTGCTCCGCTCCTCAACGTACTCGCTGGAGGGCTCGCGGCGTTCGCAAGCCGCGGCGGGCGCATGAATGGGGTGCACCTGAGGCTTGGCGAGCCACCGGCCCCGTGGGATCGGACTACCTCGCGGCGTGCTGGAGCACGGCTCGGTAACGCACCTGGCCCGCCGCGAGCCGATCGCGAACCTCGTTGGCCTTCTCCAAGGGGTAGATCTCCAGGGCTGGCTTCACCTTCCCAGCCGCGACGAGCTCTAGCGCCTCGACGAGATCACTCCTCTCGTCCTGGCTCGAACCGCGAAACTGCCGCTGGCCCGAGAGCGCCACCAACGGATCGATGGAGACGGGGCCGTCCGTCGTCACACCCATGTTGACCAGCCGACCGCCGAAGCGCAGCCCTCCGAACGCCGAGGCAACCTGCTTGCTCGCGTTGGTCGTCGAGAGGACCACGTCGAACCCGCCGGCCTCCTGCATCACCGGGCCGGGTTCCTTCCCCCCGACGAGCACCTCGTGTGCACCCATCGCCTTGAGCTCGGAGACCTTGTTCGCCTGGCCCGTGATCGCCCAGGTCTCGAGTCCCAGGGCCCGGGAGAACTGCAAGGCGAGGTGGCCCAGCCCACCGACTCCGAGGATCGCCACCCGCTCCCCTGGCTTCGGATCCGCGTTGCGCAGGCCGCTCATCACCGTGTAGCCGGCACAGAATATCGGGGCCGCCGCCTCGTACGAGATACCTTCCGGAAGGAGCGCACAGCCCTGAGCCCAGGCGAGCATCAGCTCGGAGTTCCCGCCGCCCAGGTTCATCCAGCTCTGCACGTCCGGGCAAGCCGCATGGTGGCCCGACTGACAGGCTCGGCAACGACCGCAACCCTTCTGGTGCCAGTGGACTCCCACCCGATCGCCCACCCTCAGATCGGTGACCCCCGCGCCCAACTCCACGATCTCCCCCACCGGTTCGTGCCCGGCCACGATCCCCGGCGGCAGCCCGAAGGCGCCATGATGGACGTGCAGATCCGTGCCGCACATGCCCGACGCCCTCACCCGGACAACAACCTGCCCGGGACCTGGCCGCGGGTCGGGAAGCGTCTTCAACTCCCACGGCTGGTTGTAGGCCGTGATGACCAAGGCGCGCATGGGCTCTCCGAGTTCTGGCCGACGCCTCCATCACCGTGGACTCTTCGGCCGAAGGACCTCATCATCCCACGCTCGTCGGGCTCCCGGCCAGCGAGAAGAGCCTGCTCCAACAGAGGGCGGCGCGAAGTGGCGGCACATCGGTGCAGCGTGGGTGTCGGGAATCGGGAAGCCCGTCGCTGTACCCGCGCGAGTCCACCTTTGGATGCCCGTTCATCGGCGGGCGCCTTCCGGCGATAGCTTCCGCACGCAGGCCAGCGGGGCGAGCAGGAGTTCGCCGACGGTGCGGGGGTGGGAAGCAACCGGGGAAGGACGGCGACCTCTGCCAGAACGTGCCGCGTCGCCGAGGACCCCTCAGAATGAGCACCCCGCCGGGCCCCATCGATACCGAACCAAGGTGGGAGGCGCTGGGCCATGCGTCGGGCGCCGGCCACACCCGTTCGCCCACCCCGAACGCGCTTCCCTGCGAGCGACCTGGGTTCCACGGATGCTAACGCTGCTGCGAAGATGGGGGCCGACAAGCTCGCGGCGGTTGCCGAGTACGAGCGCGCCCTCCTCGTCGAGAGGCCACTCCCCATGGGTCGGCCGGGCCTGGGGAAAGGGCGCGGTGCAGAGCCATCGGCCGCACCGGGCCTCCGCAGTGCCTGTGACCGGACTTCCGTCCGTCCCGGGGTCCCCAACCCGCCTGGTCACGGCGCCGGTAGTCCGGAGCCTCCTGAACTGTAGCGGCTTCCCAAGCCGGAGACGATCCGGCCAGCTCATCGACGCGGAGGTGAAGCGCCTCAACGCCGACGCGCTCGAGCTCATGCAGCGCCAAGGGCTCACGATTGTGCAGGTGGACCCGGAGGCGTGGAGGCGGGCGTTTGAGCGACGTTGGAAAGCGCTGCGCGGTCCGGTGATCCCGGCAGCGTTCTTCGACGAGGTGGTCGCCCCCGCGACGCCTGCCGCGCGGCAAGGGCCGCCAAGAAGCCTTGCTCCTCCGTGGCCAACCCGGCACGCTGTGGTTCGAGACGGTAGCCGTCCGACCGACGCCAGGAGCTCCCCGCTGACGACGGCGAGCGGCTCGCTTCCCCGCGACCAGGGAGGGGCCGGGGCCCCTACATGCCTGCCGAGCTCGTGCGGGAGCTCCGCCTCCTTGGAGGACGGCACGCAGCCCGCCCGGCCCGCGCCACGGCTGGGGCACGCGAGCACGTTGCTTCCGCCGCGGGTGGCATGTTACGCGCAAGGTCATGGTCACGCCGATCTTCATCCAGCACAACGGCAAGCGGATTCTTCGGCTCGACTACACCCTGCTGGACCCGCCCGGGGTGATTGCCTTCATGGAGGAGGCGAGGCGGCTCATCGCCGGTGAGCCGCAGGGGTCCGTGCTGCTTCTCAGCATCGTCCCCCCACACATCAGCGACGCCGTGGTCAATGCCCTGAAGGGATTCGCGGCGCACAACGTGCCGTTCGTCCTCGCAAGCGCCATCGTCGGCGCGACCTCATTCCAGAAGGCGGCCATCCTCCTCACCATCACGAGCCGAGGTCGGCGGAATGTCGAGGCATTCGATGACGAGCGCCAGGCCAGAGATTGGCTCGTCACCAGGTGAGGACCCCACCATGAACTCCCGGGCCCAGGTCAGGGCGCGCCACCTGAAGTCGTTGATCGCCGCCATCGATGATCGGATGGCCTCCGCGAACCTGGTCAGGTCGCGCGTCGAGCCGGCAGTCCTCGCTGCCACCGACTGCGCCAGCAACATCGACTGGTTGCCGTTCGAACTCGACCTGGCCGTCACTCGAGCCCATCAGTCTGTTTCCAGTCGATGAGTGGTCGATGAGCAGTCGATATTCTGAAGGGACCCGCTCAAGCCGGACGGGCCGCATCATCTCCGTGAACGGCAAGAGCGTGCCGCGGCGCATGGCCAGCCTGTTGCTGATTCAGTCATCCGTCATCGGCACGGGTTCCATCTGGCCCTCCGCCCAGAGAGTGTCCTCCCAGCCCGAGATGACGGCCTCGACCTCGTGCCAGGTCGGGCAGTGGACTATTGTGCGCTCGTCATTCTGTTTGTAGACCCACATCCACCCGGCGCACGGCTTCCCTCCCGGCCGTCGCTTGCACTCGATGAGCGTCTCGCGACCATGGGGTTGTGGGAGAGGCCCCCAATACTCGATGAACCGCGCGATTCGGAGGGCGTTCCGCCCAAGGCGTGGTGGGCCCTCGGGGATGTCATCACCGGCCAGCCAGGTCCCTGATGTCCACGACGAGGACCATCGCGCCCTCGTAGCAGACGAGTGGAGATGGCCAAGTGGACAGAACCATCTGGCCTTGCCGTGCGACGCACACCGGCAGCAACTCCGTCGCGGGGTGCCGCTGACCCTTCTCCGGCCACCCCGGCGGAAGCCGAAGACGGCATAAGGTGCTGTCGCCGCGACCGGCAGAAACCCGCGCACAGCCAGGTACCCGAGTCGTAGGCCCGACGATGTCCGGCTTCGCCGTCCTTTCCTGTTGCACGGGCGGCTGTTTCTTTCAGCCTCAGCGACCTCCCTGGACGAGGCCAGAACCGACTCGGTTTGACAGTCACCCTTTGTAACGAACGTTTATGTAGCTGGTTTCTGCTACTCGCCACTCCCCGCTCTCTTTGCTCAAGGAGAACGTGTAGTCCACGAGAAGGGCTCCCGTCTCGAGAAGCAGCTTCACGATCGCTTTGTCGCCGTTCAATAAAATCTGGGGGTCGTAATAGGTCTCGAACCCATAGATGCTGAAGTTCGCCCTTGTTCTGTCTTGGCAGTCCTTGTTTGCGATACGGCACTTCATGTAGCCGCAGGGGTAGTAGATGGCGTCCTTCTCGAACAACGAAACCAGCCTCTCCAGGTCATGCGAGTTGAAGGCCGCCTCGTATTGCATCAGGACGTTGACTACGTCTGTTTCCTCCGCGTTCTTCGGTTGGAACTCCTTGAGAAAGAGCGTGCCGTACTTCTTTCCCTGCTGAGCTGGCGTCGGCACCGCGAGCAACAAACCGAATGAGACCACCAGAATTGGGAATCGGTGACACCTGGTTGATGACATACCTCCACCTCCTCACGTCGTCGAAGCAGCGCTCGCCTACCGCATCAGCAAGCCAATTCCGATTCGGCTTCACGAATGGTGAGCCCTTGCGGACGCGCCGCTCGCGGCAGAATGTGTTGCCTCCAAAGGTCCTAGACGCAGAGGAGGAGTGCCCCAGAGTGAGGGTGAGGAGGCGCGGGGCGCTGCGGAGGAGAGAGCCACCTGGATGCTGGAAACGGGAGGGCCACTGTTACCGGAGGGGTGCGGTGCGGCACTGCCGCCCGCGTATCTGACGGGAGTACCTCTGCCCCCCCTTCGCCCGCCTAGGCGCAGACTCAAGGCCACCGCCGCGGCCGTGGTCGGCTCGACGCCATGGCCTGCCAGGATAGCGGTGCGAGCCGGCACACCGAGGCGCGCATGGCCCGGTACGGTGGAGAAGTTGCACCACCGCCGCTAGGAAATGGATTGGACCCACCCACCAGGGTGAAAACCCTCCGGGCCTCCGTTTGTGCGCGGCGCCGCCAGCGCCAATCGCATGCCCAACTCCAGGTGCTCGGAAGAAGCGACGAACCGAACCGGTTCAAGGGGCGCAGCACTCCTCGCGCACCTGCGCGACCATGGTACCGGCGTCCAGCGGCAGGTCGAGGAAGGGAAGGGGCTCACGTCGTCGCGCAAGGCCTCACGGCCAGGTCATGCCGACCGAGCAAGCCGAGAACCCAGCACCTCGGGCGAAGTTGGCTGGTGCCAGATACCACACCCATTTACCGAAGGTCCGTCTCCACCCAAAAGCGCAGGCTGGTGCCCTACGAAGGCGACAGCTCCTCGCACCGGCACTAACGGTTGAAACTGCATTCGCCTGATGAGGAATGAAGGGGCAAGAGTATGGAGACGAATGATTGGACCAGACGTGATTTCATGGTGGCGACCGCCACCGCCGTTGCCGGGGCCGGTCTGCTAACCTATCCGTCGGCCTCTTCGGCGGCTACAGCGCATTCGATTTCGCTTCCCAAGCCGAAGACCGATGGACATGTCTCGGTCGAAGCCGCGCTCAGGCACCGGCGCTCAATACGGAATTTCGCGTCGAAGCCACTTACGCTGGAGGATGTGAGCCAGCTGTGTTGGGCGGCACAGGGGGTGACCGATGCACCCCATCGGACGGCACCGTCTGCACGCGCGATTTACCCGTTGGAACTGTACCTCTTAGCTGGTGAAGTCACCGGGGTAACGTTTGGCCTTTACCACTATGTCCCAGCCGGCCACTCCCTTGAATTCGTGGCATCAGGCGACAAACGTGCCGACCTAGACACCAAGGCGTTGCGCCAACCCTGGAATCCTATCTCCCAGGCTCCGGCGGTGTTCGTAATCTCTGGAGACGCGGGGAAGATGACCAGCAGTGACGACCCACTCGTGAAGGCGCGTGGCGTCGAGTTCATGTGGGCCGAGTTGGGGTTGGCCGCCCAAGGATTCTTCCTTGAGGCCACGGCCAGAGGACTGGGCAGCGTATTCACTGGAGGCTTCCACCCGCAGGAAGCGCAGGAGGTGCTTGGCCTGCCGGCGCCACAGGAGGTGCTGGCTCTCCTGCCGGTCGGCCGCCGAATCTCCTAGCGGATACTGCCATCTGGCCCTCTGCCCAGTGCGCGTCCTCCCTGCCCGAAATGACGGCCTCGACCTCGTCGCAGGTGGGGTGGCAGGTGGGGCAGTGGACTTGGATGCGGTCGTCGTTCTGCTTGTAGACCCACATCCAGCCGGAGCACGGATTTCCTCTTGGCCGTCGTTTGCACTCGACGAGCGTCTCGCGACCGTGGAGCTGTGGGAGAGACCCGCCGTACTCGATGAACCGCGCGATGCGGAGGGCGTTCCGCCGCGGGCGTGGTGGACCCGCCTCATCGGCCGCGGCCTTGCGCCGCCGCCCGGCCTTCCGACCTCACCGCCGACGGCAATCTAGGACGTATGACGACCACGACCGACGAGTCCCGCGCCGCCATCGCGTGGGAGTGGAATACTATTGCCCAGAGCCAGGCGGAGTACGCCCGGCAGCACGGACATCTCCCTGGCCGGGAAGCTCCTCGGCTGGGAGCCGAGGGGCCCGGTCGAGGCGGCCTCCAGGGGACCATCGAGTACTTCGCGTGGCTCGTCGGAGGAGGCTGAGGCGACCGCCGGCCGGAACCATTCGCGCTTACATCACGGCGAGCTCGATGCCGAGCTTCTGCGCGCAGCCCCGCATCCGTTCGTCGTAGGTGGCGAGCGTCACCCGCTGGCGGCGGGAGGCGAGGAAGTGGAATGTGGCCAGGTGGAGCGCGTCGAGCGTTCGCACCGGCAGGGGGAACGTCTCAAGCGCCCGCGCCAGCGCGGCCGGGGCAAGCTCGACCAGCGAGACTCGGGCCAGGATCTCGCGTACCGCCTCCCCGTGGGTCGCCCCTGCGCCCCGCGCGTTGACGCGCGTCCACAGCTCGTACTCGAGCAACCTGCTGGAGATGAGCGGCTCCCGCCAGAGGGCGTCAGCCGGGCGGCGATCCTCGGCGAACAGCTCCGCAAGCGCCACCGAGGTGTCGAGGTAAATCATCGGTCCCTCCGGTCAGCCTCCAGCTCGCGGAGGAGCTCCTTCAGCTTGCAGGTCGGGGGCGGGGTGCGGGGACGGGTTCCGGGGGGAAGCAGGGCGGGGCTAACCACGCCTTCGCGGACGAAGCCGGCGAGCACCGCGTCCGCGACCGACTCGGCGCGGCCGGGCTGCGGCGGCACGAGCTCGGCTACCACCCGGTCCCGGTCGGCGATGAGCACGGTCTCCCCCTGCGCGGCCAGGCGGACGTACTCGGATAGCTTGTTCTTCAGGATCTTCAGGCCAACGGTGCGCACGCGGGGTAATGTAGCTTCCGGGAGCTACCTTTACAAGCTACACCCTTCTCCTAACCCGGCCGGCATCTGGCGCCAAATTCGATCTACGCGAACGGTCTGTGATTCTCGGGCCTTGCAGCGTCGCGCGCGGCGAGGGGTGGATCGATGCGAGCTCCGTTTCCCTGCTTCCTTCACAGTATCGTAGCTCAGCGCTTGCCGAGCCTGAGGAGATCCTGGCCTTCACCGCCTACGCAGCGCCGGTCACCGGTTCGAGGAAGCGAGCTGCGGAACCGCCTGCGCGGGCTTCTCGGCCGGAGCCCCTGGCAGTTTCCATCACATCTCCGGTGTCCAGGAATTCGGGGCAGGCTCAGCCTGCTGGAGACCGTCTCTCAGGTGGCCAGGAAGGCCCCCAGGCGCGCCGGCCAGCTCCTCGCCACGGTCATCGAGCCGGCGGTGCTCCGGCCGGTGGAGAAGGGCTACCAGGGCGATGTCTGGCTCAGAAACGACCCGGCCGCCCCTGAAGGCGGTCGAGTATGCGATCAGAGGAGTTGCGGGGGCAGGATTTGAACCTGCGACCTTCGGGTTATGAGTCCTTGAACATGTTGCGGGCAGACGGGCGTCGTTGTTGCGATTTCGCTGGAGTGCAGGGATTTGGTGGATCGGAGCAGTCGACGCGAGTCGACCGCAGAGTACGTGACCGACCATGGAGGTGGACACGATTCGGGCACGGTTGAATGGGCCACGAACCCGACGGGCCTCGTCAGGCTGGTCGCCTTCGCCCGGTCCCTGACCATGTCGTTCGCCGTCCGTGTACGGCCGCCACACCGCCCCTGACTTTCCGGGCAGCTCGTTTTCGGAACGCGTGCCACAGGTCGTGGTCGACCTGCAATCCCATCCAGAACTCCGGGGTGGTGTCGAGCGCCTCAGACAGCAGGATGGCGGTCTCCGCGGTGATGCCGCGCTTGCCGTTCACGATGGTGTTCACGCGCTGCACCGGGACGTCCATCCGCGCTGCCAGATCGACCTGGCTGATCCTACGAGGCTTCAGAAACTCCTCGAGGAGCATCTCGCCAGGCGTGGTCGGAGGGCGGTTCATCGGCAGCATGACGTGGTCACCTCAGTGATAGTCGACGATGCCAACCTCTCGAGCATCGCCGCGCTCGAAACGGAACACGATCCGGTACTGGTCGTTGATCCGAATGCTGAAGAACCCCGCGTAGTCCCCCTTGAGGGCCTCCAGGCGGTTGCCTGGCGGGTCGGCGAGGTCGCGTGGCTCTTTCGCCCGGTTGAGCCGGTCCAGCTTCCGCTGGGCCGCGGTCCAGAGCTCCTGTGGCAAGCAGCGGCGCGCTGCCTTGGTCCGGTTGCCATGAAAGACGTCCTCGGTGACTTCGTCGGCGAAGTCGAGGATCATATGGACCCATAACACTTGCACGTATACCGTGCAAGGGCTGCTACCTGGCGCTCGCACCACGGTAGCCTCCCAGGTCACAGCGATCGGGACCGGCACCGTGACCATCAGTCCGTCGGGAAGTTCATCTTCTCGAGAAGCGCCTTCCAACGGGGGTCGGAGTGAAGGGGGAGGAGCATCCGATCCTTCCGGACCCAGATGAGGCCGTGGTCGCGCTGGACCACTGCCCGCTCCAGCCACTCGAAGGCAGCATCGTGCTCGCCCAGAGGAACCCCAGGAAGCCGACGCTGGCGGCGAGCCCGAAGGCGAGCCGCGACGGCCGGCATCGATGAGCACGCCGATGCAGAGGCACTACCGCCCCGTCACCAGGTCCAGCCCTGCAAACACAAGCTCGAGTTGCTTCTGCGAGATCCGGCCGACCCGCTCCGTGATGACGTCGCGATCGAGTGTCACGATCTGCGAGAGGTTCGCGACAGAGTCCTTGGTAAGCCCGGTGCTCCGCGCCGGCAGGTTGACGTTACCAGGCGCCTCGGCCCAGTTCAGGTTGCTGGTCAGCGGGGCGCAGACCACGGTCGCGATGCGGCTGCGGTTGAAGGCGTCACCCTGGACGACGAGGACGGGCCGCCGAAAACCGGGCCCCGAGCCCACCGGGTCGGGGAGGTCGGCCCAGCAAACGTCTCCCTGGCCGATCACCACTCGGAGCCCTCGAGCATGCGCGTCGTGGCCGCTGAAGTGGCCCGATCCAGCCTGGTGTCGAGCTTCCTCGCCAGCTGGTTCAGGGCGTCAGTGATCGCCTCCGGCTCGTGGCGAGCGAGGTACTCCGCCACCGCCTCCATGTAGAGCTTGCTGCGGGACTTCTTGAGGCGCTTCGCGAGGAGCTCAGCATCGCGGAAGACATCGTCCGGGAGCGAGATGGCAGTCTTCATACCAGAGGTATAACCTGCCCTGAACCGGCATGCAACGTGCCCATCCGGCACTCGCGGATCGCGAATCGCACAAGCCGGGGGACCGGCGAGCACGCCCTCGCACTCGGGTAGGAGGACGCATACCGAGCGTCATGTCTCGAGCGCCTCCATCGCCTGTTGAAGCGCCTCCTCAACTACGCGGCCGCTTGCGGCCGGCTTGAGGGGAACCCGATCGCCCGCGTGAAGCTCCTCCGGGTACCGAACGTCCGGCGCGTGGTCCTGGACGAGGACGCGTTCCAGCGGCTCCTCTCCAAGGCGGAGGCGTGGCTCCAGCCGATCCTGCTCGTTGCATTCGACACCGGGATGCGGAAG